>JANOWJ010000096.1:0-49577 GCA_031417835.1 Saprospiraceae bacterium | reverse complement strand
ACTAAAAAGTTAGAAGCAGAGTTGACGATACGAAGTGGGAAGATCGTATGGGATTTAAATGGGATCAGCATGAAATTATGGGATACAAAATGAATAAAGGTGAACCGCATACTAGATAGAAATGAAATTTATCGATATTTTCCTTAGCCTTCATATAATTTTAAAAATTAAAGAATGATGTGCTCTTTTTATTAAGTATTTTATTAACAAAGAATCAAAACTGTCAATGTTTGATATAGCTATTGCACCGTTCATTGACACGTTTTTTGATAATTAAATAGAGATGGTAAATAGTTTGGATATAAAGGCAAAAATCATAAACTCTATCCGAACGCTACACTATTTATTTCTACTTACAACATGCCTCCACGCTCAAAACATTGACCTACTGATACAAAATGGATTGCTGATTGATCCAGGCAATCATATTCACGCCCACATGGATATCGCTATTCATCAGCGTAAAATATTAAAAGTCGGACCTAGGTTAACTACATTCAAAGCAATAAAAACGATAGATGCTAAAGGATTAATCCTTTGTCCAGGCTTTATCGATATCCACACTCATGTCTTTGTTGGCAGCAAGCCTGATGTATTTGCAGATGGCATTTTGAGCCTCTCACCGGATGATTTTACATTTAAATCTGGAGTGACTACGGTAGTGGATGCGGGGACTTCAGGTTGGCGCAATTTTCCACAATTCAAAGTACAGGTAATTGATAAATCTAAGACTCGTATTCTAGCTTGGTTGAATATATCCGGAAATGGTATGAGTGGCAAAGATAGCGAGACAGATATCAACGATATCGATCCAAACAATGCTGTTGCTGTGCAACAAAAATATAAAGACCTGATCGTTGGCATTAAGATTGGGCACTACCAAGGCAAGGATTGGACACCATTCCATAATGCGATAGCAGCTTGCAATATATCTGATGTTCCATTATTCGTCGAATGTCATTTGCCAAACTATACTCTTGAAGAACAATTAAATCATATGCGTCCCGGAGATATCATCACACATTCCTTTGAAAATATACCAGAACGAATGCCGGTGATCGATTCTAATGGCGTAATGAGGCCATTTATTAAAACGGCTTTACAAAAAGGTGTCTTATTTGATGTAGGCCATGGCGGAGCAGGATTTTGGTTTAATCAAGCGATACCGGCTCTGAGACAAGGGCTTGCACCTCACACATTTGGAACAGACCTGCATCGCTTCAGCATGAATGCCGGTATGAAGGACCTGCTTAATGTGATGTCTAAATACATGGCCATGGGCATGAGCATAGATGATGTGATCTTAAGAACTACGTGGTCACCGGCTCAAGCCATCAAAAGAAAAGATCTCGGCAGGTTGTCGGTAGGCAGTGTTGCAGATATCGCGATCATTCGTATTCGTAAAGGCGACTATGGGTTTATGGATGCAGGAGGTACCAAAATCAAAGGCACTAAAAAGTTAGAGGCGGAAATGACGATACGGGAAGGAAAAATAGTGTGGGACTTGAATGGACTAGGGGCTACTCCTTACATTAAATAATCTTAAATAATAAAATATAAACAATGCGACGAATACTGGTCTTAAGTATAGTGATGATCTCAAAATGTCTGCTGATTGGACAAATTTTAATGAATACTTCTTCAAAAAAAATCAATTCTACTGCTTTTCCTTTAAAAATCAGTGTTGACGGGCATTATCTCATAGATCAAAACAAAAGCCCTTTCCCTATCCTTGGCAGGACTTCGTGGTTTGTAATTTCACTATCAAAAACAGATTATCAATTATACCTAGAAAATACACTAGCCCTCGACTATAATGCGATAGAAATGAATGTGATGAACCATGATCCTAGAGGCAATCATCCACCATTCAATGGCAATGGCGATGCTCCGTTTCTAAACCAATTAAATGGGTCCCACTGGAATGGATCCTTGGTATATACTGATATCAATGCAGAAGCACCGGATATGACTTCTCCCAATGAAAAATATTGGTCTTATGTGGATACGTTCCTTGCTTACTGTGAATCCAAAGGCCTTCTCGTATTTTTTTTCCCGGCCTACGTAGGATATGTCGCGACTGATCAAGGGTGGATGGAAGAACTTATTGCAAATGGAACAAAAAAAACTGAGATGTACGGTGCATGGATCGCTAACCGATATAAACATCAAAAAAATTTAGTCTGGATGTTATTGGGTGACATGGGCAACTTCACTATATCTCAGAGAAACGCTGAGGCTGCTTTGATCAAAGGACTAAAAAGCGTTTCCGATCAACAATCTATACATTATAGTTCCGAGGCCAACTCGGGCCAGAACAGCACTGATCAAAAAGATTTTGGACAGCATATCAATCTGAATGGCTCGTATACTTCGGGATCTGTCCTTGTACCAAGCTTAGGGCGTAAAGCTTATTTGCATCAACCTTCCATGCCTGCATTTCTTCTGGAAGAACCCTATGATGAAGAAGGCCCGGACGGTAACAATGTAAATCCCAGTGCTACACAGCCAGTGAGGCGATTTCAGTGGTGGGGCTGGTTGAGCACGACAGCTGGATATATTTCAGGCAACGGTTATGTATGGCCTTTTGTAGAATGGAAAAATCATCTTAATACTTCCGGGGCATCTGATATGATGCACTTGAATCGGTTTATTAAATCATTGCCTTGGTGGGAGTTCGTTCCATCTGGTCTTAATACAATGAGGGATCTTATCGTCCAGGGAGGCAGCAATGAATCCAATGCTGATTATGTATCGTCAGTAAGCAATCCTTCCGGCAGTCATTTGATCGCCTACATCCCACCGGCTCATCGTGGGAGTATTACAGTCGATTTAAAAGGCATGGCTCAAACACTTTCAGCAGCATGGTTTGATCCGACAAATGGGAAGTATATTCGAATTACTAAATCGCCATTTTTAAATAAAGCCAGAAGAAAATTTACCCCTCCTAAATTCAATAGCGCAGGTGGGACGGATTGGGCTTTAGTTATCCAAGCCGAATCTCCAAAAATTAATTAATACCACTCCGTATGAAAAGATCTGTTTATTTTTTATGCATTGCATTAGCCCTCAACCTGTTTTTTCTTAGTTGTACGACAGCACCATTACCCCAGGGCGATGCAAACAATGCAGGACTATATCTACCGGATGGATTTGAAGCACTCGCAGTCATCGATAGTGTAGGTAGATCAAGACATATAGCGGTCAATGATAACGGTGATATCTATGTCAAGCTTACTTACAATGATAAAATGAAAGGAGCCGGTGGTACAGTAGGCTTAAGAGATCTTGATGGTGATGGCAAAATGGATTCAATCGTTTATTTTGGTGGCTATCAAGATGTAGGCAGCCTTGCTGTGGGAGTCACCATACACAATGGTTATCTATTCACAAGCGCTGTCAATGCTGTATATAAAAACAAACTAAAGCATGGTGAATTGGTACCGACCAGTACTCTCGAGACTGTATTGACGGATATAGATACCAATGTTGCAAGAAACTGGCATACTACTAAACCTCTCGCATTCGATGATAAAGATCATATGTATGTCCCATATGGATCACCCAATGATGCCTGCCAGGACATGGCCCTATATGGACCTACAGGCACCCCCCATGGCAAAGGACTTGATCCTTGTCCAGATCTTGAAAAACATGGCGGTATCTGGAGATTCGATGCAAAAAAGACTAATTTGACAATAAATGATGGGTATCGATTTGCGACTGGTCTGCGCAGCGTAGTGGGTATGCAGTGGAATCCAACGGATAAAAGTCTATACGCAGTGGTCAATGGTATTGATAATTTTCAAACGCTGTATCCAGATTTGTATACCGGATGGCTAGCGGCTATGTTACCATCTGAGATCATGGCTAAGGTAAAAGATGGTGATGATTATGGATGGCCCTATGCATATTATGATCAAATGTTAGGTAAAAATGTGTTGCAACCCGGCTATGGGGGCGATGGCAAAATAGAAGGCCGTGCGAGTACATTTACCAATCCGGTTTTTGGATTTCCCGGCCACTGGGCACCCATGGATATTTTATTTTATCAAGGGGATCAGTTTCCCAAGCGCTATAGACAAGGCGCATTTGTAGCATTCCATGGCTCTACGGATAGGTCTCCTTATCCTCAGGCGGGGTATATTGTTTGTTTTGTGCCGTTTATAGATGGCAAACCCAATGGAACGTGGGAGGTATTTGCAGATGGCTTTACGGTAGTGGACACCGTAGTCAATACCAGCGATGCCAAATACAGGCCGATGGGGCTCGCTACCGGACCAGATGGCTCACTCTATATCAGTGAATCGAATAAAGGCAAGATATGGCGAGTAATGTATAGAGGAGATAAAACTAAATTCACTACACAATATTTGGTCGCAATGGAAAATCGCAAGACTCGATCGTATATCAAAACACCCGATGAGACCAACGACAATTTACAACGCGGAGATAGACTCAAGGGGAGTATACTGTACAAAACGTATTGCGCCAGTTGTCATCAATCGGATGGCAAAGGCGATAATAATCGATTTCCCCCATTGGCCGGATCGGAGTGGGTGCAGGGAGATCCAGAGAAATTAATAGACATCGTATTAAATGGCATGCAAGGCGAAATAAAAGTGAGTGGCAAAACGTATAGCGGTATTATGCCAAAAAATACTGCATTGGATGATCATGCCATTGCATCCATCATTACGTATATTCGGGCGGGATTTGGAAATAAAAAGAAAGGAATAAGCGCGAAAGAAGTCGGTAAAGTCCGAATGGCCTCACAGAAAAATAAATAACTTTAGGCTTGTTCAAATTTTGAATCATTGAATAACTAATTGTAAATTATATGTCATTACCAAATAAATCACTCCGCATCCTTGTCGTCGGATGCGGCAATATGGGCGCTTCTCATGCGACAGCGTATCATCATATCGATGGTTTTGAAATCTGTGGATTAGTGTCCACCGGTAAAAGCAAAGAAGTATTGAATGAAAAGCTTGGAGGTCAGTATCTCCTGTTTGATGATTTTGATCAAGCTATAGCTGCAACTAAGCCGGACGCGGTGTGTATATCCACCTATCCTGACACTCATGAATCATTTGCATTAAAATCATTTGCTCAGGGATGTCATGTATTTATAGAAAAACCTCTAGCGGATACGGTAGCAGGATCAGAGCGAGTGATGCAGGCAGCTATACAGGCAAACAAAAAACTTGTGATAGGTTATATCCTCCGCCACCATCCATCCTGGGCTAGATTTGTCGAACTCGCCCAGACTTTAGGCAAACCTCTCGTAATGCGTATGAATCTCAATCAACAGAGTCATGGCTATATGTGGACGGTCCATCGCAATCTCATGAAAAGCTTGAGTCCTATCGTAGATTGCGGCGTACATTATATCGATGTGATGTGCCAAATGACCCGAAGTAAACCGGTATGGGTGAGTGCCATTGGCGCTAAATTAACGGATGAGATCCCGGAATGGAATTATAACTATGGTCAACTCCAAATTCGTTTTGAAGATGGTTCCGTAGGCTGGTACGAAGCTGGCTGGGGACCCATGATGAGTGAGACCGCTTTTTTTGTAAAAGATGTGATTGGCCCCAAAGGCTCCGTGTCTATCGTAGCTAAAGAAGCCGGTGGCAAAGGAAAATCAGATTCTATAGATGCTCACACCAAAACAGAATCATTACGGTTGCATCATGCGGACCAGAATGACCAAGATGAATTTACGAAAGCAGATGAGTGGATCAATCTCAGCGATGAACCCGATCATCAGGAATTGTGTAATCGGGAACAACTGTATTTTTTAAAAGCAATCCATGAGGATATCGATCTCACCGATCATATGCAGGATGCTGTGAACAGTCTTAGAGTGGCATTTGCTTGTGATGAGTCGGTACGGAGTGGGGAGGTGGTGAGACTGGGGTGAGCCTTTCAAATGAGTTGTCTTTGTTTTTTGCTACACCATTTTTTTGATTCTTCTAACAGGTTAAAAATTATATTCAGCTAAAATGCCATTTAAAACAACATCTTTAGTAGACTATAAAATTAACTGCTCTCTTTATTGATATCTTTTTGCATTCAAAACCCATCTAAAAAATCTTGCAGGTTCGAATGTTTGAGTACCGGACAATGTGCCAATTTGACCATTTTGAAGGCCATTTATACAGTTTGAAGCTTTGTTACACTCATTTTACATACTCTTTACACTCTTTTACAACAGAAAAGGCAATTCCCGATGAACTGGATGTACATTTGGTCGCTTAACACAATAAAATAAATCTATTATGAAACTTGTTTTTCGATGTACGCTTGGGCTGATCGCCTGTCTACTTATCTGCCAAAGTTACGGACAGTCCTTATTCAGCAACTGTTCGGCAGCTTTTCTTAACAATAAAATGGTCGTAGATAACTATAGTCCGGATGGCAAGTGTACCCTGGATCATAAAAGTACAGGAGAGCTTACGGTCTGCACGGCTAATCTGTCCCCAACGGAGAGTATAGCAGTCGATAAAATAAAGTTCAAAGTTGCAATTCGGGATCAAAACACTAAAACAATCACCATGTATTCCGATGAGACTTTTAAACAAGTCAGTATTCAAAGAATCATGACTAAAGCCCGTATAGGGGATCACCTGGTATTGATCACGATGGATAATGAATATGCCTTGCCTCATAATGAAATTCTCATCAAATAATACCCGTATACTGTTATCTCTACTTTGTCAAATTGCTTTATATTCACAATGTTGTAGTTCTCCGAAGTACCTTGAACCGAAGAAGAAATAATTACAAATGTTATGCTTCTACCGAAGCAATAAGAATTATCTATAGTTTCGGAGAAACGAAACCTTTGTAATAGACACAATTCTGAGATTTCGTACTTCGGAGAAGTATAACATCGAAAAATTTTGGATTCGGGAGCTAATTTGCCAAAGTAGAGTTATTTTGAGGAATATTTAACTATCCATTACTTTGGTGGATCATTCGTATAGGATACGATCCCTTATCTTTGTTAAATATTCTTACACCATGATACTGCAAAGCACACTATTCTTACAGGTACTAATATTCTTCTTTAATACCTCGTGTGTTCAGCCACTCACTGAGCAACCAAAGGTATCAAACACAAGTGATACGCTTAAACTCCCGCCTTTAGAAACTCAGAATGCTAACAGCAATTATAAACCAGCCTTCGCAGGTCAGACCCGAATAGCTGGGACCAAAACAATGGCGCTTTATAAAGTAGATAAACTGAATGGAGACTTAAAAAATCCCTGGGCCATCATACCCTTGTCTGAAGATCGATTTTTGATTACTTCTAAGTCCGGCTATATGCAGATCCTCGATGCCCAAGGTGCATTGCAAAAAAAGATCATTGGATTCCCTGAGGTAAAATCAAATGGCCAAGGAGGATTGCTCGATGTGGCCTTAGATCCGCAGTACACTACGAATAAAATGATTTATTGGTCTTATTCAGAAGCTTATGATGGTGGTAGTGTGATGGCCGTAGCAAAAGGAAAATTGAATGAAACGGAATCAAAAATTGAAAACCCGTTAGTCATATTTCGCGCGACACCTGCGCTCAATAGTGGGCTACATTTTGGATCACGACTTATTTTTAATAGTGACGGGCATCTATTTGTCAGTACAGGTGAAAGATCTATTCTTGAAGGGCGGCGACAAGCACAAGACCTGAAGTCAGGGCTTGGCAAAATTTTTAAAATTACTAAAGAAGGTCTTCCGGCTCCCGGTAATCCATTTATGAACCAACCAGGGGCCATGCCTGAAATCTATGCCTATGGTGTACGTAATGCTCAAAGCCTGGACATTCATCCTGTCACAGGAGATTTGTGGGAAGCAGAATTTGGACCTAGAGGCGGAGATGAAGTCAATATTATAAAAGCCGGCAAAAACTATGGTTGGCCGGTGATCACCTACGGTATCGAGTATGGTGGACCTGCTATAGGCGAGACTATTCAACAAAAGTCAGGTATGGAACAACCCATTTATTATTGGGATCCTACTTTATCTCCAAGTGGAATGACTTTTTATAAAGGCAAAACCATCTCAGAATGGGAAAATAATTTATTTATCTGCGGATTGGGGAGTGGGCATATCGCCCGATTGATCATAAAAAACAATAAAGTAATAGCTGAAGAATGGTTATTGGGCGATAAAAAAGAACGTTTCAGAGACATCACCTACCACAATGGTATGTTGTATACAGTGACCGATGCAGGCAATCTTTATCGAATCAGCAAACAATGATATGATTTCAAGTGATGGATGTTAAGACTGAATTTAATATTTGAATTTATAAAGGTTTAAGCCCAAAAATCTAACCACTCAGCTAAAATCAAGATTTTCAGTAATTCTATGGCCGTTTTGCTTAAACGTATCCATATATAATTGAATCCTCCGCTTCGCTTCATTCAAATCACTATTATTCAGATTGATATTCAGCAAATCAATAAACCAAGGATACTTGGTATCGTCCAAAACGTATTGCTCGCAGATTTCCTTCGAAATAGGCAATGTTGAGATTTTGGAATCATCATGAACATCCTTATTACTGGCAGCCAGAAGTTTGTTATATTCTTCGAGGAGCAATTTTTTAAATAAAGTAATATCGAAAATATCTCCGGCCTTTAGCGTTGTATTCGAATCATCTTCTGTAATGGCTGCCCCTTTATGTATCCATTCCCACAGGATACTTAGTCTAATTTCACCGGTAGCCATATCTTCCATAAGATATAAGACATCTTCATTACCAAAAAAATCTGCTGCTTTTAAAGCTGCAGCTTGCATGCCTTGCAAAAACGCATTGCCATATTGAAGCGCTACACTGATTAGATTGCGGGCACCGCGTATAGTCCTTGGCGCAGGCTCCAATAAGACAAGTCCTTCAGCATCTTGATGAGTATAAGTCAATGTCGGAAATGATTTACCCAATTGATTCAATGCTCCGTATTTTTCCCATACTGGACGCACTACATGCACCATCTTCCAATGCGCTACCCACTTACCACTGGCTCCGTCGCGCTGTTCTCGTTCAGCACCAGCTACTGCCTTTTGCATACTCGTCGTGACACCTTCGGCTGATCCTACCGGAATATTGGGTTCCATACCTCCTTGCCAAAGTGCACAATTACCATTGACATCTGGTGTATTGACAGCACGACGCACCCGATCTTCGTAATTGCGCATATAACCGTAGGTCATCGTGATAGCTTCGATATTAGGGTTGATAAAATCATCATCCCAAGCCATCGCATCGGCCACACTATTGATATAATCCCACCGACCGGTATTAAATCCTACGAAGTGTTTTCCCAATACTGCTCGGATCTCCATCAGTTGATACACAGCTTCCAATTGTTCTACCAAGACATATACTTTGATGGTGCCGACTTCCAAATGAAGATGATCTTCCAACCCTGAAATCATTTTATTCCACAATGCAGCCTCTGATGCTTTTTGAATTTTAGGCAAATAAAGCACGATGGAAGATCCTGCCTTCAACAAGGCCTGATAATTATTGGCTACATATAAAGTTAGATCTACGATCGATGCCGCCATTGCTACACCGTCTTCATCGAGGATATGACGATCATCCAAATGTAGGCCTCTGGTCCTAAATATTTTAGTGGTGAAGTTTAATTGGGCAGCCCAATCATCTATAATGTTTTTACCAAAGAACGCCATTGCCCATCGATTCATTTCAAGAGCGACTTGTGCTGCAACCTTTAAAAACAAAGGATCTTTATGAATGGCCAATTTGAGGTTGCGTTGGTTATCCAATGACATGGTGTCAATCTGGCCTAAAGCATCCTCACCATCAAACATCCAGCCATCGGCTCCGGATAATAATGCATAAGCAGCGTGACGAATACTGCTTTCTATTGGAGCATTGGGTTTGGCCGCAGGGCCTGTCCCTTGTATCCACTGACACTGCAAGTCTTGAGGTATACTGGAACCTTCAAACTTGCCCTGTCGGGCATCCTCTACTCTAATATTAGTACCCGGGATTTTACTTAAAGGGTTTAGAAATTCTATTTTTTGATGGTGCTCTTGACGCGAGGACCGGATCTGAATCCGATCCTTCATCAAAGATTTAATTTCTGTATTGAAACTGGACATGATCGATAAAGCCAACAAAGCTTCATGAGTGTAGATATCCGAATAAACATCTTTGATCGTAGCGCGAAAAGAAATACCTGTATTCATTAGATGTAAAAAATTACTTTAAACACTGAAGGTGAAAATACAAAATGTAATTATTTTTTCTTATTGATGATGGTGATCGTGATCACCATCAGGCTAATAATCAAAGCCAAAATCAATAAAACAGCACTGCCTTGAGCATAATCTATCACTGGAACAGTTGTTGCAGCAGTTGCTTCGAGTTTAGTATATTGGGGTACGATCCAGGTCGTCACATACACTTGCATACAAGTCAGGATACAGATCACAAACAACATAATAAAACTATGTTTAACTGTAAATCGGAATAAATCTGATTCTTTACCGATCAATCCAACGGCTGCAGCACCTATGGCGATAGATTGCGGCGAGATCATTTTACCTGTGACTCCTCCTGACGCATTAGCACTAACAGTAACTACCGGATCAAATCCTAAGGTCTCTGCAGAGGTTGCTTGAAGTTTACAAAACAACGCATTGGATGATGTATCGGAACCGGTCAGAAATACACCAAGCCAACCTAAAATAGGTGAAAAAAATGGAAATAGTACACCGGTGCTTGCTAAAGCCATAGCCATCGTAATAGACATCCCGGAATAATTTGCAACGAACGCAAATCCAACTACAGCGGCAATCGTAAGGATAGGAAATTTTAATTGTTTTAATGTGGTCAAAAATAAGTTGAATCCCTCCTTCCATGATATGCCCAACAACGGCATAGAAATCAAAGTCGCAAGAACCACTGCTGTGCCCGGGGCAGAAAGATAATTTAATTCAAAGGCTTTAATCAGTAATGGGCTTCCATCTGGTTTTAAAATAGAACCATTGAGTCCGGGTATTTGAAACTTAACCATTCCGATTGAATTGAGTAGATCTTTTACTGGTTGCAGACCCCAGGCTACAATAAATAAAGTCATGATGATAAATGGCGATAATGCTTTGAATATTTGAGCTGTGGAATATTTCAAGTCTGAGGCAATGGACTGTGGCGGCTCCTCTTTAAATCGCCAGATTGATTTTGGCTTCCAATATTTTAGAAGGATCATCATGCAGACGATGGATGCAATACCAGCTAAGACATCTGGTAACATTGGACCCATAAAGTTGGCCGCAAACCATTGGAAGAATGCAAACGACACCCCTGAGACGATGATGGCGGGCATCACTTCTATGGATTTTTTAAACCCTGACATCAATACAACCAAGTAAAATGGTAAGATCACCGATAGTAAAGGAAGGGTACGACCTACCATTTGAGAGATTGCGAGTTCCGGTATATCTGACATTCGAGAAGCCATGATGATGGGCGTACCTACCGACCCAAAAGCCACGGGTGCTGTATTAGCGATCAGGCAAATACCAGCTGCATATAAAGGATTAAAACCTAACCCTACTAGCATGGCTCCGGATATAGCAACAGGTGCTCCAAATCCTGCTGCACCTTCCAAAAATGCTCCAAAAGAAAATGCAATCAATAATGCTTGCAGTCGTCTATCGGGTGTCACTGAGGCCATCACGTTTTTAATGACTTCAAACTGACCGCTTTTGACAGTGACATTAAATAAGAATACTGCACTAATGATGATCCAACAGATGGGGAAGAGTCCGTACAGTGCACCATGGAGAGTTGATAATAACGCTAGCTTCAAAGGCATACGATATACAATCAGTGCTATGAGGATGGCTAAAGCCACCACGAGTATACTTGAAATATGCCCTTTTATCTTTCTACTGAGGAGAAAGAAAATAAAGAAAACAGGGATAGCTGCTACGAATGCTGATATGGTAAGGTTATGTAGAGGGTCGATGATTTGAGTCCAGGTCATTACTTAAACTTTTTTGTTTTTAAATAGTTTGTCCGATCAGGGTGTTCAAATTTTGAATTACTTCGTTATACGCTTTGGGAGATAACTTAAAACTATATTCTACTTTACGCATTTTCCAACCAAGGCTCTACCCAACGCCTCTGCAGTGTATGTACTTCATAAATTTACCAAAGCTCTTTCCCTACCGGAGTTCCAGTACGAATTTCATCATGAATATTCTTACTATCTATACGATTAAGTAAATCATCAAGAGAAATCTCTCGTGGTCCTATAGCTGATATTATGATTTTGCCTTTAACGAGATTGATATCTACCTGTGCAACATTCACCAAAAAGGCATTTTGCGCAAAAGACTTGGGAATACTTAGCGCAAGCTTATTACCCCATTTTTGAATTTTTGTGACCATTGAGTTGTAACTGTTGTATCTGCATCGAAGCTACATAAATTAAACTAATCCAAAACAATTTTAATCCCTTTTTAGTTGGTAGTTTTAAATAGAGTATAAACAAAAACTGATAATGCTCATTTGCAAAATTTCCGAGATGGCATACAGTGGAATATTGGTCACCCATGCTTCTTTCTTATAAAATGACATAGATGTTCGTATTGCAATAGCAGGCTTGAATTTTTCACCGTAAACCCTGAGACTTTTAGCTTTTAAATTTTCCTCAGCTTTTACTTCAATAGGTATGATAGTACTATTGTTTTGAATAATAAAGTCTACTTCTGCATTTGCTCTCGATGCAGCCCAATAATACAAATCTGTTTTCATTTTCAATTGCTGGCCAACATACTGTTCAGTCATGGCTCCTTTAAATTCAATTAAAATTTTATTATTTTCTAACAAAATTCTTGGATCTACATCTGCCAACGCATTAAGCAGACCGATATCCACTAATAAAAGCTTGAATGAATCCAAGTTTATATAGGCTTTTAATGGAATAGTTGGATTTTCTACTAAATTTACTTTTAACACTAAACCAGCAGATACTAGCCAATCAATTGCTTCCTGAAAGTCCTTGGCTCGGGAGCCCTTTTTTAGTTGACCATAAATAAATTTCCTGTTTTCTTTAGCTAACTGGCTAATGATATGAGTCCACACCAATCGTATTTTGGGCACCAAGGCTATAGGCGCATACTTTGCAAAATCATTTTCATAACCCAAAATAATTTTTTGTTGAATAGATCTCACTGTGTTTAAATCATTCTGAGAAATATAAGATGCTACAGCTTCTGGCATTCCACCTATAAAATAATACTGTCTCAGATATGCAATTAGTTTTTCGTGGAAGCTTGATATTACATTCCAGTTTTTCGCTTCGAGATGAGATCTTAATAGGGTTTGTCCAATATTCATGAGAAACTCTAAAAAACTCATAGGATACATTTTCAGGAAATCCACTTTACCTACCGGAAAAGAATTATTCTGTTGTAGACTTATACCGAGTAACGAGCCTGTTGCTATGATAAAATACTCTGGCCTTTGCTCATAAAAATATTTTAATACCGTAAGGCCTTTTTCCGCTTCTTGAATTTCGTCAAAAATAATAAGCGTGTTTTCTGCATTGATAGAGTGATTGATTTCTATTTCTATGGTCGAAATGATACGCTTGATCTCAAAATCGATATTAAACAAAGATCTTAGTCGTTCGCCACTTTCAAAATTTAAGTAGGCAACTTGCTGAAATTCATTTCGACCAAATTCCTTTACGATCCAAGTCTTGCCTACTTGCCGTGCCCCTTCCAGGATCAAAGGCTTGCGGTTAGAATTATTCTTCCACTTCAATAGGTCATTGTATATATTTCTTTTCATCGAATCAAATTTATTAGAGTGCACTGCTTTACACTTTTACAGATGAATAAATGAATAAATTTACACTTTTACATTCGAATAAGTGTTTAGAAATACACTTTTACATTTGAATAAGTGCGGAAGTACGTGGATAAAATTAATTCAATGCATGTATATGGCTGATATTCAATTAGTTAATAAATTTTATCCCCCGCTTACCACTTCCACCCAATGCTTAGCCTTCACTCCTGTAAAATGCTCAATCTGATGTCTACAACTAAATCCATTGGCTACTAATGTGGTCTCCGGCTGCATCGCCCTCACTGCAGGCAGTAAGATTTCTTCACCTATTTTTTGAGACACTTCATAATGTTCTTTTTCATAGCCAAATGATCCGGCCATACCACAACAGCCTGATGGTATTTCACTGACCGTATGATTAGATTTATTCAGGATGGATTTCATGCTTTGGGTACCATACAGGGCCTTTTGATGACAGTGGCCATGTATTAGGATGTTACCTACAGTAGACACCATAGAGTGATTTATTTTACCTGCTTTTAGTTCTTTTTCCAAAAACACATCGATCATCATCACCTGATTCTTTAATTGAAACGCAGTTGCTTCATCATCGATCAGATCTGGCAGATCATCATTTAATGCGGAGGCACAGCTGGGTTCGCAGACGACGATACTGAGCCCTCGATCCATATATTTTTTCAATTTCTCAATAGTGGTATTGCCTTCGATTTTTGCATCGCGTAAGAAACCGTGAGAAATTTTTGGTCTTTGGCAACAGCCTACATTGGCCAGTATGACTTCATACCCACAAGAGTTTAAAAGCTTAAGTGCTGAAATACCAATGTTCGGTTCATGAAAATTTAAATAGGTATCGGCAAACAATACCACTTTTTGATCGCTCTTAAAATGATCCTTTTTCAGTTCAAACCATTTATAAAATGGGGTATCCGTATATGTAGGTAATGTTTTACGCCGATCAAATCCTGCCAAGCGCTCAATCGTAGACTTGAATAATTTTGTGCTTTGAATAAAATTTATGACTCCGGCAAATGGCCCCGCTAGCCATGCCGCCATTTTAGAAGAATCTCTAATCAATCGATCTCGTATAGTAATCCCATGCTCATCATAATAAATTTGTGCCACATCGCTTTTCATTTTAGCCATATCGACATTGCTTGGACACTCGGATTTACAGGCCTTGCAGGAGATGCAAAGATCCATGACTTCGTGCAACCGTTTGCTGGTCAGGCCATCTTTATCCAGCTGATTAGACATAGCTAGTCTTAACGCATTGGCCCGACCTCGAGTCGAATGTTCTTCATCACGGGTGGCTTTAAAGCTGGGGCACATCGTGCCACCGATGACTTTACGACACTCTCCTACTCCCGTACACATGTGCACGGATTCACTAAAACTATTTTCAGCCCGGTAATGAAAGTGAGTTTTTATATTCTGGTCTTTATAATCTGGGCCATATCGAAGATTGTGTTCTATTGTTTGGGCATCTACGATCTTTCCAGGATTCATTAGGTCTTCCGGATCAAACCAGGATTTAATATCTTTAAACACTTGGTACAATGATTTGCCGAAAAAACGTTCATTGTATGCACTTCGCACTAAACCATCGCCATGCTCACCAGACCATGAGCCACCGTATTTTACGACCAAGTCAAATGTTTCGTCTGTGATATTTTTAAGATTGATGATGTCTTGTTGGTTGCGAAGATCCAATAGTGGTTGCACATGAATCACACCTACGCTCGCGTGTGCATACATGGACACCTCCGTGTTGTGCTTAGCGCAAATCTTTAATACCTGATCAATGTATTCCGGCAATACTTCAATAGGCACTGCACTGTCTTCTATAAAACTTAAGGCTTTTTTATCACCGGGGATACCCATCATGAGCCCTAGACCTTT
Organism: Saprospiraceae bacterium; assembly: GCA_031417835.1. Taxonomy (GTDB): domain Bacteria; phylum Bacteroidota; class Bacteroidia; order Chitinophagales; family Saprospiraceae; genus JADJLQ01. The sequence continues at coordinate 33,814 of JANOWJ010000096.1, read as the reverse complement.
GCGTCGAAGAGCCCATACATCTTCATATTCTTTACCCGCAGGAAATAATGGAAATGAATAACCAAGTCCAAGTGTATTTAATTTGGCGATCATAGCCATTGGGCGTTGCATCACATCTTCATATGTATCACCGTAAAACTCTGTAATCAAAATGGCGGCCGGATCTCCGTCAATAAAATGACATAAATGTCGTGTTGTCAAATTTTCTGAGCTAAGCTGCAATACTGTTCTATCCAAGATCTCTACAGCTGAAGGCTGGAACGGAAGCATGGGTTCCACCGCTTTGATGGCTTCGAGCAAATCTGCAAAATGGGCTACGACCACTGACTTATACTTTGGAAGTGGCACGAGATTGATTTTTAATTCAAGAGAGATTGCTAGTGTACCTTCACTCCCTGTGATCAATTTGGCTAGATTCCATCGATCAGTATAGACGAATTCATCCAAATTATAGCCTCCTACCCTACGCATGACTTTGGGAAATCGTTGTTTTATTTCATCAGAATGCAAATGAATGGCAGATCTGAATTTTTTATAAATCTCACCTTCCCTTGTGTTTTGATTTGCTATATGATCATATTCAGTGTCTGATTTTTCATTAAATACCATTTCAGTCCCATCAGCAAGCAAGACTTTAGCTTCAAGAATATGATCTACCGTCTTTCCATATAGAATGCTTTTAGTACCCGATGAATTGTTACCCACCATGCCACCTACATTAGCTCTGCTGGAAGTGGCAGGATCTGGCGCATAATGAAGCCCATACTTAGCCATTGCTTCATTGAGCACATCGCGGACAAGGCCGGGTTGTACTCTTACCCATCTTTCCTTTTCATTGAATTCCAGGATCTGATCGATGTATTTTGAAAAATCGATAATTAATGAATCTCCAACCGTCTGTCCTGCGAGGCTGGTCCCACCGCCTCGGGGTAGAATTTTAATCTTATGCTTGTAAGCAAATGCTACGGTCTCTTTGACATCAGATTCGTCCTTAGGAAGGACTATGGCTAAAGGCATGATTTGGTAAAAGCTGGCATCCGTGGAGTACATGCCTAGGGAGTAGTCGTCTGTGAGGACTTCGCCTTTGATTTTAACGCTTAAAAGGTCAAAATTAAATTTTGGTAACATCTGCAGATCAATGTTCATTCTGTGGTTTATTTTCAGGCAAAAAGATAATAAAAAGATGAGAATAGGAGCAAAGGTATCTACATGGATGTAGGTTTTCATGCACTTCATATTCGAATTCGACCTAATAATCCCGAAGGATTCCGAAAGGTATCGAAACGGGACAGACGCACACACCCAAACATAATGCAATCCGTCAACCACATAGGTATTTGAATTACTGATCTACTTCCCTTATGCGCCAAAGTATACTAAAAGGCCTTATCATGTGATTTTAAAAAAAGGTTACCAGAATTGAATCTGGTAACCTTGAGTCTGATCAAAAGAAATGAGACTTTCAGTTCATTCCTTATTCTATTTTAAACTAATGTTTTACAAATTTTTCAACAGCCGTGGGTTTGCCCTCTGTGATTATTTGAACAAAATATAATCCCGGAGATAAAAAAGTTGCATTGATATTCTGAGCTTTAGACCCAATTTCAGCTTTTTGTTCAAACATAAGTTGCCCTGTTAGACCTACTACTCGTATCATTGTCCCAAATATCGCCGGGCTAGATAGATCTACAATAAATAAGCCAAAGTTAGGATTTGGAATCACTTTCAATTCGTGCACAACAGCATGGGGCTTAAGTGGTGTAGATTGTCCGACTGCATTGATAAAAGTGATCGTACACTTACATTCTTTATTGCCGCAATGGCCTATCATGGTAAGGACATAGATACCAGGCAAAGTAAATGTAGTCTCATCTATTGTCAAATTTAAGTTAGGTGTTGCTTTTGCAATCCCATTAATTGGTTTAAATCCAATAGGTCCAGTAAGAGTCCATGCTACCTTTTGTGGATAAGGAGGGCATATACCTTTGCAATTAAATGCGGCAGAAAAGAATAAAGAAAATCCCTTAGGTATAATGATAGTATCTCCACAATGTTTATCCACAATGGGTCCACGACTAATGCTAGACAAAATTGAAAACTTATCGCATTCACATTTGTCAGGGCAAGGTGCTTCCATCTGAAATTTTACTTCACAAATACATTCCTTGCCACCACATTGACTGATCAATCGCAGGGTATAATCATTTGACTGGGTCAAAAGTAGAGGTGAAATATGAACCGTAAAATTTGGTGTGGCTGGTACATTTTGCATAGAGGCGATGACCAATCCGTTTGGATCTGACAATACCCAATCCATAAGTGTAGTCTTCGGACAATCCTTCCCTTGGCAACCTACTTGGCCTGTAATGACAACATCCTGACCGTTTGGTGGGCATGGTAGCTTAACTCCGCTACTAGTCCTAGTATGGTCAAGGTAACATTTACACAAGTCACCTCCAGCTTCTAGAAAGCATACACCCGGACATACTTTATTGCAAGCTTCACAAGAATTAAAAATGTATCGTTCCGTATTAAATGAAGTGTCACAGAATATTGGTTGTGACGGCCCTTGCCCTGAGCGAATAAACATCTCAGTAAATTCACCGCAAGTACAATCATCACAAGGACAGGCTTCTTTAAATGTAAACTTAATAACACACTTACATAGCTGGCTACCACAATGTCCAAAAAGTTGCAAACAATACGTGCCTTTTTTTCCAAAATGGATGGAAGTCAAGTTTAGACTCCAATAAGGATTTGAAATAAGAACCCCAGAATCCACGATTTGCCCCATTGGATCTAACAATATCCAATTCATTGGAGTCGAAGATGGGCACTGACCACCATCACATATAAATTGTCCTGATATATTGAATGGTTTACCTATTGAAGGGCACGGTACGATAGGCGCGTCCCCGTCACATGATACAGGGATAGACGAAGCACCTTGAGCAGGTCGAAGAAATACATTGCTGAACTTGCCACACTTACAAGTATCACATTTTACTTCAAATCTGGTGCACATTTTTTTAACATTACACCCATCAAATACTGTGGCACAGATTTGATGAACCCCACTTTGAGTAAAGTTGTACATCCAGGATCCCGATGGATCAGTGATGACTTGTGATACGATACTGCCGTCGATCGAAGGTGGAGTACCAAAGTAATAACAAGAATCAAACTGAGGTGCAGTCACGGTCACTTTGCAATCACTCTTGACAATCGTAAATCCTTGGTTGATTAACCCAGCAAAAACAGTAGAATCAGCACAACATGAGGAATCAATAGTTTGCGAAGGACAACCTGAACAAACGGAGACATCATCGATATAATAGTATGAACCGGGATAAAATCCTGACAGTCCGGTGACAGGTGTAGTGCCTACATTATCATAGAAATTACCAATCACTAAATGATCTTCACCACCTGTCGCAAGGTAAGTACCACTGATGAGCGTCCAGCCTATCTTATCTATAATAAAATTACCCAATGGATGATTTACTTGTGGCGTCAACCAAGTAAATGCTGGGGCCAAAGGAATAGGCCCTACAGCACCTATAGAAAGATATGCACCAAATTTATCAATAGCCCATCGAGCCTCATCAGCCAGACTTACATAAAAAGAGACTTGATACTGACAACCTGACACCAAAGGAGTTAACAATGGTACTTCTAGATATTCCCGATAGTTATTAGTAGGTCTTAAGATAAAACCTGCATATCCAGCACCAGTGTGGGGCAGCTGTGTACCAAAAGAATTGGATGGAGTACTTACTCCGCTTCCACCACTCGCACAACTATTGTAATAGTCAGATGATCCAGTAGACGGAAGAGTCCAGATCGATGCAGTAAAGGGTGGTGCAAGTCCTGATGGACAAGAATCATATACTTCAAAGCTTGGATTAGGAACTAAATTATAAGTGCAGGGGCCACATTTTACTGTAATCGTGTCCTTAATTATTTTTTCATAACAAATGAATCCCGTTAATGGATCGATTTCTATAGCTAAGTAAGTGATGATATAAGTTCCACTCAGACTGTAGGTATGCATTGGCATTGATCCTGAATTGAAGGGTCCATATGAGCTAAGACTGGTATCTCCCCAATTTATAGATTCTATAAAATCGCAGGGCGGCAGATCACCAATATTAAAAGTGATTTTACAGATCGTACTATCTACAGTAATAGAAACAGTATTCATCACGTTTTGACAAAAGATATCTTTGTCTTTACAACAGGAATCACAGATCACATACACACTATCACATTTTTTATAATTCCAGCATACTTTTCCATTCGCATCAAGTTCTTCTATGAGGTAACACACATTGTATGTACCTGTGCCGGAATAAATATGCGATACTGAAGTTGCATTTCCAACAGGACCTGTAGTCTGGTTATCACCCCAACTCCAGGTAATCTGCATACAAGAATCAAGACCTGTTCCATTCATAAAAATGACACAATCTCCTACTTCTCCAAGAGGATTAAAGTTGGCCGCTGCATTAAAAAATGCTGAGGAATCTCTGCAACAGCCTTTGCATCCTTTTGATTCAAAATAAATAATGCAGGGAGGACATGGTTTTCCATCACAATAGCCTACTAAGGTTAGAGTGTACAGACCGGGCAGTGAAAAACTATTTGCATTTAATGGGAGCGTAAATCCGGGGCCAGCCAAAACAGTTCCACCACCGCCGCTAGGGCCATTTATATTCCATTCCACCTTTGTAAGAGTATCGCAATCATTACCCTTACAATTAAATTCTCCTCCGAATTGAAATACTGGTGGACAATCTAACTGGTAAGTTTTTCCACATTGGATTGAAAGATTTTGTGCGCCTAGAAATAATCGAACCGATAGATTATCAAACGAACCGCAAACACAAGAATCGGCACGACATTCTGTTATAAGCGTGTCAACGCAGTGTGGCTTGAAATTATTAGGACCGACCAACTCAAGAAACTGAACCGTGAAGTTTTGAGGAAATTGTCCCTGAGCTTTAATACAGATTGTTCCTATCAGGATATTTGTTCCAGTTGGCAAAGTACCGCCGGAAGCTAAGGCCCATTGAAGTAAAGAAGGCCCGGGACCCACCTGCCATCCCAATGCGGGATTCGCTCCAATAAAAGTAACAGGTGCTTGAGCATTGATATGAATATTGCTTATCAAAGCGGGATTAGTGTTATTTAGATAGAGCTTGTAACAACATGTATCTCCATTTTGGCTCGAAGGAATGACAGACAAGGATACCGAATCGCAATCACCACAGATCACATATACACTATCACATTTCTTATAACTCCAACATACTTTACCATTGGCATCAAGTTCTTCTATAAGGTAACATACGTTGTACGTACCTGTGCCTGAATAAACATGTGATACTGAAGTTGCATTTCCAACAGGACCTGTAGTCTGGTTATCACCCCAACTCCAGGTAATCTGCTTACAAGAATCAAGACCTGTGCCCTTCATAAATATGACACAATCTCCTACTTCTCCAAGAGGATTAAAGTTGGCCGCTGTATTAAAAAATGCTGAGGAATCTCTGCAACAGCCTTTGCAGCCTTTTGATTCAAAATAAATAATGCAGGGAGGACATGGTTTTCCATCACAATAGCCTACTAAGGTTAGAGTGTACAGACCGGGCTGTGAAAAACTATTTGCATTTAATGGGAGCGTAAATCCTGGACCTGCTAAAACTGTTCCACCACCGCCGATAGGCCCATTTATATTCCATTCCACCTTTGTAAGAGTATCGCAATCATTACCCTTACAATTAAATTCTCCTCCGAATTGAAATACTGGTGGACAATCTAACTGGTAAGTTTTTCCACACTGGATTGAAAGATTTTGTGCGCCTAGAAATAACCGCGCAGAAAGATTAGTGAATGAACCGCAGTCGCACGAATCAGATGTATAGGACGCACATTTTGTAAAACTAATATCATCCAAAGCAAAATCATTACCTACGACCTGGTTAAGCGTTGTACGTATTTCTATGGTGGCAGGAAGCTTACCAAGCCACGTAACATTGAAGGGCATCCACGTGTCTGGAATTTCAGGAATAATAGTATTTGCAATGACTTGTATTCCATTAATAACAACGGCTAACACGGGATCATCATAGTCTTTACTAGGAATCACTAGATTGTTTGCATAGAAACATAGATTGAACGAGCCACTGTCCGTACCAGAAATAGTTTGTTTCCAAGCTACTGTACCGGATGAGGATGCTCCATCCACAATCAAGAATAGCCCAGAACCTGTAGTGTGATCACTGCAAGCCCATTGAGAATTAGCCTGAGGTACTTGAGCATTGTTGACTACAGAGTATCCTCCTAATGCTGTGGAGTTTCCAGGATTGAAGAAAATAAAGTTGTTAGTAAATGAGCCATCGTTACCTAAAGTAAAATGCCCATTCTTTATTAAATCCGGTTTTCCTGAAGTTCCATTATTACATGGACATGACCATGAAGAATCGCATCCTTTTGACTCAAAATAAATAATGCAGGGAGGACATGGTTTCCCATCACAATAACCGGTTAAAGTCAATGTATAAAGGCCAGGTAATGAAAAACTTGTTGAATTTAATGGAAGGCTAAATCCGGGAGCAGCCAAAACAGTTCCACCTCCGCCGATAGGGCCATTTATATTCCATTCAACCTTTGTAAGAGTATCGCAATCATTACCTTTACAATTAAAATCTCCTCCAAATTGAAACACAGGTGGACAATCAAGCTGATATGTTTTTTCGCACTGAAAAGCAACATTTTGTTGACCTATATTCATTCTAGCAGAAAGATTAGTGAATGAGCCGCAGACGCAAGAATCAGCTGCATAGGTAGCACATTGTGTAAAACTAATATCATCCAAAGCAAAATCATTACCTACGACTTGGTTAAGTATTGTCCGTATTTCTATGGTGGCAGGAAGCTTTCCAGCCCAAGTAATATTGAAAGGTGTCCACATGTCTGGAATTTCAGGTATTGTCGTATTTGCAATGACTTGGACTCCGTTGATAAAAACGGCTAACACTGGATCATCATAATTTTTGGAAGGAATTACTAAATTATTTGAATAAAAGCAAAGATTGAATAAGCCGCTATCACTGCCTGGAATTATTTGTTTCCATGCGACCGTCCCCGTTGAAGATGCTCCATCACATATTAGGAAAGAACCGACACCTGTAGTATGATCACTACAAGCCCATTGATTATTTACTAATGGAACATCAGTATTCGTTAATACTGAATAATATCCAACACTGGTAAAACCTAGTGGAGAAAAATAACTAAAATCATTCGTAAAATCAGAAGTGTCACCTGAAAAATTTCCATTCAATACTAAGTTTGGACCTCCAACTACTCCATTAGGACAAGGACAATTCCATTGATCTTCACACTGTACAGCAATGATAAAGCTACATGTATCCTTATTGCCGGCCATATCGGTAGCTATATAAGTTACCGTAGTCGTACCCGACATAAAGTTAGTGCCGCTGACATCATTCACTCCTAAACCGACTGTAGCTCCTGTTAAAATATAGTTTACTTGCAACATTGGACAATTATCAACAGCAATGGGTGCAATATTTTTTACCACCGCCGTACATTGTCCGGATGAATCAAAGGTACCAAGCACTGACATACTGAGCAGGCAGGTGATAGAGGGCGGTTCATTATCTACTACAGTCAACGTAAATGTGCAGTTCTTACTTTGATTACCACAATCATCGACTGCAAAACATGTAATCGTATTGATACCTTTTGGATATTGGGTAGATGGTGTAATCAAAATAGCACTAGTAGTCGTCAATAGAGAACAAGTAATGGTCGAGCTCGAACCGCAACTATCCGTGGCGGTAGCTGAGGGAAAATTGCCTGTAAAATAACAGAGTCCAGGATTAGTATTTACAGTAGGGTTGCGAGGGCAAGAGATATCCGGAGGAATTGTGTCTTTTACTTTAATGATCTGGATACATCTGGATAGATTTTTGCATTGATCCACTGCTACCCAAGTTCGGGTAATAGTTGCATTACAAGGATACTGTCCAACCAACGCATCCGAATGGGTGATTAAAATAGACACTGTTGGGGTACAATTATCAGTTGCAGTTGCTATACTTGTAGCTGCAGTGTTGGTATCAGCCCGACATTGGAGAGTGAGATCTTTAGGACACTTGATCACAGGTGGTATAGTATCTTTGATCTTTAAAATTTGTACACACGTAGATTTATTTTTACAATCATCTGTTGCTTCCCAAGTTCTAGTGATAAGACCATCACATGGTAATAATCCTGACATTTTATCAAAATGTGAGAGGAGGATAGATGCGGTAGGAGTACAATCATCCGTAGCAGTTGCCACTCCTGTCGCAGGAGGATTAGTATTGGTATTACATTGCAAATTGAGGTTTGGCGGGCAAATGACTTTAGGTAGTTTAGTATCCTGTACCTTTATGACCTGTTTACAGCTGGCCGTATTGGCACACCCATCCGTCACCTCCCAAGTCCTCATAAATGTCGCATTGCAAGGCAATTGACCAGATAACATATCTGCAAAAGTGATTCCTATCGCCGTTGATGACATACAATTATCAGTGGCCGTTGCAAAACCTGTATTGGAAGGATTGACACTAGAATTACATGGCAATATGGTGTCTTTAGGACAGGCAATAATAGGTTTGACATTATCAAAATAAGTTACGGTTTTACAGATCGAATCCATACAACCATCACTTGCTGTAATTTTCAAACACACTTTAAAATTGCCACAAAAACTAAATTGATGAGAGGGGCTGGTTGCTGTTGAAGTGTTGTTGACTCCACTACCCAGATCACTAAAATTCCAAGAATAGGTCAATGGGGCTGCGCCAGTAGATTGGTTTGCAAATTGCACATTTCCACAGGGAGAAATATTCTGAAATGTAAACGCAGCCGTACAAGGTATTTGACAGGCGTTCTGATCTTTCCAGATTAAAGATGAACTCAAAATATCTGTACCCCTTGGAATATCAAAAAAAGCAGTTGTAATATCGGGACTATTGTAGATATGCGTACGAGCCTGAATACCAAGAGTCGCATTTTTAGTCATGCAACTTGCCAATTCCATATCGTTGATATGCAGAAAAGCACATAATCCTCCAAAACCTCCTGCAGCTGGAAGTCTACCATCAGTAAAAGCTATTTGATTTGGAGCCATAAACCAATAAGAGCCTCCTGCATAAGAGATTTCTCCATTATCCAAAAAACGAACCCATTCAATAGAAGGGGAACCTTTTTCGACGAATCGAATAAGGACAGCTCTACTCTTGCCATTAAATACCCCAGTACCGGTGACATAAGTACGAGCAGTTGCGGGATCTTCCCATACCTGGCTGATTGCGGTGAGTCCGGAAATAGATATATGCCATGATGGGATAAAATCACTATCATAACGGATAAGATAAGGAGTGAAATTCCCTATAACAGCGCCTACTGCATAAAACCCACCACTATTATTTCTGATAATATCATAATATGAAAAGGCAAGGCTTTCGGGGGTGGCTGCATTCACCAAAACACCGTCAGCATCAACTTTAACGATAATGCCGTTTGTACCATGATTACCCACAAGTACTAGTTCCCCATTAGGTAATACTTCCATATCACGCACCCATTCATCATCCGCTGTACTTGAAAATTTTCGTTTCCAATTAATAACTCCAGCAGTATTGACATTAAGTAAGACGACATCATCCCAGGTAGGGCTAGGATTGATTGGGTCATATTGAGAACCTAAAACATAATATTGGAAATTTTGCATTACAGGAGTACGAACTATCCTCGTAAAAAACTCACGACCGGGTACATCGTAGGATCTCACCCATGAAAAAGTTCCTGCTGCCGTAATGAGTCCCATTAAACTTTTTGCAGTAGCATCAGCGGGCAAGGTATGACCTACCACCATCAATTCTCCAGTAGGCGTCAAGACTCCATCGGACCATTCTGATGGAATAGTAAGACTCACAGTCCAGAGGTGTTGGCCTGAAGCATTGATACGCGACACGGATGCTCTATTGCTTGCATTAGCTGTAGTTTGGCTGCGTCCTAAGACATAATAGTTAGTACCGTTGCGAATGACTTTAGTAAAAGATTCATCAAAGGTATTACCGTACTCTTTGGTAAATTGAGCATTGCCCTTTAAAGAAATGAACAATAAGGTCAAAACAAAAAGGAATTTGGAATTGGAAAATAAAATTTTCATAGTAAGGTTGTAGTAATTTGAATTAATTAAAATAGAGATGATCAATTTCGAATTGATCATTCTTCCCTTTCATACTACAATATGTAAATGATTAGATTAAATGTTCTAGATTGATGCGATTCGGTAAGATTGGCGTGATATTCGGTAACGGAATGGCTGATCTTCCATTCAAGACCACTTCTAAATCACAGAGAAAAGCCTAAAAAAATTACTAATAGCTACTCCTACTCAAACAGCAACGCAATTATAAAATAGGAATCACGATATCTACTCGTATCCCAGCCTGTAATCCATTTTCATCGATCAGAGGAGTCATCGAAAACGAATCTTGATTGGATAATATTTCCAATCTGCTTTTAGTCAATGTCATACCTACAGACCTATGCCCAGAACTATCGTGAGACCGTTTTTCTATATCAAAACCAGGGCCATTATCAGAGACAGCTACATGGATCAAATTATTACTTTGCTTAAAGGATATAACAATTTTCCCTCCATCTCGCTTATTTTTCATACCATGAACTAACGCATTCTCCACAAAAGGTTGAATCAACAATGGAGGCAAAAAGATATCCTCCTTATCCAAATCTGAATCTACCACCAGGTCATACGTAAATTTATCGCCAAATCGCAATCGCTCAAGTCCAAGATAATTATCCAGCATATCAATCTCATCTTGCAAACTGTGCCGGCCATCTACGGAGCTATGCAATGCCAAACGAACTAAACGGGAGAAATTAGCCAAATATTTTGACGCAGAAGCGGCATCATGTTCTATAATGAACTGCTGGATGCTGCCTAGACAATTGAAGATAAAATGGGGATTCATTTGCGCTCGCAAAGCTGCGGCTTCCAAATCTTTAAACTTTTGTTCTGTTTTTTGCTTCGCTACTTCTTTATCTCGTTGTTTATTCTTATAAACGTAAAATAATTTTAACCCAGACGCTAGTAATAAAAAAGCAACACCGGGTAAAAACCATGGGGATTGATAAAAGTGCGCTTTGACATTTATACGAATAGTCTTCTCATTGCCAGTAAAAGGAAATGATCTTAAATGAAAAGTATATTCTCCCTTTGGTAACCTTCCATATCTAACATGATTGATTGCAATAGCACTTTGCCAGGATTTATCATACCCTTCCAGCCAAGTTTCAAATTGATTCCATCTTGGCTCATAATAATCCGGAAACATATAGTTAAATCCAAAATATTGATCATCTGCTTCAATAGTCAGTTCGTTGATAGTATTCAAGTTTGAAGTAGTACTTATTTCTTTGCCAGATTTAATATCATATCGATAAAAATTGGATATAGATACATTTTTAGTAGTCTTGGGTAGTTGAAGAGATTGATTCGAAATGACACTAAGGCCATTGATTCCTCCAAAATAATATTTCCCGTTACTACTTTTATAGCTAGCTAATCGGTTAAATTCATTATGGGCTAAACCATCATTTTCGAAATAATTATCTGAACTACCTGAGCTTATATCTAATAAGCTAAGCCCCATACCGGTAGCTAGGAAAACTTTATCCTTATCCAATGGAAGTATGGACTCTACAAAATTATTAGAAATACCACTATTTTCTGATGTGAAACTAGCAATATATTTTTTTGAAATGGTATCTAAGATCAACAAGCCGTTTTCAGAACCAATTAATAATTGACTTGAACCCGGTCGAAAGGCTAATGCAAAATTATAAAAGTCGTTGTTCGATCCATCCGGCAATTTATTACTCATTTTTTCAATACTATAATTTTTTAAAGACAAATAGTAAAGACCATTCTCAGAGCCCAACCAAAATTCACCAATTGGGCCTTGTAATATATTCATCGGCTTCCTAAGAGTAGTGGGAAAAGACATAGCATGCCAGGATTCAACTTGCGTATTAAATTTCCAAATCATTAATGTATCTGCTCGTGTATCATACCCTACATAAAGAATATGTACAGTATCTATAAAAACAAAATCTCTAACTCTGAATGTATTTACAGGAAAATCGAAAAATTGGAACTTCTCTGTTCGTATATTTAAGCAATAAAATTGCCTTTGAGTCTCCGACTTTGATCGCACACCCCAAATTTTATCACCCTGAATTCTTATCGTGCCTGGTGTGGGCAAGTCAATATCACTGGTCTTAATGCTGTAAGCGATAGAATCATTAAATATATTTAATTTAAATAAGTTATTGCCATCTTCTGCGATGTACAAGTTGCCCCGATCATCTTCGACCATACTACGCAATACGTGACCAAAAGCCCCAAATTGTAATGGTCTATTTAGTAGTGCTTTAAATTGTTTTTTTTCATTAGTAAATATATAGATGCCGTTAAATGAAGATACCAAAATCTGGTTCAGAAAATTGACACCTCTAATTTGGGTGACTTTTGCTTCTGCTTTTAAAATATTGCTCATTGGAACGCTTTCGGCTCCAGAAGCAGGTAATAAAACGATCTCTTTAAAATACTGATTGGCAATGTCCGCAACAATCAAGTTTCCAAATTTATCCGCTGAACAGTAGTCTACTTCGCCTTGAAAGGCAGGAATTAAAACTTGAGCATAAGCTTTTGAATCAATGGTATATCTCCATAAATGTCTAGAAATATCGTTTACAATATATAAGTCATTATCCAGGACGGCTTTGAGTAAGTAATGGCCTGATTTAGAAATTGGAATTGATAACTTAAAACTTGAATTGTTTTGAAAATCAAAACATATCACGGGCAGGTTTGCGGATGAAAAAAAAACGAGACCCTGAGCTGTGGCCGTGCATTGAATGTTAGTACTTGTAGTCAGTGGATCACGAAACAAATCAAAGCTGCCCTTTTTCATTATTTTTCCAGTTATTGGATTAAACTCATAGGCTACTAATTTTTCCATTTCTTTGCAAAACACAGCGACTGTAGGAGTGGATGGGATATGCGTAAGATTAAGAATCTGAGAGGCAGGTAATAGTTGCCTCAAATTGATAGACTTTAATGTGAGACTATCTGTATGAATTAAGTCCATAATTGCCAAGTCATCCTTAGAATAAATGTAAAAATGTTGTTCATCAAGTTGCTCGATCAGAGAAAAATTAGTGGCAGATAAGGACTTTGTTGCCAAATTGTTTCCTCGAATCCTGATATCAGAAAAATCAGTAAACTTATATCCATCATATCGATACAAACTTGCACGCATAGCTATCCAAATAAATCCATGATTATCCATGAAAACATCGTGTACTTCGCGGATGGTCAAGCCATCACTCATAGATGCATAATGAATTTTATAGCCATTGTTCTGTGTATAAATGGGCACATGCCAAACTAATAACACGACAACCAGACATGCACTAAATCGAAATTTTATACTCATTACTTCATTATGCGTAACATAAAACATAAATTTTCACCAAAGAGGATCTTTGGTAGAAATTAAATTTGATTCGGTCTGAAAGTACAATTTTTTCGCCGTACTTTAGAGTGATTATGGGTGTAAAAATCGTAATAATAGATGATGAGCTAAGTGCCAGGGTCACCCTTCGAAAGCTTATTTTAAACTATTGCCCGGAGGCTGAAATTTTAGGCCAGGCAAGTAGTGTACATTCTGCTATTTCCTTTCTTGAATCAAATAAAGTAGATATTGTATTTCTTGATGTACAAATGCAAGATGGTACTGGATTCGATGTGTTGGACCGGTTAGGCCGAATCGATTTTAATGTGATATTCACAACGGCTTATGATGAATTTGCTGTCAAAGCATTTCGTTACAATGCTATTGACTATCTACTCAAACCTATCAATCCTGATGAGCTCATTTTAGCATTCAATAAAGCCAATGAAAAGGCCACCCCTCAACAGGTAACAAGACAAATAAATAATTTAATTAAAACGACATCGGAGCAAAATTTTGATCGCATTACATTTCCGACTTCCAATGGCATGATCTTTACTTACATACAAAATATCCTCAGATTAGAGAGTTGCGGCAATTATAGTTTTGTGTTTTTTAAAAATGGAGACCGTATCCTTACACCACAAAATTTAAAATATTTTGAAGAGATCCTGCCTAGTCCTCATTTTTTTAGGTTACATCAATCCTTCATCGTTAATACATCTTTTGTTGAAAAAACAATAAAAGATGAAGGTGATTTTGTCGTAATGTCAGATACTGTAAAAGTGCCTTTAGCACGAAGGCGCAAGGAAGAATTTTCTAAACTTATGAGTTCATCGATAAAGACAAAAGAATAAATCTGTTCAAAAAACTAACATTTTAACCTTTACTTCGACATCACAGCCCACATCATAGCCCTGCAAAACCCAGCATTAAAACATTCGGCCGCATAACCTCCACCACCGCCACCGCCGGCCATACCACCACTGATACGGCTGCCGGGATAATCTCGATCGTAATCCAGAATGTGGGGATGTTCCGCCAACATCGTACGACTATAACCATGCTTGATCAGTTCTTGCATCACAGCATACATATTTACTTCGCCTTCATCGATAAAACATTCGGTATATTTATTGTATTGCTCGTAAGAAACAACGTTGCGGAAATGCATATGATTGATTCTATCCCTTGATGCAAAATATTTGCAAACTTCGACAGGATCTTCCCCCATTTCTTTAGTGACGCCACAATCAAAGGTGATACCATTTGATGGACTGTCGACAATGGAGATCAATTTTTTAAGCCCGGCAAGATTGGCCAAGATTTGGTCAGAGCCATGACTCGTCTGAGACACCGGATCATTAGGATGACAGGCCATACGCACGCCCGCTTTTTCCGCTACCGGGATTACGGCTTTTAAAAAGTAAGTAAAATTGGCCCAGATTTCATCCGCTTTTCGAATGCCAATTTCGGGCTTTGCAGGAAGATCTTTTACTTTTGAAAAATCAAAACCAGTGACACCTGCTCCTCCTCTGGCTTCGATCTCATAATAGCCATCTATGAGTCTGTCTACATACCAATTATATTCCAGATTCGGTAAGCCACATTTACCAGCGACTTTAAGCGACTCAATGATCTTATCGATTTCCTGATCTCGATTTGGGCGAGCAAGGACGATATCCGGGCCTACTACATACATTAAGTTATACAGAGTCAACCCATTCTTTTTAAAATTGTCCATATACCCGCGCAATTCGGATTCGACCCATTGCCCCGGCAAGGCTACACTACTGACATAATTGATACCAATTTGTTTCAATCGACGCATCGATTTTTCATCGGCATTGACCCGCAGACCACTTACCATCTTAGGCGTGTGCGGCCCTTCCGAGAGTGGCCATTGTACCTGTTTCTTTGGTTTCAAATCAGGAATGGATATGACTGAAGGTACCCCTGTCAATTGCAATGCAGATAAAGCTGTTGTCCTTTTTAAAAAATTGCGTCGGTTTTTATTCATTGCTTGCATAAATTAATTACTCTAATATAAGAGTTTTACCTAAACTGGCTGCTATTGGATGACTATACGACCTCCTAACTTGTACTTATCTATTCATTTTTGGCAGATAAATACAAATATAACTCGCATAACTGTACTTATCTTTGTATTTTTGATAGATAAATACAACTTTAATGATAGGCCGAGAGGAGCAAATAGAACAAATGAAAGAGACCCTAGCGCTTCATAAATCTTCATTCGTGGCCGTAACGGGTAGACGACGGGTGGGTAAAACGTATCTCATAGAACAGGTGTATAAGGGGCATCTATGTCTATCAGTGACAGGTATTCAGTCAGGAGATACAAAGACCCAACTAATAAATATTGCGGATAAAATAGGTGAATATTTTGAAAACTTCATATCTATAACACCCAATAATTGGCAAGAACTATTCATACTGTTAAAGAAAGTATTGCAAATGTTGCCAAAGGATAGAAAACAAGTAATCTTCTTAGATGAAGTACCATGGATGAATACGCCGAGATCAGGTTTTATTCAGCTCCTTGCACATTTGTGGAATGACTATTTATCTAAAGAGAAACACTTTGTGCTGGTAGTATGTGGCTCGTCAACATCATGGATCCATCAAAAGATAATAAGCGATAAGGGAGGATTTCACAATAGATTGACCCATAAAGTCCATCTGGAACCATTTACACTATCAGAGACAAAACAGTTTCTTCACTCAAAGCGAATTAAATTAACAGATACCGCCATTTCAGAAATATATATGACTATGGGTGGTATCCCATTTTATCTAGAACAGATCAGGCGAGGAGAAAGTCCCAGGGCATGTGTAGCTAGAATGTGTTTCAAATCGGGGGGGATTTTAAAAATTGAATATGACAATCTTTACAAAGCCTTAATCGAGCATCCGGCATTTCATGAGTCCGTAGTAGCAGTTTTGGCTCATTCTAAATCAGGGTTGACAAGGGAAGAAATAATAAAAAAATCAAAAGTAAGCCCAGGTGGACCCATACAACGAACCTTAGATGAACTTAAAATATCAGGATTTATAATCGAAGAAAACCAGTTTAGCAGGAAAAAAAGAGGATCTATTTACAGACTGATAGATGAGTACTCTGTTTTTTACCACCGTTTTATTAAAGGTCAAAAAAGTACTAAGTCGGATCTCTGGTCTCAACTATCTGCATCCCAATCCTATAAAACCTGGACAGGATATGCATTTGAAACCTTATGTCTTAAGCATCTGGAAGAAATAAAAAAAGCGCTTGGGATTGCTAAAGTATATACCGAAACATCTACCTACCAATACCAGGATGATCATGAAGGTATGTGGATTGATTTTATTATAGATAGAAAAGATGCAACTATCAATCTGTGTGAATGCAAATATTATGATGCGCCATTCGAACTATCCAAAACATATGCGGCAGAGCTACAGAAACGCAAATCGGTATTCAGGGAAAAAACAAATACCAGAAAGTCTTTATTTACTACAATGATTACCAATCACCCTATCAAGGTAAATCAATATTCATTAGAAGTGATCGATGTAAATATTACTGTGAGTGAGTTGATGTAAGAGCCTGGAAAAATATATTCCCTAGGAAGTCCTTCTACTTCGTGAAACATACCCGAGGATGGATCAAATCCATGAAGATAAAATGTCTATATCTTCTCAGCTCCTATTTCATCCCACTCCTCATATTGGTCTAAAACACCTTTCTGCGTCATGCCTTTGGTGAGTTCCGCCATAGTCATTCTCCTTTTTTTGTTTTTTAACTGGCCTTAATATTATCAGAACATTTTCAAAAGTAACCTCAATATTTTCATTTTCATTAAAGTTAGAGTCCTTTATGAATTCATAGGGAAAACTAATGGCTAAGGAATTACCCCATTTAGTGAGTTTTGTAAACATATTTAATAAAATGTAAGATTAATAAAAATAAAATATCATTTCACTTATTCATCTTAAATAGATCTCAATCTCACCGCCCAAACAGCTCCTTCACATGCTGCAAATCAACTTTATGCGCTTCCACCACACCCATCGTATTAGGACTCGTAGCCTCTACACACTGCTCAATCACCAAGTGCGGCCTGATGCCCATTTGCTTTAACTCAGCTGCAAAACGCGAATAATCAACATCTCCTTTTGCACTAAAGGTCTCTTTCCAAATCCCCTGATCTGATTGCCTGATATGCAACTCCGCAATGCGATGACCATACATTTTTAATACATCAAAAACAGCAACACTTGAATTTTCTGAACCCCGATAGATCCAATGTACATCATAACAAAAGGAAACATTGCGCGGTGCCGTGTTTTGCAACATATGGTGAAACTCTCTGGCGCCTGCTTTCATCTCTATGTCGTGGGTATGATATGCCAGCGTAATTCCCCTAGCTCTTAGTTTAGCGCCTAAATCATTTAAGGCAATAGCTTGAGCAGTCAATTCAGCATCCGATTTATACTGAGTACTACCCCAGGCTATGGGACTTGGATTAGTGACTATAATTTTTGTGCCATAGGGTTTTACCAGTTCAGCAATGTCCAAGACTTTTTGTACAGAGGCTTGTACTTCATTCGGTTTATGCAGAACAGTATTTACATAAATAGAAGGCATCAGAATATTATACTTTTTCAAAGCATCTATAAAAACTGTGCCCATGCTTACAGATTCAATATTGGGTTCTATAGCTAGAATACCGGATTGTGAAAAATGCTTGATATCTGAATCTATATCTTTACCCCATTCTTTTCCATCGCGGCTGTAAAAACTATACCAATTGTAGGTGTTGCAGGAGATGGGCCAATCTTGACTGAAAGCCAATTTAGGCAATAAGGCAAGCGCGGGTACTGCCTCTAAAAATTTTCTCCTTTCCATAATAAATTCGATTCAATATTTAAATGAAGATCAATTTTTATATATCACTTCTTAGAATAAAAACTTTCCGAGTTATTTTAATAAAGCTCCAATACTTTCATGATGGCTAACTTAACCTCATCCAATTCATGATCTGAGAGGTTACCCAATTTTTTAAGGAATCTAGAAGTTGAAATATTTTTTAATTGAAAACAATCCGCTACACTCTCTTTACTCAGGCCATTTAATTTGGAAGGGATTAATGTCACATGCCACTCTTCAATCATTCTAAAACTATTTGTAATTGGTATGACCACTTTTAAATTCAATTTGCCAAGATCATTAGAGCTAATAATAATGGCAGGTCTTATTTTAGATATTTCCTGGCCTGAAGTAGGGTTAAAATCAACTAGCCAAACCTCACCTTTTTTCATAAACCTTATACAATCTCAACATCGACTTCGGAAAAGTTATTTTCAGAATCAGAGTAATACTTAATGGTATCCGGGTGGTTTGCCTGCTCTTTCATTCGTCGACTAATCAAAGATCGGTTTCGTCTTAATTTTTCAACTTTTTTTTGAAATGAATCAATTTTGGTTGCAGATCTTATGAGCAACCCTTCATCTGTTTCTTCTATAATAATTTGATCAAGTTCATATTTTTTTATCAATGAGGCTGGAATGATTAAAGCTTTGCTGTTTCCAACAATAGTTAACGATTTTCTCATAAAGCAAATTTACAATATTAGTACAAAATAATAACAATTTTATTTTAGACTTACTTCAAGGCAAACGCCATATACCAACCGCCTGGCTTAGCACCTCTGCCTCCCCCTACCGCCAATGCAATATATTGTTTGCCTTTCACTTCATACGTGATGGTCGTAGAAAATCCTCCTGCCGGCAGTTGATACTCCCATACCGTTTTACCAGTATTTTTATCTATCGCTCTCATGCGCTCATCGCGGGTAGATGCTATAAAAATCAAGCCACTCGCGGTCACTACCGGCCCCCCATACGTTTCTGTACCGGTCAGTGGTATTCCTTTTTTGGTCAATTCCGGAAATTCACCGAGCGGCACCCGCCATTTATACTCGCCAGTATTAAGATCAATGGCATTTAATGTGCCCCAAGGCGGCGTCACCGCATTGTAGCCATTTTGATCTATAAATCGTTGCCACACCTGTATGACATATTTGGGATCATATGGGAAATCTTTTTTAATGGTATCCGATGCTGTTTGGATTTGTTCATGACCTCCCGAAGGATGAGGGCTATCTGTTTTGGATTTGGTATCTAATCCTAATAAATAATCTGCTAAAGCTGATCGTTCTGATTCATCAATGTAGGGGAAGGCTGGCATACGCGCATTACCATTTTTAATGATTGTACTGATTTCTTCAGCTGATTTTTTCTTTTTAACATCGACTAGAGAGGGCACTACGTTGCCATTTCCTTTTCTATCGGCGCCGTGGCATGCCGCACAATTACGAATAAACAGAGCATTGCCTTTGGACAAGGTAGATGACATCCTATTTCTTGTGTCTTTATCGATCATCGTCAACTCCCATGGTGCTTCGTTTGAATTGACATACAATATACCTTCTTGATCTATTGCTGTACCGCCCCATTCTGCTCCGCCGCTATATCCAAAAAGAAGAGTGCCTTTATCACTCGGAGGTGTAAATCTATTTTTCATTTTAGGAAATTGGGTATATCTATTTTTTACAAATTCATTTGCTTCAGGCGATATAGCCGTGATATCATCTTCCGTCATGAGTTGGCGCATAGTGGCTCGTGGCTTGGTCGGTTGAGGCTGTGTGGGATATGGGTGCTCACCAGGTAGTCCATCTGTGGGTACCGGTAACTCTTCGATGGGAAATATAGATGCACCATTATCTCGATCCAGTACCCATACATAACCATCTTTACCGACTTGCACTACCACATCCCTTTTTTTTCCTTCATGATTAATAGTAGTTAAGTTTGGTGGTGCAGGAAAATCCCTATCCCATAAATCATGGTGAATGGTTTGGAAATGCCATTTTCGGATTCCTGTTTCAGCATCCAAGGCTAAAATACAATTACCAAAAAGATTTTGTCCTTCTCGATCCCCACCGTAGTAATCAGAAGACGGTGACCCCGTCCCGAAATAAACTACTCCACGCACCTCATCAAGAGACATGCCCGACCAATTATTGGTACCTCCAAATTTTTTATAGGCATCTTTTGGCCAAGTTTCATAGCCAAATTCACCAGGTTGAGGAATAGTATGGAATACCCATTTCAATTTTCCTGTAAGTACATCATAGGCCCGGATGTGACCAGGAGCTGCATCTCCTGTCTCCGGTAGACTAGAACCGATTATAAATATATTTTTGTAGACAATACCCGGCGAAGTAGCAGTAATACTTAACTTCGAAACATCATGGCCAATGTTATCAGCTAGGCCATCTCGAAGGTCAGCAGTACCCAGATCGCCAAAGGAAGCTATCGACGATCCCGTCAACGCATCAATCGCATAGATGTAATAACCCGCTGTAAATAAAATTCGTTTATCATTGCCAACTCTCCAATAAGTCACACCACGATTGGGATGTCTTCTTTTGTCTTTAAAAGGTTTAAACTTCCAAAGCATTTTTCCGGAAACACCATCGAGCGCTACTACATCCAATTGCGCTGTGGTCCCATAAAGGATTCCATCCACCACGATAGGTTGACATTGAATCTCACCGCCCGTACGACCTAAACTATCTGGTGGATTATTTACAAAGGTTTGCCAAGCTACCTCCAGTTGATTGACATTAGAGGCATTTATTTGATCTAGCGTAGAGTATCTATTCCCAAGTTTAGTACCTCCATAGGTTGGATAGTCTTGACCAGCCTCGAGCGGAATACTCTGAATATCTGTAGCAGCAGGCTTGCAACTTAAAAACCCAATAAATATGAAACTTATTATTCTAAAAAAATGGTTCATTTTTTAAATTCAATTTTAAGAATGATTTGAAAATATACAAGGCTTTCGTAACTGCTGATGCTCTGGAATAAAGTAATTTACCAATGATTTTTTTCAATCGAATCCACATTTGCAACTAGGTATAAAAAATAAGAGATGAAAATCAATTATTAATTTCTCTGAACACCAAATGGCATGAACTCTGAAGTTTAATTATTTTTCCACTTCGCACTCATAAAACTCATAATTTATGGTCCATTTAAAAGTCTCACCAGGCTTAATACTTACCTTGATATAAGGCTCTGGGCACAGTGTTTTTATAGCCGACCACATCGGCAACTTTAATATGGGTTGATCTGAAGTGATCTTAACGGCTGCGCCCGTCTTATGATTTTCAATACTGAAATTATAATCTTTAGCATCCTTGCTGTGCCGTTCAATATCGGAAAAATAAAGATATTTTTTAGGTGCTATATCTTTCACGAAAACGATCTGATTACCTGCTACTCGTACCAGATCTGGATTTTCCCGCGCCTCACCAGATACAGGGTATGGAAAATTTACTTCATATCCGGGCCCGATTAAAGTTTTATCCATTACAAAAAAATTATGGTTATACACCGTAGTTTCAATCGGTTTGCTTCCAGTATTTTTCAGAGCATGTGCCAAAACCATCACTGGTTTATCTTTGATCAATAAAACTGTTTTTTTATAGTCATAAGCATAGTCTACATCTTTGAACTTATGCGTATAATCAATATGATCTGCTTTTGATTTTGTTTTCCATCTTCCCCCGTTAAGAATAGCATACTCTGTCGCGATCGAATACCTAGCCTCTTCCGGTTTATTGACCATGCCTACGCCTATGACTAAAAATGATCCACCAGCTTTGGTGTCATCGTAACCTATTGGTGTAAACGCTTCTACTGGGCCCATGATGGCATCGTGGAGTGTCGGTCTATATTGTTCAAACCATTGGCCAAAATATTGGTGGCCCTTCCATTCTAGGGATGAAATAGCTCCTGACCAATCAAATCTTGAACCGCGATAATAGCCATGCTTAGGATCTGGCAGTAATGAAGTAAGAGTAACTTGGCCATTAGTGATAGTAGCTTGAGGAAAAGGTTGCCCTTGGACTGCTATACCCCATAATGACAGGAATAAAAAAATAAGTTTTTGTGATTTCATATCATTTAAGAAATTAACTCCATAGTCGATCATGTGATCGAATTTCATTCCATTGAGGAGTAGGCTCAAAATAACTTTTATCTTCAGCATGCAAGTGTTGCTTCATCACTTCATCATTCAATTCCACTCCTAGTCCTGGAGCATCGCTGGGTACATTGGCATATCCTTTATAATACAATGGTTGTTTGCCGACCAATTTTACCAAAGAAGGCCACCAAACATTATCCGATACTTGATTGGGCATCTCCAAAGCCAGTACATTTTGAGTAGCCGCAGCGCAATGTACATTTGCCATAAACGATATAGGAGTGCCGGCAAAGTGCAACATCATCGCTGTATTGCCTTCTTCTGCGTAATCGCCTATTTTTTTAGTTTCTAAGATTCCTCCCGAAGTACCCATATCAGGATGCACCATGTCTACGATTTGCTGATCGACCAGTTTTTTAAACTCCTCTTTAAGAAAAATATCTTCACCGGTCATGGTGGGGATCAAAATAGAATCTGTGATCATTTTGAATTTAGTCATATCTGTCCAAGGCAATAAATCTTCCACAGAAGCAAAATTAAATCGCTCCAATGCATTACATACCTTGATACAATTATTTAAATCATAATGACCCAGATGATCTATCGACAATGGGATATCATAGCCCACCACGCTCCGGATAGTTTCTGCATATTTGACCAACTCTTCAATTCCCTTTTGAGTCACTTGTATGGGAGAAAAGTCATGTTTGGTATTTTGATAGGACAAATAATTCTGTTGTGAATTTACCCGATCTTTAAAACTATCGACTTGGCCCATCCCAGTGATCGCTCCGGGAATATCAAATATTTTTTCCAGACCTGGATGCATTTTGAGCCAAGTATAACCCTGATCTACCATCCGTCGCTGAATATCAGCCTTAAACTGAGTCATATCTATTCGCACTAAAGGCACACCACCGGAATTAGGAATGTAGGTATACAGTCTTATTTTTTCCCGGTATTTACCACCCAACAAGGCCCACACAGGTGCATTAAAGGCTTTGCCTGCAAGGTCCCAGAGCGCCATCTCTACAGCAGATACACCTCCACCCATACGGCCATGACCACCAAATGGTTTAATAATTTTAAATAACATTTCGACATTGATGGGATTTTTCCCTAAAAGCCTGCTTTTAAGAAACATGGCATAACGATAGTCACCGCCATCTCGGACTTCACCCAAGCCATAGATTCCCTGATTGGTGTCTATGCGAATGACTACATTACGGGCATTCGTAGCTCCGGTGCCATTTGCCACCGTAGCATATCGCATATCTGTGATCTTGAGATCAGATGGAGCCCCTCTTCGGGATACTTTAGATGTTGTTTTTTCTAAAATCTCTTCGTCGGACATTTTAGCCAAACCCGTAAGTGCAATTCCGCCTAAAGCTGTTTTACGCAGAAAACTTCTTCGATCGTCTTTCGGATCTGATTGCACCACTTCCTTATTGTCTACTGCCCTGGCGGCAGATTCTTTTTCTTTATGTTCGAGAATGATTTGTTTTAATATATTTTTCATAAGCCTATTTGTTTCTGTTGGTCATTGAATCAAAATCAATTATAACATTGTTTACCAAGTCCGTTTGCTCATTACTTTATCCAATTCCACCTTTGTCATCTTTCCTAATTCCGGATGTTTCTCCAACCATTTCAAAAAATCTATTTTGATCTCATCACTCCATTGACTATCGATCTGACCTGTAGAGTATTTAGCAGTTTTGACCATTTCATAACCGAACTTATCCTTTCGTACGACAAACTCTGCAGTACTGATCACTTGATCAGCCATGTGAGCAGGTATAAAAAGGACCCCTTCTCGCCTGCCCAATACCACATCCCCGGGTAAGACCATGACTTGACCAATACGGATAGGGGTGTTGAGACCCATTAATACCATTTCCTCTAAAAAAGAAGGATGAAAATCACGCACGAAAGCATTGAAACCAGTGATCTCCTGCATTTCTTGAAGATCCCGAGCCGCTCCGTTAAAGATGACACCATTACCCGATTTGCTGAAAATAGAATTTGCAAGCGTAGATCCCATTAGCGTGCCCCCCCCAATCTTTCCAAATCCATCTGCTACATATACATCCCCCTTGACGAGTGTTTCGATAGGCCAGGCATTGGTATTGCCTTTTCTTCCATCTCGCGTGTTCCCTCGGCTTTTAATATTCTTTTCGACATCAGGCCTGCTAGGCATAAACATCGCTGTCACAGCTCGCCCTATGACTGGGACATGATCATGTACCATCTTCCAATTGCCATCGTATTGGTTGAGATAACCTTCATTTTTTAGTACAGTCCAGGCATCATCAATATTGATGATCAGTGCTCTTTTTAATAATTCATCTGGCACTTTTGGTCGGCCATCCGGAAATCGCTCTCCTTTCCATTCTGAAGTAAGGAATATCAATTCTTCTTTGGGTATAGTTTGGCCAATCGATAAAGTTGTACCCAAAAAGGCGATAAAGAAAAATACTAATATTAACATGTTTTGTTTCATCCTGATTTGTTTAGGCTTGTTTCAACTATGAAAATAATTCAATTTACAAATATAAGGTCGATCAAAATCAAATACCATTTCAATATAAGTTGATTCGGGGGTTCAAATTCATTACTTTCGAGATAAAATAGCCAATTAATCTGCTTGTTTGCTTATTATCATATCACTATTTCTCGACGCTTTAACATTCTCACTCGAACATTAACTTTTTTCCTTTCTTTCTCTGTTGTATACCTATATGGACAAAAAGCCATACATATAGATCAGAAAGGTGCTTATCTTGAAATCAGTGACCATCCTTCACTCAATACACCACACATGACTATTGAATGTTGGTTAAAAATCAATGCCCTAGGTGATCCCGCAATCGGAGGAGTGAACAAACCAAAGTAAATCTTAAAGGACAATACTATTATTTGAATCGACTTTCTGTTGATATCTACTCTTCTATGCTGAAGTAGAGAATACGAATTCTATTTTATTATGGTTATACTCCTTATGAATTGGTCCGAGATAATAAATACCATGCATGTCAAAATAGATTTCCTGCACAATGTCTTAGCTAAAACTTGCGGTTGACAAATAATAAAAGTCAATAATTGTAACCCAAAACGTGATTTTTGAACCATAGAATACAAAAAAAGCTTTTATTAGAATTCGATGGCTATTGTTGTAGGCATTAATTACTGCTTTTACAAAAATGAAATAATGCAGGATTAATTTTTTAACTTGTGGGTTGATCAAAATTAATTAGAAACTATGGCAAAATATTCATTATTGATCAATGGTCTGACAAAGGAGATAGATACTCCCGCGGACATGCCTTTGCTCTGGGCCCTTAGGGATGAACTCGGTATGTGTGGCACTAAATATGGATGTGGTATTGCGCAATGTGGAGCATGCACCGTACACATAGATGGTGAGGCCATGCGGTCTTGCAGCATCCAAGTTTCATCACTGACCGGTAAAAAAATCACCACAATAGAAGGGCTTGGTGGACAAGGATTGCATCCTGTGCAAAAAGCATGGATGGATGGTGATGTGCCTCAGTGTGGCTATTGTCAAGGTGGACAGATCATGACTGCAGCAGCTTTATTAGCCAAAAATCCTCATCCTACTGATGATGAGATCGACGCGGCAATGTCGGGTAATATCTGCCGCTGCGGTACCTATGTGCGCATTAGAAAAGCTATTAAATCTGTTGCAATATGAAAAATAATTCAAAAAGAAATGTTGGCTCAAAAAAAGCCGATAGAGTAACGCAACAAAAAAATAAGCTGAATCAATCTACTACAGAAGGATCATCAGTATATGCTCTGGACCGTAGAAGTTTTATTAAAAACACAGGCATTGCCGGTTTAGGTGGATTGTTTTTAGGTATTACCTACAGTTGCAAAGACAAAGCTCAAACATTGGCAGGCAACCCTACTGCTGTTTTTTCTCCTAATGTTTATATCAATATCGCCGGTACTGGTATCGTGACATTGATAGCGCATAGACAGGAGATGGGCACTGGTATTCGTACCAGCCTGCCATTGGTGATGGCAGATGAACTGGAAGCAGACTGGACAAAAGTAAAAATAGTGCAAGCCGAAGGGGATGTAAAATATGGAGATCAGAATACGGATGGTTCTTATAGTATGAGGATGTTTTATCCGATCTTGAGAAAAGCAGCGGCCACTGCACGATATCTACTAGAAGCTGCGGCAGCTAAGGAATGGAATGTGCCTATGGCTGAATGCGCAGCAAAAAATCATGAAGTCAACCACACTTCCGGCAAATCATTGACTTTTGCATATCTCGCTGATAAAGCGAGTATGATCCCACTGCCAAAAGAAGAAGATGTAAAACTTAAATCTGACAAAGACTTCAGATACATAGGTAAAAAAACATCGATCTATGATCTGGAAGATCTCGTGACTGGCAAGGCCCTGTTTGGTATGGATATTCAAATTCCGAATGCAAAAATCGCTGTGATCAAACGAAATCCAGAACCAGGTGCAGGAATCAAATCTGCCAATCTGGATAAAGCAAAGGCTATAGAAGGTGTTTCTAATGTATTCGTCTTAAAAAACAATCCCTTCCCAATGG
This sequence comes from Saprospiraceae bacterium, assembly GCA_031417835.1. Taxonomy (GTDB): domain Bacteria; phylum Bacteroidota; class Bacteroidia; order Chitinophagales; family Saprospiraceae; genus JADJLQ01. The sequence goes on along the minus strand of JANOWJ010000096.1, from coordinate 6,531 downwards.
GCCACACGAAACCATTAGGGGGCGTAGTGGTTGTAGCCAAAAATACATGGGCCGCGATAAAGGGACGCGATGCTTTAGAAATCGTATGGGAAAAAAGTAGAAATGCCGACTATGATAGTGTAGCCTACGGTAAAGAATTATTAGCCAAAGTCAATGTCAAAGGAAAAGTATTGCGTGCCGAAGGCGATATCAAAAAAGCTTTAAGTAGTGCCGCTAAAGTAATCAAGACTGACTATCAAACCTCACATGTATCACACACGCCCATGGAGACACCATGCGCAGTAGTGCATGCCAAAGCTGACGGAACCATTGAAGCCTGGGCTCCGGTCCAAGATCCACAATGGGCCCGTAGAGCTATAGCGGAGACACTTGGCATCGGAGAGGATAAAGTAAAAATGAATGTTACTTTTTTAGGTGGTGGTTTTGGTAGAAAATCAAAACCAGACTTCGTAGCAGAAGCAGCATTGATCTCAAAAGAAATAGGTGAACCTATAAAACTATTATGGACCCGGGAAGATGATATTCAAAACGATTATTACCATTATAATAGTGCCCAACATATTGAAGCTGCTCTCGATGCTGATCAAAACTTGACGGGTTGGTTACATCGATCTACGTTTCCTCCGATCGGTGGTACAGGTGACCTTAAAAAGACTTTACCGGATCATGCAGAAATGTGTATGGGACTTATCGATAATCCGATTGTAGTACCGCATGTATCTGTAGAAATACGGGAGAGCGCCGCTAAGACTCGCATAGGCTGGTTACGGTCTGTAGCCAATATACACCATGCATTTGCAGTCGGCAGCACCTTGGATCAAATAGCTCATCACCGGGGAGTAGATCCAGCGCAAAATCTTTTGGATTTATTGGGCAAGGATCGAAACGTTGATTTTAAATCATTGTACACTGAGTTTTGGAATTATAATGAAAAAATAGAGGAATTCCCATGGGAGACTGCACGGCTGCGAAAGACAATAGAAGTCGTTAAAGAAAAATCAGGCTGGGGCAAATCAATGCCTTCCGGAAGTGGTATAGGTATAGCCGCCCATCGAAGTTTTCTGACTTATGTAGCTTGTGTAGTTGAAGTGGAGGTAACTGCAGATGGGAAAATAAAAATCCCAATGGTACATTACGCCGTAGATTGTGGTCGAGCCGTAAATCCTGATCGGGTGAAATCCCAATTTGAAGGTGGCGCTGCCTTCGCAGCAAGCTTTGCATTAAAGAGTGAAATCACATTTAAAAATGGACATGTCGAGCAAACAAATTTTAATAATTATCATTTGGCTCGAATCACGGATGCCCCTTATCTAACCGAAGTTCATTTAATAGAAAGTACCGAAAAACCTACCGGCGTTGGTGAACCACCAGTCCCACCGTTTATACCTGCGTTATGTAATGCAATTTTTAAAGCTACTGGTAAGAGGGTCACGAAACTACCGATAGATTTGAATAGCATTTGATCTACATAAAGAATTCAATTTCTATGAATAAAATAATTTTCTGAAAGTTCTGGATAAAGCTGGTCGACTATTACTTTACCATATGATATTAAGTTTCTGGCCAGGTCTGAGGGATACGGTTTTCGTTTTAGCTCCAGAAACTAGAGTTGTGGTACCTCCCTTTTTGGAAGATAACTGTACCGAATTTAATTTGTTACTGCTCCAGTCCATCGCGATTTCAAAACCGCCTCGGGCACAAATACCTTTTACGGAACCAATGCTCCAGACATCAGGTAAGGCTGGCAATAAACGTATTAATCCTCCTTCGGATTGCACTAACATTTCTGCAACCGCTGCTGCCCCACCAAAATTGCCATCAATCTGAAATGGTGGATGGGCGTCGAATAAGTTTGGGTAGGTACCACCTCCGCGCACATAATCGGTTTTGACTCCATCAGGTTCTACATAATGTAAGAGCTCCCTATACATTTTGTATGCACGATTGCCATCCCAAAGCCGCGCCCACAAATTTATTCGCCAGCCTTTAGACCAACCCGTAGTTTCATCACCTTTTATATCCAACGACTTTCGACAAGCATCAGCCAATGCAGGGGTTTTAAATGGATTTAAATGATTTCCTGGAAAGAGTCCAAACAAATGAGATTGATGTCGGTGCTTTGGTTCTGCATCTTCCCAATCAAAATACCACTCCTGAAGATTCCCCTTTTTGCCTATTTGATAAGGATACAATTTTAATAATGCTTGCTCCAACTTTGCTCTAAAATCAGGATCGAGATTGAGTACTTTTGAAGCTTGTATGGTCATGTCAAAACATTCTCTGATCATAGCCAGATCTGCACTTCCACCATAGAATGTAGCCCCTGTATAACCTTCCGGAGTGATATATCGATTTTCCGGTGAAGTCGCAGGTGATGTAATCAAATTGCCCTTCTTATCCTCTGCTAGCCACTCTAAACAAAACTGGGCCGCACCCTTTAGTAAAGGATATGCTTCGTTTTTTAAATATTGTTTATCTTGAGTAAAGGTATAATGCTCCCAAAGATGAGTACTCAACCAAGCTCCACCCATATTCCAATTTGCCCAACTAGGATCCCCCTGTCCAAATTGGCCAACTGGATTACTCATAGCCCAAATATCTGAGTTGTGACACGCTGTCCAACCGTTTACTCCATAAAATGTCTTAGCCGTTACTTTTCCTGTCGTAGCAACATTTTTAATAAAACTCAAAAAAGGTTGATGCATCTCAGTGAGATTCGTGTTTTCAGCCAACCAATAATTTTCTTCAGCATTGATATTGGTGGTATAGTTACTACTCCAAGGTGGCCGGATATAGGGATTCCAGATACCTTGTAGATTGGCCGGCACCCCAAGAGTCCGCGAACTACTGATGAGCAGATACCGTCCGTATTGAAAATATAATATCTCCAGGTTTTTATCCTCATCCCCTTTGGCATATCGTCGAAGACGCTCATCTGTGGTTAAGTTTGGTGCCTCTGATTTACCCAGATTTAAGCTGACTCTATTAAAATATTTTTGATAATCCAGGAGATGCGCCTGTTTTATTTGCCCGTAGGTCTTTGCATATGCTTTGGTTAGGTTTTTTAACCCAATGGCTTGCTCAGAAAGTCCCTCCGAGGCCGGGTTCTTATCAAATCCATTAAAACTTGTCGCTATAGACACATATATGATGGCCTCTGTGGCATTTTTTACACCAAGGGTGCTATCGCTGTGCGTCACCACTCCGCCACTATTTTTAATTCTGAGCAAAGTGGTGAATCTCGTGCCTCTACCCTCTTCAAATAATATCGGATTTTCCACTCTTCTGTAGCTAGGTTCTGCATGAGTAGGCGCATAACCATTGATTGCGAAAACATTTTGAGCTATGGCCGTTTTATACTTCAGCAAACTATTAAACTTCAAGTCAAAACTTAAACCACCTGCTTTACTACTGGTTAGTTTTATCATAAATACCTGATCAGGTGCAGATACAAAATACTCCCGCGTAAATTGTATTCCTCCTTGTTCAAAAGTTGTTTTTGAAATGGCTGTTGAAATATTTAGTTCGCGGTAATATTTAGACACCTCGCCCTGGCTGGCACTATGGATATACATCGTACCCAGCGGTGCGTATGACTCTGAAAAAGTGCCTTGTAGCTTTTTATTTAGCTTATCTGCTAATGCGTAATCTTCCTTCATCAAGGCAGCACGTATTTCCGGTAAGTTTTTGTATGCCTCAGGATTCATGTTGGCATTTACAGGCTCTCCGGACCAAAGCGTGATATCGTTTAGAAATATTTTGTCAGATGCTGGTCCTCCAAATACCGTGGCACCCACTTTGCCATTGCCTAACACCAGGCTTTCTTCAAAATGTTCGGCGGGCTTATTATACCAAAGTACATGCGTGGATTGCCCAAAAATGCCGGCATTGGTTAACAAAAATACGATTGCGAAAAACGATTTTTTATACATTAGAGTCAATCTATTTAAAAACAAATGGAGTTTATTCAGTATGATCAATGTCAAGGTATGGATTCGGATTTCAATTTAATGGTTAGGAATATATTTTTGGATGGTTCCAAACTATTTAAGAATGAATTGTAATTTTGGCACTATCCCGATTTTGCAACGAGAGCAAATCCAAATCAGCTGAAAAAAGTATCCCTGACTAAGATTCATTCCTCGGTTTAGTTATTTTTTAGCTGATTAAATAAGGTATTCGAAATTTTAAGCACAGTCCCATGTCTTGCTCCAGAAGGAAAAGATATGGTATTAGAAACATCTTCCCATGATATCATATCCTTTGATCGTACTGCTCCATATTGATGATCGCGGTATTTATCAAAATATACGTATACATATTCCCCGATTCTTATGGCAGTCGGTCCCTCTGCCCAATAATCACCAGTGATCGGTGCTGACACCATTGTTGGAAAATGATTTGGATTTTTGGATTTTGTGATTCTGATATTTTTCTCAGGAGGGTTGGGGTTTTCATTTTTAACAAACATAACATACGATTTTCCATCTTTGAGTATGGTCGCATCTATCACGCTAAAATTTGGATTAAAATAGATTTGAGTTTTGCTGAAATTCTTAAAATCTTCCGTTTCAGCAAAATACATTCTATGATTCAAGCCTTTTTCTTTTTCTGAATCCGACACATCCGTATGCCTTCCTGGTATAGTACTTGCCCAGAAAATAATATACTTTTTCGATTTATCGTTGTAAAAAATTTCCGGAGCCCAGGAGTTTTTTACGGTAGGCTCGTGGGCCATGACGGGTATTGATTTTTGCGCCGACCAATGGATCAAGTCTTTAGATGAAGTATAACCAATGATATGGTCATGCCATCCTGTGGTCCACACCATATGAAAAGTACCATCCTTTCCTTGAAGGATGCACGGATCCCGCATTAATTTATCACGCCCAATTTCAGGTTTTAAATAGGAATTGCCATTGTTCATTGCTTCCCATCGCAATCCAACTTCGCTGTATGCAAAATGCAACCCATCTTGTCCATTGTCTACAAAATAAGAGAATAGAAATACTTCGTGTGGTTGCGCTTTGATCTCCAATGCATACATCAAAACACAACTGAGTAGCCAAAATGAAAAGGATTTAAAGCCTTTCAAAATAAATCATTTGTTATCGTTAATACCTTCGATGTATTCCTTTCAGACCATTTCAAAACTTCAATCCCCTTTCTTTAAATAATCTTCTATATCCTGCTTGGATGCTGCTACTGCTTTAGGATACTGTGCAAACCATCCCCTGAATGCATCCTTGATTTCATCTGACCAATCCCCGTGGATTTGTCCTGAAGGATATTTATTTTGTTGGAGCAGTACTCGTTCAAATTCATCTCGTAATCCGACCAACGTAGAATTTTTAGCTAACTCTTCTACTAAAAAAGCCGGAATAAAGACTACACCATATTCATTTGCAAACACGATATCACCGGGAATCACAGTGGTCTGTCCTATTCGGATTGGCATGTTGATGCCTGTTGGGGTCATATCTTTGATGTACGAAGGATCGTGGCCTTTGACCCAGGCATTAAACCCTTTAGTATCCTTAAGTTCCTGCATATCCCGGACAGAGCCGTAAAAAATCACTCCTTTACCAGTTTTGCCAACAATAGCGTTGCCAAGACTGGATCCAATCAATGTACCATCCTTTATCTTGCCAAATCCATCAGCTACATAGATATCGCCTTTAGCTAGGATATCAATTGGCCATAGATTCATCCCTCCTTTTTGTGACCGACCTTCCTCTTTCCCCACTTTTTTGATCAGGGAATCAAGGTCCGGCCTGGACGGCATAAACTGTGCGGTCACTACCCTGCCTACCATAGTCTCCCCTGGCTTTAAAATTATCCAGTCATTTTCGACTTGATTGCGAAATCCCTTTCGGCCCAAAAACCCCCATATTTGCTCAAGTGTGGCTCGCTCAATAGCCTCTAATACGACATCAGGCACTTTGGGCCTACCGTCTGCAAATCGATCTCCTTTCCATTGGGAAGTCAAAGTTTTGACATATTCTGGAGAGGCACCTAAAGATTGTGCTTCTAAGTTGCCCATAAAAAATAAAATAGCCACTAAATTGAGTAGTCGATAATTCATATGTTTGATAGATATAAAATTGTCATTAAATATAAATAGTAATTTGCTAATTATGAAAAGATACAGACATTTATGAAAAATAAATACTGACTTTATCCCAAATCAGACGGGTTTAACAAGCCTTCACTATACGTAAGATTCAAAATATTACCCTTAAGGGTGATAAAAACAGGTGCAAGCAAAGTTGATAAGATAAAGGCTTTTGCCCAAACGACTTTGAAGTATTCGCGTTTTGCAACGGCTAAAAATTTTCGCATAGTTCTAACTTTTACGAACCATCACGGCTAAAAGTTCTTTGTCATTTTCGCTGAGCGTGAAATTTAGTTTTTCAAACGTCAAGTTCAATCGGCTGAGTGCGACCGACCGCCGGGTTTCGTCTAAAATTCGTGAAATTATGCCTAGGTTTTCGCTTGCTATTTGACGTGATTTTTCGGTTTCGCCAAGTT
>JANOWJ010000095.1:0-51872 GCA_031417835.1 Saprospiraceae bacterium | reverse complement strand
CTTTGAGGCAGCTGACGCCGCTTGGCCTATGTTAGTGATGGATCCATTGATGGTCAATGATTGGCCCGCTCCTACTGAAGAGGGTAGAGTGGTGCTCACCGCCAAAGCCAAATCGGGATATAACACAGATGGTACTGTACTGCTCGTATTGAGCGTGATCGATGTAGCAGAGCAATTATTACTTTCTGATGTCTCTAGTACAGTGTTATTATAGTCAGCACATACGATGTAGTAGTATGTGCCCGAGGTGGTATTCGCAGGTAGAGTTGTACTAAAATTACCGTTGATGGTCACATTCGTATTTAAGATCGGGACAGTCACACTAGCCACGATCTGATCACCTGATGATACGGCATTATCCGAAGAGAAATACACCCGGCCTTGTGAGGCCGCAGCCGTTGCGCCTTCGTTTTTTATGGAAAAAGATATCGAGAGAGGTTGAGTCACCGTAGTTATAGGATTGGGTGCCACATTTAAGGCAGTGACTTTTAGATCTGCCAAGGGGTTGCTGCCGCCACCGCCACCGCCACCTGTCGTAGTACCGCCTGATCCACACGTACTACCGACACAAGTTGCATTGTTTACTGTAGTCCTGATTTGATTTCCTGGCAATGGTCCAAATCCATTTGCAAAATTGATACCTATCGAAGATTGATGACAATAAGACATGATCGTACCACCCATGGTAGGTATAGGACCTTTGGCACACGAGCCCTCTTGAGCTACGCAACCATCGATCGCCCCTCCGGGCCAGGTGCAAGATTGGGTGTGGGGTGACCCCAGATTATGGCCCATTTCATGGGTGATCACATTGACACTCCAGGAATAGGAAGGATATGAGTACGTTGAAAATACTTCACTGTATGCATATGGCGATCCACATATCCCAGGCAGATAGGCTACTCCTGATGCACTACTGCCGGTTGCAAGCCGAACATAATGAGCTAAGTTGCCATTAAATGCGCCTAATGCATTGGCAAAAGATAATCCTGAACTATGAGGTTCTGGTGAAGTCCAAATGTGAATTTCAGAGATACTCGTAGTGATGGACTCATTCCCATAGATGGACGATGTCCCGTTAAAGATGCCAGAGATAAAGTTGGCAGTAGCTGCTTCACTTCCTTGGTTTACAAAAACAGAATTGCCTACCTCAAAATAGACATTGATACATTTTGCAGCACTTTGATTTCGTAATCCCCCGGGTTTGATTTGATTGACCCATCCGGGCAATTCTTCGGCTTGACATTTAAAGACAGGTGGCTCCACCTCTCGATCATCGAATAACATAAATGAATTGCGCCGCAAAGCCGAGCTGCTTCCCATCACCAGATTGCCGGCATTGGGGGAGGATATAATCCCCATCACTTCGTCATCAAATAAACTGATGGCTACCAACGTATTGGCCTTGCCTTTGATGACTCCTTTGTAATATAATCCTGGGTTGTAATGGAGATTGCGATGTTTATCTGTTGATAATACGAAGTCTTCGCTCAATACCTGATTAGCCACCAACTCTACATCCATCTCCCCTTCGAGCGTGGGTATGGACATGATGAAAGATACCGGCCGAGCCTCTTTCAAAATTTGGTATTGTTGTGGATCGTAGGTAAAAATTCGTACATTTTTATTGGAACGCAATGCTTTCCAATTTAATTCTTGTGCCCGGTCAATCGTAAATAATTTAAGGGGTGGCATATCCCGACGAAAAACTGAGCTGGCATGTAATGCAACGCACAGCATGAAATGAAAGCAAACGATTGAAACTACTTTTTTACTCTGCTTTTTCGACATCCACATGAATCTTAACTTTTATTAGTTTTTAGTATTTTTCTATTGTTTAGGGTGTTCAATGTTCTACTTATAGGTCATTCATTTATTTTCTCTGGTTTCATTTGAGGGAAAAACAAAACCTCTTGGATAGATACCTGATTGGTCATCAACATTACGAGCCGATCGATACCGATACCTAGTCCTGATGTAGGGGGCATGCCATATTCGAGGGCTCTCAAAAAATCTTCATCTAGAGCCATGGCCTCCTCATCGCCCCGAGCAGCCAATTGCAATTGACTTACGAATCGTTCCCGTTGATCAATGGGATCATTAAGCTCTGAGTACGCATTTGCTATTTCTTTACCACATACAAAAAGTTCGAAACGCTCAACACATCCCAGTTTTGATCGGTGCTTTTTCGCCAATGGCGTCATTTCCAATGGATGATCTATGATATAGGTGGGTTGGATGAGGTGATGCTCTACTTTTTCACTAAACAATACATCTATTAATTTTCCTACGCCCATCGACTCGTCTGCTGCAATGTGCCATTGCTTACAAATCGCCCGGAGCTCAGGCTCACTCATGGCAGCTACATCTACTCCTGTATATTCCCGGATTGAATCATGCATACTCAACCTGCGATATGGTCCTTTAAACTCTAAGAGTTGATCGCCAAAAGGAACGGAAGAGGTGTCGTGTAAAGTGATGGCAAGTTGTTCTATCAGATCTTCGACCATCTGCATCATCCAATTGTAGTCTTTGTATGCGACATAGATCTCCATGCTGGTAAACTCTGGATTGTGGGTACGGTCCATACCTTCATTTCGAAACATTTTACCGATTTCATACACTCCATCCAGGCCGCCTACAATGAGTCTTTTGAGGAACAACTCATTGGCTATACGTAAATACAATGGCATATCCAGTGTATTATGATGCGTCAGAAACGGTCGGGCAGCAGCCCCACCATGAATACTTTGTAATACAGGAGTCTCTACTTCTATCCAACCTTTGGCATCAAAAAACTGACGCATGGTACGGACCAACAATGATCGTTTGAGAAAAATATCTTTGACTTGAGTATTGACCAAGAGGTCGACATATCGCATTCTATAGCGCAATTCAGGATCGACAAAGGCATCGTGGATATGGCCTTCGGCATCGGTCTTGACGACGGGGAGTACACGTAAGGACTTGGATAACAATACGAGACTCTTGACATGTATCGTGATCTCGCCCATCTTGGTGCGGAATACATAGCCGGTCACACCGATAAAATCTCCCAGATCCAACCATTTATTGAACAGTGGATCGTAGACATCGCCTAATTCATCTTTTTTAAGGTAAAGTTGGATGCGACCCTTGCTGTCCATGAGCTCAGCAAATGAAGCTTTGCCCATACTGCGTTTCATCATGAGCCGGCCTGCGACGGTGACTTCTTGGAAAGAATCAGGGTCTGCATCAAATCCTGCATGAATCAATGCAGAAGTCGTCGTAAGGTCAAACGTGGCAGCAGGGTATGGGTCTATACCAGCAGCACGGATTTCGGCCAACGTAGTTCTTCGAATAATTTCTTGTTCGCTCAGCAATTGAGACATCTAGCTTGATTCAGACACAAATGTAGAAAATTGGTACTGAAATAATTAGATCGTTAAAATATTATATTTTAACTAATATGGTGGCCCATATCGCTTAGGAGGAAAAATCTCGCTTTTTAACAGGTTAAAACTCGCTTATAGTAATCTTGTGATGATCAAAAAGGAGTTTAACTATAAGTCTAACTACGTATTAACGGAGTTTTATGAGAATTTGGTGTAATAAGTCTAATTTTAGCCCTGTTAAATACATGAGGATTTATTTATTACCATTTTTTTTGATTTGGAGCCTCATGTGGGTGGACGATATTACGGCACAATGTGCAAGCGCCCCAAAAGTAGTCCGGATCCAGGTCGATGCGTGCGGATTGAGTGAACAAGGCAATGAATTTTTCCAATTTATCACTGCGTCTGCTTTTAATCTCACCACTACACCCCTGGCGATCAGTGTAGATGCCATCTCTCGAGGTAGCTTTCAGGCAGTTCCTCAGGCTTTTATTGATGGCTTGAATGCAAAAACGCTGCCGTGCGCCAGCGCATTATTTGTCAATCCTTATGCAGCACCTTATAATGGTATCATCCCTCCCGGCAGTGTAGTCCTTGCGTTTATTGACCTCAATCCTGTAGCCGCTGATGCTCTTAGAGTGAATTTACGATCTCTGTGTGGTAAAGCTCCGATTTTTGTAATCCGAGGAGCAGGGGCAGCAAATTCGACGGCCATGTTTTTAAATAGATCAGGATGCGCCTTTAGTTGTCCGCGAAATATTAATGTCACTTTTGGTTCTTGTAATCGAACGTATAGTTTTGATGCCAATCTTTTAGACGGAGTGACAGGAGCTTTTTTAGCTGTTGATGATAATGGTAATGTCACGTATGAACCATCAGATGGCTGTACTCCTGTTTCGTTAGATTGTGAAAAGCCTGCATTTATTACCCCTAATTTATCACCTTTAACATGCAGAGCCGTGGGCCATGAGCTACCTGAAATCTCAGATATCGTGACAGGCAATGCCAGTTATTTTACTGAACCAAATCGTCAAGGTACAGCCTATACCATTGGAACTATACTATATGACTCTATCTTGCTGTATGCCAATGACTTCAATAGTTGTAGCCCGGCGACCACCCAAATAGAAAAACAATATCTGGTCAGAATCTCTCCAGGCCCCGTACTTGCCGCCAGTATGGACAGGACCGAAGAAGCATGTAGTTATTTTATACTTCCGGCTATGGAAGGTACAAGACTCACGGGTAATCAAAAATACTGGACTATGCCGGGAGGTCGAGGCATCGGTTACAAAGTAGGGGACACAATCCGATCTGCACAGATACTTTACCCCTACGACATCAACTTTGGGTGTCCTACAGAAGCCATCTTTGAGATTAAGTTTCGCGTTTCGCCAAACATCACCAATGTCAAAGACACTATCGTGCCTTGTAGCGCCCAATACACGTTGCCAGTCATCACAGGAGCAGGTCTCTCGCCATCCAGAGCCTTCTACACAGCTACCCAAAAAGGCAGCTCATCTTTGCCACCTGGTACGCCAATATTGACTTCGGGTCGGTATTTTGCCTACGATGAATTCAGCGAATTTGAGAATTGTTTTGACGAGGATACGTTTAATGTCGTGATCACCCCCAGACCGATCATCCCCAGAGACACTTTTAGGAATGATACATTTTGTACAAGTTATAACCTCCCATTGTATCGATACCCATTAACCTATAATACAAGATTAAATGGTACAGGACTCCCCTTCAGTCCCGGAGCAAATATTATTGCGGATAGTAAATTGTATGTCACGGTCTCATTTCCCGGTTGTACCGTACAGGACTCCGTCGTATTGAAGAAACAACTTCTTTTCATCAATCCTACGATCTTGCCCTCTATCTGTGATCCTATTTTGGACTCCTTGCCTAGGATCACCGGCAATTTTTTGACTGGTTTTGAAGCTTTCTATTCTGAGCGCGGCGGAAGAGGAAAAAAATATTTGCCAGGAGATTCTGTTCATGCGTTCAAACGCAACTATTTATATGACAGTAAGCTCTTGTACATCTATGACAGTACCCAGTATTCCACTGGTAAGTGTGTACATGAGATCCCATTTATTATTCCATTCATCCTTATAGTAGAGTCAGATCCTATCCCGGATACGACCATCGATTGTGACCAACAGTTTAGAGTGCCGATCATCGAGCCGGCCTCTTTTTTTAATAAAGCGGTGTATACTTTAGCAAATCGCCAAGGTATAAAATACAATGTCGGTGATGTTTTGCCTCTGGCAGGTACATATTATACGTATAGTGATTTTGCTCTATGCCATGATGAAGACACTTTTAGGCTCAGTGTGAGACAAGGGCCCCAATTTGTCAAAAGCCCAGATCTAATAGGTTGCGAGCGGGTGACTTTACCCAAGATAGAAGGCACAGATTTTAATGCAGACTCTACCTTCTATTTTGAGCTATCTAATGGAAATGGGACCCGATATAGACCTGGTCAGATCGTCACGCGATCCGGAACATATTTTATCACGGATATCTCCAGTCCATGTACTGAAGACACCTTACAGCTCACCGTCAATACAATGCCTACCTTGCCGCAGGAACGAACATTTAGTGGGTGTGATTCGATCAGATTGCCCACTTTTGCCGCATTTCCGGATCTTAAATTTTATAATGCTATAGGTAATAGTTCAGCACCATTACCATCGGCCGCATGGATCTCCAGAGACACCCAGTTGGTCATGCGCAATGGGGATACTTCATGTTTTGTCCAGGATTTTGTATCGATTTCTTTGATAAAATCTCCAGTATTGATTCCAATGCCGGATACCACTGTATGTAACGAATTTTTATTGCCATTGATCCGAGGAGCTTTTCTGACGACATCTGAACACTATCACTCTCTGTCTTTAGATAATGGCGATACCTGGTACGGCAATGGTCGGGATTACATCACTTCTTCGATGACACTATTTGTGTGGGACGGTGATCGTAATCGATGTTGGGATGAGGACACATTTAATATTACCATACTTCCAAGGCCATTGATCGATAGTATCGCACCCGTGACCATGTGCAAATCATTTACCCTACCGACACCTACAGGGACTAATCTTACTTCCACTTTATTTTATGATCGACAAAATGGCCAAGGACGGAGCTTCGCTCCTGGCACGGCGATCAATCAATCTGTCAGGCTATATGTCTATCAAGGGTCACCAACCTGCCCTGCTGAGCAAACACTAAATATTACCATTCGGGATAGTATCACCTCCAATTTTAGATTTTCCGATTCGATCCTTTGTGTCAATCAGCCCTTGAGTCTTAATCATATCGGTCTTCGCAACGATAGTACCCGATATCTCTGGACCTGGGATCGGACTGGTATGGGCCCATTTAGTGATCAAGCTAATCAGGCAGTGCGACTGGACACTGGGAGCTATCGAGTGACTTTACAAGCCACCACCAATCAGGGTTGTATTGGACCCGCTACCAGCCAATCCTTTACGGTCGTACCCCAACTTGCACCCTTACAAAATCTTACTTGCGCTGAAGGCCCGGATAATATCGTATTCAATTGGGATCAGACCCCAGGAGCGTCAGAATATATCATAGACTTATTGCAAGGTCCGACCGGGGTGCGGAGTCCATCGGCGATGATTTTTAGTAATCTTACCTTAGGTCAACAAGTCGGTATTCGGGTCACCCCCATGGGAAAGATTACTTGTGCGAATGGTGTTTCGGTGACACTTACCTGCAGAACTAAAGTTTGCGATCCGATCACGGTGCAGATTACTGACGAAGCTCCATTTTGCAGTGGCGACCAACCGAGGTCTTTGGTCGTCTTCACTATTGGACTCAATCCTCTTGATACGGTTGGATTGACTCGGGTATGGAGTGGTCCGGGTTTGATCAATGGGGTTTTTGACCCTAGTGTAGCGGGCCCTGGAAATCATATTATTAGGTATACCTTGACGAAGGACTCCTGTATCTACAGTGATACCACGGTCATCCGGGTGGGTTCGGGATCGGTCATTATACTCAATGATAAAGCGATAGAATGTGCTCCACCGAGTCAAAATCAATTTCAGATACGAATGCAAATCACTACGCCAAATGCTCCGTTTACAGTGCATTATTCATACGCCGGTGGAGTCTCTTCTGTTTTCCAATCCAGTTCGCCTAATTTTACCTTATCAGCGTCCTTTGGATTGATCGGCGATTCCATTAGGATCGATAGTATCCTTGATGCCACAGGATGCAAGATGCAGATCACCAGCAATGCGGGTACTCGAACGTTTAGAGCTGTGCGGTTTATCGCAGCAGCTACACCACAGACCGTATGTGATTTTGCGAATAAAGTGTATCAATATCGGGTCCGGTTATTTAATAGCAATCGCAATGATCCGTATACCATCCTTTCCGGAGGTGGTACTATTAAGGATTCATTTTATATCTCACCCATGATTGCCTTCAATACCAATCATCGATCGACTATAAGCCATTTATATGGATGTGATACGCTGGTGTTTAATGTTATTGACCCTTGCTTGGCCTGTATACCCGTACGAGATACGTTTCGCCAAACGCTATGTGAAAATCAAACAATAACCATCCGAGGTAAAAGTTACAATATCAATAGATCGACCGGAATGGACACCATACCGCCAGCCGTGCTCGGGCAGTGCGACACGATTCGCTTTATCTCGATCCAATTTATCCGGGATAGAGTTTTATTTGTACGATCATCGATTTGCCCCGATGACTTTATCAGCTTTGGCAATACCATCTTTGACCGAACAAGGACTTCTGGCATAGTACGATTGCCCGGTGGGGCATCCACGGGTTGTGATAGTGTGATCAATGTACAACTTGATGTGCTGTCACCAGTGGTGCGCACTATCCGAGACACCATATGCGCCGGAGATTCAGTGATCCTTGGCGGTATGGTCTTCAATCAAAATCATGTAAGAGATAGCTTGGTTTTTGTCAATTTAGCCAGCAATGGCTGTGACAGTATTATTTATTTTTTGGTTAGTGTGCAGACATTGAGGGTGGATATCCTTACGGAATCATCAGGCTGTACGGTGTCGCTGGGCAAGTCCGTGGTGATCCGAAATGTGACCGGAGGTTCATCGCCCTATACATACGCATTGAATAATTCACCAGTGGTTGTGATTCAATCTTTTCCAATCCGTATTAATAATTTGCCTTCAGATACCTTTAATGTCGTGCTCAGATCCAGTGCGGGTTGTGTCGTTTCTACACAAGTTAGATTTAGCCCGTTTGCTTCAGGCTTGCGGGTGAATTTAGGTCCTGATCGTACGATTAAGCTTGGAGACGCAATACCCATCGCGATTACTTCCAATTTTAATATAGCCTCCTATCGATGGATTACACAAAGCAACCTCTCCTGCATCAATTGTGTCAATCCATTCGCATCACCCACGTTGAGTAGTTTGTATATCCTGGAGGCGACCGATGTCAACGGATGTATGGTCAGAGACAGTCTGCGCATCTTAGTAGATCCTGACATCAATGTCTATGTGCCTAATGTATTTAAGACGGTAGGCGCATCAGATGTCAATCTTCAATTGCATATATTCCCAGCTCCTCAGGTCATCGGTATTGATCGGTTTTCTATCTTCGATCGAATGGGTACCACGATCATAGAGCTCCAAGCTATACCAATAGCTGCTGGCGGCATACCAGTATGGGATGGTCGATTCAAAGGCCAGGATTGTCCTCCAGCAGTGTATGTTTACAAAATTCTGTATACTACCTCGGATGGGTCGATCCGTACCAAATACGGTGATATCACACTTGTTTATTAAGTATTGGTCCTCAGCCCTATACCATCTTATATAAGATACTTGTTTTGACCGATTTTTCTTTTAAATGCAGTACATGTTTTCGATCCTCATCTTGCAGGAATGATTCCACAGCGGTCATGTCTTCAAAGGATATGAGGTGGACTTCAAAAGGTGCCTCCATACTGCCTTCGATCATTGTATGTTGATCAGGCCTAAGTCGAAGCAGCAGGTCACCGCCATATTTTTTCATCGCAGGCAATGCAACCGTCTCGAAGGCTAGGAAATCTTCCTCACCATCTGGCTGCAGATAGATCAATTGAGTCAAGTAGATCAAACCTTTATTTTTTTTCTAGATGGATGCTTTTGTTTAGACTCCAGTTCTTTGTAGACCAGAGAGCCGTACCTCCTATCCGATTCAGCTTTTGCGAATGAGATCAGCATGGGAAAATCTTTTTGAGTTATTTTCCGATTAGCGGTCACTGGTAATATACTTTTTACAGGAAACTTGCCATTGAGTTGGATTTCGATTTTATAGTATCGGTTAGGATCTCCTTTTAAAGGAAGTTCGGGCAAGCATAATGGGTGAAACGATTCCTCTGCATCAGACTTATAGACATCTAATAGTACAGGCTCTATACAAGGATAAAGGTTGAATTCCCTTTTCTTTACCACTTTACCACTAGGGAGTCTTTCCCGTTGCGACCACCAGTCACCTTCTACTTTCATCATAGCTTCATGCGTGGCAGATTTTTTAGGAAGGGCCTCTAAAAAATGCATTTGATTGGCGATCAATTGGGTCATCGCTTCCTCATATGGTAAATCGCTTTTTAAAGCCTGGATACCGAGTTTCACGCCCAATAAATTACTATAACCATCCTCAATGGAAAAAGCGGAATATCGCTCAGGCAACATAGGTATCAATGAAGTACCATTCCAGGTACCGATCTCATGCCACACTGAAAGATCATATGCTATTCGGCCAGAGATGATCATAAGATCCTCATCGGTCAAATGAGAGGGTAGTGCAATCGTCAGCGTCTTTGGTCCACCTTCATACCCTAATTTATGTATAAAATAGTCCTGGTGATTGCTTTTATTCTTGATGATGAGATCATATATGTAAGCGGTCCAATCCGCTTGATCTCGGAGATGGCCTATATCTACAAATCCACCTTTTAAGGTATAGATAATACCATTCCCTTCTTGTTTATGACCTAAATATTTATGGGGTCCGATCTCATCTATACCAGTGATATCATTATAGCGGACGAACGGGATGACACCCATCCGCAGGTCTACTCCAAATGAACAGCAAGTCCTGATAATACGTGGAGGGGGTGCCGTCATCCTTTGGTCGGTTCCATCCATCGGCCGTGAAATGACTGCTGAAATATTAAAACAAAGTAAGACCAGTAAAAAATGTTTGAAGACCATAGTTAGAGGGCGCAAAATTAACAGTTATTTTAATCCCGCACTATAAAACTATTCTAGCTATGGCTTTTTATAAGCTTTAAAATGTATAAACGAAGGAAATTTTAACCGCTTCTCATAGCCGATGGGATTGACACGCTTAAAGTCCAGTGTTGGTGTGGGTTCAAGGATTCGTTCTATTGAAAAGCCGTTTTTGGTAAGACAATCCGTGATATAGCTTAAGCAATGGTAATAACAGGGCATATTGACTTTCTGATCAAAGGATGTCCATTCACTTTGCACGACTTGAACATCAAAATAATGATCTAGATTAAAATATTGGAAAGCAAAAAACGGATGCTCGGTAGAAAACACGAACCAACCGTTGGGTTTTAATACCCGATAGAACTCCTTAAACAATGTATCCAGGTCGCGTACATACGAAATGACTAATGCTGATAAGATTCCATCGAATTCATTATCCTTTAAATCGGTCAATGGGCTTTCAAGATCTGTATGGAAGAGCCTCACCTGATCACCGAGCAGATGCCGAGCATGCGTCAACATATTTTCACTGACATCGATACCGGTGACATGAGCACCCATGGCCAATAAGATTTCAGCATATACTCCGGGTCCACAACCTGCATCTAATACATGCTGGCCTTTCACATCATCCAATAATGACAGCGTCGCTGGCCTATCATAATAAGCATTATAGTCTTTAGACGGTATCAATGCCGCGTAACGATCTGCCAGGTCTTGATACGCCTGATATGCTATAGGTTTACCGACCATATGGATCCCGAGTATAAACTTAATCTTAAGACGAAAATCTAAATCGGAGGTTAATCTTTTGGCTTTTTACCTAAATAGTCTCTTTTGAAAATATAGGTATACTGTGGTGCACTATTAGCAGTAGCATTGACAGGGAAGGCATTGACGAGCTTCCAGCCTTGTTCCCCAAGAAAATTTAAAGCATCGATGACACTTGAAAATTTTAGGATATCTCCTTTTCGGTCTCTTAATCGTTTTCTATTATTCGGATTATCTCCAAAATCAATGGCTATCGTGACTTCCTCTGAAAGTAATCGGCTTCGAGCTAAAACAGAGCAGTATTCTTCTAACATCGTAGAATCTTTTTGTACGATTTTAACTCCGGTATCCTGGCCATAAGAAAGGCTAAGAACTCCGAAGAAAAACAGAACGACTAAATTTATAATTTTCATGGTTTAAAATTGATTTTATTGATTACGTTTTTTAAGAACACCCTAGTCAACCTAAAACCAGGGTGTAGTTCATTTTAAGTGGGCTAAAGTAACATTTTAACGAATGAAAGTTAACTTAAAATATTTAGGGAAACCTGATTCCATTCTGAGCTCATCCAAATATTGTGCTGTGTTCTCTGGTATCCCTATTTTAAAAGCTGATAAGCGATTAATGAGGATAAATAGGCTAAACTGCACATGAACACAAATTGCACAATAGGCCATTTCCAGCCGCCGGTCTCTCGTCGTACGACTGCGATCGTACTCATACATTGCATCGCAAACACGTAAAACAAAAGTAGAGATACGGCTACAGCCATCGTAAATCGAGGTTCACCGGTGACAGGATCTTTTTCAGCAGCCAATTTTTGCTGCATTGTGGTGTAATCCTCTGTACTCCCGAGACTGTACAAAGTAGACATGGTAGCTACAAAGACCTCTCTTGCCGCAAACGATGTGAACAAAGCGATACCTATCTTCCAGTCAAATCCTAAAGGCGCTATAGCTGGCTCCATCCATTTACCGATCGTGCCGGCATAGGAGGCCTCGAGTTTTTTTCTGGCCAGCAAAGCTGAGGCATCTTCATCACTGAGTGACATTTCGGTTTTTTGCTGTTGCACGGACAGAGTGGCTTCATTCATTTTGGACCTAGTGCCAAAACTGGATAACACCCACAATACCATGGAAATGATGAGGATGACCTTACCTGCTTCTACGATAAAAGACCATGTCTTGGAAACTGCTGTTTGAAAAGCAACTTTAAAGTCAGGCGTTTTATAATCAGGGAGTTCTATCATCAAGAAACTTCGCTCATCTGATTTGATCAATTGTTTCAAAATCCATCCTGCGATCAATGCAGTAAATATGCCTAATCCATAAAGACCCATAAACAGGAGTCCTTGGGTATTGAAAGGTCCGGTACGATGCGAAGCTGCAACTACAAAACCAACCAAAATAGTATATACAGGTATGCGGGCGCTACAGCTGATAAACGGTGTGACCAGGATAGTGATCAATCGTTCTTTTTGATTACTGATAGTCCTGGTACTCATGATAGCCGGGATAGCACAAGCTCCACCTGCGATCAGTGACACCAATGATTTGCCATTCAGACCAAATTTTAACAACAGCCGGTCAAATAAATATACGGCGCGAGCCATATATCCAAAATCTTCTAATACAGTGATCAAAAAAAATAGGATCGCAATCTGAGGTATAAACATGAAGATCCCGCTCAGTCCGGCCAATATGCCATCGGAAATAAAACTGCTCCAAGCAGGTGATGATATCACTCCATTGACTTGATCCCCCATCCATGAAAAACCATGCTCAATCCACTGCTGAGGATAAGAAGCCCATGAAAACATGGCTTGGAAAATAAAAAAATTGACAATAATAAAAATGGCTAACCCCCACCATTTATGGGTGAGGACATCGTCAGCTTTACCACTCAGTTTACTGGTTTTGAAGGTTCCTACCGAAGCCGCTTTTCTCACGATTTCAGTAAAGCCATCGTATCGTTGCATCGTCTCCCGGATCTGAGAAGCTATAGAATTGAACCCGTGTTTGATGGTAACTTCATGGATATTGGCTTTTTTTGCTCGATCAAGATGAGGCAGCTGTTGGTGATAATGACCTAGCAATAAGGTTTGATACGTATTGTTCGAGGTTACGATACCATTCAGATCGTTGACGAGGGATTGTTCCTGATATGATAATTTATACTGTTGTTGATTGGCAGGAGTAGGGTGATCCAATTGGGATTCCATAGCGGCCAATATCTCTGGGATATCCGATTGTGTACGGGCATTGATTGCAAATATCGGAATGGCCCAGGCTTTTCTCAATTGATCAAGTTGCATGGTGAAACTATCTTTCTCGGCGATGTCCTTCATCGTCAGTACCATGATGATCGGTAGACCAAGATCTACGAGCTGGGTGAACAACAAAAGTTGTTTTTCAAGATGTGTAATATCCGCTACGTACAATACGAGGTCGGGAAAATGAAGATCCGAGGGATTGGCTAATATAGAAGTGACTATAAATTCATCCTTGGAATTGGGATGAAGGCTGTACACACCCGGAAAATCTATGACATCAACTATCTTGCCAGAGGGCAGCTTTATCGATCCTACCTTTTTTTCGACGGTGACACCTGGAAAATTTCCAACTTTTGCAGCCAAGCCAGTCAACCTATTAAATACGGATGATTTTCCACTGTTGGGGTTGCCCAGAATTGCTATTTTTTTATTCATCCGGCTCACTGATTATATTTCTGTCACTTGGATGACATCCAGCTCCTCTTGTCTCAATCCAAACCGCAGGCCATCTATTTTAACATAATAAGTATGTCCAAACGGCGCCTCACGGACTAAAGTTGCTAGACTGCCGATCAGCACACCCTTAGAAATTAATAATTTCGAAAGTTGCTCATCCGAAAAACCACAGATTTTACCTTCTTTGATATCTCGCAGTTTCTTCGCAATTAGAGGTTTAAACATTATTTAGATTTTGTCTAAACAAAGATACGATTTCATCTTGGTCTGTACAGAAAAAGGGCCTTTAAATTTATAGGTTAAAATGACATGGAGGTCCTGAAGTGCTGCACAACTATCTTTACCCCATGAAGATCCTGATGGTATGTTTGGGAAATATATGCCGATCACCTATGGCTGAAGGGGTGATGAAAAAAATATTAAGTGAGTCGAACTCGATGACCCAGGACTGGCATGTTGATTCCGCAGGTATAGGCAGTTGGCACGAAGGCGAGTTACCGGATCGTAGAGCTATTCGTACGGCCCACAGTCACGGCCTCGACATATCGGATCAAAGAGCCAGACAAATCAAGCAGGCTGATTTCGATTATTTTGATCATATCCTGGTGATGGATTTGGAAAATTATAAGGATGCGCTTTCTCTGTGTTCAGGAGCTGATCAAAAGAAAAAAATTAATCTCTTACTGGATTTTAAATATCCTGGCCAACAAAAGATGGTACCAGATCCTTACTATACGGACCGATTTGAAGAGAGTTATCAGTTGATCCTCGAAGGATGTTTGGCTTTTGTACAAAGCCATCGTAAATGAGGTTAAAGAAGGGCTAAACAAGCCCTTCTTTAGAACTCCAACATTTGACATTCGTTTTTTTCATAAAAGCCTATGAAGCCTACTTACTAACCAATTTTAACTAAAGTCAAGACTAAAAATGCAGTCATACACAATAGCCAAAACCAAAATCGGATATCGCGGGTGAGTGTAAGCGTATTGTCACCCATGATCCATTTTATTTTTTTCATACTTAGCACGGTCTGGCCAAAGACGGGGGTGCTTTGAACTCGGTTTAATTGTAAAATAATTTCGTATAAGAGGGTACACTATACCTTCAAATCTCATGCCATGGCAAAAACTCGTAATATGAGCCTATTGGCGCGGCTTGGCGGGTGGTTTTTCGTATAATATAATAGTGTTATGCGAGTAAAAAAGGTCGCTTTGGGCGATTTTAAAGAATCTTTTGAATATTGAATAACTATGGACCATGGCGGAATAATTAAAAGCGATCTTTTTATGGTCTTGTTTTTTTAGCTAGTATTTTTTTGATTCCTAACGCACAATACCATACACTCAGCTAAACATATTGTCTGGTATTTTAGACATTCTAAATCGGAAGCAAAGAATGTGTTTTTATTTTTCAGACAAAGCATATTCAAACACTTCACTTTCCCATTTTCCGTTTTTTTCTTTTGTGTCCAATATAATTTTCAAGTGTTTGGCATCAATTCTCTTAAAGGTCATTTTAGTTTTTTTGTCCGGACTTTCGAATAGCGCTAGATTGGTTTCCAACTTTATAAGTGGATACAGATTTGGATTTTCTTTGTCCTCCCAAGCTATACTTCCCGGATTAAAGTGTCGCAGTTTCATTACTGGCACAGAATCGCCATTTTCGATGACAATAAATTCATAAAACACCACTTTTCCCTTATTCACACACATATAACTACACATCATGGTATTGCCCATAGGTTGGCTCCAATATTCTTCCATTTCGCCCCATTGGGTGCTGCCAACCCATTTTCCAGAGATGAATTTCAGATTATCAACCGTCCATTTAGGGGTACCTTGACCTAAAGAGCAAAAACTAAAAGCAGTTAAGAAGGTGAATAGTAACCAAGTATGCTTCATGATTTATAAGTTCCCTCTAAAATAATATAATTCCTCTCAAAACACTTCTTGAAAAAACCTTAAAATTGAACTAAAGTGAAGTCTTGCGACTAGCCCAATTACAATTGTGCCCAGGCCATACAATTCTTTATCATAGACCCCAATTGTTCATCCTGCAAGCCATCTAAAACAGCAGGGGTAAATAATTTTGATCCTAAAGCAAGGCACGTTGCCCCGGCTTTCATCCAGCCCTGAATATTTTCTTTAGTAGGCTCGACCCCACCACTTACCAATACACTACACCAAGGCATAGGGCCCAATATGTCTTTGATAAAACCAGGACCATAATGATTGCCCGGGAATAGTTTGACCAGTTCACAGCCCAATTCTTCTGCCTTACTGATCTCAGTGGCTGTACCACAGCCCGGGATACATAGGACTTTCCGCTTATTGCAGAGTGCTATGACTTCTGGTTGCAAAGTAGGCATTACGATAAAATCGGCTCCGGATTGCAGATATAAAGCTGCTGTACCTACATCAGTGACGGTACCGATGCCCAATCTCATACCAGGCAATTCTTTTTTGACAAAAAAATTAAGCGGAGCAAATACATCATGAGCATATGCTGCCCGGTTGGTAAACTCTATCACTCGCAATCCTGCATCATAACACACTTGCAGGAGACTTTTAGCTCTTGTCAGATCCGCATGATAAAACAAAGGCATGATGGCACTGGCATAGATATCGTGGGTGATTTGGTGGCGATCAGTAGGCGTACGTTTTATCATACTATGAAGGTAAGTAAAAGACAGGTTTTATAGTTATCACTACCTTGTTTACTGTAATGTTCAAGGGTCTTATTTACGTTGACGACTTTATAGAAGCGTACATCAAATTGCGTCAGCGCGAATTTGACTTTATTTTATCCAAATTCAATTTTAAGGCTCATAAGCGGACATTATCCTCTTTTTCACTGGACTTCCTACATTCCAATTGGTGGATTATACCCAAAGTCCAGGCCAGGATAAATGAAAAAATCACAGGGGATCCAAACAAAACCTATGAATCGTACCTCACCGAACGATATCTGAGTGATGCCAGTGGAAAATTATTAATCTCCCTGGGGTGTGGCACAGGGCGTCATGAACTAGAGATAGCTAGACTCAATCCGGACTTGCAGATCTATGGGTATGATCTGGCGATAGATTTGGTCCAGGAAGCCAATGGTTTGGCTCGCTCGATGGGTAGGACGAATATTGCATTTTTTCAGCAAGATGTTCTAAAAATGAACTTCAATCAGGCATCGGTCGATTATTTTTTATTCAATTCGTCGCTCCATCATTTTAGACATATCGATGCATTGATCCGAACCAAGATAAAACCTGCATTAAAGCATCATGGATTGGTTTTTATCAATGAATATGTTGGTCCTGATAGATTACGAACTGATTCTGAAGCTCGAAAAGTTGCACACATGGCGCTTCATGAAATCCCGGTCACACAGCGCACGATTTTAAATACAATGATCATTAAGGAAAAAGTCTATCGCAATGGAACCCTCAGGATGATCCTGGCTGACCCATCGGAATGTGTGGAGTCCAGCCAGATAATCCCCGTGCTGAGCCATCATTTTAGTACTATAAAGCAAGTCAGCCTGGGTGGTAATATTTTGATGCCGGTGCTCAAACATATAGCACACCATTTTGTAAAGGAGGATGCGACTACCGATGATATATTGCTTCGATTGTTTGCTATTGAAGATCAATATCTTAAAATAAATGCTTCAAATTATTTATTTGCAGTTTATCAAAAAGGGTAATAGTTCAAAGACTTAGAACCCCATTTTCCCGGGATATCGTTTGACTTGAAAGTTTGTTATTTTGCATAATAAACTGATCCATTATGCATTATCACCGTATGCCAATAGAAATCGAAAGCCCTGAGGAGCAAGGTTATCTTCATATCAGGATCAATCTTGCAGAAAGTTCTGTAGCTGAACTTTCGCTAGCAGAGTTGGGAGTAGACTTAAATGAAATCAAACTAGAATATACGAGCCACAAAGGGCATGAGGGCCTGCGCACATTAATAGCTCATGAGAGTAATAACTTGAGTGCTCACGATGTGTTGCTGACCGGAGGTGCAGCTATGGCTTTGTTCATCATACATTCCACACTTTTGTCCAAAGGCGATCACATGATCGTAGTACATCCTAATTATTCATCCAACATAGAGGTGCCTAAAGCGATAGGTTGTGAGGTGACTCAGATTCATTTGGATTTTGAACACCAGTGGCAACTTGATATGCTTGATTTGGAACAAGCTATCCAACCCAATACCAAACTCATCAGCCTGACATCGCCTCATAACCCTACCGGACAATTATTGAAGGAAGAGCATTTTGATCGCTTAAAGCTTCTTTTGGAAAAACACAACCTTCATGTACTGGTCGATGAAACCTATCGCGATGCTTGTTTTACCACACCATATCCACTCGTAGCGAGCATGCATCCGAAATGTATCAGTGTATTTTCATTTTCTAAAGGTTATGGCTTGCCTGGGATCCGAATGGGGGGCTTGATCATACGGGATCAAGAATTGTATACTCGATTTTTAGCGGCCAAAGAAATGATTCAAATATGCAATCCCCCTATCGAGGCGGCAATAGCCTTTCAATTTTATAAGTACAAAATAACCCACCTTGCTAAAATCAATGCACATGCACAGCGCAATTTGGCATTGTTTCAAGAATGGTTGAAGGTTGAAAGTAGGGTAGAGGCTATATTGCCGGAAGGAGGTGTCGTATGTTTTGTTCGGATTAAAGTAGAATTATCAGATTACACAACGTTTTATCAAATCTTATTCAATGAGTACGGTACCCTGGTAGGCCCGGGGCATTGGTTTGATCTGTCGGATCGATACATGAGGATTGGATTTGCATATATCGAGGGGTCAGTTTTGACGGAAGGGTTAGAAAACATCACTAAAACCTTAGATAAAAGTATCTAAATGAATACGTTGTCTTATAAATCGGAGCAAAGTCTCCACGCTTCAATATAAAAAACACTGCTAATAAATTCTCCGCTACAAAGGGCAATTCCTATCTTCGTGCCACATGTCCGATTTTGTAGTATCAGCCCGCAAATACCGACCACAGCGTTTCACGGATGTGCTTGGGCAAGAACATGTGACCAAGACCTTAAAGAATGCCCTAGTCCGCAATAAACTGGCTCATGCATTTCTTTTTACCGGCCCTAGAGGCGTAGGCAAAACGACCTGTGCGCGCATATTGGCCAAAGTCATCAATTGCCTCAATGCGGCAGAAAATAAGGACGGAGAACCTTGCAATACGTGTGACTCTTGCCGAATGTTTGATGAGCAAGCTTCATTCAATATTATGGAGATGGATGCAGCGTCTAACAATAGTGTAGAGGCAATGCGTAGCTTGGTAGATCAGGTAAGGTATCAGCCTCAACATGGCAAATTCAAAGTATACATCATAGACGAGGTGCATATGCTGAGTGCCTCAGCATTCAACGCCTTTCTGAAGACATTAGAAGAGCCTCCTCCTCACGCCATATTTATTCTGGCTACGACAGAACGCCATAAAATTTTGCCCACCATATTATCAAGGTGCCAAGTTTACGATTTTCGTCGTATTCAAAATGAAGAGATCGTCAGACAATTAGCGATGGTATGTCAAGATCAGGATATCAAAGCCGATGCAGATGCGCTGCATATCATAGCGCAAAAGGCAGATGGATCGATGCGGGATGCACTTTCTATTTTTGACCGGATTGCAAGTTTTGGCGAGAAAAGAGTCACCTATGGGGATACTATAGCTAACCTTAATGTTTTAGATCATGAATATTATTTCAAATTGATCTATGCTATGCTGCGCGAAGACGCTACCGAAGTGTTGTTTACCCTCCGCGAAATCCATCAGCTTGGGTTTGATGGCAATCTTTTTATCGATGGTCTGGCAGAACACCTCAGACAACTTTTGGTCAGTAAAGATCAAGCTTCAATCAATCTTATTGATGCCAGTCCGGAGCTACAAATCAGATATGTACAACAAGGTCAATCTACCCCGACTTCATTTATTTTGGATGCCCTCACTATAGCCAATGAGTGTGATGTACAATATGAGAAAGCAAGAAATAAACGATTACATATAGAGTTAACACTTATAAAGATGTGTTATCTCCATCGGTTGGTAGAGTCTAAGTCCATCACTCCCGAAGTGACTGAAAAAAAAAACCCTGAACCCGAAGTCATAGCTCTGACGAGCTCAAAAAACCCTAAAGTCACTGCTATTGATTTAGAAGTTTTTGATCAGGACGAAGATTCACTGCCGACACCCTCACCTTCATTCAATAGCAGTGCCATCACCAGGGACGCCTTAGCTACACCTAAGCTCGGATCTTTAAAAGACATTCAAAAACGGGCAGCTCAGGCTATCAAATCATCTGCAGACTCTGCGGTAGAGCTCAAAATCGAGACTTTTGAAAAATCCTGGAAACAATATCAAGACCGTATCGAATTACCTACACTCAAAGCAATATTGGCGCAAGTCGAGTTATCCCTCGATAATACTCGCCTGCTGATCAAAGTAGGATCCAGTCATTCTAAAAATATCATCCAACTGGAACATGCATTATTAGAGCAACTTAGAAGATCTGTATCCGATAAGCGGCTGGAGATCGCCATTGTCATCGATCCTGAAAAAGCGAAGTTAGCAGAAGAAAACTTGCCCAAAAAAGCAATGAGCAATAAAGAAAAATATGAACTTATGCGCGAGACAAATCCAGCGATCGACGACCTGATCCGAGAGCTTAAACTTAAAATAGATCATGGAGCCTAAGTCAATTTCTTTGCTTTATTAACATAGTGCTATGTGGACTTATATCATCCGACCGATACTTTTTTTGTTTCCACCAGAATCAGCTCACCACCTTACTTTAAATACATTTAAGGGCTTGTGTTATATACCCGGTGTAAAAAATTTGATCCGGAGGCTGTACGCTTCCTCAAAGGATACACGTGACCCGATTCATTTATTTGGCCTTCAATTCAAACATCCGGTAGGATTGGCAGCCGGACTGGATAAAGACGGAAAGTATATAGAGGCTCTGGCCCTTCTAGGCTTTTCGCATATAGAGATCGGTACAGTCACACCCAGACCTCAAGCAGGCAATCCGTTGCCTCGCATGTTTCGACTGCCTCTGGATAAGGCCTTGATCAATAGGATGGGGTTTAATAATGCAGGGGCTATTGCAATGGCCGCCAGGTTAAAAAATCTTAAAAAACCGCAAGATTTAATATTAGGGATCAATATTGGTAAAAATAAAAACACAAGCAATGAACAGGCTTGGGAAGATTATCTGTTTTGTTACGAACAGCTATATCCATATGCAGATTATTTTACCATAAATATCAGCTCTCCCAATACTCCTGGCCTCCGTGGCTTGCAAGACAAGGAACCATTGATTTTTTTACTGAGCAAAATCCAAGCATTAAATCAGTCTAAGCCAAAATACAAACCCATTCTGTTAAAAATCGCACCGGATCTGGATGACCAACAAGTCGCGGAGATAAAGAGTATAGTGATCAACCTCCACATCGATGGACTGATTATGGGCAACACAACCTTGGATCGTACATCCCTAGCTACCACATCTCATGAGCTAGATCTCATGGGCGCAGGCGGACTGAGTGGTGCCCCACTAATGGCAAAATCTACTCAGAAATTGAGATATCTCAAGTCCTTGCCTGGCAGCATACCATTGATCGGAATAGGAGGAATCCTTGATGCTACTAGTGCAAATGAAAAACTTGATGCAGGCGCAGATTTGATCCAAGTATACACCGGATTTATTTATACCGGACCTGGATTAGTAAAACAAATTTGTAAAAGATTGCCGAGAAAATAATGTTCAGGTTAATAGGGTATTAAAATCAGTTCTTGCCATTGACCTTAGTCTACACACAAAGAATTAACTTGCAATATGAATGAATCCAATAGAAGCATAGCCCTTATAGCCCATGATGGCAAAAAACTCGATATGGCTTCCTTTATATTCAAAAATCATGCAATGCTCAAGGGTTTGATCCTTTACGCAACGGCGACGACTGGCTCCTATATAGAGCGGGAAGGTATACCGGTGATCAAACTTTTATCAGGCCCAAAGGGAGGTGATGCGCAAATAGCTGCGATGGCGGCAGAAGGCAAGCTTCGCGCAGTCATTTTTTTTAGAGACCCACTGGATGCTCACCCCCATGAACCTGATGTACAGATGCTCATGAGGATCTGTGATGTGCACAATATCCCTTTGGCCACTAATCCCGCTACGGCAACCATGATCATCGATACCCTCGCTACAGAACATCAGTAAGACATGCTATTGATCTGGATTATATTGAATTTATTTTTGTATGCCGTTGGTATCTGGGCCTACAGTAAAACAAAAACGGCATTGGGTACAGTCTTATGTGTTTTTGGTAGTGTGGGCATGTGCATAGGGTTGTTCAAGCTATTATTTTATACCGATGAGCTTTGGGTGATCTTTCTCATAGGCGGTCCGCTGTTGTTGATTGCCAATGTAGTTGCAAGAGCCGTGGGCCATCGTATAGATCGAGTCGTTAAAATGCAAAAATCCTCTGATCATTCTGCTTGATATAAGTGGCGGAATCCTACTAAAATCGATAGATTCCGCCACTTATAGAGCACATAGAGTTCATTTAAAAAACAATCATTTAAGCAATTGATCTATGGTGATGCAATAGCTCAAAATCATATGACTCCTTTTGATTATTTTTGTCCATTAACTCTTTGTATAAATTTAAGAAATATGTCTACACCATTCGATCTGGAGATGATCAAAGCAGTATATAGCGCATTTAGCGATAAAGTGGCTACTATCCGAACCACGTTGGGCCATCCACTGACTTTGACCGAAAAAATATTATATACCCACCTGCATGCAGACTCTCCGCTCAGAGAGTATAAGCGCGGTGATGAATATGTATTCTTTGCTCCGGATCGGGTAGCTATGCAAGATGCCACCGCTCAGATGGCTTTGTTACAGTTTATGCAATGCGGTCGCAATATGACTGCCGTACCCACCACCGTGCATTGCGACCACTTGATCCAGGCAAAATCTGGCGCTGAGACCGATCTAAAGACCGCACTTGATAAAAACTCTGAAGTGTTTGCATTCCTGAGCTCGATTTCTGATCGGTATGGAATAGGTTTTTGGAAACCCGGAGCTGGGATCATCCACCAAATCGTACTAGAAAACTATGCATTCCCCTGCGGTATGATGATTGGTACAGACTCGCATACCCCCAATGCTGGCGGTCTGGGCATGGTCGCGATCGGAGTAGGTGGTGCCGATGCGGTAGATGTCATGGCTGGCATGGCGTGGGAACTCAAAATGCCTAAGATCATAGGGGTCAAGCTGACCGGCCGATTGAATGGTTGGGCTTCGCCAAAAGATGTCATCCTTAAAGTAGCAGGCATCCTTACAGTAGAAGGAGGTACCGGAGCAATAGTTGAATATTTTGGCCCTGGTGCTCAATCTATGTCTTGTACCGGCAAAGGCACCATCTGCAATATGGGCGCCGAAATCGGTGCGACTACTTCTACCTTCGGCTATGATGCATCGATGAGCAGATATTTAAGAGCTACAGGTAGAGCAGTCATAGCAGACCTTGCTGATGCCATAGCTTCTGAGCTGACAGGTGATGATATCTGTTACGAACATCCGGAAAAATACTTTGATCGCGTCATCGAAATAGATCTGAATACACTAGAACCTCATGTCAATGGTCCATTTACGCCCGACCTTGCATGGCCGATTTCAGAATTTGCAGCGGCGGTGAGAGAAAAAGGTTATCCTTCAAAATTAGAAGTAGGATTGATCGGATCGTGTACCAATTCATCTTACGAAGATCTGGATCGTGCAGCCTCCGTAGCTAAACAGGCAAAAGCCAATGGTCTCAAAGCAATCTCTGAATTTACCATCACGCCAGGCTCTGAGCTCATCAGATATACGGTCGAACGAGATGGTTTGCTGCAGGCATTTGAAGATATCGGAGGAGTGGTCCTGGCTAACGCATGTGGACCTTGTATAGGTCAATGGGCCCGACACACAGATGATCCCAATCGTAAGAATTCTATACTCACTTCTTTCAATAGAAATTTTGCCAAACGCAACGATGGTAATGTGAATACTAATGCGTTTGTAGCCTCACCGGAGATCGTCACTGCTCTGTCTATAGCAGGTGATCTTACCTTCAATCCACTGACAGATACATTGATCAATGCAGAGGGTAAAGCGGTCAAATTGGATCCACCTTCAGGAGATGAACTCCCATCCAGAGGATTTGAAGTAAAAGATGCAGGCTATCAAGCTCCGGCCGCTGATGGCTCGAGTGTACAAGTGTTTGTCAAAGAGGGTAGTGATCGACTGCAACTCTTGACACCTTTCATACCGATCACTAACGATCAAGTACAAAATATGCGGATATTGATTAAGGCAAAAGGCAAATGTACTACGGATCATATCTCTATGGCAGGGCCTTGGCTCAAGTATCGTGGCCATCTTGAAAATATATCTAACAACTGCCTCATCGGAGCTATGAATGCGTATAATGGAGAAGCGAACAACGTATTGAATTATACGACGAATGAATATATGGCCGTGCCAGACTCTGCGCGGGCTTATCAAAAAGCAGGCATCGGCACGGTAGTTTTTGGGGAATTTAATTACGGGGAAGGATCCTCTAGGGAGCATGCAGCGATGGAGCCGCGCTATCTTGGAGTCAAAGCAGTGATCGTAAAATCTTTTGCTCGGATTCATCAGACCAATCTGAAGAAGCAGGGTATGTTAGCATTGACATTTACACAGGTTAATGATTACGATTTAATCCGTCAGGACGACTTAGTGGATATCCTAGGCTTTGATGGGTTCACTCCGGGTAAAAATCTTTTTGTGAGATTAAATCATTCCGATGGCACATCAGATACATTTGAAGTGGATCAAAACTACAATGAGCAACAGATAGAGTGGGTGAATGAAGGTAGTGCATTGAATAAGATCCGACGGGAGTTAGGCGCTAGCTAATGATGTAAATATCGATGAATAAAGAAGATCATATTTTGTATTGGAAAAATAGTGCTCAAGAAAATTGGGATATGTCATTGTATTGCCTAGAAGGAAAACGTAATTTGGAAGCTTTGTTTTTTATCCATCTCACGATAGAAAAATTATTAAAAGCGAATTGGGTGAGAGATAATTTTGGTAACACACCACCATTGACACATGAGTTACAAAAACTGCATGGAGAGACTATGTTAGGCAATGAAATTGACTGGCATGACTATTATATGATCGTCAACTCATGGAATATTGAGACTCGGTATCCGGATTATAAGAATACGTTGAGAAAGTTGGCGGATAAAAAATATTTAGATCATCATTTGGATAAAATCAAAACTCTAAGATCATGGTTACTATCCAGGCTATGAACGAAATGATATCAAAATTGGCAGAAAAACTTAAATCTGTTGATGTATATCCGAGAAGAATACTACTCTTCGGGTCATATGCCAAAGGGACGCCGCATGTATACTCTGATGTCGACTTAGCTATATGGGCAAAGGGATTTAAAGGCATCCGGTCATTAGACATTGAAAAAATAGCACCTGCTATGCGTGATTTCAATGGTTTTGAAATTCATCCTTTTACGGAATTCGAAACGATAGATGAAAATCCTTTTATTGAAGAGATTGAACGGTACGGGATTGATTATTCACATTTGATTTCAAAGCAGCCACTACAATAATTTAGTTAAATAGGATCAAATTCCTTGACATTTAGATTTGTTTACTCTACATTTGTAGAATAAGCAATCTATTTGTAGAATGAATTTGTCTAGATCAGAAGAACAATTGATGGGGTTTTTATGGACCTTAAAGAAAGCCTTCCTCAAGGAATTAATGGAATGTTATCCTAAGCCAAAGCCAGCGATTACAACTATATCAACACTTCTAAAAAGAATTCAGGATAAGGGATTTATAACATATACTGTCTTTAGAAATTCAAGACAATATACTCCTGTCATTACAAAGAAGGATTATTTCGCGAATCATCTGGATGGCTTGATCAAAAATCATTTTGAAGATTCTGCGCTTCAATTTGCATCTTTTTTTACAACCAGTACTAAGTTAACTAAATCAGAACTGGAAGAATTGAGAAAATTAGTTGATGGTGAAATTAAATCTCAAAATAAATGATTTTATACTTCCTCAAAGTGATCATGATTTCTGCAGTATTGATATTGTGGTATCATGCGCTCCTGGAAATGGAAAAAGAGCATTCATTTAAGCGGGTTTACCTCCTTATCAGTATTGCAATGTCATTTATAATTCCATGCCTGCCAATGAGTTTATTTCGTTCTGCACAACCTGATGTATTGGTTATGGTTGATTGGTCTGACTACTGTGAATCTGACGGAAATTTTCTCAATTCATTGCCTGCTACTGAAGTTTTTCCTGTTGCAAAGCTCTTAATTCTTGGATATGTTTTTATCGTATTTATAAAAATGTTTCAGTTTGCCAAAAACCTATGCATTCAACGATTCATTTATTTAAAAAATGAAGTTCGTATCCTAGATGGAACAAAGATTGTTTTGTTAAATGAGGGTATAATACCATACAGCTTTATGAATGCTGTCTATGTAAATAGAGATAGAATGTTAAATAATGAAATCCGGGAGGAAGTGTTCTATCATGAATTTGAGCATGTAAACCAAAAGCACACACTTGATTTGATTTTTATAGAATTGGTCAGGGTTGTTTTCTGGATTAATCCATTTTGGAGTTTATACAAGAAAGCTATCAGATTGAATCACGAGTTTCTGGTCGATGCTGCAGTAGTCAATGTGTTTAAAAATGTTGAATCTTATAAAAAATTAATATTTGAAACAGTCAAACAACCAAGTCAAGCTTTTATTTCCTATCTATTAAATTTTCAAACAATTAAAAAAAGAATGATCATGTTAAATAATAAAAATAATACCAGTAAATATATTCAGGGTAAATATGTTGTTACACTAACAGTTTATTTGGTTTTGATTTTAATGGGTGGCAAAATTTCAAACTCTCAACCGCCTGCAATTGTTAAGGATTATTTTAATAAAATAAATGACCCTGGTGAAATCCCCGAAGAGTTATTTAATGAATTTCAGTCTTTAACTAAAGATGCAATTTCATATATGCGTATGAAGAATGGAAAAATGTCAAGAAAAGAAGATTATAGCAATCTGGATTTAATAAAACTTAGAAAGATCTATTACGCGATGTCCTTGGAACAAAAAAACAAAGCCAACCAGCTGGAATTAATCATTAACATTCCGACTTTGCCATCTAAGAAGCCACCGACATCAGAACAATTGTTGGAGTGGCGTGACAGTAAGAAATTTGGCATCTGGCTGGATGGAAACAGAGTTGACAATTCGGTCTTGGCTACATACTCCACAAACGACTTTGCGCTTTTAGTAAATAGTAAATTGGCAAAAAATGCTTTTAATTATGGGAAACATTATTTTCAAATTAATCTGATTACTCATACTTATTTTGAAAAAAATTATGTCCAGTCTAACCTTTATAGATAGGTTTAATATTTGAAATGACATTCTATTCTTTAATTAACTTCATGGTATGGAAACCACATACGACGCTATCGTCATAGGCTCCGGCATCTCTGGTGGTTGGGCAGCAAAAGAACTTTGTGAAAAAGGATTAAAAACGCTTGTACTCGAGCGAGGGCGTGATGTGAAACACATCAAAGATTATCCTACGGCTACCATGGCTCCCTGGGATTTTAAAAACAGGGGCTATGTGGACAGAGATTATGTTGAAAAGAATCCATTGATCAGCAAAGCTGCCGGCTTTGGTGATGATACCAAACATTTTTTTATTAAAGATGCAGACCATCCTTATATCCAGGAACAACCGTTTGATTGGATCCGAGGCTATCAAGTCGGTGGTAAGTCCTTGATCTGGGGTAGGGCCTGTCAGCGTTGGAGTCCCTATGAGTTTACAGCGCCAGAAAGACATGGCTATGGCATGAAGTGGCCTATTGGCTACGAGGATGTAGCACCCTGGTACAGTCATGTTGAAAAATTTATTGGGGTGTGCGGCGAATCTGATGGGCTGGAGGCCATGCCGGATGGAGATTTTTTACCACCCTTTGGACTCAACTGCGTCGAGACCCATATGCGAGATAAGATCAAAGAGCATTATCCGGATCGTCATATGGTCGATGCCCGATGGGCACATATCACCAAGGCAGAGCCTATTCATCTGGAGCAAGGCCGCGGCAATTGTCAATCCAGAAATCTATGTATGCGAGGTTGTCCATTTGGCGGTTATTTTAGTTCGGTATCCTCTACGCTGCCTTGGGCTGCCAAGACGGGTAATCTGACCATGCGACCACATTCTGTGGTGGATTCTATTATCTATGATGAAAGCTCTAAAAAAGCGAGCGGGGTGAAAGTGATCGATGCCCTTACGCATGAAGCGCACATTTTTAAAGCCAAGATTATATTTTTAAATGCATCCGCACTCAACTCTAATTTAATATTGCTCAACTCTAAAAGTGATCGATTTCCGAATGGACTGGGCAATGATCATGACATCTTAGGCCGCTACGTGGCGTTTCATAATTATCGAGCGCATACGAGTGGCGTCATAGATGGTTATGCCGATAAATATTATTATGGCCGCAATCCTACAGAACCTATCATTGCTAATTTCAGAAATCTTGGCAAGCAGACTATGGATTTTGTAGGGGGATATACCATATTCACAGGAGCCTCTAGATCCAGAGGTGCTGCTCATGAAGGATCACAATTTGGCGAGGATTTTAAAAATTCACTTGGGCAACCGGGCACATGGCAAGTGTATATGTATATGCAAGGCGAGACTATTCCTAAGGCTGCCAACCATGTCCGCCTGAGTGAAACCGCGAAAGACCAGTGGGGCATACCATTGCTCATTACATCAGTGGGCTATGATCAT
Organism: Saprospiraceae bacterium; assembly: GCA_031417835.1. Classification (GTDB taxonomy): domain Bacteria; phylum Bacteroidota; class Bacteroidia; order Chitinophagales; family Saprospiraceae; genus JADJLQ01. The sequence continues at coordinate 22,770 of JANOWJ010000095.1, read as the reverse complement.
AACGACGATCTTATGGTCGCAGATTTTATGGAAGAAAGTAAAGCTATGATGGAAAAAGCGGGTGTACAAAATATACTTTCCCGGGATAATCATCAAGCTCCTGGCCTCGACATTCATGAGATGGGGGGCTGTCGGATGGGATTTTCACCCAAAGATTCTTTACTGAATAAATGGAATCAATTACATCTCTGTCAAAATGTATTCGTGACAGATGGGTCTTGTATGACGAGTACAGGCAACCAAAGTCCTTCCATATTGTACATGGCCTTGACTGCCCGTGCCGTCGGAAGGGCTATTACAGAATTTAAAAACATATAGCTTGGAGCTATTAGTTAATTCAAAAACAAAAAGGTCGGAACAATCTTTTATAGTTAAATGGTTTAGAATCCAGTAACTTGAAAGATAATAAACGACTATTCTTTCGTTTAGTACATGTTAAAGTAGCTTTCTCTTAGCCGATGATACCAGTCATGAAAAAACTATTTTTTAATTTATTATTTTTCCTTCCAACGTTGACATGGTCTCAAGTCGGAATCAAAGCGGGGATCAACTTTGCCAATGTCACGAAGACCTCGTCTTTAAACAATAGTAACCGGTCTGGTTATCATCTGGGCATTTCACTCAGTGCCTTAGGCAATCGTCTATTCGGATCAAGCACAGAATTATTGTATTCGAGGCAAGGTTATAATTTTAAAACCAATAAAAATACGGGTACAGTTAACCTGGATTATCTCATGATGCCCCAATATTTTTCAATCAATATCACCAGATATTTTTCGGTATTATTTGGCGGGCAAATCGCATATCTCTTGAACGCCAAGGTAGATAGTACAGGAAGTACCTTCAGTGCAGTCCAACCTGAAGGCATCTTAAAATATTATCAACGATTTGATTTTGGCTATGGTGGCGGGGCAGAAGTTCACCCCATAGGAGGATTAGTGGTAGGCGCAAGATTTAATATAAGTGTGGGCAATTTATTTAATGATTTATCGACTGCCACTTCAGTTACTCCGGAATCATTTATACCAAAGGTCAACGTTAAAAATAACTTATTCCAAATTTATACCGGATGGAGATTCGGAACTGTAAAAAAGAAAGGGTTACATCCATAACTCAACTAAATGCAAGACATATGATCTTGAGGTTCTGGTATGTCCTTAATCACTAACATTGGTAAACTTACAACCTGCGAAATAATTGAATCGGTAGCCTATTTATTAGTAATTTCGACACTTTTAGATTATAAAACTTATTTCTTAGAATAAAAATTTTAATATCATGGATCAGCGCATTATAAATCTATACGACGAATACACTCATAAACCTTTATCCAGACCTGAATTTTTATCCAGGCTCACCACGTTAGTCGGTAGCACAGCCGGAGCTTTAGCGATCCTACCACTCATAGAAGTCAATGGAAAGGATGCAAATCTTACTTCAGTCGAGGACTTATTTACAGAGTACATCACATATCCCGGCGTACAAGGGGAAATGAAGTGTTATGTGGCTCGACCTAAAGCAGCCAAAAAGTATCCCACAGTGATCGTCATCCATGAAAATCGTGGCCTCAATGCCCATATCGAAGATGTAGCCCGCAGAGCCGCTAGTTCAGGATATCTAGCTATTGCTCCTAATGCGTTGGCTCCTTTGGGTAAAACATATGCCAATGAAGATGACGCCAGAACAGCGTTTCGGGAGTTAAAAAATGAAGATAATCTAGCCAATTTTATCAAACTATTTGAGGTGGCTAAATCCAGAACGGACAGCAATGGCATGTTTGGCTGTGTTGGATTTTGCTGGGGTGGTGCTATGACCAATAGTCTTGCAGTGAATGTACCAGAATTAAAGGCCGGGGTCGCATTTTATGGCCGACAAGCCGCAGCGGAAAGTGTACCCAAAATCAAAGCAGCGCTTCAATTGCACTATGGATCTTTGGACGAGGGCGTAAATGCCGGGATCGCAGCTTATGAGGTTGCGTTAAAAGCTAATAATATACGATATGAAATCCATATGTATGAAGGAGCGCAACATGCATTTCACAATGATACCGCACCAACCCGATACAATGAGGCTGCTGCTAAGCTTGCCTGGCAGCGGACTTTAGACTTTTGGGCACTTCATTTGAAATCTTGAACCATTGCCTTTCTTTAAAATTACAATTTAGGCAGGGTTTTTGTAGGTAGTTCCTAGATAAATCATTAATTTTGCGACCATGTTAATTCATTCAATCCATTTTCACCACCATCATTTGCATCTTGCAATCGGGTGTGGCATGTCTTGAATGAATACATAAAATATTTAAACCAAAGGCTTCCCGCTTCCCGGAAAGCCTTTTTTATTTTTAGTTATGACCAGATTAAATATAGCGATTCAAAAATCAGGCAGGATGCACGATGATTGTATGTCATTGCTCCGGGATTGTGGTTTAAAAATAGACTCCAGCACGGATCAGTTAAAGACTAGTGCCGGAGGCTTTCCTCTGGATATCCTTTATTTGCGGAATGGAGATATACCGGAATACCTACAAGATGGGGTGGTGGACCTGGCCATATTAGGACAAAATACGGTAGAAGAAAAGGGTAGCAAAGTCAACAATCTCATGGAGCTTGGTTTTTCGAAATGCAGGCTTTCTATAGCTGTACCGCAGAAAAGTGGCTATGAAGACATCCATTTTTTTCATGGAAAACGGATCGCCACTTCATATCCGGAGACTTTAAAACGATTTTTCAACCTCAAAGGAATTCAAGCCGAGATTCATGTTATATCCGGCAGTGTAGAAATAGCTCCAAATATTGGCTTGGCTGATGGGATATGTGATTTGGTCAGTTCCGGCAACACTTTATTTCAAAACAAACTAGAAGAAAAAGATATTTTATTGCAATCTCAAGCCTGTATCTATGCCAATACATCGTTGAGTGCAGCTAAAAATGATCTTGTGCATCGATTATTGTTTCGCATCAAAGCCACGCTAGATGCACGCAAAAACAAATACATCGTGCTCAATGCCCCAAAATCTGCCTTAACGGAAATCATCAATATATTACCCGGCATCAAAAGCCCAACTATCCTTCCACTGGCAGATGAAGGATGGTGTTCTATACATTCTGTGATTCCGGAGCAACAATTTTGGGAAATTATAGGAGCGCTAAAAGAGGCTGGAGCTCAAGGGATCCTCGTCATTCCTATAGAAAAAATGGTAAGTTGATCATGAAACTTTCAATAGAACCTCATAAAAGAGTTTGGGCAGATCTCACCCTCCGACCATCTGGTCAGGATCAAGCTCAAGAGTCGATAGTAGTCAATATACTACAAGAAATTAAAACACAAGGTGACTTAGCACTGAAGAAGTATACGGAGAAATTTGATCAGGTCAAATTATCTACATTTAAAGTGACTCCGGAAGAAATGGAGTATGCAGTATCGAAAGTCTCAGAGGACCTAAAAAGGGCAATTATAGTAGCTAAGACTAACATTGAAACATTTCATAAAACGCAACTAAAAGAGAATGAGCCTGTAGTGACTATGCCGGGAGTATTATGCTGGCAACGGGCAAAACCTATAGAAAAAATAGGGATTTATATACCTGGAGGTACTGCTCCTCTGTTTTCTACGGTATTAATGTTAGCGGTTCCGGCTAAAATAGCAGGATGCAAAGAGATCATATTATGCAGTCCCCCTGACAGAAATGGCAAGATCTCCCCAGCTATATTATATACGGCGCAAATGTGTGGCGTGACTCAAATCTTTAAAGTAGGAGGTGCACAAGCTATAGCCGCTATGGCGTATGGCACTAAAGAGATACCATCGGTGTCTAAAATATTTGGACCAGGGAATAGTTTCGTCACCATGGCAAAAATGAAAGTGCAACAAGATGGCATCGCTATCGATCTGCCTGCAGGACCTTCAGAAGTTTTGATTTGTGCAGATGATTCAGCTGATCCCGAATGGGTGGCGATCGATTTGTTATCCCAGGCGGAGCATGGTGTAGATAGTCAGGTGGTATTGGTGACCGATTCCGAAGCGATGGTCAAAAAAGTAGAAGAATGTATAAAGACATTATTGGAGGAGTTGCCGAGAAAATCTTTTGCAAGTGAAGCCTTAACTCATAGTCATGCTATCGTATTAAAAAACAAAACAGATCAAATTGATTTTATCAATGCCTACGCCCCGGAGCATTTGATATTGAATCATATGGAAGCTGATTTTTTGGTGGATCAAATATATAATGCGGGTTCCGTATTTATAGGTCCATATTCACCAGAGTCCGTTGGCGATTATGCATCTGGTACCAATCATACTTTGCCTACCAGCGCATATGCCAAGGCATACAGTGGAGTGAATATAGATTCCTTTATGAAAAAAATCACGTATCAAAAACTAACTGTGGATGGCTTAAAACTTATAGGTCCGATCGTTGAGATTATGGCGGAGGCAGAACATTTGATTGCCCATAAACTATCAGTCTCCAAAAGATTGGCTAAATTAAAATAAATAGCATGAGTATAGAATCGTATATACGACCTAATATATTGAGCTTAAAACCATATTCATCAGCTCGACATGAATTCACCGGGCACGGTGAGATATTTTTGGATGCGAATGAAAATCCATTTGAAACTGCAGTCAATCGGTACCCAGATCCGATGCAGTCGGCATTAAAAAAAGTGATTGGCCAAATAAAAGACATTCCAACGGACCAAATTTTTTTGGGTAATGGCAGTGATGAAGCAATAGATCTTATCGTCAGGATTTTTTGCCGACCCGGTGTAGATGAAATCATGATCTTGCCTCCTACCTACGGGATGTATAAAGTCAGTGCGGACATATCCGATATCGAGGTAAAAAAAATAAACTTAAATGCTGCGTTTCAACCGGAAGTCGAGGAGATCCTACAACAAGTCACGGAGTATACCAAAGTTCTTTTTATTTGCAGCCCAAATAATCCTACAGGAAATGTAATAGCAAGGTCGACCATCATTTCATTATTGCAGTCTTTTAAAGGCATCGTAGTAATTGATGAAGCGTATATTGATTTTTGCCCTGAGTCCAGCTGTTTGCCTATGCTACCTGATTATGAAAATTTGATTATCATGCAGACATTTTCCAAAGCATGGGGTATGGCCGCGGTCCGATTGGGTATGGCATTTGCCTCGCCGGATATCATTGGCTTCTTCAATAAAGTAAAAGCACCTTATAATATCGGTACTCTTACCCAATCCTATGCACTAGGTCGGTTGAGCAGGCCTGACGAAATGAAAGCTGAAGTGCAAATTTTATTATCGGAGAAAAAAAGGCTTTATAAAACATTATCTCAAGTGAATGAAATCATAGAGGCCTATCCATCGGATACTAATTTTATATTGGTCAAGGTAAAACATCCCGAAGAATTGTATCAGGCGCTCGTGGCCCAAGGCATTGTAGTACGGAGCCGAGCTAAGGAGCCTGGATGCGAGGGCACCCTCCGGATTACGATAGGTACACCCAAAGAAAACGAGGTATTGATGGATTGTATCGCCACATTCAAATCGAAAGAGCTACAATGAAAAAAATATTATTTATCGATAGGGATGGTACGTTGATTGTAGAACCAACAGACAATTTTCAAATTGATGCTCTTGCAAAACTGGATTATATTCCCGGGGTATTCACATGGTTGGGCAAGATTGCTACTCAATTGGACTATACCTTGGTGATGGTGACCAATCAAGATGGACTCGGCACTTCTTCCTTTCCGGAAGAGGATTTTTGGCCGGCGCAAAACAAAATGATCTCTGCTTTAGCTAATGAACGAATACAATTTGCTGAGATTCATATCGATCGATCGTTTGACTACGAAGGCAAAGAAACCCGCAAACCTGGAATCGGGATGCTAAAAAAATATTTTTCAGAAGCCTATAATTTAAAAGAAAGTTATGTCATAGGAGATCGGCTCACTGATGTTCACTTAGCGACCAATCTAGGATGTGGGGCTATTCTGTTTAATGATCAACTTGATGCATCGCCTGCAGCAGTGGATCTACAGACTGCATCTTGGGAAAAAATATATGAATTTTTAAGACTTTCTGACCGTGCCGTATCTCATCAGCGTCACACTAAAGAGACTAAGATAGATATCCATCTTGATCTGGATGGGACTGGTAAAAGCGATATCCATACTGGCCTTGGTTTTTTTGACCACATGTTGGATCAGGTTGCTCGCCATGGAGAGTGTAACCTCACGATTCGATGTGCAGGAGATCTCCATATCGATGAACATCATAGTATTGAAGATACAGGCATAGCCTTAGGCGAAGCTGTACTAAAAGCTTTAGGCGATAAAAAGGGTATAGAACGGTATGCTTTCCACATACCGATGGATGAAGCAGATGCTGAGGTTTTGATAGATTTTGGTGGTCGCGCCTGGTTAGTATGGGAGGCTGACTTTCACAGGGAGCGAATAGGCGAGATGCCAACGGAGATGTTTCAACATTTTTTTAAGTCGTTTAGTGATGCAGCTAAATGTAATCTGCACATCAGAGCCCGGGGATTAAATGAACATCATAAAATAGAGGCGATTTTTAAAGCTTTTGCAAAATGTATTCGTATGGCTAAGAAAAGAAACCCCGACTCAGATCTATTACCTTCTACTAAAGGAGTTTTATAATGTATAGGTGATGAAACAAAATATTGCTGTCATAGATTACAATGCGGGCAACGTGCAATCAGTCATGCATGCACTCGAGCGATATCCTATCCATGCTGTGCTGACCCGCGATGCTGATGAAATCATCAAAGCGGATAAAGTGCTTTTCCCTGGTGTAGGGGAGGCCTCTACGACCATGGCTTTTCTAAAATCCTTAGGCTTACATCATCTGATTCCTGAATTAAAACAACCGGTGCTAGGGATATGTCTCGGATTGCAACTTTTATGCACCCATTCCGAGGAGAACGATACCACCTGTCTGGGAATATTACCTGTGAACGTAAAAAAATTTTCTACCCAAGGTGGATTGTTTAAAGTGCCCCACATGGGTTGGAATCAAATAGAATTAAGGAATTCTAGTTGGATTCCCTCGTCTATCGATGGTCAGTATGTATATTTTGTCCATAGTTATTATGCAGAAATCAATCCATTTACGATAGCTCAATGTGTGTATGCAGAACCCTTTAGTGCTATTATTCAGAAGGACAATTTTTTTGCAACTCAGTTTCACGTAGAGAAATCTGGACCTGTAGGTTTAAAGATCCTTGAGTCATTTTTAAATATTTAAATTAAATATATAGTATGATCATATATCCGGCTATTGATTTGATAGGAGGTAAATGTGTACGGCTTACTGAAGGTGATTTTGAGCAAATCAAACAATACCACATGGATCCCCTGGATATGGCTATGCAGTATGAGTCCGAAGGACTGACTCATCTGCATCTCGTAGATCTAGATGGTGCACGCAATAAAAAAGTAACTCAATATAAAGTTCTCGAGCGCCTCAGCAACTATACGAAATTGCAAATAGATTTTGGAGGCGGCATTCAATCGGAAGACGACCTTAGGATCGTATTTGAAGCTGGTGCCAGTCAGGCTAATGTCGGCAGTCTGGCGGTGAATCAACCGGAGGTCTTTGAATCGTGGTTGACAAAATATGGAATAGACAGGCTGATTTTCGCAGCTGATGTACGAGATATGTTATTAGCTGCTCATGCCTGGAAAGAAGTCAGCACGATTCATATATTCGATTGGGTCGATCGATTTTTAAAGAGTGGGCTACAATACCTCACTTGTACCGATATTTCTAAAGATGGTAAGCTGAGCGGTGTCAATGTGGACTTGTATAAATCTTTGTTGCATCGATACCCTGACTTGCATCTCATTGCTAGCGGTGGGGTACACCATATCGATGATCTTTTTCTTTTGAAGGATATGTCATGTCACGGAGTGATCGTGGGTAAAGCAATTTATGAAAACAAAATACCTATTCACGAGCTCAGCCAGTTTCAATCCAATTAAACCATGTTAGCAAAACGTATTATAGCTTGCCTTGATATCAAAGATGGCCGGACCGTCAAAGGTGTGAATTTCCTGGAGTTGAGAGATGCTGGTGACCCGGTAGAATTGGGCAAATTGTATAGCGATCAGGGCATCGATGAGCTCGTATTTCTGGATATAACAGCCAGTCATGAAAAAAGAAAAACCCTTAGTGCGCTGGCTAAATCAATAGCTAAGAATATCAATATCCCATTTACGATAGGAGGCGGAGTGTCGTCCATAGAAGATGCCCGCGTTTTATTGGAATCAGGGGCTGATAAAATATCAATCAATTCTGCAGCGGTGACAAATCCTGCATTGATCAGCCAGTTGGCATTGGAATTCGGAAGCCAGTTTGTGGTGGTGGCTGTGGATGGCAGATTGGATCCGCAAGGCTGGCAAGTATATGTGCAGGGTGGTCGTACTCCTACCGGTAGGCTGTTGTTTGATTGGGTGCGGCAAGCCGCAGACCTGGGGGCCGGTGAGATTTTGTTCACTTCTATGGATCATGATGGGGTCAAAACCGGCTTTGCAGTAGATGCGACACGCACTATTTCCGAGTTGATTTCCATACCGGTGATCGCTAGTGGCGGTGCAGGCACGAAAGAACATTTTGTTGATATATTTTTGTTGGGCAAGGCCGATGCGGCCTTGGCAGCAAGTATATTCCATTATAAAGAGATTGAGATCCCGACCCTTAAGGCTTACCTTAAGACTCATTTGATTCCGATCCGATGACCATATGCCATTCCACTGATCCTTTATTTATTATCTTTCAGCTATAAAATTGTAGCAGTATCGTGAATAAACCTATTTCAAAAGTAATTGCAGCATCAGCAGTCGGCACCCTGATCGAATGGTATGATTTTTACATCTTTGGTAGCCTTGCTGTATTGATTGGAAATAAATTGTTTCCACCGGATGCCGGTGCATCAGCTTTGATCAATACTCTAGCCATATTTGCCGCAGGTTTTTTAGTCAGGCCGTTTGGAGCTTTAGTGTTTGGCCGTATTGGTGATCTGGTCGGTCGTAAATACACATTTTTACTCACGTTGGTGCTCATGGGTGTTTCGACTTTTTTAATCGGATTGATTCCTGATTTTGAATCTTGGGGGTATTGGGCACCCATAGCAGTATTGATCCTTAGATTGATCCAGGGATTGGCTTTAGGTGGCGAATATGGTGGAGCAGCTACGTATGTGGCTGAGCACGCTCCTCCTGCACAAAGAGGATATTACACCAGCTGGATACAGACGACCGCCACCCTGGGCTTGTTTTTATCTCTTGGCATTATAGTCTGGACCCGATACGCGCTTGGCATCGAAGCTTTCAATGACTGGGGATGGCGGGTACCATTTTTAGTATCTATTGTCTTAGTAGGCGTATCCATTTATATCCGCTTGAAAATGGCCGAATCGCCTGCCTTTGCTAAAATCAAAGCAGAAGGTAAAATATCAGTGAACCCTTTAAAAGAAAGTTTTGGCAATAAATCAAATTTTAAATTAGTCCTGCTCGCTCTCTTTGGGGCGGTGATGGGCCAGGGAGTCGTATGGTATACCGGTCAGTTTTATGCACAATCGTTTTTAGAAAATACCTGCAAGCTGGATTTTAATCAGAGTAGATACATCTTGATCACGGCGATCGCATTTGCAACTCCTCTTTTTATTTTTTGGGGTTGGCTGAGTGATAAAGTGGGCCGCAAATGGATCATGATTGCGGGCATGTTGTGTGCTGTGCTGACCTACAGACCTATTTATAAATACTTTTATGATCAAGCCTTCGTTCAAATGTTGCAGGATAGAATTACCATGAGTACTACTCTTCCTGTCAGAAGAACGGTGAGTGAATTAGGGGATTCTTTATTCTTTAATCCCAAATCGGTAGTCACTGCTCAAGGGTATACCTATGTGGCGACTAAAGTAGATACCTTATATAAGGATCCGATCAAAGGAGGATTTGCAGATGGCAAAACTATTTTTACTGATAGAAAGCTGCCGAATCAACTTTTTTGGATTTTTGTAGGTTTAGTGTTTTTACAAATTTTATACGTGACGATGGTGTATGGTCCGATCGCTGCCTTCTTAGTTGAATTATTCCCCACAAAGATAAGGTACACCTCCATGTCTCTGCCTTATCACATTGGCAATGGGGTTTTTGGAGGCTTGGTGCCTTTTATTGCCACGTTGATCAGTAGTTTTCCGGGTAGTAACTATTTATCTGGACTTTGGTACCCCATCGGCGTAGCTTCAGTATGTATGGTGATTGGTGTCATTTATTTAAATAACAAAATAGATGTGGATGTCACCGATTAATGTGTTTGCAATAATGTATTCTTATTCAACTTTTAAAAAACATGTATTATGCTATTAACCACCACTAATTCTATTGAAGGCCATAAGATCAAACATTATCTTGGGTTAGCCAGCGGTGATACGGTGATCGGTGCTAATGTATTCAAAGATTTTTTAGCAGCTGTGACGGACATCATCGGTGGAAGGTCTAAATCCTACGAGCGAGTATTGGTCGAGGCCAAAGCTACTGCAGAGGCTGAAATGGTATCAAAAGCTATGAGTATGGGCGCCAATGCAGTGATTGGAATCGATTTTGACTATGAAGTGATGGGCAAAGGCACGATGCTCATGGTATCTATGACCGGTACTGCCGTCATCATCGATGAGCAACACTTTGTGTAGAGTAGTCCCGACTTTTGTTGTGCCACGATGTATTAATTATGAAAACTGATATTCAAAATATAAAGTACGATGCACAGACTGGTTTGATACCGGCTGTGATCCAGGATGAGCGTACTGGCAAGGTGCTGATGCTGGGCTATATGAATGCCGAGTCATTGGCAGTCACCCTGTCATCGAGAAATGTAACTTTTTATAGCCGGAGTAAACAAAGGCTCTGGACTAAAGGCGAATCTAGTGGACACTTTCTTGGACTCAGGTCTATTGCCACAGATTGTGATGAAGATACACTCTTGATTAAAGTGCATCCAGTCGGCCCCACTTGCCATGAAGGCTATGATACCTGTTTTCAAGAAGTAAATACCTCAGGCGATTTTATTGCAGAATTGGAGTCCATCATTCAGCATCGCAAAATGAATCCTAAGGATGGATCATATACTACATCGCTGTTCAATTCCGGGATTCAGAAAATAGCACAGAAAGTAGGTGAAGAGGCGGTAGAGACTATACTTGAAGCTCAGACAGATCATCCAGAAGCTCTGGCCTACGAAGCAAGTGATATGATTTATCACCTGTTAGTACTGTTGCAGGCGAAAGACACTTCCTGGCAAGCGGTAGTGGATCAATTGATCAAAAAGCATAAAAAATAGTGCAGATGCCTGAACAGGTGATTTATTCAGGATATTATAACGCACCGCTGGGAATATTGGCATGTACGACTACAGATGTGGGTCTGTCCGTTGTCCATATTCTAAAAGATCAGGAAGCAGCTTACTCGATAGACCTTCACTTACATCCAATTTTAAAAAAGACATTTAGTCAACTTGATCAATATTTTCAAGGAAAACGAAAGACCTTTGATCTGCCATTGGATTTTTTATATGCTACTCCCTTTTGCAAGTCTGTTTGGAATGTTTTATTGACGATCCCTTATGGTCAGACGCGATCGTATGGGGAAATAGCAGCGGGACTGGGCGATATCAATAAGTCAAGAGCGGTGGGTATGGCCAATGGGCGCAATCCAATCGCAATTATAGTGCCCTGCCATCGAGTGATTGGCAGAGATAACTCACTCACAGGATATGCGGGTGGGCTGGAAGTGAAACAACAACTATTAGAGCTGGAAAATCCAGCGCGATGGATTCATCAAAGCAAGTTGTTTTAATCCGCTAACTGGCCATTTTCAGAGCCAGATCCTGGATGCCAAGTGTGCGGCCGTATCGTTTTTCGATTTTGTTTTTGAGGGCCTGTCGTGCAAAAAATATTCTGCTCTTGACTGTTCCTAATGGCAACCTCATTTCGTCAGCGATCTCTTGATATTTAAACCCTTCAAAATGTTTTAAAAAAGGAAAACGAATCATATCATCGAGTTCTGCTAACATTTGATTGAGCTCCATCATCAAGATATTAGCCTCACCTTGATTGTGAATGCTATTGGAACCAGAGTTTAAAAAAAACATGTTGTCGGTGGAATCAAACATCACCCTTGTTTTTACGCGCTTTCGATAGTTATTGATAAAGATGTTGCGCATGATAGTCAGTAACCAAGCTTTGAGGTTCGTGCCTTCTTGAAATTTCTCCTGATTATTGAGAGCTCGCAATAAGGTCTCTTGCAATAGATCTTTCGCGTCATCGGTGTTCTTCGTAAGATTCATTGCAAAACTAAATAGACGATCTCTGTGCGTATTGAGGGAAGGTAAAAATTTAGTGGTATCCATATTGTTTAACTTTAATGATGTAAAATTAAACAAAAATTCTGTTTGTTTATTTTTTAGGAGTAAATATTAAACAAACTTTAAGTTATTGTTGAGCCCTTTTGACCAATCGATACGCTACAAATAAAAATATTAAATTAGGTATCCATATTCCTATCATGCTTGGAAAATTTGGTAATCTAGAAAATACAACTGAAAATTTTGAAATAAACACAAATATAGCCCCAATAGACATGCCAATCGCTAAATGAAGGCCCATACCTCCTCTGACTTTTCGTGCTGCAACAGCTACGCCGATGATCGTCAAAATTATGATCGTAAATGGATCTGCGGTGCGTCTATAGAGTTCTGACAGATAAGCCTGGACCGGATTGAGCCCACGAGACCGCTCTTTATCGATCAATGCTTGCAGCTGGGGTGTAGTCAATAGATCTTTTTGTTTCGAATAAAATTCAAAATCTGCAGGCACCATATTGAGTACTGTGTCTTTTTCTTTATCGGCAAACACTTCAACATGCTCTTGGTTGTCTATGTACGTTCGGGTTTCATAATCCTTTACTTTCCAGCTTTTTAGTGAATCATTATTATATTCAATGAAGGCAGCTTTGAGCATATAAATTAAGGTAGTACCCTTAAATTGTTCTAATCGAAAGGTGTAGCCCAGGCTATCCGATACAGAATAATTTTTTAAATAAATCTTAGTATCCGGGGCTATAAAAAAGTGCGTATTGGATCCGGAAGTTTTGGCGTCACTTTTTTTAATATAAACTTGTTCGAATTCTAGTTTTGGTTTGTTAGCCAATGGGATTATAAAATGATTGGCCAAAAGATGTAGTATGGTCAGCACACTTGCCGCGAGGAGATAAGGCCTCAATAATCTTCTAAAACTCACCCCAGCATTGAGTATTGCGATGATTTCTGAGTTATAGGCCAGTCTACTGGTGAAAAAAATCACCCCGATCAAAGAGAACAAAGGCCACAATAGGCCATTGATAAAGGGAATATAATTAAGATGGTATTGTATCAAGATCTGGCCAACCGAAATGGTCTTAGAGGCTTCGACAAATTTTTCAGCTTTTTCTGTAAAATCAATGGCTAATGAGATCAGTGTAAATATCAAGGCTGTGAAGAAAAAACTTCCCCAATATTTTTTTATAATATACCAATCCAGTTTTTTCAATCCAATCTATTTGTGACTTGTTCGATCATTTCATTTTTCCAAAAAACAAATTCGCCGGTTTCGATTTTGTGCCTGGCAGTTTCAACCAGATAAAGATAGAAACTTAAATTCTGCAGACTTGCGATTCGTGCACCCATCAGTTCATTACTTTGTACCAAGTGTCTGAGATAAGATTTGCTATACGGCAAAGCATGAGGGGCAGGCAATCCGGGATCGATCAAGGATTGATCGTATTTCCAGCGGGCATTTTTAATATTGATCACGCCCTGGGTGGTATATAATAGCCCGTGGCGGGCATTGCGGGTAGGTAGGACACAATCAAAAAAGTCGATTCCTAACGCGATGCTATTGAGTATATTTTCAGGAGTACCTACTCCCATAAGATATCGACCTTTTTCTTTTGGCAAATAGGTATTGACAAGTGCGATCATATCGTACATGTCTTGATTTTTTTCGCCGACAGAAAGGCCACCAATGGCATGGACAGGCGCATCATATGATGCTATAAATTCGGCTGAAGCTTGTCGGAGATCTTTAAACACAGAGCCCTGACAGATCGGGAGCAGGGCTGGTTCGTAATCATAAGGCCTCTCCGCTTGTATAAAATGTTGATGGCAGCGATCCCACCATCTGTGGGTGAGTTCCATTGATTTTTTAGCGTATGAATATTCACAAGGGTAGGGCGGACATTCGTCAAATGCCATGATCAGATCAGCACCGATCTTTAGTTGGATGTCCACTACCGATTCTGGTGTAAACAAATGTTTTGATCCGTCTATATGTGACGAAAAAGCAACCCCCTCTTCTTTGATTTTTCGCAAGGTGCTCAAGGAATACACTTGATAACCTCCGCTATCGGTCAATACTGGTCTGGGCCATTGCATAAATTTATGAATACCACCCGCTGAGAGCAAGACATCTGCTCCAGGTCTTAGATAAAGATGATATGTATTGCTCAACACTACCTGAGCTTGTACTACACTCAATAACTCGGCGGAAGAGACTCCTTTGATCGAAGCACCTGTACCTACAGGCATAAATATAGGTGTATGTATCTGGCCATGATCCGTGGTCAATACACCCGTCCTGGCTGCACTATGCTTATCGGTGACCCCGGTCTGAAATGTGACTGGCATGACTGGATTCCGTTTTAAACTAAATGCCGCGCTGTATCCAATTTTAGCAGCACAGCCGTCATAAGACAAAATACGATACACGAGGTACCACCATAACTGATGAATGGCAGGGGAATACCCATGATGGGGACTAGACCCATCGTCATACCTATATTAATAAAAAAATGAATCAATATGAATCCGAGATAGCCGTAAGCATAAAGGCGGGTAAATGAATTTCTTGCTCGTTCTCCAATGACCATCACCCTAAACATTAATAATACAAACAAGCCCACGATAGCGATGATCCCGAGAAATCCTTGTTCCTCACCGATCGTGCTAAA
This sequence comes from Saprospiraceae bacterium, assembly GCA_031417835.1. Lineage (GTDB taxonomy): Bacteria > Bacteroidota > Bacteroidia > Chitinophagales > Saprospiraceae > JADJLQ01. The sequence goes on along the minus strand of JANOWJ010000095.1, from coordinate 7,721 downwards.
GATAAAGTCAGTACTTTGCTCTGGGACATAGTTGAGCTTAGTCAAAGTACCTTCCAAAAAACCTTTTCCGGCGAAATTGCCTGAACTGATAGCCAGCTTGGATTGGATGACATGATATAAATTGCCTCTGGGATCACAGAGTTCTGGCCTGAGCCACACATTGATCCGATCTTGCTGGTGAGGTTTTAAATTATCTACAGTGTATTGAGAGACCTTTGTAAAAGCTGCACCTATGAGGATCGAAGGAATCAAAATCAACAACAATCGTTGTAACCGTTGTCTATAGCCGTGCCATATAAAAAAAAACAACCCTAGCGCTAATCCGGGTAATAAATACAACGCTGGAATCTTAACCCAATACGACGCGATCAGCGTGGCCCAACAAGCCAGAATAATAAAGTTATGCGTACTGGTCTTTTTTATCTGACTGTAGATCATACTGGCACCGAAACAAAATAAATAAGCGATCACATAATATGGGTCAAACTTCAATGCCAATATAAATAAGGCCAATAGCGTCAATCCTATAATATACCATACCGGATTAAATCCTTCTCTGAATAATAGCACAAAAAATGAAGCATAGGTGATGGCAGAGCCGGCATCGGGTTGGCACAATATCAGCGCAACTGGTATCATAAAAAGGGCCATCGCGATCACCCTTGCTTTGGGCTGCTTGAGATTAGTCTTATAATATGACATATACGCTGCTACCGCGAGCATAGTACCAAACTTAGTAAACTCTGAAGGTTGAAATGAAAATCCACCAAAATCAAACCAGGATGTAGAGCCCTTGATTTTAGATCCTAAAAATAAGACCAGGACCAATAAAATTAAACCTAAAAGATAGATAGGATAGGCAAGGGTGCTCCATATCTTGTTATCTGTAATAAAAACAATCAAAAATACAAATGCCGACAGGATGATCGCAATCATTTGTTTGCCAGCATTGGTTTTGATGAATGGCACGGTCTGATCACCTAGCTCCGAGTAACCCGATGCATAAATCATCATCCATCCAATCACGAGCAAACAAATAAAAGTGACCAAAGTGATCCAATCCAACTTGATAGAATCCGCTCTGCTACGGGCTATAGTACTCATAAGTTCATGACTTCTTCTCGGCGTATACGATCTGTGATCAATGTAGCTGATCTAAAGGTGTGACGAATCTCCTGCAGACTGCGCATGGCTTCGGCATAGTCTATAAATATGCCCGCTCGCACTTGATAGTATGGGTCATTCAAAGTCCATTTGGCGTAATATCCAGGAAAACGACCTCTGAAATTAGCCAATGCCGACTCCATGGCCTTACGGTCTGTAGATACATACACCTGGATCCTCCATCCTGGAAAATCGTTGCGACGCATATTATATTGTATAAAATAGTCCCCCAGTTGTTTGATCACTGGATCTTCTATGAGTTGCACGCCCTTAGACTGGGCATCACTAGTCTGTGCAAGGACAAAGTAAAAAAGGACGATTACTAATTTCTTGCACATATGCAACAGATTTTTATAAAGATACTGTGGTCCAATGATTCATTGCAGGTGCACGTTAGTTAAATATTGGCGCCATGACACTGTTTATATTTTTTACCGCTGCCGCACGGACATGGATCATTACGCCCTATTTTTTTATCGGTGCGTTTGATCGTCTCGACTTTCTGCACATCTTGTTGACCTGCAGACTGCATCGCTGATCGTCGTCTTTGCTGATCATCTACTTCGCGGCGGTTAGTGGATACTTTGGACAGATCGGTCTTGCGCTCGCGAGCCTCCTGCGGAGCCCGATCTTGCTGGATGAGTAGTTTACCATCCATAAGGTAGGAAGCTACCTCTTTGTTTACTTTTCCGACCAGTCCCTCAAATAGTCCATAAGCTTCCATTTTGTAAATCACTAATGGATCTTTCTGTTCAAAACTAGCTCCTTGCACTGAATCTTTCAATTCATCCATATTGCGCAGATGTTCCTTCCAACTGTCATCGATCAAGGCAAGATTCACTGCCTTTTCTATATCCAGCATGATACTCTTGCCTTTAGTTTGCACCGATTGCTCTATTTCAGCTGATATAGGTAACATGCGAGATCGACCATCTGTGAAAGGAATGGAGATCCGCTTGTAGCGTTGACCTTCTCGTTCATACACTTGGCGGATAACCGGCAGGAGCGTATCAGTGATTTGTTCCTTTTTGCGATCGTATTTTTCTTTCACCAAAGCTTGAAAAGTGTCCAAAACCTCTGTTCTAGAACCTGATTTAAAATAATCCTGATCCATCTCCGGGTCCAACCCTAATGTCTTCATGGATTCATCTCTGAATCCGTCGAAATCCCCGGCTTCTTTATATTGATCTACGATCACTTCGGGTACAGAGAGGAAGATTCTATTGAGATCTACTGCGAGTCGTTCTCCGGAGAGGGCATTGGATCGTTTGGTATAGATCGCCTCTCGTTGGATATTCATGACATCATCATATTCAAGCAATCGTTTTCGAATGCCAAAATTGTTTTCTTCTACTTTTTTCTGAGCTCGTTCTATAGATTTAGTGACCATACTGTGTTGGATCACCTCACCCTCTTTGTGACCTAATCGGTCCATCCATGCCGCCATACGCTCCGTGGCAAATAAACGCATCAGATTATCTTCTAAAGACACATAAAACTGCGATGTACCGGGGTCACCCTGGCGACCGGCACGACCTCTGAGCTGTCGATCGACTCGGCGCGACTCATGTCGTTCTGTACCTACGATAGCCAGCCCGCCTAGTGATTTTACTTCGTCATTGATCTTGATATCCGTACCACGACCTGCCATGTTGGTAGCGATCGTTACATTGCCTTTTTTTCCGGCTTCTGCTACGATCTCTGCCTCCCGCTGATGTTGTTTAGCATTGAGTACATTATGTTTTATACCTCTTAACTGAAGCATGCGACTTAGTTTTTCAGACACCTCTACTGAGGTGGTACCCACCAAAACCGGACGACCTGCTGTAGATAAGCTCACGATCTCATCGATCACAGCATTATATTTTTCTCGGTCCGTCTTGAATACCAGATCTTCACGATCTTCGCGCACGGCCTGTTTATTCGTCGGGATCACTACCACATCCAATTTGTAGATGTCCCATAGCTCTTTGGCCTCTGTCTCTGCTGTACCAGTCATGCCTGCTAGCTTATGGTACATCCGAAAGTAGTTTTGCAAAGTCACCGTGGCATAAGTCTGAGTAATGTCTCCTACTTTGACATTTTCCTTTGCTTCAAGTGCCTGATGTAACCCGTCAGAATAGCGACGGCCTTCCATCATCCTGCCGGTCTGCTCATCTACTATTTTTACCTGACCATCTACTACGACATACTCCTCATCTCGATCAAATAGCGTATAGGCTTTGAGTAATTGATTGACAGAGTGTAGTCGCCTCGACTTGATGGCATAATCTTGAATGATATTATCTTTAGTTTCTTTCTTTTCAGTATCCCCTAGTTCTTTATTAATATCGATTTCATTGAGTCGAGTGGAGATATCCGGCAGTATAAAAAATGAAGGGTCTTCATTGCCCAACGACAAAAATTCTCCGCCTTTATCCGTCAGTTCTACATTTCTATTTTTCTCGTCGATCGTAAAGTAAAGTGGGGTATCTACTTTATACATGTTTTTAGATTGCTCCTGCATGTAGTAGTTTTCTGTCTTCTGCAAGACTACTTTAATGCCTTCTTCACTCAAATACTTGATCAAAGGTCTATTTTTGGGCAATGCCCGATAAGAGCGCAACAAGGCCATGCCACCATCTTCTTCTTCATGACCCGTCTTATTTAGTGCGATCAATCTTTTAGCTTCCGTGAGGAATTGAGTAGCCATGCGGCGCTGAGCGTCTATGACGCGCTCGACCTTAGGTTTTAGATCGAGATATTCCTGCTCTTCCTGGCCCTGAGCTACTGGTCCGGAGATGATCAATGGGGTCCTGGCATCATCGATCAATACGGAATCTACCTCATCGACCATCGCAAAATGATGTTTGCCCTGGACTAACTCATCTGGGGAGACCACCATATTATCCCTTAAATAATCAAATCCAAACTCGCTATTGGTACCATATACAATGTCACATTCATAGGCTTTTTTTCGGCCAGTGCTGTTTGGCTGATATTTATCTATGCAATCTACTGTCAGTAGGAGAAATTCGTGGATAGGTCCTACCCACTCACAGTCCCTTTTGGCCAGATAATCATTGACGGTGACGATATGCACACCCATGCCACTGAGACCATTGAGATAAGCCGGCAGGGTCGACACTAGCGTCTTACCTTCACCAGTAGCCATTTCGGCGATTTTGCCCTCATGCAACGCAGTACCACCGATCAGTTGCACATCATAAGGCACCATATTCCACGTGATGGCGCCGCCACCGGCTGTCCATTCATTGGCCCAGATGGCTTGATCGCCTTGTATTTTTACGAAACTTTTACTCGCAGCCAAATTCCGATCGTGCTCCGTAGCAGTCACCGTGAGAGTACTATTAACTACAAATCGTCTGCAGGTTTCTTTTACGACGGCAAAAGCCTCCGGTAAGAGCTCCATCAGGATCTCCTCCAAAATTTTATCTCGCTCCTTGCCTAATGAATCGACTTCTTTAAACAGCTCTTCTTTTTGACCCGGATCTTCTTCGAGATTGGCCTCAGTTCTTGTCTGATCGATCTGGCTATTGATCTCAGTCAGGCCTTCGGTCACTGTCTGCTTAAATCGCACGGTATGCGCTCTAAGCTCATCATGGGAGATATCACCTAAAGTCTCATAATAAGCAAGTGCTTGGTCTACAAGGGGTTGGTACAGGGCTATATCTTTATCTTGTTTGGAGCCGCCAAACAATTTTTTTAAACTGGTCTTTAAAAAGTCAAACATAAGGTATTGATAAAGACCGCAAAGGTACAGGAAATGACCAAGTATTATTGGCCAAAAGACTTAGCTTCTTTTCATTTTTTCTTTGGATTCCCGGACTAATCGCATGGTCTTATAAATGATGCGTAGGCGATGAATCCCATCGGAGCAAAGGAGTATGCCAGTACCGGATATAAATGCAAGATTTCTGGCCATTTCTGCCATAGGTGACCACGCAGGCTGGAAGGGGTCTATATAAAAGGAAGCTATAGCAATGATAAAAATGCACAAAAAATAACAGGCTATCGCGGTACCTTGAGCTGAGCGCAGATAGGCAGGCTTGATCTGAAACCTGTTTTTAATCAAAAAATCCCGATAATCTGTGTGATTTGGATTCATTTTCACCAATTCGGTCAAGATATGTGCGCTAGATGCATACGCATGTAAGTGATATAGAGATGAAGCTTTTTGGAATAAGGTCTTTTCATAGATATCCAGTCCGCGCAACACTTGCACATTATTGATGATAGATGCCTCTATGACAACATCGGCCATAGCCGCGTGTTTCTGGTAGGCTCCGGCTTCGTACAAGGCATGTACGTAGGTGGTCAAAATGTCAAAATACTCCTCAAAACCCATATCAGTGATGTCCTCCTGGTGCTCATCAAAGAATCGGATGATGGTATTATAGGACATCCGGTCAATCTCACAAAAGGATTGATAAAGGGTGGTGGTAGAATATGTCTGAGAATAATCCAATGCTTGCAGGTCCTACTTATAACTCCAAAATTAAGGGCTTTCAAATAATATGGTGCTAAAAAACAAAGGTTAGTTGCATCTATTCAGGAAAAAATTAAGATCATCGACCTTTCTGGTGGTCCATTTGTAAACAATTTTGGGTCTCCGGGTATTTTGTTTAAACCAAATAAATATTTATCTTTGCACTCCTTCTAGAGGGAGTTTAGCTCAGCTGGTTCACCTGCCGCCGGCAGGCAGGGATTATCTGCCTTACAAGCAGAGGGTCGGCGGAGAAAAGGATTATAGGTAAAAGGATTAACAAAAGCGTTATCCTGTAAAAATAAAAAATAGGGAGTTTAGCTCAGCTGGTTCAGAGCATCTGCCTTACAAGCAGAGGGTCGGCGGTTCGAACCCGTCAACTCCCACATGATAACAAAGGGTTTCACAATTGTGAAACCCTTTGTGTTTTTTATACGCCTTTCAACTTTTCTTTTCTTCCAATTACCACAAGCTATTGTCAAATAGATGGTCCAATCGTCATATCTGCTTATTTGACTTTCTTTGTAGATATGCGTGTTTTGCTAAAGTAGTCTACGGATAATATCCTCGGGTTCACCGATGTAATACCAGTCTCCTTTTGAAAAGTATAGTCTGTAAACTTGAAAACTCATAAAAAATTGATAGGGTAAACCATGATCTTTTAATGCATCTGGTATCCCAATGGTTTAAAGATAGCGAACTATTTAGGTTAGTTCGGCGATATTTGGAATCGGGAGTGACGACAAGAGGTATGTTAGCGGTCATTGTAGAACGACACCTCACGACCTCAATGTGTGAATGATACAACTCGTTCCCCAAATTGTGCAACACTTCTTAAAATTTAAGGCTCAACCTTTACAGGACGGTTATTGAACCACATTTAAAAACATTTTCTTAATTAAAAAACAATTCTCATGGAACAACAAATTAAAAACCCAAACAATCCTGTTACTTGGTTTGAAATTTATGTAGATGACCTTAGCAGGGCACAAAAATTTTACGAAACGGTTTTGGACATTAAGATGCAAGACCTGCCTGACCCCAATAATGCATCCAGTAAAATGAAAGCCTTCCCGATGAAAATGGATGCACCAAACGCCAGTGGTTCCCTTGTTCAAATGGAAGGTATGAAAGCAGGTGGCAATGGTACAATTGTTTACTTTGAAAGTGCAGAATGTGCTAAAGAAGAAGCACGGGTAGAAAACGCAGGAGGCAAAATATTTAAGAAAAAAATGCCTATTGGTGAGCATGGATTTATGTCGCTATGTACAGACACTGAAGGGAACATGTTTGGATTACATTCAATGAATTAGCAGCTAAGTTGAAAAAGAAAAAATTAAAACAATCGCTGACCGAAGTGAAGAATATATTTCAGCATCTGTCGTTGACCCATTCGGTTACATCTCGAATGCAAAATCAAAATTATCTTGAAATCTTATCATCATTCAAAAAAATGAAAACTGTATCACAGAAAATGGGAATTAAAGAAAACAGCCGTGTCCTATTTGTTAATGCTCCAAGCGATGCAATTGACGGAATGAAATTACCTGAAATTGATATTGCGAAAAGATTAACAGGTGAATTTGACTACATTCATTTATTTGTTAAAACTCAATCAGAATATAAAGACAAATTTCCCAAGCTTAAATCCCATCTTAAACTAAGTGGAATGCTTTGGGTATCATGGCCCAAAGGTGGGCTTTTAGACACAGACCTCTCACTACCAAAAGTCATAAATATAGGATATGGGTTTGGACTTGTCGAAAGCACAGGTTTAAGTATAAATTCAATTTGGTCAGCATTAAAGTTTACGCATCCTAAAAAAGGAAAAGTATATAATAATAGTCACGGAGAATTAACATCAAGAACAACGAACCGCTAACAGCACCTGCAAGAAATAGGCGGAAGCTGCAAACCGTTAGCGGTAATTGCAAAAAAGCAGACATTCAAAAAACAAACACCTAGAGAAAAACGGTTTCCATATGAACAAGCACATATTATTTATTCAGGGAGGAGGCGAAGGAGGTTACGAAGCTGATACAGAGTTAGTAGCTTCCCTACAAACAGCCTT
>JANOWJ010000094.1:0-2582 GCA_031417835.1 Saprospiraceae bacterium | reverse complement strand
GGTACTTACCGGATAACTGGGTGCCTATAATTGAAAAAGATGTGGATGGATCCAATTCTCTCCCGCTTAGGATTGATGCAGAACAACCAAACCTCGGAAAGTTACATGCAACTCGTCGTGTAGCTCGGACTATATATCTTGGCTCCGCTCCTACTTCAAATGCAGCGCATCGTGGAATCGAGGATAGAAATGTAAAATTGGGCTGTGTGATGCCAGGAGAGTCGTCAGCTGTTTTTGGTGATGCCTTGAGAAGATTATCCTCTACCGCAACTTATCTCTATCAGGATGGTCCGCGCTTTTGGTATGCTACACAACCAACTGTCACAAAATTAGCCGAAGATCGAGCAGAAATATTAAAGAGGGATACTGATAAAATTTACGAGGCCCTGGAATCACGGTTAAGAGCAGATTTGCGTAAGGAGGGTGATTTTACCGGTATACATCCTCTCCCAAAATCTGGAGCAGATGTACCTGATAATACTGAAACAAGGTTGGTTGTATTATCAACAGATTATACCTATAGTAAAGAGTCAGGAAGCTCTGCTGAAGTTGTTGCTAATTCTATTTTTGAATCACGTGGGAATACTCCGCGCTTATACCGTAATACTCTGGTTTTTCTCGCTCCTGATAAAGTTCGTTTACAGGACTTTAATGAAGCACTACGTAAATTTCTTGCCTGGGAATCTATACTTGCGGACAAATTAACCCTTAACCTAGATCCACATCAAGTAAAACAAGCTGAATCACAACTGAAGACTGCAGATTCTACTGTTAATGCTCGACTGCCAGAAGTATATCAGTGGTTGCTTGTACCAGTGCAGTTAAATCCTCAAGCACCGATCACGTGGCAAGCGATTCGCCTTAATGGAAGTGATCCTTTGGCAGTAAGAGCTAGTAAGAAATTAAGGAATGAAGAATTGTTTATTACCATCTTAGGCTCAACAATTCTAAAAAAGCATCTTGATGAAATACCACTATGGCGAGGAAATAATGTAGCTGTGAAACAACTTATTGAAGATTTCGCTCGCTATCCTTATCTACCGAGATTGGCAACATCTAATGTCCTAATGCAGACAATCCGAGATGGCGTTGGATTGCTCACTTGGCGATCGGAAACCTTCGCTTTTGCAGAGAGGTATGATGAAAAAAGTGATCATTATCAAGGGCTTCGTGGAGGCCAAAATATTTCTGTTTCTGTTGATAGCTCAGGTTTAGTTGTCAAGCCTGATATAGCGGGTAAACAAATTGATCATGAGACTCAATCTCGAAGTTCTATATCCGGTGCAAATACTTTCTCTGATATAGATGCAACCTATAATCGAGATGCCCAATCAGAAGCCCATGGCACTAAGCCAATTGTTGAGCGTCTAAAACCAAAACGATTTTATGGAACGGTTCACTTGAATCCAGAACGTGTGGGTCGTGATGCAAGTAAAATTGCAGATGAGGTTATCTCCAACCTTGCTGGTCAGATAGGGGCTGAAGTAAAAGTAATATTGGAGATTTCGGCAATCTTGCCTGATGGTGCATCCGAACAGATTGTGCGTACTGTGACAGAGAACGCTCGGACATTGAAGTTTGATAGTCATGGATTTGAGAAGGAGTAAAAAAGAAATGTAATATGCCAAGTATTCTTTACATCATTGGAAATGGGTTTGACCTTTATCATGGGTTAGATACAAGCTATCAATCCTTTGGTTTTTATTTAAAAAATAATTATCGCGAGATCTATAATGATTTTGTTAAGTATTTTGATCTTAACTATCTCAATAGTGATGATCCAAATAGTATTTATGATCCTTTATGGGCTAACTTTGAAATTGCACTTTCAAGTATAGATGTAGAGGAAATTCTTGAGGATAATAAAAATTATCTGGCAAGTACCAGTAGGGCTGATTTTCAATCCAGGGATTGGCATTCGTATCAGATTCAAATGGAATTAATTGTTGACAAGCTTACTAAGGAAATGGCAATGGCATTTAAGAAGTTTATATTAAATGTAAAATTTCCGTCTAATATAGACGACAATAGTATTTCTATTGATCAAGATTCTAAGTTTTTAAATTTTAATTATACTGATACATTAGAGAGATATTATGATATACAACGACACGATTTACTTTACATACACAACAAAGCCACAGATTCAGACACTGCACCTATTCTTGGGCACGGAGTAGACCCTAAAGAATTTGAGAAAAGCGAAGTGAAATCAAAACCTCCTAAAGGAAGTACGAAAGAACAACTAGAACAATGGATGGAGGAAATGAGTGATCAATATGATTATTCATATGAAACGGGTGAAGATGAGTTGTACAATTATTATCAGCGATCTTTTAAACAGACGGATGAGATAATAAATCAGCATTCTCAGTTCTTCGATGAGTTAAAAGAAATTAAAAAAGTTATCATTTTAGGACACTCATTATCTGACGTTGATATTAACCGTAATCATGCATTAGAAAAAGAGTAAGGAGGCTTTATTCTTTCAAAATTTGTAAAGATATGTTCCAGAAAATGTTTTCTTTCACCAGTAGCAGCAAGCAGTAATTTGGTTTTTCTAGCCGATCGAACGAGGTAAC
>JANOWJ010000093.1:0-20899 GCA_031417835.1 Saprospiraceae bacterium | reverse complement strand
CCATTGCCCCAGCCTTGAGCCCAACCATCAAGTAATGAATATGCTCCTATTAATGTAGCTTCCACCCCTTGAGGATTAGCCAAAGTGGCCTGATTCAATCCACCAATCGGTGCTCTATTTAAAAAGTCATCTCCACAGGATAGCCCAAGGGTACTCAGGGCCCCTATAAGAAATAATTTTAATGATTTTTTCATTTTTTAAAATATTAATTTATATAAAAATTTAGAATGAAGCACTTAATCCAAACATGATGGTCCGTGCTGCTGGATAAAATCCATAATCAATGCCAATTGTGCCGTCAGCTCCTCCTGCTCCAGGATCAGTTACATTAAACGCAGGATCATAACCACGATATTTAGAAAACGTAGCTAAGTTTAATCCTTGAACATAAAATCTTAAATTATCCATACCAATTTTTTTACCAGTAGCGGAGGGCAATTGATAGCCAAGTTGTAGATTTTTAATCCTAACATAGGAACCATCTTCTATATAATAAGAAGTAGAATACTGATTTGATTGTTGATCACTAAAATCAAGTCTGGGCAACAAGGAATTTGGATTCGTCTGAGGATCCCATGATTCATACAATGACTCGTAGGATCGATTGGCATTAAACGTTTCAAAATCTATCCAATATCTTGTATAATTATATAATTCATTACCCTGAGTTCCCTGAATAAATGCAGTAAAATCAAATTTCTTATAAGTTAAAGCTAAATTCAGTCCGTATGTAAAATCAGGGTGTGGATTCCCAATATCTCCAAAATCCTTACCGTCTATTTTCTTATCATTATTTAAATCAGCAAATCTCCATCTACCGACTTTTGCTCCCCCAACAGCGCTATGATCAGGCGCAGCATCTACTTCAGCTTTGTCTTTAAAAATACCTAGTACTTTATATCCGTAGAATGTAGAGATCGGTGATCCTTTGATACTTCTGGTAATGCCAGTACCAGCAAATCGACTTCCTCCACCGGAGAAAAATGATTCATCACTTTCACCGACTCTTAAAATTTCATTTTTGTAAGTACCTAATACTAATCCCAAATCAAAATTTAACGATTTGCCGATAGTACCCCGATAAGTCAAACCAAGATCGACACCTCTGTTTTCCATATCACCAATATTGACAAATGGTGCTGTAATGGTACCTGCAGTACTAGGCAATGGAAGTCGATATAACAAATCGGTAGTTTTTCGATTCCAAATATCGAGATTAATATCAAGTTTACCTTTGAGTAATGTGGCATCTATACCAAAATTGGTCGTAGTTGTCTCTTCCCATTTAGATTTGGCATTACCAAGACTAGCTTGGGCAAATCCCGCAACTGGATTAGCACTGTTGCCATTGATATCATAAGCGGTTGTACCGATACCGGAGCTGTACTGAGAATATGGATTGTTGGCATCAATTTCCTGATTACCCGTTTTCCCCCATCCAGCTCGAATCTTTAGGTCGTCTAACCATGCCAATCCCTGCATAAAACTTTCTTGTGAAAGTCTCCACCCTACTGAAAATGCTGGAAATACACCATATCTGCTTTCAGGTCCAAACCTAGAAGAACCGTCTCTGCGTACTGTACCACTAAGAATATATTTATCATAGAGGGTAGCATCCGCTCTCGCAAACAATGAAAACAGCGATGAGTTCCCTGCGTCGCTATAATTGTTTTGACCTGTTGCTGCTCCGCCTCTCAATGTCCAAAAGTTTTTATCGTCTGTGAAATAATTGGATCTTGAACCGCCTACATTCCTATATTGGCTCAATATAGCCTCACTTCCTGCCAATACCTTCAAAGTATGTACGCCAATTGTTTTATCCCAAGTCAATGTATTGGTAAAAGTATAGTCATTATAGTCATTTACGCCTTCATTAAACGAATTGGAAGAATTAGGTTCAGCAGCTTCAATTGTTCTGTACCCGAAATTATAGAAATGACCACTTCCATAATTACCGCCTAAGCTGCTTTTGAAGGTCAAACCACTCGCAAAACCAGTTCCAAAAGCATCGTCTAAAAATCCAAGGTTTAATTCTCCAAATATGTTTCCAAAAATGGTATTGTATTTACCGGAATTGTCAACACCACGGCGCAATTGAGAATGCGGATTGCCTGCATTGGTAGATAATCCCTTGGCACCTGCATAAAATCCGTTAATATCATACAAAGGCATGATCGCCTGAGCTCGAATAGAGTTCATAATCGGCGATCCTTCATTTTGACCTCCACCGAGCGGTCGATTACTGGACTCCAACGCTACGGTAAGATTTTGTCCAATGGTGAGATACTTTTTTAATTTAAATTCAGTATTAGCTCTGAAACTATATCTTTTGGTAAAAGATGTAATCAAGATACCATCTTGATCATAATAATTAAATGAAACTCCGTATCTGCTTTTATCTGTTCCACCTAGGATGGAAAGATTATGTTGAGTCATCGGAGCGGCATTAAACACTTCATTCTGCCAGTCAGTTCCAGCTTTATTAGATCTTGTAATCAAGTTAAAATCAGGGCTATTTATATCTGCATTATATTTAGATGGATTCACTCGAGGATCTCCTTCTTTAGCACCAGCCGGTAAAATGTAATCCGGAAGTACGGGCGTAGAACCTGTGCCGTATAAGGCGGCATTCGCACCTTGTGGGACTTGACCCGCATTGGCTATGCCTTTAAATCGCATGGTGGCCCATTCCTGGGCATTGAGCATCTTCACTAATTTTGCAGGATTTTGGATGCCATATGATGCATCATATGTTACTTTAGGTGTACCTGATTTACCTTTTTTTGTAGTAATGATAATTACACCGTTTCCTGCTCTTGAACCATAAATTGAAGCAGCTGATGCATCTTTTAATACTTGAATACTTTCTATATCATTGGGATTGATCGCATTTTGATACGCACCTCTTCTGGGCACTCCATCGATGATATACAAAGGATTGTTATCACCAAAAGTAGAAATACCCCTTATCCGTACGCTTACACTTGATCCTGGTTCACCCGATGTGCCTATCGATACACCGGCTGCTCTGCCTTCCAAAGCTCCAATAAAGTTTCCTGTAGGTACAGCGACCAAATCTTTGGCTTTGACTACGGATACAGCACCTGTGAGATCTTTTTTTCGTTGGGTAGAATATCCTGTCACAATCACTTCATCCAATAATGCGCCTTGCTCGAGATTCACAGTGACCATCAGATCATCACCAACAGTGATATCTTGCGCAACAAATCCAGTGTAGACTACTTGTAATACATCGCCAGCTTTTGCATTGAGTATAAAATTGCCGTCCAAATCAGTAACAGTACCAGTAGTAGTTCCTTTGATGGCTACAGATGCCCCGATGAGCGGTTCACTTGTAGCAGCATCTTTGACGACACCCTTTACTTGAGCAGTAATACTGACTGTAAAGAGCATCAAAACAGATAGCCAACCAAATTTGAAAAATTGGCTGAATCGTCGTTGAGAGAGACTTTTCATAAATAGTGATAATAAGGTTTTGATATTAATTAAATAAAAATTAGTACAATATTCACTGTAAAACTAGCAAAATTCACCAAGAAACACATCAAAACGTTAAGAAAACTTAAATAAATTAAAAAAATTAACTTTTGAATTCATTTGTTTCCAAACGTAGTAACCGTTAATCATGTTATTTCTGAATTCATATTTTTGAACAAGGCAAATTTTGTGATCTTTGAACTGCGATGTCAACCCTTCAAATAAAAACTTCTTATGCAGATATTTTAAGATTTGCCATCCCGATTTCGTTTTCGATCCTTATACCTCAATTAAATTATGTCACAAATAACATATTTTTAAGTCGGTTAGGTGAGCAAGAGCTAGGCATAGCAGGTATTACTGGAGTCTATTATTTGATTTTTTCTGTTATCGGTTTTGGATTTAACAGTGGTTTACAATCACTATTATCCAGAGGTGCCGGTAGGGAAAATAGACAGGAGATAGGTCGTCTGCTGGCACAAGCGATGAAACTGGTATTTTTTCTGGCATTTGGCGGAATCCTGATAACCTACCTTTTTGCACCGCTCATTTTAAAGGGCCAGATTGAAAACCCGGAAATACATCATTTGGCTAGTTCATTTATAAAGATCAGAATTCTAGGGTTACCATTTTTATTTTTCTATCAACTCGGCAATTCATTTTTAATAAGTACCAATAATACTAGGTTTCTTGTAGTAGGATCTGTTTGTGAAGCTTCTGCCAATGTACTCTTTGATTACCTATTGATTTTTGGTCATGGGGGTTTTTCACCCATGGGATTTGAAGGCGCTGCTTGGGCCTCTGTCATTGCAGAATTGATCGGTATGTTGGTCGTACACAGTTTCATCTGGTATAGGGGATTGCCTCAAGAGTTTAAAGTACTAAGTTTTAAGGGCTGGGATAGAGTATCCACCTATAATATATTTGATCGTTCTGCACCTTTAATTTTTCAGCTTCTCATCAGTATCATAAGTTGGCTTTTGTTTTATTTGTGGATTGAAGATTTGGGGGAGCGAGCTCTGGCTATATCCAATACCATGCGCAATGTATTTGGCATTTTTGGAGTGACGATTTGGGCTTTAGCAGCTACTAGTAATAATATGGTGAGTAATGTCATCGGGCAGGGACAGCTAGATCAGGTGATCCCGCTGATAAAAAAAATATGCAGATTGAGCATTGGGATTGTCTTGCCCTTCGGTCTATTTTTAAACCTCTTTCCACACTTGTTTTTTAGAATCTATGACTCTAATGCTGAGTTTACCAGCGATGCCATACCAGTGATTCGTGTTGTATCGATCGCCATTTTGCTGATGTCACAAGGCGCCGTATGGTTAAACGCTATAAGTGGTACGGGGATGACTCGCATCAATCTGGCTATCGAGGCCGTTACCGTGATCTGTTATGTCACCTATGTATACTTTGTAGTTGATTTCGAACATTTCCCTTTAGTATGGGCCTGGGGCTCCGAATTTTTATATTGGAGTATCTTATGGTCGGGATCTTGGTTGTTCTTCCACTTTTATCCTTGGCAATTGAGGTATAAGAAATGATAGTATGGACTTAGCCTTAAGTCCTGAGACGCGATATTAATACAGCTTGGCTGCTTTGTTTTTCATGTCGACCCTGAAAAAGAATTTAAAACGGCCTTAAACAAGATCGCTCCATTACAAATTGTTGGTTTTACAGAACCACTTATTAGAACAATAAAATAAAATCAAAGTGGAGCTGGGGAGATAATATTAATCATGTTTGCAATTATTTATAAGTCAATCATTTACGCTGTAATGTAGTTGATATTCAGAACATTGTAAACTCACTTAAGTACTTTCTGGTATGTCTAGGTATGTACTGATGTATAAAAAAGCGTACCATTTTTCGTACCATTGTATTTTATATGAAACGAGTAAGATTTCATTTAGCGTATAGTAAAGATAATAGCTTCAGTTCTATTTTTGCTCAAGTGAGGTATGGTGGGGGTAAGTTGTTTAAGACTAAGACCAGGCTATCGATAGAGAAAAGATTTTGGGATCCAGAGCATCAAAGGGTGAAGGCCACTAGGTTATTTCCCTTTTATATCGAATATAACATACGGCTGAATAAGATCGAGGAAATCATACAAGGGGTGTATTACAAAGCTGTGGCGGCCAACTCTATGCCATCAAAGGATGATTTTGTGCAGGCTCTGAAGGGTGATCATGAAAACGAGGGGATGACGCTGTCAAAATTCATAGATGTTTTCATAAAAGAGAGGAAGGAGTCTACCCACTACGCGGCTGGATCCGGTGCGGTATACCGGGTGGTGGTGAAAAAATATCGGGCGTTCTGTGCTAAAACTAAAAGGCAGTATGATTTTAAGGATATCGACATGGCTTTCTTTTTTGCTTTTACGAAGTACCTGGGGGAAGGGAACTACTCATCCAACTATCTGAATAAAATCGTGGTGACTCTGAAGACGATCCTGAATGATGCTAAGGAGCGAGGATATAACAAGTACGATCACTATAAATCGAAAAAATTCACTATCAAGCGGGTACGTACTACTCGAGTCTACCTGAATGAAGCTGAGCTGAAGCTACTATTCGAACATAAATTCAAACACAACTATCTCCGGAATGCGACTGATTCATTCCTGATAGGGGCCTGGTCGGCTCTACGGGTAAGTGACTTTAAAAAGGTGATCAAGGAGAATCTGGAAACATACAAGGGGATGGAGCTGATAAAACTGCAAACTAAGAAGGGCAAAAAGCCGATAGCGGTGCCTCTACATGAGGGGATCAAAAAAGTCATCGAGCTGAGGGGCTTTCCAAAATCGATCTCCAATCAAAAACTGAATGACTACATAAAAGTAGCGTGTATGGAGGTGGGGATCGATCAGAAGGTAGTAATCTACTCATCGCGCAATAGTGAGCAGATATCGGAGTTAATGCCTAAATACGAAATGATAACTAGCCATACGGCTCGGAGGTCTTTTGCGACGAATATGTTTATACGTGGATACTCGCTATCGGTGATAGGTGAAATGATGGGGCATAGCTCTGAGCGCATGACTAGGGGATATATCTGCACTGGTCCGGACGAAGTGGCTCATAAGGTGGGAGGGGATGACTTTTTTAAATTGTAAAAAAATGATTAAATTTCAATGAAATAAATATTTAAAACATGGCAGACGACCCAAATTATGAAAGGAGGGATGAGTTACTTAGTCATTGGCAAATCCAAGAATCTTTGTTGCAAAATTATAGAACACTTTTCTTGACTTCTCAATCAATAATTTTTTCAATTGCTGCAACGAATATCTCTTTTATGTCATTCATGGCAATGCTAGTTCTTGGTTGGGTACTAATTTGGAAATGGCGTGAAATAACTAATGCAAGGGGACTTGATGTTACCTATTTTCAAACTCAATTATTATATCTTGAAAAAGGAATACAACCTGGTAAAATATTTACGGAGTTTAGATTTTGGAAAAACTCAAATAGTATCAAGGAAAAGAAGCATTTTAAAAAGTGTTTGCTAGAAATGAATCAACCTGGACGCTCGTGAATTCTTAGAAGAAAGTATGCCCAGAATATTTTTGATATTATGGGTTGTTTTATTTTTCATAAAAGCCTTCGAATCATTATCTTGTTTGGAGAGCTAGAGGTGTCGGAAGGCCCTTTCATTTCTTTTGTTTTGATTCGAATATAAATTTCTGGATTTCGTAATTGGCCATTACAGTCCTGCGGATAGCGCCTTCGTCTAAGTATATGAATATAACTTCGTCCTGGTCGATCCCTAAGTAGCCATAAATCCCATCTATATTGGTATAAGTAAATCCAGCATATTGGAATTTTATTCCAGTGTCTTTGTTCAGTAAAAACGGAGTTACAATCAACTCTGCATCTTGCTTGGCAAACGCTTTTGCTTTTTCGGATATGTCATTCAATAAGTGATGAATCTCAATATTATAGTTCAATTTTCTCTCGATCAATTTTACCTCTGCATCAAAAGATAACTTTGCGGCGAACTCTTGTGTGAAAATCAATTTCTGCTTGATGGCTTCGTAATATTTTTGTCGATCTTCGATAAGCTCTAAAAGGGTCATGGTTTTCATGTTTGTTGATTTAATATGTAAATGCATGTAATCTTCCTCTCAAATATTTGTTTTGAGTCATGTCCCTGATCAGGAATCTCCTTTTGGCAATGTTGTGACTGATGACATTGCCAACGTATACTCCATTTCTCAATACTTTGAGATTGGGAAGGAAGGTTAATTTATCTGGTGGTTCAGCTCCGCATCCTGTGTCCAGTTTGCTAAAGTCTATGGGTGGGATATTGCTACACATGGGGTATGAGGTATAAGCGGTGAGGTATGAGGTTGGTTAATACGATTTGCCGTGTTTATGTGGGCGGGTTGCATTGTATCTCATTTTCGCCTTGATGTGACTTTCAATGTCAATTCCTTTGAAAGCACATAAATCAAGAACTCGAATAACAATATCAGCCATTTCTTCTTCAAATGTTCCCTTTACCCATCCATTATAACTTTCTACAAAATCGCTATCCCGTGTCCAACCGTTTACAACATTCATATTTGCGGATGTAGCATACATTTCTTTTCTATCAGCTTCCAAAGCCTCGGAAACTTCGCTATGTATCAGGCAAAGCATTTCTCCAATGTTTTTTGGGGTGTCAAAAAAGCCTTTGTTCTTGGCGTTTTGATGAATTTCTTTTGAGAGTTCGTTAATCATAATTTCTAAATTGAGGTTCAATCCATTCTCTACCCAACCATTGGAAAAATTCTTCTTCAGACTGCCAGACAGGCGGTAGTGTGGGGTTTTGTACATGACAATGCCACCTCGTGACTGCTAGCTGTCTACATTGAGACCTTAATCTTAGGCCGTCCGGTGTGCCTACCCAACCTAAGCCATTCCAAGAGATTGCTATAAGAAGGGAATATTTTGCTGACCCGGTGCGAATGGCATATAGCCTGTAGTAATCGTGTGGTGAAGGCATGAACAGATCTATTTTGATATTATCGGGTAGTTCGATCTGCATGTATTTGCCGTCCTCATTGCCTTTGATCACAGTACCTAATTCATTGACTATTTCTGCAAATAAGGGATGAACGATAACGCCTTCATCGTAACCAAACATGTCTTTCAGTACAATCTTTTTAGGTAAGCAAACGATCTCGATGTCGCCTACTTCTGCTTTGAGTCTACGGATAGATCCGGCTATATTGATGATGTCGCAATGGGGCCGTAAAAGGTCTACAATATTGTTTGCTATCGATAAGGCTTCTGGGAGTTTCATGATGTGAATCCGTTTTAAAATAATTGAAGTTGTCGGCCTCTTTTACTTGCTTCGGAGATAGTATTTGAAGTACATGTCGCGTTCTGATAGCATGTAGTCAAAAGCCGGAGAGGCATGTCATCATATTTAAAGCCTTGGTCCCAGGGATACTTATAATCAAATGTCCAATAGCATTCGCAATCCAAATATACCCGACCATGGTACTTCCAGCCACTGGATCTAAATAGTCGAGGTGGGCTCGTGACTGTGATAAGTTCTGGAAGTTTTCTGAATTGATATTGGTCGATTTGACTTTTTGGTTTATACATCTTCCTATATTCATGTCCAGGTGTGGGCTTTAGAAGCTGATGAAATCCATACTCCTTAATGAGCTCGCGATAGATGTCACCCAAAACCTCCGAATACCATATGGGATGGGGGCTATTAGCGCATTTGGTACCATATAAAGTCATAAGTCGTAAGGCGTAAGGCAATGAGGAAAGATGTAGGGATATGCATTCCAACTGGGTACTTTTACCCACGAAACACAGGATCCCCGGTATCTTTTCAAAATCAAATTATTCATGGGTGTTCATAAAGTAATAATCAATTTGGTTTGTGAATGTTTGGTGCCCACCTGTGAGCAACGGAGGGTGATGTACTTTTTTGAATCGTTTTTGATAAGCTCCAGGTCTTTGAGCGCATCACCCATGAGCTTGAAGGATCCGTGTAAATTATCTTCGTCCATCGGTGGTGTGGAATATCGGATGTAGTGGATGTGGACCATCTGGCCGGTGAGGGTGGCGGTCTTTAATGTCTGCCTATCCCGGATGGACAACTTGGAAAGGAGCATGAGGCTCAGTAGCTTTTGCTCCTTCTTCCTCAGTGCCCAGTGCATGCGCAATAGTACGTTGATCCCCGGTGTGAGGTAATCTTCCAGAACTATCTGGATCTCTGTTGAAGTATTCATTGGTTTGTTGGTCAAAGTACTTGTCTCGTTCGATTTCATCTTCGAGTTCTTTGAATTTGTCTCTGAGGTCTGATTCTGCTGTGGCATCGATTTTGGATTTTATGAGTTGGAGAAATTTGTCGCACTCGTCTATACGGGCGAAAAGTGCTTGGGTTTTGGTAGGGTCTCCTTTGGCGCGTTTATCTGTCATGAGTCGCTCCAGCTCTTTGATGTGAACTGTCTTACGATCATTGATGACGGTGAGGACTGTGAGGTAGGATATTTGGTTCATGGATGAAGGTTTGAGGAATGAGGTGAGAGACTATTTCGGATTTTGGATTTCGGATTTCGGAATGGGGATTAGGGATTATTTATACAGGACGAGTAGGCCGTTAGCTGTGATGAGATCTATTTCGGTCTCGATGATCTCTAATCGGTGTACATGCATGAGCTCGTGTAACTCGGTAGACTCTAGCCAGAACTTGACGGATGCATCGGTATAGTCCATGGCGATCTCTACTCTAAATGTTTTTTCGGGCATGGATTGGAAAACGGGTATGGTAAGTATGAATGAATCTGGTATCTCGGACACGATACTTTTAGTCAGGCCGCGATCTACATTGCCTTTGAGGTCCTTTTGATTTTTGGACTCGATGCTGGCTTTGAGATTGAGATTGCGAAGCTCTGTGATCAGTTTGCCTGGTTCTTTGATCCGGTAGGCATTGAATCGGATGAGTTTTAAAAGCTCGTCGCGATCATACAATTTGGCTGTATTGATCTTGAAATCTTCTAGCTCTTTGTTGGGCACAAGCTGACCTGTGATCTCATTACTGTATCGATCATTGGGATCGATGGTCAATTTGATCGATCCTTTTTCTAGATCAACTACCACGACTGAAACATCGTTATCTAAAGCCTGTGGTGCTGATTTATCATAAAACCGGTCTTTCCTTTTTATGATAAAACTGGATACTGTATCGATCCGACCTAACTCTCGAAATGGATGCGGTCGCTCTGGGGTGAGTCCATCGATGTGAGTGATGGTAAGATGATCAGTGCCCGGTGTGATATTAAATTTTGATTCTTCTTTTGTCATGATGCGATTTTGAATTGAATTAAAAAAATGGGGTTTTATTCGTTGGCTGATTTGACGGCGAAGATTTTGGTCTGTACTCTCTCGCCTGGTCGCATACGACGGGATGAGATAAACTCGCCTTGCTCGTCATAGGTATTCATAATACCAGTCTCGTGATCTGCTATGTGGTACAGTGTGCCGGTGACGGTGGCTTTGCGCATGCGGATCTCTTGGATCAATATTGCAAGTGTTTCGTTGATGGGTTTGGCGGCGGCTTTGTAAAGTGCTTTGGCTATGTCGAGCTCCTAATCATGCTTGGATAGCTCGATAGCATTGAGTACGTAGGATTCGTTGCGTAGTTCGATCTCCTCTTGTGTGAGGTCTCGAAAGTACGTGGTGTCCTCGGTGGAATCGGCTGAATCCTGGAGGATGCGGAGGCGATCTTCTGGATGGCGGTCGGGTAGGAAGTTTTTCATGATAAAAATATGAGTGATGAATTATGAGTTATAATTTATTTGCGAGTTTTGATTTCTTGATTGAGTGAGTCGAGATTATCCTTGATGTAGGCTTTGAGTTTTGGATTTAGGTTTTTTCCATTATCAAAAAGCCATATTAGATAATAAGCAGGTACTTTGGATAGCATTCTACCTTCGTATTTGCCAAATGGCATAATGGTGCTATCCGTATAAGGTAGATCGGTGCTAGGCTTAATAGGATTGTGACCAGGCTGATCTGGCCCATGGTCATCATCGTCCCAATTAACAGGCTGAGCTGGTACATCATCATCGTCATCCCAAGAATTTGTCATGATTAAAAGGATTCTTGATTTTGTAATTCTAAAGATTTTTGCAGGGTGTCGGTCAATGTATCGGAAGGATAGAATGTCTGGGCTAGCCATTGGCGGCTCTTTTCTACTTTCTCATAGATGGACTCAACCATCATGGGCGATCCTGCGATGTCGCGAACGAATACTCGCTCTGCTAATGTGAGATCGTCGAAATTGGAATTGATATCAATCTGCCGGCACGCGTCGATATAATCGGGTGCATGAAGCTGATCGATGACTCCCATAGAATACGCTAGTTTGCGTTTTTCATCGTCGACTAGCTCGGATGGGGTATTGCATAGACAATAAGCTAACTTAAGGTCCAGAGCGCCACTGAGAGCGCCATAGCCTTGCAGCTGCCACCAATAATCTTTATTGATCGGTTGTGTCTTGGCTTTGAGAAATGTGAATAAATCCCAGGATGACTTGATGTCGACTACTGCCTTGGCTTGTTTGATAGAAGGTCCTTTGAATAAATCTAGCTCTCCACTGAGGTATTCGTTTTCTAGCCTCTGATCATTTTTACGGTAAAAGGATCGATCGTACCGAGAAAACAATGTTATAGATTCTTCTTCTACGCGTCGGCCTTTTTGTAAATATTTTGAGTCGATCATCTTGATCCGGCCATAGCGGAATCTTACATAGCACTCGACTAGGTGAGTCTTAGCGGTCTCGGATAATTCACCTGCATCTTTGGCTGCTTTGGACTGTGGCTCGGTCATGATCGCGCCTATAGATGAACAACGGATTTTGAAATTGGATAGCATTGAGGTATGAGGTTTGAGAGAATCAGATATTAGAATCAGAATCAGACTGAATGAAAAGCATTTTATTATTTTTCGAGCTCTTGGTATTTGGTTTCCATAAGGTCGGTGAGTTGGTTGCGGATATCGTCACCGAATGAATCCCAGTAGGATTTTAGCTCATCATGTGTCTTTGATTCATTCAATAAAACAGTAGCACGTTCGATTTCTTTTTCGAATGGTAGCTTTTTTGGTGTGGATGAAATAACTGTAGCTGTGCCGTCCTCGGTGACATCACCGTCACCGATTTCATTGCCGGTAATGGTTTGGAATAACCAAGCCCTGGCTTTGCGTGTAGCTTTGCCGATGACGGCATCTGTACCCATGTGCTGATTCATCTTGACAGGGATTTCGATGGTCTTTTCCTTGACAGGTCCTGAATAGGTCCAATTAATCACGGCTTTAATCGCTGCGCTAGTCTTATCTGAATTGATACGTGGTAGCTCGAACGTGATATCATAGCTGAGTCCACCGATTTTTTTGAGTAGGTGTCCAAAGCCTTCTTTGGTGATATAACAATTGCCCGCTATGATATTGAATTGATTGCCGAATGGTTGCACTCCGGTGAGGGTAGCTTCGATAAGACAGTTCTTTACGATCTCCATAGAATATCCACCGCTGGCATCTTTGTCTGTACGGAATCCTAGTCTATTGCCCTGCAGGTCCATGATCGGCTTCATGTATTCTGCACTTAGCAATGATTTTAATTCTCCTGCTGCAAATGCGATGGTGTATGCTTTCTCAAAGCCGGTAAGTCCGTCTGCTGATAATACTTTAAAAATATTATCATTGAGCCTTTTGGCGATCTCTGTAGTGCCAGATGGTACTAATGATGTGGATGATGAATTTTCTTTTTGCATTTTTTTCGATTTATGAGGTTGATTAATTTTTGATAGCGTGAATCGATTTCGGATTTTTGATTTCGGATTTCGGAATGCTAGCTAAGTCTGAGTCTACATCTTGATATAGAAGCTGAGCGATAGAGGCCATGTGCTCGATACCTGCTCGATACCCTTCTAGGAATCGATCTGAGCCGTGCTGCTCGATCAGCATGAATACCATTTCGACGGTGGACTCTGGGGTGATGCTGGTCTTTAGCTGCGCTCGGATGTGGTCTTTGCGGCATTCTATCTCGGATTTCGGATTTCGGATTTCGGGGATCATACTATTTCGGATTTTTGATTTCGGATTTCGGAATGGGTCATGCTATTTCGGATTTGCGATTTCGGATTTCGGTACGTAGCATATCAGCTTTGATCTCGGCTTTGATCTCTGTGTGCCGATCCTGATTGGCCATATACATGGATAAGTCCTGATGTCTCATGGGGATGACGGTCTCGTCGATCACATCATGGATAAACATGAAGTGCTCACTGGCTCGGATCTCGATCATCTGCTCACACTCGCTTTTAAATGTGCTCTGGAGCGTCTTGACCTGGGTCTTATAATCGGCCTGATGGATGACGAGGTAATTAAACTCGTCCTGATCTTTATCAGTCAATCTGTAGACGATGACTGCGTACCGGCCTGATGCGTCGTATTCGGTCTCGATGATAAAAAAGTCGTAGATGTTTTTCATTTTAAGAGTTTGATTAAAGTTGTAAGTCGCAAGGGATAAGTGAATGAATCAGATATCAGAATCAGAATCAGACATGCGCATTAAGAAAAACTACCGGGCGTATGAAGTCTTTACACCAACCATATCACCGTATCCGGTAGCTCTCTTAAATGAAAAAAACGCAGGTCTTAAAAAAAACAATTTGGTCAGGTCATAAATAGTCTCGGAGTACACCGGATCAAAAAGAGCATCATGATGATGAGTACGATACTGATCGTGATGTACTCGCGCATCTGTCTAGTGGAAAAATGATTCATAGGCTAATTTGTTTACTGTCACGAGGGGTATCTAAATCGCTAAACTCGTATACCGGCTCTATGAAATATCGTGGCAGTAAATAATGTCATCTTACGAATATCATATATCTGTTAAAGCTCTATTTGACTCGACTGGTCTGGGACTTTACTTTTGATCCTAAATTTTTAGTACTTTCAAACGCCTTTGCGGTTGTAATGTCACAAAGATACAGTAAAACGAATGTAAAAAACAAGTAAATCTGTTATAAATTTTAAAATATTTTTAAATGTCTAAGTTTGGAATTGGAAATCAGAGAGTTATTGATCTGATAAAAAAGCTTTTGGATGAAAGAATTGTGGATTCTAGGGCTGAATTGGCCAAGTTAATAGGTGTTCCACCTCAATTTATTGGCGGAATATTAAAAGACAAGGACCGCGCAAGCAAAAAGGTTATTGATTTTCTAAAGGAAAACTACAGTGGCTACTTCATTAGTGAAGCCTCAGAACCTGAAGCCATCTACCAGGCGCGGGTGATCCAGGATATGATGTACATCCCTTTGGTCCACGAGCGAGCTCATGCCGGGTACAGCACGATGTGGGGGGATAAGGAGTGGCTAGAGGAGTTACCTGCCGTAGCGGTGGACCGCATGACCGATGGGATCTATGTGGCCTTTAAAGTGATCGGCGATAGTATGGAGGGCGAGGAAAGGCATATCTATGCAGGGGATACGGTGATAGGTCGGGAGGTGTACCAGCATCACTGGAAGAATAAGCTGCATATGCCCAATGTATTCGTCATAGTGCTCCGCAACGATGGGATCATGATCAAAGAGGTGATCGGGCATGATGTGGATACCGGGGTGATGAGGTGCCACGCATGGAACAAATTTCACGATGACGAGGATGTCAATCTACAGGATGTGGTGAAGCTATATCATGTGAAGAAGAAGATATCGGATAGGATAGGGTGAGGAGGAATCGATTTCGGATTTGCGATTTCGGATTTCGGATAAGATAGGATAAAAAAAAGGAATCAAAAAATAATGATATGGACAATCCGGAGGAAATAATAAGGCTTTCACAAGAACGACTGGATGAGGCTACCATTCTATGTAGTAATTCTAAATGGAATGGTGCTTTTTACCTAGCTGGATACAGTGTAGAATTTGCATTAAAGGCTAAGATATGTGCCCTGTATGGAGTGCCAAATTTGTTTAAATTAGAAGATCCTGATCAGAATAGACAAAATAGACGAGCGCCGACGGCAAGACATCAGGACATGAGTGTGGAGCTAAAAGCAAAGGAGGAGGCCATAGACACATTAAAAAAACAGGTGAAGACCCATAATCTTTTTACGCTTTTGTTCTACAGTTGCTTGAGAGAAAAATTTGATGAGGAGAAGGCTATTAATCCCGATTTTTCAATATTGGCTTCATTGGTTTTGAACGGATGGACCTCTGAAGCAAGGTACAAACCATGCGGTCATTTTAACAACACCGATGTTCAAAATTTAATAACTTTGCTACCAGGTTTACTATTATGGATAAGGAACAATTGAAGGGAAAATTGAAAGGTTTTCAGGAAGCATGCGCTTCTGCTGGAAGATCTTTGAATAAAATCTGTCTGGAAGAAGCGTACCCAGGAGACGACTCTACTACCTTCGTACTGGAAGTGACCGCACCATGGATGGATGATATGGCATGCTACCCAATTCTTCAATTCTTGACTAATAAGCTATTTGAAACTACAGATGTAGAAACGAGGAAGCGTATCTTTTATATCAGGGTATTGGATAGTGACGATCAGATACATTGCTTTCAAGATTTGACTGAAACTATTGAAAGCCGAATAGCTTCGGTATAAAAATCAACAGCAGCCTGCAAAATGAGAATCAACAGCCTAAAAATAGTTAAACTAGCTATTTACCTATTTATTTCAGGTATATTTTTATTGGCATTAGCAGGAGTATTAGCTTTAATAAAATCATCTGGATTTCAACCTTTAATTTCATTTGTACTGATAGCTTTCCTAGCTTTTTGTTTCTTCTTAGTCATTAAAAATGTAGAGATCACGAACTAAATTAGAATGACTCAGACCGTTGCTTTGTCTAGGGATTTTAACTTATTGATCTGGGTGCGGATTTTATTGATCTCAGACTCCAATGCTAATCTACGGGGATGATCAAGGGATAATACCATGGCCAGGTCTTTGGCCTGCTTGAAGTGCTCCCAATAACTATACTCCAAAATCTCGATCTGAATTTTATTCATAATCGAAGGTCAAAAGTAAGGCAAATTATTCTATTACAATATGTAATGTGACATATACGAGCATATAGATACTATTGCGGCTATAATCAAGTATAACCAATATGGCATCTAAAAAATTCTTGACTTTAGCGCAAACCTCTGCGTATACAGGACTTTCGATAAGCTATCTGAGAAAAATGACTGCTCAAGGTAAGATAGCGCATTCGAAACCTACTGGAAAAATAATATTTATACGACTAGACGATCTAAGCAAATTCTTATCCAAGAATCGGAAAGATGCGGTGAAATAAAAAAAAGAGCTTCTACAGGAATAAAAGCTCTTTAGATTTTCTATGAGGGGCGTTAGTTTAAATGGTATAACAGCAGTCTGCAAAATTGTTTTCATGGGTTCGATCCCCATACGCTCCACAAAAGAAGGCAAATATATGGGAAAAAAATGGAATGAACCTACAACCTAAAAGTAGTCATCTACCTTTCCAACACTTGATTATATTCCTTCTTTCAAAAAACAACAAAGTATCTGTCTCGCATCTATATTTTGGCAGGGGGTAGATCCTGCCCTCCTCCCTCTTTAAATAATCATTACAAAGGGTGCCAATATTGCCATAGATTATCGGAAAAATATTATCATGCTCGTCGAACCAAGCGGGGGTAGTCTTTGTATGGCACACCGTGATACGGGTATCTTCGTATGCCCTACGACAATCCTTGCACACAAGAGGGGGCTTGGTAATATCTTCGTGCTTGGTACAGGAGATAGAAAACAGGAAAAAGGTTAGGATGTATTTCATTGCATTGAAGACTAATTTTTGATAAACTCTGGATAGCTCTTTAGCAATGTTTCGAGCCTTTTTTTGTCTTCATCACTAAAATTGGATGCATATAATGATTTTTCATCAACTCCCAACACCTTGACTACCTGTACCGTAAAAATAGCATCCTTAGGAGCATCCACCTTCCAATTGCCAGTAAATTCATTAGGTACAAGGATTATTGATTGCTCCTCATTTGGCTCTATTCCTCCCGGAATGGTATAATTAAAATCTTCCTTAAACCAGGGCACTGATCTATTAGTACTTGTTAGAGTTGACTTAAAAAACAAGGTAGCAATTGGTGAAGTAGATCCGTTTTTAATTTTTAAATCGATGATAGGTTCATCACCCAAAATACCTTCCCTCATGTAGAATCTAGACTTTAGTACCTGAACTTTAGAAAGCTCTAGTAGATCCTTTATTGATTGATCTCTGGATGCGTACAGATCATCTATCTCAGATTTTGCTTCTTGTTTATTAGTTTCTGTAGACCCTTTGCTTCTCTTTTGACAGAAAAATATACCTACATAAAGGAAAAGTATTAAGTAAACGTATTTCATAACTTGTTTTTTTATAGCGTTTTTTACCGCATAGCTTTTATGTCTTTCATGGAGTCTACCATCACATTATCATTGTATTGTCGAATGATGCCTGGGACTCTAAAAAAATCTATAATCCACCATACTCCTACGCCGCCGACCGTAAACCAGAATAAAAACTGGAGGCCCCACTTACGGGTATATGCATAATGGAGTCCGACTAGAAACCATAAAACATAACCCATCCCTACGGCCTTTTGGCGACGATTAGAAAGGTCTGTAAATGAAGCTTTCTCTAGATCTGTGAGTGAGTCATAAGCTGACTTGATGGCTAACGGTAGTG
Source organism: Saprospiraceae bacterium (assembly GCA_031417835.1). GTDB lineage: Bacteria > Bacteroidota > Bacteroidia > Chitinophagales > Saprospiraceae > JADJLQ01. Next base: position 2,656 of record JANOWJ010000093.1, on the reverse strand, counting down.
ACATGACTTTTTGATTGAGTTTTAAGGTTAAAAAAAATATTTTATTCAAAAGACTTGACTTTTACATTTGTTCTACGTTATATTTGCTTCATCAATCGCTAAACTGATACTCCGAGGATAACGATCTAAGGACCAAGTATACCGGCTCTATATGGGTGCAAATGCACTCGTATAGGGCTTTTTCATTTGGGGGAAAATGAAGGGTGAAATCGAAAATACTACAAAAAAATAAAACACAACATAAAATGTCAATCACTAGTGAAGAAATACCTGCAAGGGAAAAGGAAAGAGCACAGATCTACATGTCTACCGAAATGCTAAAGCGGCTCAAAAGGGTGATCAGCTACCAACACCTGAAGAAGGGACGATCAATGGATATAAGCCCGTATCTGATGACTGAGCTCATAGTACCGCATATCGAGAGTATCGAGAAAAAAATGAGGGGGGATCAGGTATGAAAGCAGAATCAGAATCAGCAGTCAGACAAAGGCAGGAATCAGGATCAGAATCAGAATCAGATAGCAGAATCAGACTGAATCTGAGTCTGAAGTCTGAATCTGTCCAGCTGAAGGATGCTAGTGACTCTCTGCTGACCAGGCAGGAAGCGGCCAGGCTGCTGAGGGTGAATCCTACCACTGTGGATAAATGGGCTCGTCAAGGTGACTTTAATGCGTACCGGCATCGGGGGGAGCTGAGATATCTAAAAAGTGAAGTCTTGAGTGTATGGAAGGCGAAGGGATGAAGATGAACAATGTCGGATTTGCGATTTCGGATTTCGGAAAAAAAAATAAAAAAATGCAAGTGAATTTATTTAGTGATGTGTCAAGGGCTGTCTCTCGATGGGATGAGCTGAAGGCGGAATGGTGGGCATGGATGAAGGAAAATCCGGAAGTATTTAAAATATACGAGTCGACCATACTAGATATGATCGAGGTGGATGGCCTGAAGCGAATCAGCTCGGATCATGTGTGGCATGAGATACGGTCTAAAGTAATGGCTCTGAATAAGAATCAGCAGTCAGAATCAGATAAAAGCAGGACTCAGAATCTGAATCTGACCAAAGGGAAGTTTACCCTGAATAATAACTACACATCACTCATGGCCAGATACTTCGTAAAGCTGTATCCGGAGCATGCGTCAAAATTTGAACTCAGAGAAATCAAATCAAAAAATCATAAAGCTCATGGAAGTAATGCAGAATCAGAAGGCAGAATCAGAATCAGACATGAGAATCAGACGAGAGAGTCATACGGACGAAATCGAGCTGGGATCATATCGAGAGGCAGCTATACGGGGCAAATGTCGGACGACGATAAGTGCAAGTATCCAAGGTAAGGCACCGGTACGGGTGAATCTACACGATGCCTCTATGGCATTTCAAAAATTGCAGGTGATGATAAAACCCTGGGCTCGAGAGATCATACCGGCCCTAGATGAAAACAGGGAAATGTCGGGGACAGAACTCCTCGTGTATCTCAACAAAGTTGCAGAATTCAGGTGTGATCAATCAGAAGTGTCGCGATTCGTCAATACAATGATGAAGGTGGGCATACTGGGATGTCGTAGAAATTGGAAATGGAAATACTACTATCTCCAATATGATGAGATCGAGCGGATCATGAAGGTATCTAAGGTGTTGTCTAAAATGTATAACCGATGAATATGATACATGATGCGGTATGTGTGATACTGGTGATCTGTATGGTGGTACTGGTAATGGGGGCGAGTTATGCACAAATGCAGAGGGATGAATAACTATACAGAATTTTTAAAAAAGAAAGTAGTCATCGCTGATTCATTTGGCTTTGATACCAGTGATATAGTGTGGAGTGACATGCTATTTCCACACCAAATAGATATCTGCAGGTTTTGCCTGGAAGGTGGTCGTAGGGCAATCTTTGCATCATTCGGATTGGGCAAAACATTTATGCAGCTGGAGATTGCAAAGCAACTTATCACTAGACTCAATAAACCCTTCCTGATAGTATGTCCATTGGGTGTAAGTGGGGAATTTAAAAGAGACAACGCTAAGCTCAATACAGGTCTGGCAATAGATTACATTACTGATACCGACGACTTTGACAATCCTGCTATACAAATATACCTTACAAACTATGAGCGGGTGCGCAAAGGAGATATCAACCCTGAACACTTCTGTGGTGTGTCATTTGATGAAGCAAGTATCCTGCGTAATCTTCAGACAGAAACGACCAACTACATCCTTAAGCATTTTAAAAAAGTAGCTTATCGATATGTAGCCACTGCAACACCTACCCCAAATGATTTTATAGAAATATTGAATTATGCTGATTATCTAGGAGTGATCAGTCGTGGCCATGCCCTTACCAGATTCTTCCAGAGAGATAGTCAAAAGGCAGGTAATCTTAAACTTTATGAGAATAAGAAAAAAGAGTTTTGGCAATGGGTAAGCACCTGGGCAGCATTTATAAATACTCCTGCGGATCTTGGATATGATGATAGTGGATATGTATTGCCCAAATTGAATATAATCGAGCATTGCATAAGATACGATACACTATCTCAGTCAAAAGACAAATTTGGAACTCCCATATTATTTAAAGATGTAACCAAATCACTGCTCGATGTCAGCAGGGAGAAAAGAGATAGTATCACTGCGAGATTGAGTAAAGTGATT
>JANOWJ010000092.1:0-5351 GCA_031417835.1 Saprospiraceae bacterium | reverse complement strand
TGCGTTGTAATGCATTGTTAGCATACTGTGATAAAGTTTTTTTTCCATGATTTTATTGTTTTAGTCATGGAAGATAGTGGATAAATCGGAGAGGAAAACCCGTTGCGAAGCAATGTTGGTTCAACACGTAAATATATGATATTATATGCTACTTTCCAAAATTAAGGTACTTGATTATCAATGATTTAGCGTTATACATTTTGTATTGTCGTTAGGACAATTCACTTTTTTGAATTTCTAAAATGGAAGAGTCTGGTTATTATCTTCTAAGGAATGAAATGATAATTGTTTTGATTTTTTGTCCAAGAGTATGATCTGATCGGCTACTATTTCTGTCACATGCTTTGTAAGTCCTTCTTTGTCTGGATATTGTCGGTAATTAATTTTCCCTTCGATATATATATGACTGCCTTTGTGTAAAAACTGACTTGCAAAAGTTGCCAGGCCTCTCCAAACAATAATAGTATGCCAAATGGTACTGGATTTAGACTCACCATTTTTCAGCCGATAAAGATCTGTAGTCGCGAGCGCAAACTTAGCTACTAGGGTGCAGTCTTGAAGCGATTTGATATCTGGGTCAGCACCTATATTCCCAATGAGCATTACTTTATTTAGTCCTTTCATTTCGAATGATTTTGATTCGTTAATATTTAAATTACCAATCTATTTTTGATTTGCTCCAAAGCTCGTCAAATGGGCTAATGATATTTACCAATTGTTTATTACTTACATGCAGGTATCGCTCTGTCGTCTTGATGTCAAAATGTCCAAGCAAGTCTTTTATATATTTAATATCCGTGCCCTTATCTAATAAATGTGTCGCGAAGCTATGTCTGAGGCAATGTATGCCAACTTCTTTTTTGATACCAGCTTTGATTTTGGCATTTGTGAAAATTTGCTGTACAGTGCGTGTAGGATATGATGTAAACGTTTGTTCTGATTCGAATAAATATTCCTTTGGGCGAGGTTTGTATTCCTGAATGTATTTTCTCAGAATGTCCAGTAAAATCGGACTTAGATTTACATATCTGTCTTTCTTTCCTTTGGCACATGCGATAAATATTTGCATACGACTACTGTCAATGTCTTTGATTTTAAGATTTACAATCTCGCTTACTCGCAATCCTGAGCTGTACGCAGTGAATAACATTGCTTTGTGTTTTTTATTGGTCAAAGCATTGAATAATTTAGCCAATTCAACTTCATTCAATAACTTTGGAAGTATCATATGTTTTTTGGGTCTGGGGATAGCCCAGAAAAACTTTTCTCTATGTAATACTTGTTCGTAATAAAATTTGAGCGCGTTGATCCTACTGTGTAAAGTATTTTCTGAAAGTTTTAATTTTTCGAAACAATAAACTAAGTATCTTTTGAGATCATCGGGAGTGAGTTCATCTGCTGATTTATTTCTGATCAGTATGAGCATTTGTGACATCTCATTGATATAAGTCTTTGCTGTAGACGGACTATACGCTTTTAGGGCTAATCTTTGTTGAATACTTGGCAGGACATGCTGGTTTATAGGATAAATTTTTGGTCCACTTATTTTGGGTTGGGTGGAGTCAGATGAGAACGTAAAAATTTTCATAAGTGTAAATATTGGGTAAATGTATTTGAAATATTTCCATCTTTTGGCTAATTAAATTGTTAATGATCAATGTTTTATGAAATTAATTATCTTTAAGCGTTTAATAACGGATCATCAACGGATATGACTAAAAAATGTATGCACTGTGGCCAACCCGTGAAGGGCAGGGCAGATAAACTTTTCTGCAGCCCAAACTGCAAGAATGAATACAATTATAAAAACCGGGCAGGTACTAAGTCCGATGTCAAAACCATAGATGCCCTCCTCCATCGAAATCGCATCATACTCATGACCCTGATGGGCGACGCTAAAAAAGAAACGTTTGATAAAATAGTATTGACACGAGCAAAATTCAGATTTGAATTTCACACTGGTCAATATATCAATAAAGAAGGTAAGACCTACTGGATCGTATATGATTATGCCTGGATGCTGTTTTCGGATCAAAAGGTCCTGGTAGTTCGAAAAAGCATGTCGACCTAATTGATTTTTTAGCTTCCTGAAATTATAAGCTCATTAAAACTAAAATTCGCCGCACTTGTCATTATGTTATCACCCTTTCCGTTTTTGAGCGTGCGCACATCTTGCAAGCCGCGTCAATTAGAAGTATGACTTGCAAGAGTCAGACTCAGACTTCAGAGTCAGACTCAGATCGGATTTAAACGCTGGACTTATTTTGAGCGAACCGATATCAAAAATCCTAGCCGATTTAGACGATGGGCTTTTACTGACTTCAAATTGAAGAGTTCACTGGGTCGTAACCACAAAACGAGTGTGTGACGAAATGCAGGATTAACCCAAGTCATAAACTTTGGATCCTATTTTGTCCTCCAAGCTTGGTTGGGCTTGCGAAGCAAAGCTGCTCCGAAGCCAGTGAATTAAAGCGAATTGTCCTTACAATAGTCGTGCATCTCCGATGCAGCACTTAGAACATAAGATTTTTTCGGCTTCAACAAATACAATAGCAAACGAAAGTAGGAACCTTCGTTTTGGCATACCCACCAGCTTAGGTGGTATTTGTTTTTTGTTGAAATAATGGGTAAATTTGATAGTTCATCATATATAAAATCTGATGTAATTATTAAAACTCTTTTGGAGGAAGTCGTTCCCACTTCCATCATCATCTGCCGCAATAATCCATATACATATCGGATCATAGAATCTTTCGAAAAACTAACCGATGGGTACAATCAAAAATAAGTATGACCTCTATGGATAAATACGATGCCATTAAACAAGCCGCCTATAAAGCCAATCTTCAATTACCACAATTAGGATTAGTCCTGTTCACCTTTGGCAATGCCAGCGCTGCGGACTCTGATCTTGGCGTATTCGCCATCAAACCCAGTGGGGTGCCTTATGATCGGCTTGCGCCAAATGATATGGTCATCGTAGATTATGACGGCAAGGTAGTAGAGGGTAAAATGAGACCTTCATCGGATACCAATACGCATGCTGTACTTTATAAGCACTGGTCTGGAATAGGGGGTATCGTCCATACTCACTCCACCTATGCCACAGCATGGGCTCAATCTCTAAAAGATATTCCAATATTAGGCACTACGCATGCCGATCATCTTACCCTAGACATCCCATGTGCAGCGCCTATGAAGGATGAGTACATTCAAGGCGATTATGAACGAATGACGGGTCACCAGATCATCGATTGTCTGAAGACTAAAGGCCTTTCCTATACAGATGTAGAAATGATCCTGATCGGAAATCATGCCCCATTCACCTGGGGAAAAAATGTAGTCAAGGCGGTGTACAACAGTGCAGTCTGTGAGGCTATAGCTCAGATGGCATCGATCACTTTGCAGATCAATCCAAATGCGGAAAGAATGAAAGAATCCCTGATTAAAAAACATTTTGATCGCAAGCATGGAGGTCATGCTTATTATGGACAATAGTGTGGTGGTATCTTTCCGTACTTGGACGAGTAACTGACTCCTTCAAGATTAACTCTGATGTGGCTGCTTCACATTATTTCAGCCTAGGTCATAAATTCGATTCCTATCGAATTTTATGGGTTAATTTGGTCAAACTGATGGATGTCTGTATTTTTCTACTTTATTGATTTTATAAATAATCCCTGAAGTTTAAAATTTATATGGTTCAATCGCTCACTGCATTCGAAGTCTGGTTTATCACCGGTAGCCAGCATTTGTATGGCCCAAAGACTTTACACCAAGTCAATCAGCATTCCACACAGATAGCCGGGTACTTTAATGATCAAGACACAATTCCCGTAAAAATTGTATTCAAACCGGTGCTGACCTCTCCCGAGGAAATCTTTCAAATCACCCAGGAGGCGAATCACCATACAGCATGTATAGGACTGATCATATGGATGCATACCTTCTCACCATCCAAGATGTGGATTGGGGGTTTAAAAAATCTAAGCAAACCTAGGTAGCCATGAGTTGATGTTGGCAAAGTTAAATCCAAATATCAATTTACGAGGATATGACATATCACGATCATTAATAGACAAAGCAAATAAAAATGCTCATATTGAAAATTTAACCAATATAACTTTCAACGATTCAGATGTTTATGAATTAAAATTTGAAGATGAGTCTGTTGATTATTTTTTGTTTAATGCTTCTTTACACCATTTTAAAGCTATAAAAACATTCATCGAGACAAAAATAAAACCCTCATTAAAACAAGGTGGATTAATCATCATAAACGAATATGTCGGCCCAAATAGATTAAATCTTCCAAAAGAGCAAATATCATACTGTAATGAATGTCTCCATAATGTTATCTCCATTAGAAATAGGAAAATATTAGGGACAAATAAATACAAAAACAGATGCTATCGATTGGGTAAAATCCGGATGATAATATCAGATCCGTCAGAATGTATAGACTCTGAATCCATCATACCTGTGTTAAGAAATGAATTTAAGGAGGTGGAATTCAAAAATTTAGGAGGAAATATCCTTATGCCGGTTTTAAAACACATTGCTCATCACTTTATAGAGAGCAATGCTCATGAATTGATGGAATTGATCAAGTTGGAAGATGAATATCTGACCAATTACTCTTCTGATCAAGTATTTGCTATTTATCAGAAAGTGTAAAATATAAACAAAAAAAAGGTCATAAAAAATGGGTGTAAAAGACCAGTAAATTGAAATGAATTATATGATCAATGCAACATCCTCCCAAATATACCTGCAAACGAAGGCTGTTGTTCCATCCATATTTGGCTTTTCGATTGTTTCATTGGTGGTTCCCCCCAATCTGCTATATACATTGCGTGCTTTTTCGTTGGCCTCGTAAACCCATAAATACATTTTATGGTTGTCGGTATTATTGCATATAGTTTCGGCGCAGTTTTTTACCAGCATTTTACCTATTCCTTGATTCTGTGATCCAAGTGATACGTGAAGATTGTCCATTAACGAACCATACACTTCATCATCATTAAAAAAGATGCAGGCAAAACCTGCCATAACATTGTCCTTTATGGCTATAATTGTATGTTGATTTTCGGCTGGAGATTTTAGCCTGTTGAGCCAGGTGGCTTCAAGTGTTTGATGTACCCGATTATCTAAAAAATCATCACTAAGTATGCCCCTGTAGCTTATTTGCCAGCTGTCGGCATGAAGTTTTGAAATCCCAGTGTAATCTTCAGAAAATGCATTTCTTAACTTAATCATCGGAAGTATTTTTTTGTGTAATTGTCCGGCAATAAATATTGTTCCAAAGCACCCATAAAAAAAACTAAAACCTGATCAATAAATGCAGCTTT
>JANOWJ010000091.1:0-35612 GCA_031417835.1 Saprospiraceae bacterium | reverse complement strand
CTGAGGAGAATAGGTGACCAGTTTATTCATGAATCCACCTACTTATTATTAAAAGTGCCTTCCGCCATATTGCCAATGGAGTGGAATTATTTGATCAATCCCAGACATGCGTTAGCACCGTCAATCATTCCTGCTTCACCGATAAAACTGATGGTAGATCAGCGGTTAAAATCCTAGTAAATTTTTTAGGTTTTTGCACACTTACTGATAGCTTCAAGTAGGATATCAAGGTCATTTGGCAGGGTATATACATTTGGAGTTATTCGCACCCCTGCTATGTTTTCCCACACCATACCTACTGCATGGATTTTATATTTTTCATACAAAAAGGCATCAACTTGAGCTGGAGTCTTTCCTTCGATTTGTAAGAGACCTATCGCACAGCCAAATTCTGGCTTTAGAGAGGTGCCTATTTTTACGCCTGGAGTCTGAAGTGCTCGTGTCGCCCAATAATTTTTTAAGTAGTGCAACCTTTTTTGTTTTCGTTCCCCTCCAATCATATGATGGAACTGAAGGGCTTGTCCTGTAGCTTGCTCAATGTGGAAAGGGCGAGTGCCCAAATTTTCAAATTTCCGGATGTCTTCACTTTCAGCATCGGGAGCTGCAAATAAGGGGTACAGTTTTTTTATTTTATCTTTCTTCACGATCAAGAGGCCTGTACCTATGGGAGCAGACATCCATTTATGGAGACTAGTTCCAAAATAATCGCAACCTAGATCTGATACGGAGTATGTGAACTGGCCAAAGGAGTGAGCACCATCTACGACTACCTCCACATTTTTACGGTGAGCTTCTTGCACAATTGCCTTCACCGGCATGATCTGCCCCATCCAATTGATGACATGGGTGAGGTGAATGATCTTTGTAGCCGGGGTGATCGCTTGTATAAACTTTTGAGTCAAGGCAATGGGATCCTCCGAAGGTAAGTTATGATCAAGCCATTTCAAGACAATGCCATCTCTTTTTTCTCTTTGTTTCCAAGCATTGATCATATTGGGGTAATCTTGTTTACTGAGAATTACTTCATCGCCTTTTTGTAATCGCAGCCCAAAAATACAGGTCTCCAATGCTTCAGAAGCATTGCGATGCAATGCTACTTCTTCAGCAGAGACACCTGCTAAATCTGCTAATTTTTTTCGTAATGGCTCTCGACCTTGATCCAAGATGCGCCACATATAATAGGAGGGAGCCTCATTACTCAGTCGGGCATAGCGCTCTACGGCTTCTTGTACAGCTTTTGGAGCAGGAGCTACCCCACCATTATTCAGATTGATCAAATTAGGATGTACCGTATAAGATTGTTGAATCAAAGCCCAAAAATCTTCGTCTGTCGTCAAATTGTCGGCAGTATGATCGGAGTAGGCCCGCATAATGTCCTGCATTCGATCGACCTCTTTTTTATCCTTCCACGGTATCATCATGCCCAAGCCTCCGGCTAGACTGGTTTGCTTTATAAACGATCTTCTTGAGCTCATAAGGGTTAGATTTAAAATAAAAAATCCTCATCGCGGGTGAGCGATGAGGATTCTAAGATAATTAAAAGTTTTATGTCTTATTCTTTGATCATTTTTAAGTAGGCTACTTGCTGTCCTTTTTGGTACAATTGCATAAAGTGTGTACCAGCACTCAAGTTGGAGATATCCACTCTAAATTGGTTGATGCCTTGAGTCACTTGAAGTTTATCACTGATCACTAACCTTCCAGAGATATCTACAATCTGCATATCCAGTGCGGTGGGTTTGGCTGCATTGATTTCAAGGATGGCTGTGTGAGCAGCAGGTACAGGAAATACTGCTATTGAAAAAGATTTGATGAAGGCATCTCGCACATCTGTGGTCAGACCTCTTTGGAATATGATGTTTGATACGCCACCTGCAATATTTAAACTTCCATCTGAAACAATTATTCTATTGTAAGTAGTCACTGATCCGCCTGGGAGAATGCCGACTGCAGCTAATGTACTGTCTATCGATTTATACGTAGTTTTAAAGATGGTAGCATTTCCAATTATACTTAAATTAGAAAGACTAAAGTCAGGAAATATAGAGGTCTGCAATTTATAGACTATGGCATTACCATCTGGGTCTGTAGCGGCGGTCCAGGTCATGGTTGCGGTACTGTCCTTAAATTTTAAATCAACTTTGATGGTATCTGTTGGGCTGGGTGAAGTAATGGTAGCAATAGTGGGGAAGTTATTAGGATCGGGCAATAGTTGGCCTCTGATCTCGCCACCTGCAGAAGTAGTGGTATGAATATTTACATAAAGTCCTCCAGAATTAACCAAGGCCAATTGATCAGCGGTCAACACAAATGAATTGCTGTCAGCAACAAACATTCCACCTTTATTATCAGGGTTAGTAGCAGTCTTTAAAGATATCAATACCCCGCCATTTACACCATTTGCTCCGTTGTGCAGATGAGCGCCACCTGCTATCGAGCGATTAAAATCACCAGTGAGTCCTGCAAAAGAGCCGGTTACAGTCAGTCTAGTACCTACCAGTTCAGCTTTTACAGCGCCATTGCCTTGACCGCCGAGCGGTGGTACTTCATTTAATCCATTTATGGTGGAAGTAAAGTATGCATTAGCTAGATTTAAAAAATTGCCTCTGATCTCGCCACCTGCGGATTTGGTCGTGTGTATATTAGAATATAAAAACCGGCGTCTTAAAGAATCAATTCCGCCAGCAGTAAATGTGAGCATATTATTAGCAGGCAAAAATACCCCGGCAGTACTGTCTGCATTGAGCACAGGCACGATGTTGGTTCTTATGCCCCCATTTGTACCTGCTATGCCGCCGTGGATATGCGACCCTCCCGCGATCGTTGGATTAAATTTACCTTCTAGGCCGGAAAATGATCCATGTACAATCACGGATCCTGAAGAACCAGCAGGTAGCTCAGCCATCAAACCGCCAACTCCTTTGGTCAGAATAGCTGGGTTTTCAGAAGCGCCACTCATGATAGAATGAAAATAAGCCGCTGACTCCGCATTTAGTTGAGCTCTAATTTCGCCTCCAGGTGCCTTTGCGGTGTGAATATTGGCATAGATACCTCTTCGTTTTAGCGTATCGATGAGACCAGTACTTATAGTGTATGTATTGGGAATAGCTGGAAAAATAAGACTAAGACTATCTGTGTTGAGGAATGACACACTCAATGGGATAGTTACAGGTCCATTTGTACCAGTAGGTCCTTTATGCAAATGAGCTATTCCACTTCGATTTGCTTTATCCAGCAGTGCTTCTGCATATCCTGTCAATGTAAGTTTAGTGCCGTTGATTTCTGCTATCACGTTGCCTTTGCCTGTCGTGATAAGTGGTTTGTTTTCTTGCATGCCAGAAAAATATCCGAATAGAAAGAATTGACTCTCAGGTAAAAGCTGACCTCGAATCTCGCCACCAGCGAAGTTTGCACTGTGGACATTGCCATATAATCGTCTTGCGAATAAATCATCAAGTAGAGCTCCGGTAAGTTTAAACGAGTTGGAATCCCCGGCAAATATTCCGCTTCTGGAATCTGCACCTGTAGTTGATTTCAAAACGAGCTGAATGCCTCCATTTTGTCCAGCCATACCTCGATGAATATGTGCTCCTCCGTTGACATTCGTAGCAAGGTTGCTTTCTAAACCGGCAAAGCTGCCTACGACGGATAATGTAGAATCAATTAATGTAGCAATAAGTCCACCGGAGGCCTGTGTAGTGACGGGCACAGCCTCAAAAGCCCCTGAAAAATTAACTCTAAACTTCGCTGTACTCATTGGAGTCACTTGGCCACGGATCTCACCGCCGCCAAATTGATTAGTATGTATGTTTGCATACAATTGACTTGCTTTAAGCGCTGCCAGCTGAGCAGGAGTCAATGTGAATGTATTGTCTGCAGCTGTGTATGTGGCGCTCGATCCGGAACTATCCAATATTGGTTTCAGTTCAAGTTGGATCCCTCCATTCTGCCCAGGGAATCCCAAATGTAAATGGCCGCCCATACGTATGCCTGTATTGATACCACTTCCAAGCTCTTTGACACTGCCTGAAATTACAAGATTAGTACCTATAAGCTCACCGACTAATGCACCTCTGGCCGAAGTCATGACCACAGGTACTTCATGACTTCCCATCAAATTAACTTGGTAATACGCATCTGATTCCGGTACTAATTGGCCTCGGATTTCACCACTTGGAGAGAGATTCGTATGAATATTAGCATAATACGATCTTGAAGCTAGTAGTGCTTTTTGATCCTGTGTCATAAAAAACTTATTACTGATGGTTCCACTTTTTTTGATAGAATCTGCCGTTACGTTTAGATTGAACCTGACTGGACCACTGATCCCTGCCAAGCCTTGATGTAAATGAGCTCCACCGTTCCATTCCCCACTTAAATTTTTAAAGCTTCCAGTCACGGTTAAAGAATCATCTATCAGTACTGCTTTTATTTCCCCTGATCCAAAGCCAGCGAATGGAAATTCTTCTTGAACGCCAGAAAGCTTAGCTATATAGGTATCTCCTATTTTTTGCTCTGCTACATTGATTATTCCTTTCATGCCAAACTGTGCATGAGGCTCACATACATAATATAAAGTACCGACTTTAGTCAGGGCTACTTTGCCACCACCAAAGGGCACTAAAAACCCACCATTCGAAGTAGAGCCACCGGCATCCCAGACTGATTTAGAGACTTCTAATGCATTATGGAATGATTGCAATTGAAAATCGATGGTGTCACCTACACGGGCATTGACCGTATTAGGGGTAAACGTTTGACCACTATTTTTTATAACAATATTAGGTGCTATGACATTAATAGTTCCTTTCATCCCTGCCGATGCGTGAGGAGTACATACAAAATATATTTTACTGACTTTGGTCACGACCACTTTACCGCCCCCAAACGGTACTGTAAAACCTCCGTTTGATGTATTACCAGCGGCATCCCAGGTAGTTTTTGTCACTTCAACAGAGTTGTGAAAAGACTGCAGTTGAAAATCGATGGTATCGCCTACTCGGGCAGTAATTGTAGAAGGGCTATATGTTTGACCAACATTCTTGATCACTATAGTTCCTGCTATCACGAACTGCGCACAAAAAAAGATTGCCAAACAAATCAAAAATAAATTCTTCATGAATAAACGGGTTTTATTAAGGTTATAACGAGAAATGGTTAAGAAAAGTCTAACAGTTTTAATTTAAAAGCTTAAAAATAACGTATTATTGATATATTTAATCCATAAATTGCTTAATAATAGCCCTTTAGAATATGAATAAAACATTAATATTTGACCTCGGTGGCGTTTTGATTGATTGGAATCCCAGGCATTTATATCGTTCAGTATTTGACCGAGAGTCAGACATGAATTTTTTTTTAGACAATATCTGTACGAATGACTGGAATGAACTTCAAGACTCCGGACGATCGATAGCTGAAGCCACTGCTGTGCTGTGCAATCATTTTCCTGAGCACACCGACCACATAAAGCTTTATTATGATCAGTGGGAGAAAATGCTCTATGGACCTATTGATGAGTCAGTGCACATACTCAAGTCAGTCAAGGACCAAGGCTATCGAATATTGGCTTTGACTAACTGGTCAGCAGAGACTTTCCCAATAGCCTTAAAACGATTTGATTTTTTGCATTGGTTTGAAGATGTATTGGTTTCAGGTGAAATTAAAATGAAAAAACCTGATCCTGCCATATTCAATCTTTTAGTCAAACGGTATAAACTAGATCCAAAAGAATCTGTGTTTATTGATGATAACATTAAAAACGTAGCAGTTTCAAAAACAGTAGGCCTCGATGGCATCCACTTTACTTCACCATACCTCCTTACGCTACAATTAGCTGAGCGAGGTATTCGGATTCCTACCTAACGAAGAAAAAATTGGTCTACAGCTGCTGCGGCTTGCCGACCTTCTGCTATAGCCCATACGACCAGACTTTGACCTCGTCGCATGTCACCAGCAGCAAATACTTTCGGATTAGAAGTTTGATAGTTTTGATCGGCCACATTACCTCTGGCATCCACTTTAATATCCAACTGAGCCAACATCCCTTCATATTGAGGATGTAAATAGCCCATCGCGAGAAATACAAAATCGCAAAGTATAGTTTGTTCTGACCCCGCCACCTCTACCATCTTATTTTGACCGGTTTCTGGTAAAGTCTTCCATTCTACTTCTATGACCTTTAGGGATTGTACTCTATCGTTGCCATTAGAGATAAATTCTTTACTTAAAATTGCCCATTGGCGCTCACATCCTTCTTCATGGGATGAAGAGGTACGTAATATCATAGGCCACAGCGGCCAAGGATTGGTTTCGGTACGATCCATAGGAGGTTTACTCAGCAGCTCGATTTGTACTACTTGGTTGGCTCCTAATCGGACACTATTGCCTACACAATCTGACCCGGTATCTCCTCCTCCGATGACCAATACATTTTTTCCTTTTGGATTGATTTCTACCGTTGGATCTATAGTCAAGCCTGCATTGCGCCTATTGCACTGTTCCAGGTATTCCATCGCAAAATGTATTCCTTTTAACTCCCGACCCGGGATCGGCAGATTTCTCGGTATGGTAGAACCACCACACAATACGACTGCATCATGATGGAGGACTAATTCCTCAGCACTAATATCTTGCCCTACATTTGCGTTGACTTTGAATTTGACACCTTCGAGCTCCATTATTTTCAACCGCCGATCGATGACCCACTTTTCTAATTTAAAATCAGGAATTCCATAACGCAATAGGCCTCCGATTTTATCATTGCGCTCATACACGGACACATCGTGACCGCTTTTATTTAATTGATCCGCACATGCTAACCCAGATGGGCCTGAACCGATGACTGCCACTTTTTTATTCGTTCGTGTGGTAGGGGGAGTAGATACCGCATATCCAATTTCATAAGCTTTTTCAGCAATTGACTTTTCAATGAATTCGATCGTCACGGGTGTAGAATGCAGGCCTAGCACACAACTTGCCTCGCAAGGGGCAGGGCAAATGCGTCCAGTGAACTCTGGAAAATTATTGGTGCTTTTGAGGATATCGAAAGCCTCACCCCATTCCCCTCGATACACCGCATCATTAAAGTCGGGGATGATATTGCCAAGTGGACAACCATGATGGCAAAAGGGTACGCCGCAATCCATGCATCGCGCAGCTTGCTTAATTGTTTTTTCTTTTTCTAAAGGTTTATATATTTCATTATAATCTTTGATACGCACTTGAACATCCCTGGATGCAGGCAACTCTCTATCGTATTTTAAAAATCCTCTTGGATCAGCCATTTTATTTAAGATTTGTCACTTGTGATTAATTCAGCTGCTATCTTTTTCTTTTGCTCCAAAACTAACTTGTAGTCTTTAGGCATAATTTTGATAAAATCGTCTTTGAGAATATCCCAATTTTCAAGGATCTCCAAAGCAGTACGGCTGGAGGTAAACCTAAAATGATTGCGCAACAGAGTCCTGATCAACTCAAAATCTGAGGCATCTGGAGCCTCCAGGGCTACCATTTCTTTATTACATTTTTGATCTATATCATCCCATTTGGCTTGGACAAAAGCCACTCCACCGCTCATACCTGCAGCAAAGTTTTTACCAACCATACCTAAGATTAAGACTTGCCCCCCTGTCATATACTCACAGCCATGATCGCCGACGCCTTCTACTACTGCTGAAGCGCCTGAATTGCGAACGGCAAAGCGCTCTCCTGCCATACCTTTTATGTATACTTCACCAGATGTGGCACCATACAGGGCGACATTACCGACTATAATGTTTTTAGCGGGATCGAAGGTGTTTTTTCTATCTGGACTGACCACAACAGTAGCCCCGGATAATCCTTTGCATAGATAATCATTGGATTCACCCTCGAGGATAAAATGTAAACCTTTGGCACCAAAGGCACCAAAGCTTTGACCGGCTGAACCCCTAAATCGATATCGAATGGTGCCCGCCGCGAGCCCTTCTTCTTTATACTTTTTGCTGATTTCGTAGGAAAGCATGGTGCCTGTAGCACGATCTGTATTTTTGATATTAAAGATCCCAGTGATATGTTTCTGATCATCTAAGGCTGGTTGTGCATGTAAGATCAATGTGCGGTCTAAGATCGTATCAATACCGTGCTCCTGGGCGACACTCTTATAGGTACCCACGCCGGGCTCAATCGGCTCTTTGTATAATATAGGGTTAAGATCTATATACTGCGTTTTCCAATTTTGATTAGGTTTCCACTCTAAAAACTCACTATGGCCTACCATTTCATTGATGGTTCTGAATCCTAGTGAAGACATGATTTCGCGCATTTCCTGAGCCAGAAATGTAAAGAATGAGATCACATGTTCTGGTTTGCCATGGAATTTTTTTCTCAATTCAGGGTCTTGAGTAGCGATACCTACCGGACAAGTATTTAAATGACATTTGCGCATCAAAATACAGCCTTCTACTACTAAAGCGGCGGTAGCAATACCCCATTCTTCTGCACCTAACAATGTTGCGATTACAAGATCTTTGCCTGTACGAATTTGACCATCACTTTGTAAGACCACACGGTCACGTAATTTATTTTTGAGTAAAGTCTGGTGCGATTCAGCCAGTCCCAGCTCCCATGGCAAACCCGCATGCCGGATGCTCGTCAAAGGTGATGCACCCGTACCTCCATCATGGCCTGATACAAGTATGACATCTGCGTGAGCTTTGGCCACACCACTAGCGATAATTCCTACCCCAGCTTTGGACACCAATTTTACAGAAATCCTTGCATCTCGATTGGCATTTTTTAAATCAAATATCAACTGCGCCAAATCTTCTATGGAATAAATATCGTGATGTGGTGGTGGTGAGATCAGTCCTACGCCGGGAGTAGAATGTCTTACTTTTCCGATCCATTCATTGACTTTATGGCCGGGTAATTCACCTCCTTCGCCAGGCTTGGCTCCTTGTGCCATTTTGATTTGTAATTCATCTGCCTCACTGAGGTAATAGCTGGTGGCTCCAAATCTTCCCGAAGCCACTTGTTTGATTCCTGACCTCATATAATCGCCGTTAGGCAACCGTTGATAGCGAATGGAATCTTCTCCACCCTCACCACTGTTGCTTTTGGCCCCTATTCTATTCATAGCGATAGCTAGCGTAGTATGGGCTTCAAAACTGATCGATCCAAACGACATAGCCCCGGTCGCAAATCGTTTGAGTATGTTGGCCACAGGTTCTACTTCATCGATAGGAATCTCATGGCCGAGTTTAAAATGAAATAAGCCTCTTAATGTAGTAGCTTGCTTATCTTGATCATCTATGACTTTTGAGTACTTTTTAAAAGTACTATAGTCATTCAGTTGAGTCGACATCTGCAGCAAATGAATGCTCTGAGGATTAAATAAATGATGCTCACCGTCTCGTTTCCACTGATAAATACCACCATCTCTCAGATTGTTTTTAGGCTGTATCAGATAGCGTTCTTTGATCTCCCGCTGGATACCTTCAAAGTCCAATCCGCCGATCCGCGACACGGTCCCTTTAAAACACTTCTCTATCACTGCAGTACCGATACCGACTGCTTCAAATATTTGAGCACCCTGATAGGATTGTAATGTAGAGATCCCATTTTTGGCCATGATTTTGAGCAAGCTTTTCTCCAAGCCTTTGATGAATTTCTTTTCGATCGCAGGATGATCTTCCGGCAAAGTCAAATCATTCTTTAGCCAAGCGGTCTCTAAAGCCAGGTAGGGATGAATAGCATTGGCACCATAACCAAACAATAGTGCAAAATGATGCGATTCCCAGATATCCGCTGCTTGCACCAAAAGAGAGGTTTTACTGCGAAGTGCGGTCTGAATCAGATGATGATGGATGGCCCCTGTAGCCATCAAGCTGGGTATAGCTGCCTGTCCATACGAGATCTTAGCATCTGACAGTACGAGGATATTATGGCCCGATGCAACAAGTTTTTCGGCTTGCATGATCAATGCGTTTATAGCCGATTCCAGTGCATAGGGTCTAGATAAGTCAAAAATGGTAGACAGCGTACCTACTTTAAAATCTTGATGCTGAATTTGATCTATTTTGGCAAAATCAAGATGAGTCAATACGGGGTGCTCCAGATATATGAATGCTGCAAGATCTTCATCAGCCTTCAAAATATTACCAGAAGCTCCCAGCCGGCTAGTAAAAGCCATGACGCTCCGTTCTCGCAATGAATCTATGGGAGGGTTGGTAACTTGTGCGAATAATTGTTTAAAATAATTGCCGATGTGTTGTGGCTTTTGAGATAGAACTGCTAAAGGAGTATCAGTACCCATAGATCCCAACGGATCACGTTCCTCTTCAACCATTGGGTACAATACGATTTTGATGTCCTCTTTGGTCATGCCGGCCCATTGTTGTCTTTCTAGTAAAGTGGGGCCGACGGATGAGATCAAATCTATCTTAGAAGTGGATGATAAATCGGTTATTTTTTTTCTTCTTTTGGCCAACCACTGACCATAGGGTTTGTTTTGGCAAATGATTTTTTTAACCTCTTCATCTCCGATGATTCGATGTTGTTCGATATCGGCTATCAACATACGGCCCGGTTGCAATCTACCTTTGATCAAGATCTTTGAGGGATCGATGTCCACAACACCGGCTTCGGAGGCGACTATCAGCTCATTATCATCAGTCACGCAGTAGCGACTTGGTCTCAATCCATTTCTATCCAGCGTAGCACCCACGACAATACCATCACTAAAACACATAGAGGCTGGGCCATCCCAGGGCTCCATCAAGTTTTGATGATAAGCATAGAAGTCTTTCTTTATTTGCAGCATTTGATCATCGTGCTCCCAGGCTTCAGGGATCATCATCATCAGAGAGTGGGGGACTGATCGTCCACTTTGTACAAGATACTCCAGTACGTTATCAAAACTACCACTATCTGACAAACCCCGCCAGGGAATAGGCTTCAACATTTCATTGTCTTGCTCTGAAAAAATATCAGATTGCAGATGATCTTCTTTGGCCCGCCACCAATTAAGATTACCCATGATGGTATTTATTTCACCATTATGTGCGATATATCTAAAGGGTTGGGCTAGTTTCCACTTAGGTACGGTATTTGTTGAAAACCGGCTGTGAATCACGGCAATGGCAGAAGTGAAAGATTCTTGCTGTAGATCTGTGAAATATTGTCTCAGTTGATATGTAGTCAACTGGCCTTTATAGATCACTGTTTTATAAGATGATGATGCGATGTAGAAGGTGTCTTCTGCCGGGGCTATAAATTTGTATACAGAGTGTATGATGTATTTTCGCAGTACATACAATTGTCTTTCCAACTCCCTAGGATCTAATCTAGTATTTGGAGCCACAAAGATTTGCATCATTTTAGGCTCAGTGCTAAGGGCTGATTTTCCTAAGCCGCTGTTATGGACAGGCACCTCACGATTACCCAGTACATGAAAGTTGGATTGGTGGATCAACTCTTCAGTTTGCGTTATAATCTTATTGAACAATTTACTTTCCCGAGGTAGAAAACACATTAATACTCCATATTCGCTGAAATAAGGAAGCTTAAAACCTTCTTTGAGGGCTTGATCTTTAAAAAATAGATGAGGCATCTGGACCAGAATCCCAGCGCCGTCGCCGGTCTCTGGCTCACATCCACAGGCGCCCCGATGTTCCATATTTTCAAGCATGGTCAAGGCTTTGTCGATGACATGATGCTGTTTGAATCCGTTGAGATTGGCAAATAACCCTACCCCACAAGAATCTTTCTCGAGTTCGGGAACGTACAAGCCTTTTTGATCACTGGTATTCATTAAAAAAATATTTGTATGAATGTATTATTATTGTGTTGAATATAAATTTTAGTCCGCAGGAGATGTACTTTTTTCGAAATGGACTGAAAAGATAATACCTAATCGAGGTATTTTAGTTTTAATTAATAGAAAAAATTGTGTTAAACAAAAGAATTGACAGTTTGTAGTATATTGATAATCAATTTCTTAAATTTGAAATAAATGTTATGCCAATCGCAAAATCTGATCATTTATTAGAACTGATCCACTCGTTGACCAAAGCTGAAAAAAGGCACTTCAAGTTATTCAGCAGTAGATTACAAAGACAGGAGGGTACCCAATTCATCAAATTGTTTGATTTACTGGAGAAAACTAAGGACATTGATGATGACTTAATCCGCAAAAAACTGGGCAATATAGCCGGTGTCAAATATGCAAACCTTAAAAGGAATTTGTACTCTAATGTGTTGACAAGTTTGCGGTTGGTTCATTCAAGTAAAAAAGTAGATCTTGAAATCAGGGAGCAGATTGATTATGCCAGGATACTGTATGGCAAAGGACTATATCTGCAAAGCTTAAGACTGCTAGAAAGAATAAAAGTAGTCGCCTTAAATCATAATCAGGAAATTTTATTGCTTGAAATAATAGAATTCGAAAAACTCATCGAATCCAGGCATATCACTCGATCTCATAAGGATCGCACGACTCAATTATCAGAAGAATCTGGGCGCCTGGCGGATACTGTGTTGAATGCTGTCAAACTATCTAATCTCAAACTTCTGATGTATGGCAAATATGTACAGATGGGCCATGTACGAAGTGTGAAAGATGAAAAAATAATACAACAAGTTTTTAAAACTAATTTACCAAAAACCCCACCTGCCCAGCTCAATACGATAGATCTCATCAGCTATCATCAATGCCAGGTGTGGTATTATTTTATTTTATTGGATTTTCATCAATGCCTGGATCATGCTATAAAATGGAAGGAACTCTATGATGCCAAATTGTTTTTAATCGATCGGGACCCGGACTCTTTTATGCATGCTATGCATTATATCCTCACCTGTAGTTATAATCTCAAACACTATAATGTGTTCATGAAGACTCTGAAAGAGTTGGAAAAATTTAGAGAAATCAATTACAATCGTTTTAATGAAAATTCTAAGATCTTATCCTTTGTATACGTGCATACTTCCAGATTTCATATGTACTTTTTGGAGGGCCGTTTTAAGGAAGGATTAGAGATCGTACCCAAGACCATCAAACGACTAGATAAATACTCTGTCAAATTGGATGAACACAGGATCATGGTATTTTATTACAAAATAGCTTGGATGTATATTGGAGCAGGTGATCCAAGATCAGCCAGCACCTATCTAGATAAAATCATCGACTTGAAATCCATTCCTCTTCGGGAAGATTTACAAGGATATGCTAGACTACTCAATCTGATTGCGCATTACGAAATGGGAAACAAAGGTTTGTTGTCTTATCTCGTGCGGTCTAGCAATTATTTTTTAAAAAAAATGTATGATTTAAACAAAGTACAAAAAGCTATTCTCCATTTTTTCAATCGATTGATGAATGCCGATACCTTCAAGGAAAAAGAACTCTTCAATGCCTTTTTGCCAGAATTGCAGGCTTTGAGCAAAGATCATTATGAGCAACAGGCATTTATCTATTTAGACATCATCAGTTGGGTTAAAAGTAAAGTAAATGCTGTGCCTTTACCTCAAGTAATAGCACAATCATTTGTTGAGATTAAAAATAAATAAATGAGTATGGAAAACCCAAAAGCTACACTGCAGCGATCGCTCGGATTATTATCCTGTGTAGTACTCGTCATCAGTGCCATCATTGGTTCTGGCGTGTTCAAGAAAGTAGCTCCCATGTCCGAGTCTTTGCAACTGCCTTCATATGTGCTATTGGCTTGGGTACTTGCAGGGATGATCAGCCTTTTTGGAGCGTTGAGCAACGCCGAGATAGCCGGGATGTTTGCTGATAGTGGTGGTGAATATGCTTATTTCAAAAAAATATACAATCCATTCTTTGCTTTTTTGTATGGATGGGGGTGTTTTACTGCAATCCGATCGGCATCGATAGCCTCCATAGCCTATGTGTTTGCGGAATCATTAAATCACCTGATTCAATTGCCGGATATCGGTAATCAAAACTACCACTTTTATGGGCTAAATCTGATGGATAATCTGACCGTGAAATTGATCGCAGGAGCATTGATCATCGGACTGAGTTTTATCAATTATAAAGGACTGCGGTTGGGTGAAAATGTCTCTAAGACACTTACGTTTACCTTACTAGCCTGCATGTTATTTTTAATAGTCACTGGACTGTTTAGCAGTCATGGATCTTGGGCCAATTTGACCACTCCTGCTACCTCCTTTGTCCCCATGTCTATGTGGTCAAGTGGTTTTTTGGCGGTTTTGTTTACGGCTATGCTAGGTGCATTTTGGGCATATGAAGGTTGGAATAATGTAGGATACCTGGGTGGTGAAATCAAAAATCCACAACGGAATATTCCCCTCTCCTTGATGATCGGTACCCTGATTGTCATTAGCATATACTTAGCTATCAATTTTGTATATCATTACAATTCGCCGATAGATGATATTATTGCCAGAAGGACTTCAGGATCGGGTATTGCGGCAGTAGATGTGGTAGGCATTTACTTGGGCAATGCCGGAGGTTTATTCGTATCGTGCCTTATTCTAGTGACTACTTTAAATGCTACCAATGCTACGATATTGATGGCTTCGCGTATTTACTATGCAATGGCCAAGGATGGGTTGTTTTTCAAAAAAGCAGACTATGTGCATCCGGAGTATAAAACACCTTCTTATGCGTTGTGGATGCAATGTATTTGGTCTGTGGTATTGTTGTTTTCGGGTAGTTTTGATCAATTGACTGATATGTTGATTTTTGCATCATTTTTATTTTATGGTGCCACTGCATTGGGCGTGTTTATCATGCGCAAAAAAGCCCCTCAACTTCATCGTCCTTATAAAGTATTAGGCTATCCGGTCATACCGGCCATATTTGTCTTATTTTGCCTTGGGCTATTTATTTATACACCATCGCAGCGTCCGATGGAAGCCGGTATTGGAATTCTTTTAATCCTCACCGGGGTGCCATTTTATATATGGTGGAAGAAAAAAAATAATTTACTTAAAGAACAAACTACGGAATGAAAAAAATAGCCATCATAGGCGGAGGTAATCTGGGAACTGCCATCGCCGAAGGCCTGATCGCAAGTGGATTTACTCAGGTGAAGGATCTGATCATCACTCGACGCAATCCTAATGCCCTGCAATCTATGACAGATCTTGGGGTCTCGGTGCTGGCTGATAATCATAAAGCCATCAAATCATCACAAGTGATCATCTTGGCTGTCAAACCATATCAATTGCCTACCGTACTCAAATCTGTCGCTTCTGCTTTTGTACCGGGAAAACATCTTTTGATCTCCGTCGTGACTGGGGTAGAAGTCAAGTCCATCCGGGAAATCATCAAAAAAAAAATATCGATCATTCGTGCAATGCCTAATACGGCTATAGCGATCAGAGAGAGTATGACTTGTATCAGTGGTGATGGAGCCACATCAGAACAAATTGATTTTACGAAAAATATGTTTCAACAGCTGGGCAAGGTAGCCGTGATCGATGAAGCATTGATGGAAGCGGCCACAGCATTGGGTGCATGCGGTACAGCCTATGCCATGCGATACATTCGTGCCAATATTCAGGCCGGTATAGAGATAGGATTTAGTTCAGTGGTAGCTAGTTTAATTGCCGCGCAGACGGTCAAAGGAGCTGCTGAGTTATTATTGACAAGGGACACGCATCCAGAGGCAGAGATCGATAAAGTCACCACACCTAAAGGTTGCACCATAGCCGGATTGAATGAAATGGAACATCAGGGATTTAGTTCTTCCCTGATTCGAGGTGTCGTGACGAGCTATAAAATGATTGCCAAAAATTAAATGAATTAAACAATAGTCATGCGTATCATGCAGCTCATGATATGGGATTAACTTCACACCACATTGAGCTTGCTCCGCTTATAGCCATAGGCAAAATAAAGGACAAGCCCAATCCCAAACCATATAAAGAACCAAGTCCAATTAGACCCCGACATTCCGGTAAGCAGGTAAAGACAGGACACCATGCCCAACAAAGGTATCAATGAGAAATTTTTAAAATAACTAAATCCTGCAAACAAAAAACTTATGCACCAAAATAGGATGGTTGCAATCTTAACTGCAGGAGTTAGAAAATAAAATCCACTGGTATCGCTAGCTTCACTATGGTTTGTAAAATCGCCATTCAATAACTCTTTGAAATAAGCTCCTTCTTGTCTGGTTGAGAGCAAAATCAGCATGAGCAAAAACATTGCCGGGAATATAATTTTACTATTAATAAATGGAAGATGAAAACGACCAGGTATTTTTTCCTTTGGTGGTAAAACCAATACCCCACCACACACTAATACAAAAGCGAATAAGGTCCCTATACTCGTAAAATCCAATACAAAGGTTTTATCCGTAAATAAAATGGGTATGCCTACTACAAGACCTGTCACCTTGGTAGCAAATGAAGGAGTGTGGTACTTGGGATGAATCTTCTGAAATGCTGGAGGTAACAATCCATCACGGCTCATACTCATCCATATTCTGGGTTGGCCCATTTGAAATACCAATAGGACACTCGTCATAGCGATGACGGCGCAAAACGCTACCAGGATCACCATCCAACTGATATTGAGATTGGACTCTTCAAAAATGAACGCGAGTGGATCGC
Source organism: Saprospiraceae bacterium (assembly GCA_031417835.1). Lineage (GTDB taxonomy): Bacteria > Bacteroidota > Bacteroidia > Chitinophagales > Saprospiraceae > JADJLQ01. The sequence goes on along the minus strand of JANOWJ010000091.1, from coordinate 19,022 downwards.
CAATGCCCTCAAATTTGGAGTAAACTACTGCACCAGTCAGAATTAAACTCAGGATGATGTAGATGATAGTACAGATGATCAGAGACCAGATCATACCCTTTGGAAGATCTTTTTGAGGGTCCTTACTTTCTTCTGCCAAGACGCTGACAGCATCAAAACCAATGTAAGCGAAAAACACCCCACTTACCGCAGCTAAGACCCCCCCAAACCCATTGGGCATAAAAGATCGAACTCCGACTGCATTTGAAGGCAGCCAATTATGGAAAAGATCTCTGGATATGATTAAAGCTCCTCCCACCAATATCACCAGTGCAACTACGGACAATTTGAGGATAACCATGGCGTTGCTAAAATTTCTACTTTCCTTTACTCCCCTGTAAACCAAATAGGTGATTGCAATATTTATAAGGAACGCCGGTAGATCCATGATAAATCGAATACCTCCAACTTGAGGTGCTGACTCCCAAGCTGCAATTAAATCAGGAATATTATCTCCACCAATCACTGCTTTAGATGCTTCCTTGTAACTGCACGTTAAATAGGCTGGTATATGCACATTAAATTTCTGCATCAAAGTGGTAAAATAATCACTCCAGGAAAATGAAACATAGATATTGCCAATCGAATATTCCATTAGCAAGGCCCATCCTATGATCCAGGCCATTAATTCACCAAATGAGGCGTAAGCATAGGTATAAGCGCTTCCTGCCACGGGTACTCTGCTCGCAAATTCGGCATAACAAAATGCGGTAAAACCACAAGCTATACCACAAATTATAAATAATACCACGACTCCCGGCCCGCCAGAAAAAACGGCTCCGCCCAGACTGCTGAAACTACCCGCACCTATGATGGCCGCAATTCCAAAAAAGGTCAGATCCTTAGCCGTAAGGATCTTCTTTAATCCAGTACCATTTTCGGCATGACTGTCCTCTCTGGCTTTGGAGGCAGCTAGAATGGATTCAATTGTTTTTTTCCTAAAAAGCGATTTGAACATAAATAGGTCTATTATGACTTTGATCAATAAACCTACTGAATAATTTTGATTTTATAGGATATTCATCATCTGCTCCAAGGTGGAGCTACTCCTATGGAGCGCGCGTACGCTATCTGCTGACCTTTATGCTCCCCGCTGTGGTCTATCAGCAAATAAATTGCGCCATATTTTGTCATTTCTGCAAATGGAAATTTTACTTTTTCTGAAAGTTGTTTGTCCTTGATCGATAATAAATGGTCGTATACAAATTGAAAGGAAGTCTGTACAGTTGCTATGATATTATCTCTGCCTTCCACACTGCCCAAGCTCATCAGATCGATGGAAGGAGGAGGAGGTATGCCAAGATTCATCATGATAAAATAATTGGAGGATGCGATGTGTAAAAATACCGAACCAATGTCCCGAACTCCTTGAGCCGGCTTCCAATGGTATTGATCTTCAGGGATTTCTTTTGCAAGATTTAAGATTGCAATTTCGTTTTGTTTTAAAAATTTAATGGCTTCTTTTTGCGCAGCTTGTTTTTGAGCGTTGCCATGGGTAATAAGAAAAAAGCTGACGAGGAGAACGATAAATCGATGCATAATATGGCTAAAATTTATTTTATAAAGGTAGCCATCAAAATTTGAATAAATTTTCAAAACCGGTAGCTACCCCAAAGCGAATCGCAAAATCCCGGTATTTGAAGTCGTGCCAGGATGTCACGGCCTCGATCCTTAAAAATCGGAATAAGTAATTGATACTGTATCCTAATTCTCCGTACACTGGCTTATCACTCGTGGTCAATGCATTGAGGATAATATTTTCCCTGATACCTCTTTTGCGGACCCATGGTGATGTCGTAAATAAAAATCGCCTGAATTGATAATTGCTCAGTAGTGAAGCGTATGAACGATTGGTGCTAAAAAGATGATAATCCAACATTCGAAAATACTTGTTCGGGTCGGTTGGTGAAAAGATATATTGATTTCCTGGAAATTGAACAAAATTATGAAAATAGGAAGGTCTGTTTACATTTGGAAATGTGCCGGCTTGAATATGGTAATCAAGATCATCTCCAGCTCCGATAGCCACATGATGCCGGATACCAATACTTACAAGGTCAAATGGGCTATCTTCAGTTGCCCAACCTTTTTTGTATTGCAAGCTAAAAACAGGGGAATTGGAGCGATCCTCAGACTTATACCCATTGGTGACTACCATCGAATAAAAGGGAGTCCAATTGAGTTGAAGATTAGAAATCAGTGCACGATGTGATGAGATATTTGCGACACGATCACCCCATAATATAGGTGTGTTAGCGGTGTACGTTTTCTTGCGATTAAAATAGCTATAATTTGTAGTGTTCAGAAGTTCTTCTCGATCTGCCCACTCTATACTGGCATTGAAACCAATGGCTTTATTTAATTTTACGGCTATGTCGGATCTTAAATAATTTTTTTCATAAAGTTTCAAATAATTTTTCTTGAATAATAAGGAGTATGCCGTGTTTAAATATGAGTTTGTAGTTAATTGGTTATTGAACGATTCTGCATAATGACCACCTTCTACGGTCCAAGACCATGGATTTTTAAATTGTTTGGTCTCTGGCCTTTTGAGAGTGGCTGTAAGTTTGTAGTTCAACTCTTTTCTAGAGAAGGTGTAGAGCAATTCCGGTTTGAGGTTCCATTGTACAGGATGGGCCTTACTGGATTGACTACCCAATTCAGTGATTAAGGCTAGCCGGTAGCCATCGACAGAGTTAAAATTAATGGTGGTGGGTATTGCATGAAGTTTTAAATAATGGTTACTGCTGTCCAATTTGTAGTTGGCCCCATATAACAGATGCTTTAATTGAAATCCTTTGTTTGCCTTGTGAATGCTCATTTCTGAGCCCTCTGAGCCTATAGAAATATTCAATGTGGAAGAGTCCTTTGATTCTTTCTTTTTCTTATCTGCAATAGCTTTTTTTGTACTGACACTATCTATTATGGAGTATCCTTTTAGTTCATAAGTGGTCAAAGCGACAGGCCGGATCTCTGCCCAATACAATGAATCTCGCCGCACGGCCATACTATCGATGACTTGAGCACTTTCGCTGAAAAATGCAGTAGCGGTATCTCGACTTGGTAGGCTTTCTATTTCTTTCTTCTCGTATTCTTTCATCATTTTACGGAGTTGTTTGGCGCTTAACTCCTGACCTTGTTTTAGTTCATTTATATTAAAGGGATTACTGTTTTTTTGAATGACCTCATTTGCAACTTTGGATTCATCTTTGTTGAGCTTGTCATCCAATACTGTTAAAGCAACCTGCACATCTGGATTGAGCGTGATCTTATAGTCAGACAAATGCGCTAAATATTTATAAGAAAAACCAAAACCAAATACATCGCCTTTGACATCATAGATCTGATCAACCGGCATCCACACTTCACTTTGCACTGGAGAAAAAACTTGTTTTATACTAAATTGGATACCCCAGATGGAAGTGATGAGATCCAGACTATGTATGCTCCACAGTTGATCTGTGATATAGATCAAGCCTTCGAATACCTGATCGCCGCGACCTTTAGGGGTTACTTTGATTTTATTTATTATCACTCCGTGGTCCTCGATATAGCCTAAGTATTCAAATTTATAAATTTGAAATGCTGTAGGGGCCAGCGGTGACACAGACCCCGACACTTGAGCATCGTAAAAACTGCTGTAGATAAATCCCATCGGACTGGTATTGTTATCTTGGCCGCTTGCAAGCATTGAGATTACAGTGTCTTTATATTGGCCGGGTCGCTTGTAGCTCAGTCTGGATACGGACTCTTGAGTAAAGGCCACCGTGGAATCTATACCTTCTTTGGCAAGTTCTTTTTTGATTTTGTTTTTAAACAAGAAAGGCACCTTGAGCAATCGGCCACTGCCTTTGATATATACCTTTGCCCGATAAGCATTGATTTGGTTGGCATGATATGAAGCTTTACCGATCGCTCGACGCATGATGGTGTAAGCCGGATCTTCATTTTGTCCATCTATGGTCACTGTCGGGAGCGTCAATGAATCAGGAGACAACTTGATATTGATCATAATGTCCCCTGTCCTAGTCAGGATCGTGGTGTCTCGCGTACGATACCCTACGTATTGAATCCTTAATTGGTAGTTTGTATTCGGTTGTAATTGAATTCGGAAATAACCCTCTTGATTGGACACAGCACCGATATCCGTGTTTCTTACAATGATGGAGGCATAAGGCAGGGGAGCCCCTTGCTCGTCTATTACGCGACCAGATATTGATTGAGCTTGTAGAAAATTATAAAATGAAATCATCAAAATTCCAATACCGACACATCGCTTCAATACCATACTTCAAATTTGGGCCAAGCTAAGTGGATTTTGTGGCCTTAATCTCAGTAATTCGACGAAAAGGCCATTAAAAGCCGAATATTCCAAGATCTTGATCGATGATCAGATGTTTGGAGATATCTATCAGCACGAAGATTTCGTTTAATTTCGTGTATGCAGAGCACTAAAGGCATCCTTCTTATTTTTGGATTGATCACAAGTGGATTGTGCGAAGCTCAGTCTTTTTTGACGCTTTCACCAGAAGTAAAAATAGGAGCGCAAACACTTTTATATCCATGGACGGGGGGGCTGAATACGCCTCAAATCATGAACGTAGACCTCAACCAAGACGGTAGCCAGGATGTGGTCATTTTTGACCGGAGTGGCGGAGTTTGGTTGCCCTTTATTTGGAATGAGAGATTGATTTATTCGCCTAAATACAAAGCCAGATTTCCCAGGATCAGGGATTGGACGATCATGAAAGATTATAATCAAGATGGCCATGCTGACATCTTTTCTTATTCTTCCACCCCAGGTATAGCTGGTGTAGAGGTATATGATGCCATTCCGAGTGCTTCTGGGTTGAGTTATGTGAAACATATCTTCCAAGGAGATCGATCCAATATCTTATATTATACATCTGGCAACAATAGAATCAATGCCTACGTGAGCAGCATTGACTATCCGGCTATTGAAGACATCGATCGTGATGGTGATATGGACCTGCTCAGTTACGAGCCGGGAGGTGGACTCATCATATGGTATAAAAATCTTCAAGCGGATAAAAAATTATCAAAACAAACTTTTGATTTGGTGATTGGAGATTTTTGTTTTGGCAAAATTCTAGAAGACGGATTATCTGAAAAAATCACATTGAGCAGTTCAAAAGATAAATGTGCCTCTGGATTTTCACCCGGTTTGGAAGTCCGCCATGCAGGGTCGACACTTCTGGCTTTTGATCGCGACGCAGACAGAGATTATGATTTATTCATCGGGGATATATCTTCTTCCGGAATTATATATCTGCGCAATGGAGGGGATACCAGCTCTGGCTTTATGGATTTGCAGGAGACTGGATTTCCATCTAATTCAGTACCAGTTGATTTGCCATATTTTGTAACTCCCTTTGTAGCCGATATCAATAATGATGGGATCAAGGAATTTTTTGCAGGATCTAATTTTCAATATGGATCAGATAATTATCATTGCCTGTGGAGATATGACCGTGATCCTACGAATATCCAGAATTATAAATACATCAGTAATTCGTATATCGTAGATCAGACATTAGACTTTGGAGAAGGTACATATCCCGCTTTGGCAGATGTGACTGGTGATGGCTTGATCGATCTGGTCGTTGGGACCGGAGGGTATTTTGATCGGGGTGGAATCCATGACGCATCATTGATTTTATTTAAAAATATAGGCACTTCCAGGAAACCGGCATTTCAGTTGATAGACAGCAATTGGCTTAATTTTAAGCTATTCAATACTGACGCCAATAATTTTGCACCCACCTTTGGTGATCTGGATGCCGATGGTGACCTTGATTTGATGGTAGGCGAAGTACTAGGTCGATTGTTTTATGCGGAAAATTTAGCTGGCAAAAACAAACCGATGTCATTTGCACTGATTAAAAGAGAGTTTAGCAATATTGATGTCGGACAATATGCGGTACCTCAAATTTATGATTTGGATGGTGATGGCTTAAATGATCTTATCATTGGTGAGCGGGATGGAGTTATTAATTTTTTTAAAAACACGGGAAGCTCAAATTCCCCATTATTTTCAACAGTGCCGACAATAGGAATGTTAGGAGGAATAGATACTCGAGTGACTGGATTTGCTACTGGATATGCAGCACCGTTGATCATCCAAAGTCAGAAAAAAAGATTTATGGCCGTGGGCACATCTTCCAAAAATGTAATCCTTTACGAAAACCCTATGGCCACCTCGGTCGGTATGATCCCCATCGCCGAGACATGGGGCAATATCCTGGAAGGCGATGATTCTCATCTGGCAGTGGCTGATATAGACCAAGATGGGTCATTGGATGTAGTCGTTGGTAATCAACGTGGGGGACTAGCCTGGTATCAGACCAATTTGCCCAGCGATTTTAGTACAAAAACCTTAGACATGTCACCTTCTATTTCGATTCATGTATATCCTAATCCTGCGAAAGTCGGTGCTTACATCCATACCGAAGGGCAAGTTCATCCCGGCATCATCAGAATCTGCGACCTGCAAGGAAAATTAATGCGAACAGAAAGGTATGATGGGTATCGCATGTGGCTCGATCTTCAAGCTTATGCACCTGGTCTTTACACCATCGAAGTGAAATCCACAAAATTTATAGGAAGGTGTAAATTGATCGTAGCACAATAGCACTGGGGTACACTTATCCCGGATTTATAGGAATGGAGTTTTTTGAGAATAAAAAATCTATTGCTTGTCGACCAGCTTGACCCATAGAGAGGCTATATTGATTTACATACAAGTGAATGTGCTGATCTACGATATGTGCTTCCATCTCTTGGGCATGTTGCAGAACATATGCTGCTGAGGCTTGAGGGTAGTCGAATGCATATTGAATACTTGACCGAATCCATTGATTGAGCAGATATTTAGTCGAATCGGGCATATTGCGCCTGCAGACCAGAATCCCCAACGGTACGGGTAATTGATAAACTTCTTCCCACATAGTACCTAAGTCGGCTACCAGCGATAAACCTTTATCTTGATATGTAAAACGCCCCTCGTGAATCAACACACCCATGTCGACTTCTCCTGATAATATGGAAGGTTCAATTTCGGAAAAGACTTTGAAAATTTTATCCTTACAAATAGGAAAGAAGTGATTAAAAAGATAATGAGCCGTAGTATGTACCCCAGGTATAGCTACGCGAGCCTGATCGATGGACAATTTATCTTTTTGACCCTTGGCTACTAAGATCGGACCGCAGCCAAATCCCATAGCCGATCCAGCATCTAAGATTTCGTAATGGTCCTCTACGAATGGATAGGTTGCTACACTTATTTTGGTAATGTCGTAGCGATGGGCCAAGGCTGCTTCATTGAGCGATTGTATATCCAAAAGAGCAGTCTTGAGGTTAGCATGAACTCCAATCTTGTCATGAACCAAGGCATCCATCATAAACGTATCATTGGGACAAGGTGAGAAAGCCAAGGTGAATTGACTACCTTCATGCGCAGAATCATGGATTGGATCCCTCATATTTTATACGAAGATAACCACTATATCGTCATCTCTAAACCCGCTGGTCTAGCTGTACAAGCTGAAACCGAGGGCGAAGATGCCATCATACCGCGCATGCAAGCCGTCATCGGTCAACGAGATAAAAAGCCTGGAAAAGCATTTATAGGGGTCATGCATCGATTAGATAAACCGGTCAAAGGAGTCTTAGTTTTGGCTAAAACTTCTAAAGGTCAGGAACGGTTCAATGAATTATTAAAACAAAAGAAAGTCACCAAATATTACATCGCTATCACGGAGAGGAATAAAATGCAGCAGGAAGGTACGCTCATTCATTACTTTTCAAGGATAGATGACGATTATAAAATGACCGTAAAAGCTCAACGGCATTCTCCAAAGGATCAGGAGGCTATCCTGCACTACAAAATTCTATCCATAATAGATGACTATCAGCTGTGGGCTATTGAATTGATCACCGGCAGAAGACATCAGATCCGGGCTCAACTGGCTCATATAGGCTCGCCGATACTGGGCGACAAGCGTTATGGGAGCAAGATAGCAGATGAATCGTTGGCTTTGCACTGCGCTTTCATGAGTTTTGAACATCCAGTCAAAAATATACCTATCAAACTAAAGGACCTCCCTGATACGAACACTGGTCGGTGGCGAAATTTTAAGTCTGCTCTCCTAGATTGGATGAAAATCGCCCGTCCGGGTGGATTATAAAGTGATGGTTTAGTTATTACACCCAATCCAACGAGATCTCCAAGATTTAATCAGGTTTGTTTTAGATATAGTTGTCCTTTATCTCAATAATTTATTTACTTTTGCGCCCGGTGAGGAACATATGATCAGCTCCTGTTGAACCTCCCCAGGGTCGAAAGGCAGCAAGGATAAAACGGTTGAGCGATGCGTGTGTTTTCTCACCATTTTTTTTAAACTTTTTTTACCATGAAATTTTTTATTGATACTGCCAATCTCGACCAAATCAGGGAAGCTATAGACCTTGGTATACTTGACGGGGTGACGACCAATCCATCCTTGATGGCCAAAGAAGGTATCACGGGTAAAGATAAAATCATGAAGCACTATCAGGACATTTGTGCTCTGGTATCAGGTGATGTGAGCGCTGAAGTCATAGCGACCGATTATGATGGTATTATCAGAGAAGGCTTGGAGCTGGCAGCTCTGTCACCTAATATCGTGGTGAAGGTACCAATGATCAAGGACGGCATCAAAGCCATCAAGTATTTTTCAGATCACGACATTCCAACCAACTGTACATTAGTATTTAGCGCAGGTCAAGCTATTCTGGCTGCGAAGGCCGGGGCTACGTATCTGTCACCTTTTATTGGAAGGATCGATGATACCAACTGGGATGGCATGCTACTTATAGCAGAGATCGCAGAGATATACTCCATTCAAGGATATGAAACTCAGATTCTGGCGGCTTCGATTAGAAGCTCACTGCACATAGTCACAGCGGCTAAAGCTGGAGCAGATGTAGTGACCTGCCCATTATCGGCTATTACAGGATTATTGAAACATCCTCTGACGGATATCGGCTTGGCTCAATTCCTGGCTGATCATAAAAAGGTCAATGGCTAGCCTTTGGCCCTGCGTCTCCTCGAAAGTGTGGTTTTATGTTCTAAAATAGACGGCTTAAAGTGCTGCGATACGTTGCACGACCTCAATGATACCGGAGTTGATAGCGTGGTGGGCATCAGGGCTAAAAGTGCCTAATGCGCGATTGGCTAATATGACATTGATACTCACTGCCTTATGACCTAGTGCAGTAGCTAGACCATAGATCCCTGCTGTTTCCATTTCAAAATTGGTTAGTCTATATCCTTGATATTCTAGGGTAGGCAATAATTCAAATAAGGAGTCTGAGTAAAGAGATCGTAGTCGGAGGGTCCTTCCTTGAGGACCATAAAATCCCGGACATGTGACGGTAACCCCTTCAAAAAGTCCTGGCTTCAGGCGTTGATAAAGATCCGGATCGGCTGTGCCCAGATAAGCCTCTTTAAATAGGACTTGAGTTTCAGCATTTTGATTTGAATACCAGAGCGGATCAGGATAGACGACATGATGAGGGTAAAAACGCATCAGGCTATCTAATCCAAATGCAAATGGATTAATCAATAAACTATCTAGCGGTATCGAGGGGCTGAATGTCCCGGCCGTACCCAAACGAATAAAATTTATAGCAAGTGGCTGCTCGTATGGAAGACCAGACTTAAGATCTATATTGGCCAGTGCATCAAGTTCATTCAGTACAATATCAATATTATCGGTACTGATGCCTGTGGATATGACCATTATTTTTTTGCCTTGCAGGGTACCTACATGAGTGACAAACTCCCGATGCACCTGTTTATATTCCACCTGATCAAAATATTTACTTACTTGACCTACTCGTTCTGGATCTCCGACGGTGATACACCAGGGTGCAATGACTTCCCTGGGCAGGTCTAGATGATAGATATGACCTTTAGCATTTAATATAAGTTCCGATGCGGATTTCATGGTGATTATAAATTTTTATTTCCCAAATTTGTGTCTAAGATATCATAGTCAGTTTATGAAAAAAATATTTCAACTCAATACTTGCGACACTTGTCAAAAAATCCTAAAAGAATGGAAAGCTCCTGATTCCTTTGAAGTTCAAAATATTAAGGAGAAAAACATCTCTGCCGTAGAATTGGACTTTGCAGCTAAAGTATTGGGCTCATATGAAGCTCTATTCAGCAGGCGAGCCATTAAATTCAGATCTCAAGGTTGGAATGAAAAGAATCTGAATGAAAAAGATTATCGAAAGCTGATTTTAGCAGAATACACTTTTCTCAAAAGACCCGTGATGATCCATGATGATGCCGTGTTTGCAGGCAATGCTAAAGCCACAGTCCATGCTGCAAAACAGAGTCTTAAAAATAAAAAGTAGAGATCAGAGCGATATTCCACGCTTCCATGGTATAAAGTCATCTTGGCCTAACCGCTCAGCATGTGGTACGGCATCCCCATTAGCCACCTGAATGAGATATTCTAGGATTTCTTCTCCTTTGGATTGGATCGTATCTACACCATCGACGATCGTGCCTGCATTGACATCGATGATATCCGGCATTCGGTTATTGAGCATATTGTTTGTAGAAATTTTTACTACCGGAGTGATTGCATTACCAGTCGGAGTGCCGAGTCCAGTCGTAAAAGCGACTATGTTACAACCGCTACCGACTTCTGCGGTGGTAGATTCGACATCCCCGCCAGGAGTGCATAAGAGATAAAGCCCGGGATCACTGACTCGCTCTGTGTAATCCAATACACCTGTCACTGGTGCGGTGCCGCCTTTTAACGCTGCCCCCAATGACTTCATGGCATCAGTGATCAGGCCATCGCGAATATTACCTGGAGAAGGATTAGCATAAAACCCGGAACCTACAGCTTCAGCTCTGTCACTATACGTTTTCATCAGCGTAGCAAATTTCAAAGCATCTTCTTTGCTTTTACATCGATTGATCAGATCTTGCTCTGCACCACACAATTCCGGGAATTCAGAAAGGACAGATGTCCCTCCCAATGCCACCAATAAATCTGATGCATAGCCTAGAGCTGGATTGGCGGTGATACCCGAAAATCCATCTGATCCTCCACACTCCAGTCCAAGACATAATTTACTTATGGGAGCTGGCTTTCTATGATTTTCATTGGCTTCTATCAATCCAATAAAAGTTTGTTTTACGGCATCAGCTATTAATGTTCGCTCACTGGAGTATTTCTGTTGTTCAAAGATATATACGGGCTTACCATGATCTGGATTCTTTTGATACAACGCATCCGTGAATAATGATATTTGTGCATTTTGACATCCTAAACTCAACACGGTAGCTCCAGCTACATTTGGATTGAGTACATAATCGGCCAAAAGCCTGCAGAGTGATTCTGCATCGGCTCGTGTGCCTCCACATCCTAGGTCATGATTGAGGATTTTGATGCCATCTATATTCTTGAAGATTCGTTTTGAAGAGAGATCGGTAGGAGTGAGCAAGATATTAGACGCCATGATGTCCTGGGCGGACGCTCCTGACTTCATAAGCTCGACCAAATGTTCAGTATTGACATTAAAATCTTTATGTGTAGGATAGCCCAGTCCCTTGATCAAGGCATCTTGAATAACCGCTACATTTCTTTTTTCACAAAATACTAAAGGCAAGATGATCCAATAATTGCGAATCCCTACCGATCCATCATTGCGGTGATAGCCATTAAATGTCCTACCATCAAATCGACGGGTGCCTGGTGCATTCCATTCATATCCTTTTTGGACTGTATCAAAAGTCTCAGTCGCATGTACGGTATTTTCAGTGCTGATCCTCGATCCTTTTAAGATTGGTGCTTTAGCTTTACCAATAGTGAGCCCATACATCAGGATCGTATCGCCCTCAAGAAAATCTTTTATTGCAATCTTATGTTTTACAGGGATATGCTCTGAGATCAGGATAGGGTGATCTCCAATCATCAATTTATCCAGCTTGTTAAATTCTTCCAAAGCCACGACCACATTATCCTGGTCATGAATTCTCATAAATCGTTTCATAAGTAACTAATAATATCTTTAAGGTAAGCAACAAATGTAAGTGTTTCGACGCTATCTTAGCTGCGTATGGACGAAGACTTAATCATTCGATCTTCTTCAAAACATGCTTTGATATTCGGAGCATCAGGATTGGTAGGGGCTCACTGTATCCGCAATCTGCTTGCTCACCCTGCATATGATCGGGTGACTGCCTTTAGCCGCAGGCCTTTACAGGTGGACCATCCTAAACTTACCACGGTATTAGTCGATTTTGAAGAGATCCCTTTATGGGCTGATCAGATCGCGGGGGATGACATTTATATATGCCTGGGGACTACTTTGAAACAAGCGGGCTCCAAACAATCTTTTTATCATATTGAATATGATTACATTGATCAAATCTGTTCCATAGGATCACACCATGGAGTCAAACAACTGCTGCTGGTGTCTGCGATGGGAGCCAATGCTGATTCTGTTTTTTTTTACAATCAAGTGAAAGGGCTGATTGAAGATAACGTGAAAAGGAAAAACTTTTGGGCCGTACATCTATTTCGCCCTTCGGTCTTAATAGGAGCGCGTGAGGAAGTGAGACCATTGGAGTCTTTAGCTGCAGGTGCTGGTATGGCATTAAGAGTTTTAGGACCTAAACTTTTTGCCAACATTACGCCCATAGAGAGTGAAAAAGTAGCCCATTGTATGGTAGAGTCTGCACAGGGCACTCGCAGTGGGGTATTTTTCTATCCTAGCTCGGTCATAGCCCGATTGGGTAAAAAAAATAATGGATAAAGCGAGTAACAATAGAATACTGTGTTTCTTTGTGCTATGAATAACGAGACCAATCAAATACTCCTTGCTGTGACTCTGGATGAACATAAAGTACCCGCACAAATCCATTGGAAGGCAGATGATGGGCCAAATGCTGGCACACTACAAGAAGTAAAAGCTTTCTTACTATCCTTATATGATGGCAATGGTGGCGATACCCTCAAAATAGACTTATGGACAAAAGAAATGCAAATCCATGAAATGGATCGTATGATATACTTTACCCTTAAAGGACTTTCTGAAACCTATCTTAAAGCAACTAATAATAAAGAATTGGCGACTGATATCAGAAGATTTGGGGATTATTTTGCAGAGAAAACGCAACTGAATAAATCGGTTTAATTTTTTTTTGACAGATCTATTTTACTAGTAGCTTGATGATTTGTTCCAATGGAGTAGGGGTGGTTCCATTCAAATAGAGGACTACCGGTATATCCGGGCTTATTTTTCCATAACGCACATAGCTGGCCCATATATGTTGTATAAACCAGGCAGGCTCTTTGCCCCATCTAAAATCTTGATGTTTTCGTTTGATAAAACTTTTGTGATCAATATGGATAAATATTGCGATATCAAATTTTTTTGAAATGGATCGATCATAAAAGGCGAATAAACCCTCCACGATCAGTACATCATATTTTGATTTTAGGCGAAGAATCTCTTTTTTCATGAGGTTCCAGTCGATGGAGTGGGGGTGCTCCCAATCAACATGCGATTTTATCATCGGAAGATTCTCTTTTTTGACAAAATCATCCTGATTAACAATGTAGATCGACTTACCTTTAAGTCGGTTTTTTAATAGGTTAGCGAGAGTGGTTTTTCCGGCACGACTTACTCCTCCAATACCAACGATCATAGGACAAAAATAAAAATATTGTAATGAAGCCTTTAGCGAAGTATTGCCTTGTAGTATTATTTTTTATTACAGCTCTTTGTACTAGTCCGTTGAGCATCACGCGCACGGATGGCCTGGAGCCCGTCAAATATCCGGATGAAAAACACTTGAAAAATATAACTCAGCTCACATTTGGAGGTAATAATGCAGAGGCTTACTGGAGTTTTGACAGTAAACAGGTTACTTTCCAAAGTGATTATGCACCTTGGTCCAATGGCTGTGATCAGATATTCAGGTTTAACCCAGGTCAGGATAATTTAAAAACAAAAGCACCGGTGCGCATTAGTACCGGTACAGGCCGGACAACCTGCTCTTATTTTATGCCTGGCAATAAACAAATCTTATACGCGTCTACTCATGCAGCCGGGGAGGCCTGTCCTCCTGCACCGGAGCGCAATGCAAGTGGCAAATATGTGTGGGCTGTATATGAAAGTTTTGATATCTATATTGCTGATCTGGAAGGTAAGATTACCAAGCGGCTCACTCACACTGCTGGATACGATGCCGAAGGTACTGTCAGTCCCAAAGGGGATAAAATCGTATTCACTTCCGTCAGAGATGGCGATCTCGATCTCTATACCATGGATGTCAATGGAAATAATGTCAAGCGGGTCACCACAGCACTAGGCTACGATGGGGGAGCCTTCTTTTCACCGGATGGTGCCAAGTTAGTATTTCGGGCTTCAAGGCCTAAGACGGAAGAGGCCAGAAAAGAATATGTAGATCTTTTACAAAAAGGATTGGTGCAGCCGACAGAGATGGAAATTTTTATTTGCAATATCGATGGATCTGACCTGCGACAAGTGACTACCTTGGGTAAAGCAAATTGGGCACCTTATTACTTGCCCGATAACAAGCGAATCATCTTTAGTTCTAACCACGCTGCTACAAGAGGATATTCCTTCAATCTTTTTATGATCAACGAAGATGGTTCAGGGTTGGAAAAGGTCACTTATGACCAGACTTTTGATTCATTTCCTATGTTTTCACCAAATGGAAAGTACCTAGTATTTGCATCCAATCGTTTTAATGGAGGTACTAGAGATACTAATTTATTCCTAGCCGAGTGGGCTGATTAGGCAAGTACACGCATGCCTAACAGTTCAGCGAGTGCATTGCGATGGTTGAGTAGTTCGTGTTGAGATTTTAGATAGACCAATTGTTGCAATTCTTCCAAACCAGGGTCTTCTAATAATTTTTTATTGGCTTTGATTATTTTCTGCACTTTTTTGAGTTTAAATCGAAGGATGCTTTGGTAACAATCTCTGACATAATTTTGGTCAGGTGGTTTTTGAGTCTGCAGTTCCATCTCCCATCGATCTGCCCAATTATGACTGTATGAGAAAGGAGTCGTGCTCAAATCGATTGCCACTTTTCGGATTTCCGGGTCGGTGTGATTCGTAAAATAACTTGTATCTATCGTTTTATTTTCAGAAAGCTCGTGAATGTACTCTTTGAGTATTCGTTCATAGATTTTATTCTCAAATTCCTCGTGTAGGTCATCCATGTTTTCATTGATATACTGCGCGAGTGTCTTTTCAACTCCTTCATCCATGATCTGATGGCCATACAATATTAGGACCCTGATGAGAGACCTCTCTTGATGTTCGTCCAATTCAGCTAAAGGCAGTATTTGGCGTTCGCTCTGCTCAGGGTGGAGTTGTGGGTCATCCTGGACTTCTTGATTTATTTGTGCACTCGGTTGGGTCCGGCGCTTGCCTATTTCTCTTCGAATGCCTTTATTGACTTCAGAGATTAATATTTCTTCAGATACTTCTAACTCTTGAGAGCAGATCTGAATATAGGTCGAGCGTTTGATGGCATCGGGTATACGGGATATCGTCTGTATGATATCTGTGATTCCTTCTGATTTTTTGATAGGGTCATTCTTAAATTCTTTTTTAATGATCGACGCTTTAAACAATACAAAGTCTACCGCTTGTTCATTTAGATATGATTCAAAAGCGGTACTACCATTTTTTCTAAGATACGAATCAGGATCTTCAGGGCTAGGCAGGATGACCATCCGGACATTCATATTTTCTTCCAATATGAGTTCCAATGCTCTCAGTGTGGCTTTGATCCCAGCTATATCGCCGTCATATACAATCTTTATATTGGTAGTAAATCGTTTTATCAGCCGGATTTGATCCAGTGTGAGTGAAGTACCACTTGACGCCACTACATGTTGTATTCCAGCCTGATGCATGCTGATCACATCGGTATAGCCCTCTACCAGCAGGCATTCGTCTTTTGTTCGGATAGCCGATTTGGCCAGATGCATACCATATAGCACTTTACTTTTGCTATAGAGTGGGGTCTCAGGAGAGTTTATATATTTAGGTCCAAAATCTTGTTGGCCCAGCTTACGACCACTGAATGCGATTACTTTACCCGACAGATTATGAATGGGGAAAATCACCCGTTGATTAAAAAAATCGTTGTCATTTTTATTCGTAAGTCCTAATTCTTTCAGAGAATCAAGATTGTAACCTTTTTCTTTTATACGGCTTAGGAGATAATCCCGCTGATCAGGAGCATAGCCGAGTTGAAATTTTTTAATGGTAGTATCTAAAAACCCACGTTCCTTGAAGTAAGCCCAGGCTAGGGTCTTGCCGGAGGGGTGCTGTGCTAACGCCTCTTGATAGACCGTGGCGGCATATTCATTGATAAGTGTATATGATTCTCGCTTTAATTCGTCCTGGTACTCCTGCTCCGTTTTTGACTCCGTTATTTCTTCTAGTGGGATCCCATATTTTTTAGCCAGTTGTCGGATTGCATCAGGAAATGTGCTATTCTCGTGCTCCATTATGAAGTGTACAGGCCCTCCAGCCTTACCACAACCAAAACATTTGTATATATTTTTGGAAGGTGATACTGAAAAAGAAGGCGTTTTCTCATGATGAAATGGGCAAAGACCCAATAAATTAGCCCCACTTCTCTTGAGATTGACATAGTCTCCTACGACTTCCTCGACCTTAGCGGCTTGAATTACTTCTTCTATCGATTTTTTTGAAATCATTATTATAAAATAAAGTTCATTTTTTCTTGCAAAGTAGATTAAAAAAAGCTTAGATTTGTAATACGATGATTTAATTTAATTGTCGTTTAATAATTTGACATAAGAATAGGGTGTTCTCATAGTGTGTTCATACCTCACTGACATTTCTTGTCAGTGGGGTTTTTTTTTGCCTCGTTCTTACATATATTTGGATACTTAAACAGATTGATATGAGACTGTTCAACGTGTTTGTATTTGGTTTAGTTCTCCTTTTTGCTTTAAGTTCTGCAGCTTGTGCCGTTGGCAGTGGATGCCCGGCCGATAAAGCTCAAACTGTAAAATACGGCCGCAAAGGTGGAGTCAAGTATAAGCAAGGGAAGACGGGCTTATTTCCAAAAAACATGAAAAGGTAATTAATGCGGTAAGGCGTCAAATAGATCGTCCATCCCAAATACACCGTTTTTACCAATCAACCACTCCGCGGCAGCTACTACCCCAGCTACAAAGCCCGCTCGCGAAAAAGCTTCATGGGTAAGCGCAATTCGATCGTGGCCACTGCGAAATTCTATCATATGAGTACCAGGCATATTGCCCACACGCTCACTCGATATCGGTATACTTCCATTAGCGGCTAGCTTGAACTCTGGAGCCGCCATCCAATTGTTAAATCTGTGCGAAACACTCAAAATTTCTTGAGCCAAAGTGACTGCGGTACCGCTGGGAGCATCTTTTTTTTGATCGTGGTGGATTTCGTGTAAACCTAGACCGTATTCAAAATGAGATTCCATCACTTGGGTCATTATTTTACTCATTTTCCAAAAAAGATTGACTCCGACACTGAAATTGGAAGAATAAAAAAAACTACCTTTTTGATCAAGACAATATGCTTGCAAATGAATTAATTCGTCGTGCCATCCTGTAGTGCCACTGACTACTGGGATATTGTGGTCTATACAATATCTGATATTATGGATAGCAGCTGCAGGTTGTGTAAACTCTATGGCAATATCTGTACCTTGTAAACTGGATAAATCGGTATTAAGTAGCGGATCTATAATTGAATATATATTATGATTCTTTGCAATACATAATTGCTCGATTTCTCTACCCATTTTGCCATACCCTATAAGACTAATATTCATTTTTTTCAATCGCTTTGGATCAGAGGCTAAATTAAGCGGATTCCTTATATTTGCTTCCCTACTACGAGGCACTTTGAAAGAAAAACTAAAGCATGGGTTGGTTTAAACGGTTAAGAGACGGCATACAAACTACTACCAAAAACAAGAAGGAGACCCCTGAAGGTATTTGGCACAAATGTGAAGTATGTAAGCACATGAGCACCTCAACCGAATTACAGGAAAATTTTTATAAATGCGTGAAATGTAATCACCATGTACGGATAGGGAGTCACGAATACTTTGACATCATATTTGATCATCAGAAGTATACATTATTATTTGAGGATCTTGAAGCCATCGACATCCTGGGATTTAAAGACCTCAAAGCTTATGACAAAAGACTGGAAGAGGCTAAACTAAAATCAGGTCTCAACTCGGCATTGTCAGTAGCTTTCGGAAAAACGGGCAAAAAAAACCTCACTATAGCTGCTATGGACTTTAGTTTTATCGGCGGTTCATTATCCAGTGTAGAAGGTGAAAAAATCTCCAGAGCCATTGATCACAGCTTGGAACAAGAATGTCCATTGCTCATCATCTCTAAGTCAGGTGGGGCCCGCATGATGGAATCAGCATATTCCTTGATGCAATTAGCTAAAACCGCTGCTAAACTGACTTTGATGGCAGATGCCGGATTGCCGTATCTATCTTTAATGACTGATCCCACTACCGGCGGTGTCACTGCATCCTATGCGATGTTGGGCGATATTAATATGGCCGAGCCCAAAGCTTTGATAGGGTTTGCGGGACCTAGAGTCATCAAGGAGGCTATCAAAAAAGAATTACCCGAAGATTTTCAGTCTGCTGAATATTTGTTAGAACACGGTTTTTTAGACTTTATCATCGATCGATCGCAATTAAAATCAAGATTGGAAGAATTGCTAGCTATCTTTGAGAAAGCCAGTAATTAGGGCCTGCTTAATAAGTCACGACTTATTGGCATTTGGATAATTTTTAGGACCTAGCAAACTTGTATGAAGGAATTAGGATATAACCTTGTATAAGCCAATAAAGCATAGCTCGATAT
>JANOWJ010000090.1:0-7004 GCA_031417835.1 Saprospiraceae bacterium | reverse complement strand
AAGCATAGCCTGCAAGATTGCGAGTAGATCCATTGATGCCACTGCTACTTCCGGTACGCCATTCAGAGAATGAGATATTGCCATTATACTGAGGTGTTGCATTGAAAGTCGCATTATTAGTAGTAGGCGGAGCATTATAATGAAGCTTTTGTGAGAATAGATCTGCATTTAGTCCCGATGGATCATTGATCATTGTCAGCCACTTGCGGATATTATAAGAATAGTCTATCGCTTGCAGGCCACCACCTAGGGTTTTGGTGGCTAGCTCATCACGCTCATTATAGGATTGGGTGGAGATCAGTTTTTCGGTGGCGGGTACATCGCCGATCTGGTGGTAAGTATTAAGTATCCTACTGGCATGATCATAGGTGAATCGTTGATTGACGATGGCTGTGGTGATGGAAGTATTGTGTTGCAGCCTAGTATTGAGTAGGCGTCCCGGAAAATCGTACTTCATCCAGGAGAGATCTGTACCACCCAGATGATGCACATTTTTATGATGGTTCTCGCGACCGAAAATATCGTAGAATGGATAGTCTTCTATATAGGCAGTAGGTGCAGATCCATCGAGCTTGAGTATAGCTGTACGGGTGCCGGTAAGTTTACCTAATACATAGGGATATTGTGAGCTATAAGTGACCGTACTCCCGGTAGGTGCTGTATAACTTACTTCATCACCTCCTGTGTCATCAAAATTGTAATCGTCGTAGTGATTGATAGTATAGATATCGATATTGCTGGTGGGGTATGAGGTGGACGATGTATAATAAGGCGAGGTCGTAGTGACAGTTTCATACAATCCTTCGGTATTGGTGATGGTAGCAGATCCATTATATCGTCCGGTCAGTACTACCCTACTGAGGATATCGTATTTGGTAAAAAGCTTAGTGCCGTTGGGATCTGTCCTGAGTACCTCGCGATCCAATCGATCATATATATAGGTATATGGACTAGAAGTACCCGGCACTTTTTTACTGATCAGTCGATTGAGCAGGTCATAGGTGTATAAAAAACTGCCATTTTGTATAGCTGTGGAGGAAAAGGCATCAGTAGGTGATTGTGCCACGGTCTCAGGCTGGATCACCTGGATCAGATTTTGTAAGCCATCGTACAAATAATAGGTCTGGGCGCCAGATACCGACTCCATCACTTTCAAGCCTAATTTATCTGTATAGGTGATCACTGAATTTCCATTTTCGTCTAAACGAGTCACTTTATGAAGGGTATTGGCAGGGTAATAAGCATTGGTGGTGGTAAAATTTCGTACTTCACTGCCCGTATTTGTAGCATACACGTATGAAACTGGATGAGTACTGAATGCAGCACCTGGAGGAGTTTCACTCATCACCCTACTCAGAGGAGAGTTTTCATAGGCGATAGAGTGCTTAGCATACGCACCTTCACCTGAAAACTGACTATTAAAAAAAGAAGTTTGATCCACAGTAGCAGCAGCTCTGAAAGCTCCATTAGCTGAATTGGTCTGATCTGCATAGGGTAAATATTTATTCACTTCTCTACCGAATAAATCATAGGTGTGTGGCATGATGATATCCTTGCTGATTGGGGACTGCGCTACACCGATACTTTGCTGTGGCCTGCCAATATCATCCATATAATCAAACATCCGTCTGACGGCTCCTCCGGTCAAAGCATTTACACCAGCTACCGATGTTACTGGAACATCTTGTAATACATCGCTTCCTTTGATAAAATTATAGGTAGCTGCACTCGTCTTATAGTTATAGTCTACTATTTTTTGATATGCGTTGTTGAAATTTCGAATACCGGTGAGGCGGAGCAGACCATCATACTCAAATTTAGTAGTTTGGCTATTTTCATTAGATGCACCTGATAGCAGTCGAGTGTTCCTATTGTAGCTATTGGTGGTCATGAAAGCATTTACAGGATGCAGTCGGAGTTCGTCGATGGATACGGCAGCTACGCCATTGACTGTCACATTAGCACCTACAGTCGTACTTATTTTATGTTGCACAAATCTCCATCCATCTGGATCCGCCACAGCAGATATAGAGGATGATACTGCAGTAGTACCAACACCATTGATAGTCAATGCATTTGATTGATTCAATAGCCAGTAGCTCAAAATGTAATTGCCAGCAGCTACGTTGGACTTAGTGATAGTGCCAGTACCAGTGTATACACCCAGGCCTGTCTTGGAATTGGCATCCGGTGAGATATTGCTAGTGGTCGCAATAGCCCAACTTCCTTGATTACCATCAGAACTTTCAAATCCGGTGAATGCGCATTTAAGGTACGACGCATTGATGATTTTGGCAGATGGTACCATCGAATTTTGACTATACAATACCGTGACAGGTGAATCATCTTGTTTTCGGATTTCTAAAACACCCGTACCAGTAGCATCATATCGATCTATCGTAGCTCGGAGGGTCTCCGTACCACCTATAAATGTTTCATAAAATCTAAAAGGCAAGATCCAAGTACCAGTTACACTCGGTATCTGAGTCGTAGAGCTAAATAATGTATATTCAGTCCTAGATTTATTTACTAAACTATTATTGAGTTGATTTTCAATAACGATTGGGATAGCAAGTATGTTTCTTGATGTAAGTGCGGTGATACTGAGATCCGAGGGATAACTATTTTTTACGGTATAAATTTTACCATCGCTATTGACCATTTCAATCTTGGTCGGGGCAGTGACATTATAATTGTCAAAACTATATGTTTGCTTGTTCTCCACACTGCCAGTTAAATTTCCACCTGAATAATAATATAAGATATCAATGATTTCTTTAGTGTATATCCATCTTTGAGTGAGTTTATAAGATTTTCGCCGATAATGTGATGTTCCCACGACCGTTTGAAGGCACTCACTAAGGCCTTCTTGACTAAGTTTTCTAATACAGGAGCCATTAGCCAGTTTACAAATATTTGTTTTATTATCAAGCTGATCAAATGGCTCTACAACAAGGCCATAGAATTCTTTATATCTATTAGTTTCTCCTACATTAAACGAATAGGTAAAGGCCGTGGAATGGACTTTTAGGTTATTAATATCATACTCTTCTTTTAATACTAATTGACCCAAATCTTGAATATCAAACTCATTTTGGGCATTCGTACTACCAGCAGGTGTCGGCTGGTAATTATTATAAAAATACACAGTTTTACCTATAAAAGAGTCAACAACCCTACTATATCCAACCAAACTACCCTGTATGGCCCCGAGCGAAGAATTTGAAGTAGATGCTATTACATCGTTAGTACACATATGATCAAAATTTGATACTGTACAGGTACCAGGATAAGCAAAAGTATGATAAACATTGGAGCTTACATATTGAGGCTGATAAAAGAGTATACCACTGGAACTGCCATTAGACAATGTATAGGAATAACTTCTTGTAGTTAACAATTGAACAGCTTGGTTATAGTTTTCTATCTTTTTAATTCTTAATCCTCCTACGATAGATTCCTGATCTCCAGAACACGAGGACAAAACAGCTCTATTGGACTCCCACACGAAAATGGTAGATCCTTTAGTGGGGTAAACAATTTTCTCTAATGCTCCAGCCTTCATATTCAATTCTGATGCGTCTCTATTGGCAGGACTTACCTGGGCTCCATTATTACCATAACAGACATTTCCTGGGAATTTGCCAATACAATTTGCCCAAGAAGGATATAGATTTAAATTAGAGAGCGCACCATTGTAAAAACCCCAATGATCAATGGCTTTGGAGTCAAATGAAGGAAGTTGAATGTTGTTATATTCAAATTTATATGCTGGTGTGGTTGCCGTCAAGGTTACATCTTTGGTCCGCAGAGAATCCAGCGTAAGTCTGCCAGTCTTATTGGAATAATAAAGGAAGTTTCGAATTAATTGCACACTTGCATTTGGCCCTCTGTATAAAGAGACTTCATCCAACTTTCTTCCACCACCTAAATATGAATTTGCAGTGGAAGAAAATTTAATTTTTTCAATTGCAATACTTCCCCTTTTTAATATAATTTCGCTTAAATACCGTCTGTTCAGAATTGCCGTGCTCGTGGGCGATCCGTTACTTTCACTTGTTGAAGTTCCACAAGTTTGGCATTGACCTAATTCCCCACCACATCCTGCCATATTACCTGTGGAATATGTCAATGATCGATATGCGTAGGGGTTCCAATATTGAAATGGATTGTATGGCCCATCATCGTAATATGAATATTCAATAGCTTCTGTATTATTAGCATTAATAACTCTTGTAAGAAACCAACTCGAATTATATGTAAAATTCTCAAATGCCCTCATGGTAGAACCGTTAGTACTAAAATAATCTGGAGGATAATTAACAAAAGTTGATTCAGTGGTAGAAAAATAATAACTGTTTCCAAAGGCATCTTTGACAACGAAACTATCTATGTTTCCATTAGCAGAATATGTCGGAGATATGATTACATCCTGTACCTCAGCCATCACAATCACCTTATTGGCAGTAATATAAAATTTACCACTAGTAGATCCCGTATTAAAATAAAAAATGTCAGGCTGAGTTTCAATTTCCTTTCGAGCTACTTTAAAAAGAAAATCAGCTTCATCAAAACAAGATGGATAAGAGGATATTGAGTTTTGATTAATCAAGTTTGCTTTAGAAAAATAATTTGCTTCGATGTCCACATCACCACGCACCGAACGGGAGATAACAGCGCCACCATTTAGCGACCATCCTACACCCACCCAAGTTGGCACCTGATCCACCTTTATACCACCTCCATCATAAGAGAGTCCAAATTGAGCTGATAATTCACTTCCTTTAATTGATGTTAGGGGCACCGAGACACTAGGAAGGCCTGTATATGTATTGATTTTGTAATCTCCAAATTTACTCATGGAGCCCGCTTCAGGCGATGGAGGGATTACAACTTTATTGGCTAAAAAAGAATTCTGCCTGAATCTTAAATCAGCTTGTTCTGTTTGGCCATTTACTATAAAATGGCTCGAAAGAACTAAACAAACCAAATAGCTGGTTCTAAAATTATTGCTCATGAAAGTAACCTTTAAATGACTATTAAATAATTATAAAACGACTATTAGTTTATTGATTTGAATTTCAGATAGGGCTTGTGCTCGAATATAATAAATGCCTGATAATAAGTTTAAATCATTCAACTTTACTTCATGATTCCCTGAACTTAAACTAATAAAATTGATTGATCGTATAACTCCTCCCACTGAATTGCATATATCGATCTTCACATCTGTGGAATGACTCAAATAAAAACTCAATGCTGCACCATATCGAGCGGGATTGGGAGAAAGGGAAGTAGAAAATTCAAATTTATCTCGCTTCTCGAGCTCTATGACTTTGTTAGAAGCTTTTAATTTCCAAACTCCAGATGTGTATGTGCCAGCATAATAATGGCCTTTATGCTTTGCTATCGCCCTTATATTAATATTTTGATATCCCGCATTTTTTTGAGTACCATCTGCTAAAAATCCCTTTTGAGGTGAGCATGAAATTAGCGTATTTGAATCCACTAATATAGCAGAGGCTACTGTCAGCTCGCTTTCCGTTTTTGTCGGGTTTTTCTTATTCCAAGTCAATCCATCTGCATTTAACTGGATGATCCCTTCTCCAGTCGTTCCTGCAAAAACATCTTTGTCATTTTCTGTGAAACTAATAATATCAAATTTAGTATTCGCAGGATAACTTGTCCAATTCTTTCCATTATCCATACTTTTGAAAATATAACCTCCAGAACCAGCAAAAAGCCCCTTTTTAGAGATATACAAACTTAATATGATGTTATGTTTTCTCACCCCTGATATTGTTGCCTTTTGCCATGAATTGAAGTCATTGGTATAAAAAACACCTTCCCATGATCCTATAATCAAATTTGGTCCGGACGAAACAAGAGCAAAAATGAACATACTAGGGGAATTTTTAAGTAGATTCCAAGTGTCTCCCTTATCATTACTCATATACAAGCCTTCAGTAAAAACAGAGGCATAAATCTTTCCTTTATCTGACAAAATTGCAGAGACCGGCTTACGGCCTAGTCCAACATTTTTTTCTTGCCATGTCAGTCCTTCATCAGAAGACATAAAAACTCCACCTCCTATTAATCCAGCATACAAATCACCATTTATTGAGACAAGGCTTGAAATTTCAAAATTGTCCTGTATAGAAGTTTTTGACCAAACTTCCTGAGCATAAAAATCAAAAGGAAATCCCACAAATAATATCGCCAATATGGCTAACAATCTTTTATTCATAAAATTTAGTTGATTTTATTATGTCGAATTCTGGCTTCCAACCCCTCCAATCTTTTCTCCAATACCTTCATCCGCTCCACCTTCTTCTCCAATTCAATTATATACAAATACAAACTCTCAATCCCCACCTGTTGCCGTTTGATCATATCTCCCATCTCAAATCCCCCAGCCTTTATGATCGAAGACTCAGAAGGAAAGCCTGGTAGATGGTGGTGAGCTTTAATAAAGCGTTCTACTTCTCTGATCGGGAGGAGATGATAATCTTTATTGAATACGTAATCCGCCCAGCCTCCAGTTGTCGGAAGTTCGATTTTTACTTTTTCAGATTTGATGCCACCTGTCACATATAAATTATATCCAGTCTCTGGACCTTGGTTCGTATTATTTTTGCCAATATGGACTACACCAGTACGCCAAGTTGACGCTGAAGTCGTAGTTGCTGACCAAGCATTACTTGATCCTCCACTACATGCAGGGCAAGTACCACCACAATCAACACCAGTCTCTGTGCCATTTTGTATGCCATCAGAACAAGTAGGACCAGAAGGAAGGCAACCATTGACTATGACTTCTGCAAAATGAATGAAATTGGTTGCGCTAGCCGTAGGGTAATCAGCCCAAATCCGGACATACCGCCCTGTCGAAGTCAATCCAGTAATATTGACTATTTCGCCATCAGCCATGCCTGCTGGTACATCGTAAGTATAGATCGATGAAGGATCTGAATAATTGGTAATAATTGAAGCTGAAACGAAGA
>JANOWJ010000089.1:0-2552 GCA_031417835.1 Saprospiraceae bacterium | reverse complement strand
AAGCATAGCCTGCAAGATTGCGAGTAGATCCATTGATGCCACTGCTACTTCCGGTACGCCATTCAGAGAATGAGATATTGCCATTATACTGAGGTGTTGCATTGAAAGTCGCATTATTAGTAGTAGGCGGAGCATTATAATAAAGCTTTTGTGAGAATAGATCTGCATTTAGTCCCGATGGATCATTGATCATTGTCAGCCACTTGCGGATATTATAAGAATAGTCTATCGCTTGCAGGCCACCGCCTAGGGTTTTGGTGGCTAGCTCATCACGCTCATTATAGGATTGGGTGGAGATCAGTTTTTCGGTGGCGGGTACATCGCCGATCTGGTGGTAAGTATTAAGTATCCTACTGGCATGATCATAGGTGAATCGCTGATTGATGATAGCTGTAATTGGTAGATACAAAAGAGACAAGATGACCCATCGGTGAAAGTGGCAAAAAAAATGGCTGAACTATTGGAAACAATCGTAGGTTACATGTTGGGTGAAGTAAACCAACTGATACTTTTAAAGACCCTATAAAGCTCAAAAGAATACAGCAAATAAATGGACTGCCCGAAGAAGATAAACATTGCATTCTTTATGCAATTGATAATTTACTGGCTTCTGCCAATATTAAACTGTCTTATGCTAAATAAAAAAGCCCGACTGCTCGGGCTTTTTGTTATTTGAGATAGCAAATTCCTTTTAAATCATTTGTAAAAAACAGGTCGTATATTCCTCGTTTAGGCTCTAAACATATAGTTGTCTCTTTATCGAAAACGTAACAACCCGTGTAGCCAACTGGGTCAAGTTTAACACCTCTAATTATAGGTGCATTTTCTTTTTTTGATCTTAATTCAAAATCATATTTTCCACCAACTACAATTTTTCTACAGTTCTGACCTATGTTGTTTTCTGCATACGATACTATCTTGAATAAAGAGTCATTTCTTTCAGCATATATAATATACCAAGAATTGTTTTTATTTATTTTATCTATTCGATAATTTGTATCGCTATCATTCTTTACTGACAATGTGTTCTTTGTACTGGTACAAGAAAATAACAATCCAATTGACGATAAAAGATAAATAAGATTTTTCATAGCTATTTGATTGTTTGGATAATCACTTTATTACCTTTCTTATCATTCACATACCAATCAGCACTCTTGACTCCTGCAGGATATCCACCGCTTGCTGGCATCTGCATTTCATTGCCCGAAGCATCATAAATTCTTTCAGATATTTGACCTGATTGATTAGTGGCTCTGTTATGTGATTTTTGATATACCGAACCTGGCAGATTTGAAGCTGGCGAAGAAACTCCATTTTTTTGAGATATTAAACCACCTTGATATGCTTCTGTTACTTCGTGTAAAATATCTGCTCCCGGCTTTCCGTGAGCTGTACTAACTTTATTTAATACACCTGGATTTACTTCTTGTTCTGCTACAACTGTATTTCCATTAGCCCCTTTTGTTACAGTATTTCCTGAAAAAGCACCACCGATGTATAAATTACCTGATTGAGTTGTTGTTGTATTTTCTGCATTTACATTAACAACTACTGAATTGTCATTAATTGCATTTGTTAGTTGCTGTGCATCTTTCGACAATTTACCCGTTCCGTCTTGTGTAGAAGAAACTTTACCATTTACATCCATAGACAAAGTAAGCTGTCCTTTAACCGATGCTTGTAATTCATTAAATGCAGCTTGTTTTTCAGCACCTTTTATTATCACATCATAAGGAGCTCTACCGTCAGGGTCAATTAATCGAATAGGGTTGTTTAAAGAAAAATTAAAGGGCGAATAAGACGGAAACTGGCTTGCCATTGGATCCACACTTGTCCATTTCCCCACCCCCGGATCATACCATCTCGCCCCGTAATCCATCAATCCTAATCCAATATCATTATTCACTTCTTTCCCATTGTACTGGTACAGATTATCCACACTAGAATTATTCACCCAGGAACCACCAAGTGCATATCCCCAAGGATCATAATGAGCTTCCTGTAGAATTTCACCATTAGCCTCTTCTACAATACCATTCCCATTATAGTCAACAAAATATATTCTTCCATTGCCGAGGTGATCTCTGATCACATACTCGTAAGCAGTAGCTGCGACACAAGGCGGAGGCAATATATTTCCCAAAAATGTGCTCCCCTGCTCTACCTGGAATCCTGGTAGATAGGTCATACTTGTAGCAGCTTGCATGGTGACATTAGATGAGCCAGTGATAGAGCTTGCAGCAGTAATCATTCCCGCTTTAAAGTTTTTGGTCTCACCATTGATGGGGGCAGTGATACTTTGGGTTTGCGTGGCGTCACAGTAAGCTACTCGGCCTTCGGAGTGATATATCGCCTGTAACTTACTATTGTGATACTCGAAACCTTTGACATAGTCTTGTCGGGAAACTTGAGTAGTACCTTGCTTTACTATCTTTGCGAGTTTCATGCCTGATGCATCATAAGTCATTTCGATCGTATTACCCCCTGAGAAAGTAAATGTACGGGGAAGATTGAGATGATTGTAGGTAACGGTGGTAATATTTTTGGAG
>JANOWJ010000088.1:0-24455 GCA_031417835.1 Saprospiraceae bacterium | reverse complement strand
AGGTATCTCAAAATGTTATTAAAACAAAAAAACAGTTTATTTATGAAAACAAAATTGAATTCAATGCTCATCTTGGTAGCTTCATTGATGCTTTGCCAGTATGTGACTTCACAAAATGTGATGGTGGGGTCAGAAGCGATGTATCCCATGAAAAACATTGTTGAAAATGCAGCAAACTCTAAAGTTCATACTACCCTGGTAGCTGCTGTACAAGCGGCAGGTTTGATAGAAACTTTAAAAAGTGCTGGTCCTTTTACTGTATTTGCACCTGTGAATGATGCCTTTGAAAATTTGCCTTCCGGTACTGTAGAATCTCTATTAAAACCAGAAGCCAAAAGTACCCTCACTAAAGTATTAACATACCACGTAGTGGCCGGCAAATATGATTTTGATGCGATAGCAAAAAAAATCAAGGCAGGCAATGGTAAAACTACATTCGCAACCGTCAGTGGTGGGACTTTGACGGCTATGATGAATGGTGCCCGCAACATCACTTTAAAAGATGAGAATGGCGGAGTGGCTAATATCACGACATATGATGTATATCAATCGAATGGTGTTATTCATTCGATCGATGCAGTGGTATTGCCAAAAATGTAATTGATCTTACTGTACATGAAAAGGTGCTAAACCTAGTTTTAAAAGGCTGGGTTTATTCAAACTCCGGATGACGCTTGTTGTTCGGAGTTTCGTTTTTACCCTATCTTTGTCATCTTATATATGTTTCCTCAATATGATGTGATCGTAGTAGGTGCGGGCCATGCCGGTTGTGAAGCCGCAGTAGGTGCTGCCAATATGGGTTCCAAAGTCTTACTCATGACTATGAATATGCAGACTATCGCTCAAATGTCTTGCAATCCGGCTATGGGGGGTGTAGCTAAAGGACAAATTGTTCGCGAGATCGATGCCCTGGGCGGTTACAGTGGTATTGTCACAGACTATACTATGGTGCAATTTCGGATTCTGAATCGATCTAAAGGGCCTGCTATGTGGAGTCCTAGAGCTCAAAGTGATCGATCACAATTTGCACACAAATGGCGCAGCATGCTGGAGTCACATTCCAATATTGACTTTTGGCAAGATATGGCTAGTGGCATCCTGGTCAAAGACGACAGAGTACATGGTGTCCGAACATCTATGGGTATTGACATCCAATCTCGGGCCGTCGTACTGACCAATGGTACGTTCCTCAATGGCATTATTCATATCGGCGAAAAACAATTTGGTGGCGGGCGAGCAGGTGAAAAAGCAGCTACCGGTATCACTGAGCAATTGATCTCACTCGGCTTTGAAAGTGGCCGAATGAAAACAGGTACCCCACCTCGTGTGGATGGTCGCAGTCTGCATTATGATAGGATGGAAGTGCAACACGGCGATGATCCTCCAGGAAAGTTTTCATACACAGATACCCCTCCATTGGTAGATCAACTGCCTTGTTATATCACATATACCAATCCAGAAGTACATGATGTTTTAAAAACCGGATTTGATAAAAGTCCCATGTTTGCCGGGCGCATTCAAGGATTAGGTCCACGCTATTGCCCATCTATCGAAGACAAGATCAATCGATTTGCAGACAAAGATCGCCATCAACTTTTTATAGAGCCGGAAGGTCGTGACACCTGTGAAATTTATATAAATGGATTTTCCTCTTCACTGCCAGAAGAGACTCAATATAAAGCATTAAAGAAAATCCCGGGTTTGGAAGATGTCAAAATGTTCAGACCAGGCTATGCTATTGAGTATGATTTTTTCCCACCTACACAATTGTCATTGGGATTAGAAACACATTTAATCAAAAATTTATTTTTTGCAGGCCAGATCAATGGTACTACAGGGTATGAAGAAGCAGCATGCCAAGGGCTGATCGCAGGTATCAATGCACATCTGGCTATACGAGAAGAGGAGCCATTTATACTCAAACGATCAGATGCATATATCGGAGTCTTAGTAGATGATCTGGTCAACAAAGGGACCAACGAGCCCTACCGGATGTTTACCTCTCGCGCAGAATATCGAATGCTGCTCCGCCAAGACAATGCCGATATGCGCTTAACACCGCTAGCTTATAGCCTGGGCATTCTAGGCAGTGACCTACGCTATGATCGTGTAAAAATAAAACAATATCAATCTTCACAAATCCAATCCTTTATCAAGACTGGCTCTGTAAGCCCTGATCAGATGAATGGTTACCTTACTTCTATAGGTAGTGCACCGCTATCACAAAAAGTCAAACTCCTCAATGTATTGTTGCGTCCCGAGGTCTCGCTCACGGCTCTAAAAAAGGAGGTGCCTTACCTGACTGAGCAACTTGCTACGTATTCAACAGAGTCTATTGAAATGGCAGAGATTGATATCAAATACGAAGGATACCTGCAGCGGGAAAAAGATTTGGTGGAGAAAATGAATCGACTGGAAGAAATGCGTCTGATTGAAAATTTTAATTACAGAGGCTTACAATCCTTATCCAATGAAGCCAGAGAAAAACTGACTAAACATAAGCCCAGAACAATAGGGCAGGCCAGCAGGATATCGGGTATCACGCCGAGCGATATCAGCATATTGTTGGTGCATTGTGGTCGATAAGCGGTCTTACACTTTGCCACGAATATAAAATATGGAATTGTTCTTTTAATCGACTTGATTAATTTTTACTCTTTTTACTATTTTTATTACCTAAATGCAAAGGTCTTGGTCGATCTTTCTTTTTTTAACCCATTAATTATGACAATGAAACGTGTTATTGGACTTGGCGGAATTTTCTTCAAATCTGATGATTCCGCCGCTTTAAAAGCATGGTATAGCAAGCATCTGGGTATCATCACAGACCAATATGGAGCCACTTTTTCGTGGCAAGATTCAAAAGGAAATACGGGCCATACTGTCTGGAGTCTGTTTAAAAAAGATACAGACTATTTTAAACCAGGCGATCAGGAATACATGATTAACTATCGGGTTGAAAACCTTGAGGCGCTATTAAAAGTACTAAAAGAGGAAGGTGTGCAAATCGCCGGTGAAATGGAAGTGTATGATTATGGCAAATTTGGCTGGATCATAGATCCTGAAGGGCATAAGGTAGAACTATGGGAACCAAATAATGAAGGCTTTGGAAATATGCTAGAAACGGTTAATCCCAGTGAATAAATTAAAGGAAGAGTCTACATCCTAGGTCGCGGCGGTCTGAGGTGATTAGAGCAAGGTATTTTGCCTCGCGTATTCAGGATGCGGCGATACAGTTTACCATTAGTTATGATAAAAAGTTGATTGAACTCTTTGCCGCCGAAGACCAAATCACTGACAAACTTTCCTGGTGCAGGCAAGATCATATTGATCCGACCTAATTGATCAGAGATCTGCACACCCATATTGGTCGCGGTATACAAAAGGTTGGCGGTATCGACCACGCCTGTTCGGGCCTCAGCTGTGGTAGATCCATAGGGAATATGATAATGGATATAGGATTGTGCAAAATCCAACCGACCATCTTTAATTATTTTATAAGAAGATCCAAATACAGCATCGTGTTCCATGACATTCAAAAATGAATGTTCAGTATTCACTGCCATTCCGTGTATTTTACCTGTAGTAGGCATATACGTGATCTTACTATCGGCATAATTAAAATATCCAAATTTGTTTTTGTCCGATACATTAAAATAAAAGCCACCCGGTGTAGTTTCGATCTTATCACATTTTATGCCCTGAATCAATATTTTTGAAATTGATTTATCATTTAGAGTGATGCCAGGTGTATTTTTACTGGCTGCGATCAATCGATCCTGAGCATCAAACGCTATCTCACTATAGTTTTTGATGTAATGAGGTGCCTGGATCACTGAAAGATCTTCCTGGACGATCCAAGTGCCATGACCTTCTCTTGAAGTAAAATAAATTTCCCCTTTAGTGTTTGAAGCTATCCGGTCAAGGTAATTCAATGGCGTTTTGATTTCTTGCCACCCTGCTTGACCAAGTATTAATGGTAGCCCTTTGTATTGTTCGATTTGGTTGACCACGCGTGCGGGATAGTCTTTCCATATCCACCGCAACGCGTCCTTTATGATCGTCAGCGCATGCACACTGGAGTGCGCTCCTTCACCCCATGCATGATTCACTTCGTAACCCGCCCAGGTGAGGGCACTTAACATTGTTTGATTGGAAAGGTACCAATCACCAGCGTAGATGTTGAGATCATTGTAACCATCTTCGAGAAAAATCCTCAACGGCTTTGGTTCGGTCTTGCGTACGAGGGTCGCCATTTCATCTGCTCCACGCAAGCCCACATAAGTCCCAATAGTACTGAATACTCTATGAAATGCGTCAGGTCGCTCCCAGGCTGCATTAAAGGCGCAAATCGCACCGCTACTCGCACCAGCTATACATCGATCATCAGGATCGTCACTGAGGTTATACCCTTTTTTCACTTCTGGAATGATTTCTTCTAACAGAAATCTTGCATATCGGTCGCCAAGTCCATCATATTCCAAGCTTCGATTGTACCGTGGAAAATTGGTAGTATCGTTTGATATCACACGACCAGGATCTATGTAAATACCTATCACCACCGGGATTTCTTTAGTAGAGATTAAAGTATCCAGATGATCTGATAGTTTCCAACCAGCAGCTCGACTTATACCATCTTGTACGATCATCGCACAGGCAGGCTTGGCTGCATCGTATTGTGCAGGTATATAGAGCCAATAATTGCGTTCTGTACCCGGATAAATTTTACTGAAGTGTTTGAATGGTCCTTTAATCTGTCCCGAAGGAATTTGAGTGTGAGAAAACTGAAATTGAAAGACTAGAATCAATAAAAAGAAATACTTCATGACGACATGCTATTAAGGAACTTAAAGTTAAATAAAAGTGGGGATTGGGCATACTTTTTTAGTCATGACGCTATCGAATTCTTAATTAAAAAATGGAGCGTTCTACTATGATGTCTCTTTGAACGATTAACGGCGAATTTAGTCGCTGTCGATCCCACAACGGGACGCGCAAGATTTTTGTATCCTTAGTAGACTGTACTTCAGTGTCTGGAGTGAAAGTGACACAGCGACTGAAGTCGCCACTACAGAGTTGAGAGTTCAGCGACTGAAGTCGCCGCTACAGGGTATAAAAAATAACTGCCGACCCGGAATACACCTGGACGGCAGTCTATAAAAATTATTTAATCGGCTTTCCACCGAATAGGATTGGATTAGCTTACGTGCTTGGATATCAATTTAGCCATATCAAACATAGACACTTGAGCTTTGCCGGCGAAAACTGGTTTCAATTTTACATCAGCATTGATCATTCGTTTGTTTTTAGCGTCTTGCAATTTATTAGCTTTGATGTACACCCATAATTTTTTTACTATTTCTGTACGAGGTACTGGTTTAGCTCCGATGACTGCTGCCAATGCAGGACTCAGCGTAAGAGCTTTCATGAAAGCTGCAGAAGGCTTACGCGTTACTTTTTTTTTTGCTGCTTTAGCCTTAGGAGCAGCCTTTTTAGGAGCTGCTTTTTTTGCTGCTACTTTTTTTGCTGGTTTAGCAGCTACTTTTTTTGCTGCGGCTTTTTTAGGAGCTGCTTTTTTTGCTGCAGGTTTAGCAGCTTTTTTTACGACTTTTTTAGTTGCCATGAGTTTCTAATTACTAGTGATATAAATAAAATTAAATTCGCCTCGAATCAAAAAAATCGATTCTTGACAGGGCAAATATATATATAATTACTTAATATATCTAGTTTTTTTTAAAATAGTTTGAACTTTCTCGAAGGAGAACGATTTTTTTACCTCGATACAATTGAAAAAAATAAACAATCTCCCGTAACTATTTAAGTGATCATCGTTGCAACATCCACTGACGAAAATACGGTGTCTCTATAGGGAAAACCCAATAAAACTGAGTAAAACATCGCTCGTTGAGATTTCTCCATTCCGGGATAAATCTCTCTGACATCGAGGTGTTATTTGCATACTCGATGAAGCTAACTTTTAGTTGTAATTTTGTGGCATGTTTGATTTTCATCAGGATAAAAAGACTTATTTCAACTATCAATATCTCAACTCCAAAAATTATATTATCCCCTTTATATTGACTGGAAAAAACGTTGCTAAAAAACTCAACGTATTGGAAATCGGATGTGCTGAAGCCGGAGTTTTAAAAGCATTTGTTGAGCTAGGTCATCTATGTACTGGCATTGAGTTGTTCGATAGCCGATTAGAGTTTGCACGAGAGATGATGAAAGATGCCATCGAGCAAGGTCAGATCCGGTTTGTGTGTGCAGATATATACGATGTGCCCATACCTCCTGAACAAGAAAAATATGACCTGATCATACTGAAAGATGTCATTGAGCACATTCCAAATCAAGCCCGATTGATTAAAAAATTAGGGGATTTTTTAAAACAGGATGGGGAGATCTTTTTGGGATTTCCTCCTTGGCAGATGCCGTTTGGAGGGCATCAACAAATGTGTGAGAGTCGACTGGCTCAGGTGCCCTATTTCCATTTATTGCCTATGCCAATTTTTACTTGGATTTTAAAATCAGTGGGTGAGCATCCAAAGACCATCGAAAATCTATTGGAGGTGAAAAGTACCGGCATATCTATTGAACGGTTCGAACGCATCCTCGCTACGGAAGGCTACACCATAATCAATAAGATCTTTTATTTAATCAATCCAATCTACGAACTAAAATTCAAGCTTAAAGTCAGACATCAATTTTGGTGGATCAGAAAACTACCTTATTTACGCAATTTTTTGACCACTTGTGTGTACTACACTATTCGGAAAAAATAACGTTGTGGTTTACTAGTTTTTCGATTTTACAATTTGATGTACCCGCCGATGTTGCCATGTGGCCATCCTTAGGACATAGTTCATTAGGCGAAAGCTGGAAATTTATAGTCGGTGTATTGCCAGCTCTGCCAAAAAGTCAATAAGGTTTATGGACTGTTTCCCTCTTCAGGTCTTGTATATTCGTAAAGCTACTTTTTCCCTTTCGCCGCATACAGTATACCAGCATACAAGTGATCTAAAAACACATGGTCTCGATACACTGCAGGAATGTGACCCAAACCGGTATAAAAAGCTCGACCACCATCATAATCATGATACCATGCGATAGGGTGGAAAGATCCCATGCCCTCACTTTTATTTTGACCCCACTGGGCTTTTGGATTGTAGCTAGTCTCATCTATTGACAAAATATACTTTAGATCATTGATTTTTTCCGGCCCAAAATCATACCACTCATCTGTCCAGATATGATTATCATGAAATCCTTCCATGCCCGGAAATTTGTTTTCCGTGAGCTTCAGTCTGGCTGTTTGTATGGCCGGATGAATTTTAAAGGATCGACCTATTAATTTAGTATACCATTCCCAATCGTATTCAGTATCTGTAGCACTGTGAATACCTACAAAACCTTTACCGGCGCGAATAAATTTTTCCATAGCAGTCTGTTGCTCAGGATTCAGGATGTCCCCTGTCGTATTGAGAAAGATGATGACATCGTATTTAGCCAGGTTATTATCCGTAAATCGAGCAGGATCCTCATGCCATTCTACATCGAAGAAGTGTTTGTCCGCCATGGCTCTTATGGCTGCGACTCCATCATGGATAGATTCATGGTGGAAGCCCATGGTACGTGTGAACAATAATGCACGGAATTGTTTTTGTGCCATGCTTTGACTTACCGAACAGGTAACCAAAAAGAGCAATACAAAATATAGGTTTGTTTTTTTCATTTCTGTTTTATTAATAAAGCAAAATAGGGATTATTATTTGAAATGTATGAGGTGGTTGGCCAATTCTAGATTGTTTCAAGTCCAGCCTTGAAAATTATTTCATAGCACAACTGACCCGAACTGCAGTACCTGCCTGAGGAGAAGACTTAATATCTAGCACTGCATTTATCTCCTGGGCTCGCCTTTTTATATTGCTCAGTCCATTCCCTTGAGGTACATTGTTTACATTGAACCCTATTCCATTGTCTTTTATCATCAGAGAAAAGATACCATTTTTATGACCAGCCTGGATGACTACATGAGTTGCTTTGCTATATTTTACAGCATTGTTGATGACTTCTTTGCTGATCAGGAATAAATGATGTTTTATCTGGGAGGAAAAGTTCAAAATCGGCAAATTTTCTGGAATTTTGAGCTCTACCTGAATACCTACTGCGTTGACAACATATCTCGCAAATTCTTCTATCTTATCCATAAGATTTTGTAATTCATTTTCGACAGGATTAATAGCCCAGACGATGTCTTTGAGTCGATTGATCACTTTGGTGCTGGAATCGCGAATCACCGAGATCGATTTAGTTGCTTCTTCCATTTTGCCGGCGGAAGACTGCGTGGTCGCCATATGGCTGTAAAGGTTTATACCGCTTAATTCCGCGCCAATATCATCGTGCAACTCTTTACTAAGTTGTGATCTCAATTGTGCAATAGCCAGCTCCGACTTTAAATCAAAGATAGCCTCCTCGCGCTCCAGTCGGGTCCATTTGCTCACTATAGCCAAGTTAAAAAACAGTATTTCAATAAGTAGACCGAGCTGAATGAAGGTATAGGGATAATCTCGCACCAGAACATGGTCTGTATGTATATTTTGAAACAATAATAAGATCACCGTGCATAGCGTCCCAGTAAGATTGGCTACAAATCCCGGTACCATAAACTTGCCGAAAGGCAGTTTTTCTTTATAAATCAATATGGCCAGCCAAATACCTGCTATAATCCCGAGCAAGTGTAGAATATTGAATAAGAGGTTTGAGATAATATCGAAGAAAAAAAGAATGAAGAAGCCGATCAAAGCACAAATTAATGTTATTCTTAATACGTTCAAAATTTGAAAAAACAATTTGCTTTTTGTAAACCCGGTGTAAAATGTTTTGAGAAACATGATATAAAATATATTTGCAATAATGACGATCGGAGTATTGATAAAATTATACACCTTTGAATACATAAAATTGGCATGATCGGTGATGCCGTACAACTCTGTACTATTCAGCAAAAAGTTAACTAGAAGTAAAAAGAGGAAAATAGCAAAGTAGACCATTTCTTTTTTTTGGGAACTGGCATACAAATAACCAAACAATATCACCTGAAATAATAATACGCCCTGGAACAGAAAATGAAATATGGTGATGGCCTGTTGCATGAACCTCAGGATGTGAGGTAACGTATTTATTTATCATGAAGATAAATAAAATATTGAAAGTAGTGTGTTTTGAAGAATAAGAAGCTATTGTCACAGGCTCTTGAATATCCTAATAAACCACCGTTTATGAAATATCCACCAGTCCATGAACATCGCGAATCCGAAACAAAGGGCTTTAACGGGTGGGGCGGTTATTGCATTGATCAGGCTGCCGACAATGATCGTCGGCAGCCTAACCCAAACAAAGTTATTTTTTTACTTGTAGTGTTTGATCCTTTGATTTCGATGCTGAATCTATAGAAACAGCCTGCAAAGCAGCAAGCCCTGATTGCAATTGGATCAATTTTTCATTTTGAGCATCAATGATAGCCTGTTGCTCTTGTATCGCTTTTACGAGTACAGGAATGAGATCGGAATATTTAATTCCATATTGATCTATACCCTTGTCAGTTTTACTAATATCTACCACTTCCGGAATAATGGCATTGATCTCCTGGGCTATAAAGCCAATATGTTTTTGTTCTTTTTCTATTTCTGCTTTCCAATTGAACGTTACAGGTTTCATTTTTAAAACCTGGGACAAACCATATTGTATGGGATTAATATTTTTCTTTAAATTTCTGTCAGAGGTAGCAATCACATTACTTGCACAATAAATTTTCTTCCAAAGATGGGAACTATTGCCAAGGTCGACTGTGTTATTTCCTGAGTAAAAAGCACCAGAAGCAGAAGTTCCAATAAATGTTAATTCGGAGATTAAACTTGATTCTTCCTCATGAGACCACGCTGAACCATTCCATCTTAAAAATGTTCCCGCAAGTGATAATTTGCCGGCAGGAGGCGAAGCCAAATCCACTAAACCCACAGCCCCATCATTTATTTTTTGAGTGCCTACTGCATTGTCAGCTAGTTTAGAGTTAGTGACGGAGCTGTTGGCCAATTCTGCTGTATTTATAGCATTATCTGCCATTTCGGTATTGCCTACAGCATTTGCTGCTATTTGTAAATTGTTAGATTGACCGGTTACATCTCCGGCAAAATTTGTAGCTGGCAATAGGTAGGGCAGGGTAACGGCCCCACCACCTAAAGATAAATTCAATTGATTGGCACTGCTATTATAACTCAATGTTTGTATTTCATTGGTTGTATTTGGATCACCTGTATTAGAGATGATATTATTAAGAATGGTGATTCCAGTACCAGCGGTATAAGTAGTACCGGTATTTTCGGCACCTGGAGCCCAAGAGCTTCCATTCCATTTTAATACCTGTAATACGCTTGGAGTGCCTGGAGCTAATTTATTAAATGTCACTGCATTATTTGCAATTTTGGTAGTGCCTACTGTATTGTCCGATAATTCAGTAATTCCTACAGAGTTAGGGGCGAGTTGAAGATTATTATAGACCCCTGTGACATCTCCCGCGTGTACTGTAGTCAACAAGACGCCTGTATTAGAAATCTGATTATTGGCAATACCAATGCCGGTACCGGCTGTATACACTGCCCCAGCCGATTCGCTTCCGGGTGCCCACGATGATCCGTTCCATTTTAAAACTTGTGGTGTATTAGCTGCGCCGGGAGCTAATTTATTAAATGTCACTGCATTATCTGCAATTTTGGTAGTGCCTACTGTATTGTCTGATAATTCTGAGATACCTACCGAATTAAGACCTAATTGCAAATTTGAAAAAGTACCTGTAAGATCTCCTCCTGCCGGACTTATAGTAGTCAGATCATTAGATGGATCTGTATCTCCTATGTTAGTAATTATATTATTTGCAAGCGAAATTCCAGCTCCCGCTGTGTAATTGCCTGCTGGACCTTGTGGACCTTGCGTGCCTTGCGGTCCGCTGGCGCCAGCGGTTCCTTGAGCCCCAGCCGGACCTTGAGGGCCATTGGGACCTTGAAGCCCAGCTATACCTTGAATTCCTTGCACTCCTGGATCTCCTTTAGCGCCTTGTGGACCAGTGGCTCCTGCTGGTCCCTCAGGGCCGATAGGTCCAGCTGGACCTTGATCTCCTTTGGGTCCTTGCGGTCCAGCAGATTCAGGTGCAGCTACCCACCCACCATTGAGCCATCGCAGGACTTGACCATCCTTTGCGCCATTTTGTCCCAGCGTAATAGGTTTAGCAGCAGAACCATCTCCAATCAGCGGGGCAGCTGTTGCTGCGGTACCTGCTCCCACCGAGGTAAGGTCAGTATCGGCTAACCAAGCACTGCCATTCCATTTTAGAACTTGACCTTTGTCAACGTTATTCGGTGCAGGTATACCCATAGGCAATGACTCAATCTTTACGACGCGCTTTTTTAAGCTATTGATGGAATCCTGAGTAGGACCAAGACTCACTTTAACCAAATCCAATAAATGAGAATCATCAAATAATTTTACGGAATCACATTTGATTCTATCAAAAACTCGAATGATCATATCATTTAATAATGTGTCTACGAATACAGAATCACAACGCAGGAATTTTCTTCTTGCTAATTCGTCAAAAATCTTTTCTCTTGAATCATCAATTCTTGCATTTACTATATCTAACAACTTACTATCATCAAATAATTTTACGGAATCACATTTGATTCTATCAAAAACTAATATAACACCCTTGGGAGTTGTGTCACTTACGAATACCGAGTCACATCTCAAAAATTTCCTGAGTGCTAACTCCTCAAACACGGTTTCTTTTAAATTCAATTCGACTATTCCTTGATTGGTATTGCCTTTTTTCTTAATTACTTGGATGTATTTACTACCTACTATAGAGTCAGCAGCAGAATTGGTACCCGCATATGGCCCTGCTAAAAGGGGGCCAGAAGATAATAATTCAAATGAACCATTATTATCAGCATCACACTCTACTTTCAATGAGGTGCTTTTACTCCAATCCAATTTCGCGAAAGCTGCTCCGCCGCCGATCACCAGGTTGACCAACCCAAACTGATCTGTAATAGGCGATTGATCTTCTGTATAGATAGGTTTGTTTGATTCATTGAGAATAATAAATCGCAAGGGTATTTTTTTATTGCTAGCAGGTTTGCCATCTTTTTCTTTGAAAGAAGCCTGGAATGAAAACCCGGTATTAGGGTTCTGGGCCCGGCCTACTAAGGCAATGAATAGACTCAGGATAAAAATGAAGCGTTTCATAATAAGAGATATTTTTAAAATGATAAGATTTACAGTTTATTAAATAAGATGGATTGTACTCCGGCATCCTGGCTGGATATAGATAGCAGATACATACCCGGCAATAGATCATGGATCAGGATTTGATAGGTGCCGTTCCATATCGATGGTCGCATTCTTCTATTTTGTCGACCCAGGAGGTCGGTAATGGTAAAGGTGATTTCTTTCACATTAGATTTAAGAGTCCCTTCAATATTGAGATGATTGGTTGCCGGGTTGGGATAAATGGTCAATCCTTCAATCCATTGGATATCATGATGTGGCGTAGTCGTGGGATCGACCGGTTGTTGAAATCCGACGATCACATCATAACCGCCACAGGAAAAAGTCCCTGTTAAGGTCTGGCCGATGGTCGCTGACATAAATATATTATTACAGGAGCCCTCTAGATATCCCTGGGCTATAGCAGAGATTACGCTTTTTTGAGCGGAGGCTGTTTCATTCGTCAAAAACAAAGCCAGAAAACAAAAAATAACAGTATGTTTCATTTAAGTATATATTTATTAGAGTTGTTTGGCTTGACTATAGTCCGACATTTTACCATCTGGATATCTGATCCTGATCAGATAGGATATCTTCTTTTGTTCAGGGTCTATTAAATCTATGTATGACTTAGTAACACACTTATCAATGGCTACGTATGGGCCCTGATCGATAGCTTTATAGATGATATATTGAGCTAGTATGGGAGCGGAAGAAGTCCAACTCAGCATGGCTTTGCTGCCTTCTTTAACAATGACAAAATTATTTACATCAGCTAGTTTTATTTTTTCCTTCAATTTGGCTTTAAAGGTGAATGCAGAAATAGACATATGACCTGCATCATCCTGTGCTACTATTTTATACTCATATTCTTTGGATGGCTCCACCGCTTTATCCTGATACGACCTGACTGTAGTAGGCGATGGAAATGATTTTAACAGTTTCCAATCAGTGTCCACCGTTTTTCGATATAGATGATGTTGGATTACATCCCGGCTCGTACTGGCGTTCCAATATAATGTGATGGTCCCGGTATCTTGCCTATGATCCGTAAAGATTGGCGCACTAGGTGGGATGAGGTCAGGCTTTTGTAACGCCAGAACAGGCGAAAAATCAGAATAATTAAAGTTATTATCAATTGCTACGACTTTATAATAAATTCTCTTGGTAAGTGTCTTTAACATGATCGTGTCTACATAACTATTGCTCAATACTGGTTTATTAGTCACCACTGCAAAGACATGGCTAGAGTCATTCGAAAAATGAATAGCGTAGCCCATGATATCGGGATCTTTATTGGCATTCCATGTCAAATGAACCAGTCCATTGGTGTCGATTTTTCCTTTGAGGCCCATAGGCACATTTGGAGGTACGCTATCTATCAAATGACCATAGGCATTGAGCGAATAACTTGCATTACCGGCGGTATCTACTGCAGCAATGATATAATGATTCGCTTTAAGCGTGTTTATTGAATCATGTATGTAAAAATGAGTGTTAGGAGAAACGGGATCTAGATGAAGAATACTATAATCGCTTATTGGATTAAATGAATGGCCTACAAAAAAACCTTTGAGATCAGAAGCCCCAAGATGATCCCACTCGATTTTTATTTTATCTGGGCCTATTTGGGTGGCTCTGACTTGAGTAGGTGGAGGAGGAGGGGTCTTGTCTATACTATATTGTATCACGATAGGAGATGGCTCAGTATATTCTGCGAATGGCGTAATACCGATGATGCGATAATGATATTTTTTATAATTGGATTCGGTGGAGTCCTGGTATACAAAATACTTTGTAGATAAAGAGTCTTGTTTAAAATCATCACTGATATAAGGTGTCTTATTCAATCTGGTAAATGTCTTTCCATCACCTCGTTCGATAAAAAAAGCTGTAAAGTTTTTTTGATGGATGTCTTTATTCCATCGTAAGAAGACCACCCGATCACCTTGATCTATAAAATCTATATGTGGTATAGATACCTTAATGCGTTCTTTTTCTCGTACTACAAGAGTACTTGGGCTGATTTCGAAAAGGGTAGATTTGGCGAGGCTGGAGACTTTATAGATATATACATGACCAGGCTTTACATTTTTATCTACCCATCGCAAAGCGCTTGCCGTAGCTGCTGGTGCTGAAAAATCAGCCGCCAATAAGTTATAAGAATATCGATTTTTTAATTCGTCTGCTTTGGCAATAAAAGAAGCATTTTTATCATTTTGATATTTCCAATTGGTGCCATAGATCATCTGTGCCGCTACAGCTACATTTTGGTCTTGTGTAATAGGTGGTGAGATAGGTTGCCATTTATCCAAAGGCCACGGTTTTAGTTCTTGTACCACGGTATTGAATACACCATCAGCTATAGAAGATTTAGTATCCTTCAGCTCCATCCGTTCTATTTTGTAGCCCGACTTTAGCGATAGAAACCAGGTTAGCGGCCTATCTGGTGCCCAACGCAGCACGATACCAGTGTCAGTGGATTTGCTGATTAGGTGAATAGTTGATTTTATAGCATCGCTCTGACCTGATAACAATCCGAAAGTCATGAGCATTATGACCCCTGTGATATATAAATGAATAAGTATATTTCGTTTCATAGTTTTTTTAATCTATTGGTGGTGGTGGAGGACAGGTGAGTCTGACATTGGCTGTGATCTTAGAAGTTATGTTATAACTACCTACTTGAATAAGTGGTGCATAGTAAATAATACCCATAGGCATTACATCTATACATTCTATATATCCACTTGGATTTCTAAGAATATATTCTGATAGCCTTCTCTCTATACTGATACTTTTTGTTTTCAGCCAAGCCATAACATCCGGTGTTCCCTTCGATGATAACACATCTTGATTAAACCTATTTTGCCTGTACATCTGTACACCATGGTGTAGTCTTATTTCGAATGGTGACCCATCAGTAACCACCGGTG
This sequence comes from Saprospiraceae bacterium, assembly GCA_031417835.1. Classification (GTDB taxonomy): domain Bacteria; phylum Bacteroidota; class Bacteroidia; order Chitinophagales; family Saprospiraceae; genus JADJLQ01. The sequence goes on along the minus strand of JANOWJ010000088.1, from coordinate 9,195 downwards.
TAATATTCCCTTTACCGGCTGTAGTAGTTGTAGATGGTGTAGTAGTAGGTGAGGTTTTAGGTGGTGCAGTTGATGTATTATTAGATGGTGTGGTAGTGGTATAATAAGTAGAAGTGGTGGCGGCCGATGAACTTGATGTGCTGGATACATTCCCTGATCCTGATGAGGAGACTCCTGCAATACCCGAAAAACCTGAAGTTAAAACTACATCTTTCAAAGTGGGTTCTTCTTGATTAATTGGAGCTTTGCCATGGGGAGGTTCAAATAATAGCATACCTGGAAACCCTTGAATCGTAAGATCAGAAAATCTGTATTGGAGAGTCTGGTAATTCCAAGCAGCAGAAAGACCTAGACTAATAGAAGGTGCACCAGGCGGATCAATAAAATCTATAAGGTCTTTTGGTAATTTATATAATTCTGAATTTTTATGTCTATTAGCCAATGCATCATAAGATAAAAAGTCAAATTTATTAATATCACCATAATTCTCTCCTTGTGAATAAATCAAATTACTTCCAAACTGTACCAATGGTGGATAGGTTTTTGATTCCTGATTTGGTACTACGGTGGTGTATCCTTGTAGATCGATTTTATCAAACGGTTCGGTGATTTGAGCTGTTGCATCAAATATATCTATACCAGCAAAAGATAGCTTATGAGCACTCCATGTCTTACCACCTATTTTTTGAGTAAGTTTATTGAACAGTGAAGTTTTAAATTTGTATTCAAATAAAATATGTTCAGTAGGTATAACATCTGCTTCTGCGCCATTAAATTTCATAAATTTTTGAGGCAACAGTTTATAAGAATATGCCAATTCACCAGTCTTGGCAAATTGCACATCAGCCGTGGATTTAAATCCTTCTTGTTTGACATTAGTCAGGGTAGCATTTGCGGATGTTGTTGCCAAAGTATTGTTTAATTCGGTAGCTAGTGCAGCGGATATTTCCGGATTGACTGCTACTGCTACCATTGATGGATCCAGCACTCTTACTATCTTGCATCGATAGGTAGTATTATTTGCCAATGCAGATACTTGATATTTTAAAAACATAAAATTTTCAATAGTTATGGTTCTTTTAAGCTGAATTGCACTATCACCAACCTTATAAAATCTAGCTTCATAATGGTAATTATATGATCTTCCAGAAGGACTTACCTTAGAACTATAAAGTAATCTATCAACCGTTAGCCGTAATGTTACATATCCAGGTGAGCCTGGTACCTCATCTTTAAGGAAATAGTTTTGACCTATAATGGGGTAAGTCGTAGCTAAACAGTCCTCATTGATTTCATCAGGCATCACTCCAGTTCTGAATCGGTGTTTTTTTGATTCTTCATAACCGGGGATTGCAGTCCATACAGTTCCTTTTTTTTCGGAACCGGTTACCTTTATTTCGATAGTATACCACGATAGGTCATCTAGTACAGCTTTCGGTGCCATATAAACTTCACTGCCATCGGTTAGATTCAGATTGGAAGCTATAGTAGTCTCTCCTTTTTTTAATTTATTAGATTTCCATTCTACTCTAAATATTCTTTCTTTATTGAGATCAACATCAAATATTTCTATTTCATGATTTACATATGGTGAGATCAATGCTTTGGGAGTGACATACACACTTACATCTTGTGCATTGTCAGCAGGGTAAAGATCCTGAATAATGGTCATGCCAGTCAAAAGGTTACCAGCACCTACAGGAGTACATTTATCACCCATATTAAGCTCCATGGCATGGGTGCCTTCTATAAGGCCTGCCACTCTGTATTTAAAAGCACCTTTGGCATAGAACCACGATGGATTGGGAAGGCCACCTCTCATAAGCAATGCAATAGAGCCACGCAAAAACTCGAATCTACCTTCTATAAACCATATATCTACTTCTATACCAAATGACCCGTCTATACCAGCATATAATTGCCCAGTTCCATACCAGCCATCTACTCCAGGGGCAAGGCCTGTCTCTGCACACTTCCTTTCTGGATTATGAGTAATATTTATATCAGCTCCTATGATCGCATTTACATCCAGATAAAATGGCTGGTAGTGGAATGAAAATGTGTCTTTGATAAGGACACCGGCTCCTATTCCCGTAGCCATATTAAGAATGCCTGATCGTTCGGTACCTGAGCTTCCTAGGTAATTATCATCAGAGGTATTAAGCATAGCCATGAAGCCTGGGTCAGGCTCTGGCAACGCATTTGGCAACCCATGTCCCACCATGAGATAGGCGCTGATATCTACTTTTTTTATTTTTAAATCGAATCTTGCCCCTGCTTTCGCTTCTGGTGTACCTATTTTTAAATACCACGTATCACTTTCGGTATTTCCAGCCATTGCTGCATAAAATTCTGCTTCTACCATTTTATCTCTTGGTAGTTTGCCATAAAATATTTTATTATCGCCAACTGTCACGTTGACATAGGCGTTTAAATTGCCTTGCACAAAATGCTGCTGACCATTGTATACAAAATGTACATCACCCCATACTGATTTTTTTGTGGTTTCGGCATCGCCATTTGCGAGTTTGGCTACAGACTCGCCCATAAATCGCAAATCCCCATCTAAGCCTACATTGGGACCACCATTGGTATTAAATTGTGCCCATACTGCCAATAACATATTATAAGTTTTACCTTCATTTTCGGATCCAAAAAGACCTTGCAGTTTCATGCCATAGTGGCTGCTGAAAGATGGCTGATATGTAAGAGTACTATAATTCAAATTAGCTGTATCGGTGGCTGTGCCTACCAATCCTGCATAACTTGTAGAAGTAATAGGACTTTGATTCATATGATACCACATACCACCTCCTATGCCATAAAGACTCATGCCTGCAAACATAGGAATGCCAGTATTGCCAAAAGTGACCATACCATCCACATACCAGTAGGAAAAATTAGCCGCGGTATTAAATGCTGCATTTTCATTGGTTGTTTTAGTGCCAAATTTTGCTTTAAGATGAGCAGCTATACCACCTGGCAATTTAGCCGCTAATATTCCTTCCATTCCTTTATCTTCATCTCTATTGATAAATGCGAGCCTGCCTTTAAGTTCAAATCCACTGACTTTTACATCGAGTTCTACATCTTTCAATTCCAATTTAGTATCATCAATAAAATCATAAGATCCGCCAGTATTAAATTTGAATAAAAGATTCAACCCAGCCGCTGCACTGAATCCATTTACATCCCCAACTAATACCACTTTCGGTTTAAAATAAAAGCCTTGATATCCACCCTCTGATACAAAATCAATGGAATCTAATTGTATCGGAAATCCATTCATTGTTTTTTGAGGGCTCGCAAATGAAAAATCACCCCGATCAAATCCTTGGCCTGATTGATATCCTAAATTTTCAAATTTGATACCAGAATAGCTTAAACTTGAAAGCGAAGAATGCACATGCCCAGCATTCATTTCGAGATCCATGACACCATTAAACCAGGCATTGGCTCTGAAAGTACGATCAGCGCCTCTCACAATATTTAATAAAGATGTGTTATCAAACTTGAATTCAATCGGTAGGTCTGCCATGTGTACAGAATCCCCCGCAATAGCTACATACAAATGAATACTATCGAATCCAGAATAGTGTCCCCCGAATGCTATCCATGAAGAAGTATCCGTAAACGGTAGTAATAATCCACCTTTAAATCGGATCATTTTTTCATCACTACTGATCACACCTTGTATGGTATCCATCCTGGCACGCATTCTTGCCCAACTATTATTGAAGATATTAGTAGCTTTCAAGCTCACATGATATTTGCCTTCGCCAAATATCAGTGATGATCCTGAGAATACTGTCCGCGTATTTACCCCAATACCAAAATCTTTGGGGGTAAGCGTTTTTAATTTGGGGATATAAATTCCTTCCCAGCCATTTTTTAATTGCGGATCATTCATGCCGGCATACGTATAGCCGGGAGGAACGACAAATCCAGGAGGGTTTTCTGAATCCGACCAATCAATAAAAATAGTATCGCTGTCAAATCCCCAGCCTTCAAAATCTTTAAATTGGAAGGCATCCATATTGGCTTGTAAAATAAATCCATTATCCGACTCTACCTTAGATTCATCATGTATGTATTTAAATCTAAATCCCGCTTTTACTCTACCGCTTATAGGTTCATCATTTGCTTCCAATCCGCTGTCTTTATTGAGCAAGGACTCTGACAAGAGCACTTCACCGGCTAATTGAAATCCTTCAAATCCTTTGCATGCCCACTTGATATAACACATAGTGGCCGTGTCTGTGGCAGCCCCGCCTTTCAGTACAAATCCATAGCCACTATTATTATCATCAAATGGCATATCTTCCGACAAATGAAAAACCATAGTCTCAGAAAATCCTCCTGGATGAAAACAAAATGTTCCTGACATTTCAGCTTGTTCAGGCAGTGTCATATGTTCTGGCAATAAATCGCCGAAATTGATCGTGGCCGTCATATCAGCCCTCGTTGATAAAAATTTCATTTGAGTCAATGAGAGAATAGTATGTCTTCCTTTTACGGTGGCATCCCAGCCAAGCGGAAGCTGCATAGGTTGGTCTAATACGATATTCGCTATTGACTCTAGCTCAGTACCGCCTGATTCAGCATTCATTTCACCGTTGAATACTATCTTGTTTGTATTTACGCTGAGATTGGAGAAAGTAGTTTTGATGGTCACATTATGTAAGAAAGGGATTTTAATTCTTGCTTTGCCAGAATATGTCGTACCGGTTTTGGAGACCTCAGTAAGTGTTGCTATAAATTTACCTATATGTATTTCATCACCAGCTGCGAGACTAGTTATAAGATTTGTATTTAAAGTGAGTTCCACGGTGCAACTGCTACCACATACTGTATCGCGTGGTACTTCTACAATAGTTACAGGAGGTGGTGATACTATACCATTGCCTATTTTAAAACTATCTACAGTAGTAATATTGTAAAAATCACTGTTGCCTAATGACAAAAGGCTGACTTCGGCAGGAATCGCATCAGGATTATTGTACCAGCCCAGCCTCCAATAATAAGTAGCGGTATCTGTAAATCGACCTTCAAAATTAAGATCCTTATATAACTCACTTGAAAGCTTTGCCGCATCCAATCGTCGTGTCTTGGTGCCATTATTTTCATAGAAATCATCTTCATTAAATTGCAGATGAATACCTTTTGCCATCAGATTATCATTAAATGATTCACTTTTAGATACCTGTATCACTCCGTATTCATTTACTTTTCTGGGAGCATATTCTATTATTTCCTTATTTTCAATTTGAAATATTTTAAACGGCGGAAGGATTGATTCTGAAACATTATTAAATTTTAAATTGAAATCTACTATGCCTGTATCTACACTAGCGCCACCAATAGGAGCATTTAATAGCGGTGCTTGCATACCTACGGTAAACTCTACAGGAGTCATAGATGCAGATATGACGGGTTTATTAAAATATACCATTTTTATATCCGTACTGCTCCATGTGTAACGATGACCTCTCAAAAGAGTAGGCATTGATTTTAAATCATTCAACGCTAAATGACTGGAGTAAAATGCATCAGCATCCCATCCAGATACCATACCATCATTGATGATATAGTTTAAATATCTCCGGGGACCACCATTTTTCCATCTTCCATTTGCCCGATACAATCTAAACATCTGATTTTGAATTTCTATTATGTGAGGGATAATTCCTTCAGCAGTAAAGGGGTTCACAGCAGTTATAAGAGAGTTAAGCACATTAAACATATGTACTATATTGGGTTGGTTTGAGATGATGTTGAAATTCCAACCAGGTGATCTTTCAAAATTATTTATGATTATTTGATCCGTAGTTTCATCGGTAAGATTAGTAAAAGCCCAAAACTTTAGATATTTATCACAATAAGGAGCGTACTTCATTACCAAGGGTACCTGAGTGAAAGGTATATATGCTCCTTGTGCCGGTGATATTGCATCGAAAGATATGTTTTGCCCACACTCGAGCTCAACTTCGCTAGAATATTGGAATACTTTTAAATCACTCCTAACTAAGTCGAATCCTAATGGTTGTTGGTCATTCGCAGCATATACACACACTGCATATTTGTGCCCATGTATGAAATTTAAATCTGAAAGAGTAATTAAATAAGATAATAATTTTACGTTTTCTATAAACAATACTGGAATAACCCCTGGGTCATCTATTAATTCATAAGGTGAATAGGTGGGTGAAACAGAGTTGGGATCTTCTGCATAGTCAGCATCCAACCCCAAATCAATGACCTTTACGTTGTATGTAGTGTTGGCTCTTATTCCAGGATTATTTATTGCATGAGTCCATGATAATATCATAGTAGGTACTACCGTAGCATCTATCAATGCATTTTCAGTAGGTTGTAGGATTATAGGTCTAGCAGGATGTACTATATTAAACTTAAAACAAACACTGCCATATACAATATCAGAAGTGCCTAATTCTTTCGCCTTGAGACATATTTCATATTCACCTTCAGGTAATATATGATTCTGTAACAAACGAGCTTGAAGATCTCCGGGTAGCTGATCAAATGTAAAATCGGCTATACGGTAATTGATGCATAAATCAATAAAAGAACCGCGAGGAAAATTTAAGCTAGAATTTGGCCCTATAGATTTAGTACAATGTGGAATCCTGGATTCACCCGATATTCCATAAGGTCCTACTATGGAAGAATACATTTCAAACTCATAAGATTGAGAAGTTTTGTTTCTAATAGTAATATTGGCATTGGGAAAATCATCGATATAAGAATCGTAAGTAATAGGGAATGGCCCCATAGCTGTAAATCTTAAATCAAAGGGTTTTGTCTGAGCAATGGCTGATTCATTGGAAAGAATGAAAATCAATCCTAAAATTGCAATAACACTTTTTAAAGTAATAATAGTCTTCATGTTATTTTAATTGAATATTTAATGAAGTATTTCCTCTCCATTCTGAATAAGATCTTCCTATCACAGCAGCTCTATTCACATAGTTTATGTTCAAGCCCACGTTGTATTTCTTAGCTATTTTGAATGTCAATCCCGTATTCATACCGTATTGAGATCCATCGGCTTCATCTTCAAGAAAGTTTTTAAAATAATTGACTTGACCTCGAGCCTGAATTGCATTCTTATTAAAAGATTTCTGACCGGATAAGTACATTCCGTATCTTGAGGAGTGATCACCTGCATAGATGCTATTGAGATATTGCAACGAAGTGTTGATCGTGTAAAACTTAACTTTATTAGAAACAGAGTAATTGATATTGCTGGAGGTGATTTTGGCATCTTGCCCTGCAAATGGATCTATGCTTAGATCTTTTACATTCTGCTCAGAATAACTAAAATTGATATTGTGCCTGAGTGATTTATCGGAGAATGTAAAATATGGATTGAATGAACTGCTGGCAGTTATCGAACCATACCTCAAGCTATCATTGATCACTACCAATCCTGATTCCTGATTAAAATTGAAGTTTGAATATTGACCAGAGAATCCAAACCATTTGGCCAATGACCAGTTGGTAGATACATCATATATTTTTTGAGTAGACTGCAGGCTTCGATGCCCAGATACATTATTTCGTTGAAGGCCGTAGCTCCCATCAATATTTATCTTTCCTTTCCATAAATCAGTACCTGCATTGATCGTATAGTTTTCATTATCATCTTGAAAATAGAATGCTCCCAGGCTGGAGTAGGTAGGGTCAATGTATTGGTACCTGCCTCCTATTCTAAAATGATTTAAATTAATATTGAGAGATGCATCCCCGGCAAGATTTAGTCTAGTGGAATTATTTATCGTAGTTAGTTTTTGAGCAAGATTAAAATATTTTTGTTCATTATCACCTACTTCCAGTTCACCTGCATTTTGATTATTGGTGAAAGCGCTGGCAGCAGTATTGACTTGAAATTGAATCAAGTTTTTGAAAAATGAAAGTTTGGATTGAATACCTATTACCAAGTTTTCTGCGGGTCTAAATGGCGTCGAATCGGAAACATTTTGATTACTAGAATAATCCTTCCCTTTGAAAAATATGAGATCGATATTTTTAGAGGTGCTACCAATTCCTATTTTAGCTCCAAATGCCGATCGTTTGTACGGATTGACAAAAGTGGGCCTGCCTTGTATAGAGTCCAATATGGCCCGCGGATTCTGAAGGTTGCCAGCCATCACCGTCAATCTAAATTTGCCAGGAGTAAGGGCGATACCGCCACCATTGAATGTGACTCCAGCCAATGTGTAGGGACTAAAACTTAGGGAACTTTGTCCCACATATAATCTTGCCCATTTATACCGTGGGCTTATACCTAGTCTAAAGTAAGGTTTAGAATAATTAAACTGTTGATTTCGATAACTAAATGCTAAAGGAATACTAAATCCATAAATGCTCATGGATGCATTGACATTGATGTAATATCCAAATGGTGATGAAGTAGGAGTCCTGCTCGTCGTCTGGAAAAAATTAGAGCCTAACGATACACTAGTATTCCAGTCAAATGGCTTTGCCTTGCGAATATCGGATAAATCCTGAGCTTGTAAATTTAAACTGATAAATACTAAAATTACGAACGGCGATATTTTACGTTGTATTCTCATATTTCGTTATATTCCTCCTACTATGTCTAGCTTGAATTTTACTACTTATTAGTGTTATATCTCTTACAAATATTATCAACAGGATTGATATCTTTTGTTATCACCTCAATCCATACCGTATCAGTACTTGTATCCTATTGGCTACATTTAATTTTTTGTAAGCACGATGTGCTTGTTGCCGTACTGCTTGCAGCGAGATATTAAGGTCAGCAGCAATAGACTTATAAGCAAGGCCATTCATCAATTTTTCCACAACGGCCTTTTGCTGTGGATTAAATACTACTCCGAATGGAAGTGCATTCTCATTCAGTTTTATTATTTCAACATCTCTTCCGTAGCTATTCATGGTTAGCTGATTTTTTTACTAAACAAAACTCATGAATCAAACCGGACTATTTAATCCCTCAATGAGGTAATTTATGTGATCCAAATACTAATATTTCAAAATAAATCACTTTGTGTCGTCCTAAAATAAGTTGACGGTTAACAATATTAATTTAATCCTTGAAGATCTGAATAATTTTCAAGGATTTTTTTATGTATTTCATTTGGAGTATTGAAGTTTAGGGATAGGTGTGGTCTATAGTTATTGTATAAG
>JANOWJ010000087.1:0-4909 GCA_031417835.1 Saprospiraceae bacterium | reverse complement strand
AATTTTTTCCCGCAGATCGTGCAGATGAACGCAGAAAATATGTAAACTATATTTTTTTGATCAGCGAAAATCTGCGTAATCTGCTGGACGCTTTTAGCTTGAAAAGCGAATGCGAGTTATATTTGTATTAAGCAAGTCAATTTTTTCCCTCAGATCGCGCAGATGAACACAGAAAATATGTAAACTATATTTTTTTGATCAGCCAAAATCTGCGTAATCTGCGGGAGGCTTTAACTGGGAAATCGAGTGCGAGTTATTATTGACTTAAGCAAGTCAAATTTTTTCCCGCAGATCGTGCAGATGAACGCAGAAAATATGTAAACTATATTTTTTTGATCAGCGAAAATCTGCGTAATCTGCTGGACGCTTTTAGCTTGAAAAGCGAATGCGAGTTATATTTGTATTAAGCAATTCAATTTTTTCCCGCAGATCGCGCAGATGAACGCAGAAAATATGTCAATATATTTTTTTGATCAGCGAAAATCTGCGTAATCTGCGGAAGGTTTTTAGCTTGAAAAGCGAATGCGATTTATATTTGTATTAAGCTGGTCCATTTTTTCCCGCAGATCGCGCAGGTTAACGCAGAAAACAAGTCAATATGACTTTTTTTGACCACGACTATTTTGCTTATGAAGTCAGCTTGCTCTTTATCCAGAATAATGCAGTGAGTTTATGGCCTATGGTTTATTTGAATTGATGAAGTATTTAACCTCTAATCTTTATTAAAGCATCTTCTTAGAATATTCAAGGAATAAGTGCACATTCCTTATTTTCAAAAATCTTGGAACTGATAGGATATACTAAGTAGGTAGTCCGTTAAATGGTCCGGGATAATAAGTATAGGTGATTTCGATATCGTTTTGTACATAAACCTGGACTCGGGCATACACTATACTTGAACCAGTCACTTTGACATATTTGACATGGACTCCATCTAAAGTTTGTTTTTGACTATCCCATCCAAATGGCCAGCCGCCACCATATCTTACTTTTATTTGGGCACCCTGTGGCCTGAAGAAGCTAACCCAAAATTGTGCATTCCATCCACTCTCTATAGTGCGCCACGCGCCTCTTTTAATAAATTTAGTTTTTGTAATAGCCATATATATTATTTTGATGGATTATACACCTTAAGTGTACTGATCTATTAAAATGTCGGATTTGAAAGTAGGTTAAAGTAATAATTCTAAGAAAATCACCTTTCATTCCTATTATTAAGAACTATTGAAGTTTGGAGTAATTGAAGTAGGATCTCAAGAGGAATAGAACAGTGAGAACTACAAGTCTTTGAATATTTCCGGGACTTGATGTCCTTGAGCTGACCAACTGATCCGATCATTTTCTTGCTAATTCGATTACTCTTAGTTGAGCTGGGAATTCGGTAAAGAACTACATTCATGTTGGTATGATAATGGAAATTTGTCGAGGTAAATCACTCATCATGCACAAGGTCTACCGCAAGTATTATCTCAGAAGCCCATGCAATATTATTCCATAAAAAAGCACTACATTAAGGTCATGAAATTGGGTTACATCCTATTCGATGGTATCACCTGGCTGGATTTTATAGGGGTGTACGACCCAATAAGCCGGCTCAAGACTTTAGGGTATTTGCCTGATTTACAATGGGATTGTTGTGCTTTTACTCCTACGGTGAAAGATCATTTGGGGCTCACCTTGATACCCACGCATGTGCAAACTTCACTGAGTAGCTACGATGTGATTATCGTGCCTGGAGGTAAAGGCACTCGCACCCTGATATCAGACTCTGCTTTTATGGAATGGTTATCGACGGCATCGCATGTACCCTTAAAAATCTCAATTTGCACTGGTAGTCTGCTGTTGGGTGCTGCAGGATTTTTAAAAAACAAAAAAGCAACCACCCATTTCAGTGAGTATGATACCTTAAAGCCCTATTGTGCTCAGGTGGTCCAAGACAGGGTCGTCGAAGATCATGGGGTCATCACTGCCGGGGCAGTAGCGTCATCACTCGATCTGGGGCTATACCTATGTGAAAAATGGGCTGGTAAAGCAGCAGCCTTGGACATTCAAAAAAGAATGGATTATCATCCTGCATAAGGATTATGCAATTTATTCATCACTGGATTGTATTAATTTTGACCGCCTAGCCTCATCCGGATTAAAAACAAATAAGCTTTAGGTAGCAGCAGATTGACTTTATGAAATATACTTGTCTTAATTGTGATACTTCATTCACCGGAAATTATTGCAATTCCTGCGGCCAAAAAAAAGATGTAACCCGATTTAGCTTGAAGTATATCATTGATGAATGTATTCAAGCCATCACCAATGTAGATAAAGGCATATTCCTCTTAGTAAAAAAACTGATCTTAGATCCGGGTCAGTTAGCTTATGAATATATCGTAGTGGGTAAACGGAAGCGTTACTTCAATCTGTTTACTTTTTTTTTCTTGATCACGGCGATCGCCGCATGGATCGAAAGTAAAGAACTTGAACTCAAAGAAACCTTGTTTCAAGTACAAAACGACTACGGGCAATTTTTTAATGTATACAGCAAATTATTAAATATTGCCATGATCCCATTGTTAGCTTTGACGATTTGGCTTTTGCATCGGCGAAAAAGTGGCCTCATGTATGTAGAATATATTGTTTTTTCAATGGTGTTGCTTTCCATGTATAGTCTACTCTTGATCATTGCCAAATCGGTCAATTACATAGCCACTTGGCTGTTTAAAATTTCATTCTCAGTAGATGACAATGTTGTTTTTTTAGTGGTTCTTTTGAGTTTTATGGCTTATGCCAATTGGGGATTTCACAGACCACTAGCGCATAAATCGATCTTCAAAAGCCTATTGGTAGGATTGTATTTTTGTTTGACCCTGTTTGCCATCCATGCATTCATTATATTGGTCCTGACCGGGTTTAAAAGCCTGGGTATTTTTACAGCGTATGGCTTGCGGATCAGTGGGTAAAGCCTGGAATAAGCAGAATAAAATATATGGTTTTCGTCCAGTTTTATCAACATGAATAAGCGGTAAGGGACTCTTTAAAAAACGACTTTAGCAAATGTATTAAATGAAATCATTAAATTCTTTTCTATTTTACACACATGATTAAAAAACTGAACTGGGACGACATCCCACTCGAGCAGGTCAATCCATCTATGCAGCGCCGGATTGTCACAGGCGAAAAAATGATGACCGCCAGACTATACTTTAAAGGCGGATTTGAAGTACAACTACATCAACATGAGCATGAACAGATCAGCCAGGTCGTGAAAGGCACGATGCGATTCTGGTTTGGAGCTGATAAAGAATCGACGATGGATCTGCATGCGGGGGATGTGATCGTGATCCCATCTAATGTACCTCATGCCGCACTGATGTTGAGTGATGTGGAAGAGATCGATATCTGGTCACCGCCCCGCCAAGATTGGTTAGATGGATCAGATTTGTATTTGAGGGAATGATCTGAAGTGCTCTGGTCGTATACTAACAACAAAACTCTAACGGATTTAAACGACCGATTCGTCTTAGTTTTTATGTTACTAATAGGTCGGAAGTTTAGTCTGGACTGAAAGTCATTAAGTTTCTTAGTGCTCTTTTGAAGTGTATTCATATTGTACCTACGGCACAAAGGCCTATGAGTTTTCTGGTTACCAACATCAAAATCCTACGGATTTAAAGGAATGTTTCGTTTTACCAAAGCTCTGAGGAATTCTCGTTCATCATATGCCGCAAGGCACATGATCTTGGTAAAAACTGACTTTGGAGCGTTCTCTTGTGTCGTAGGCACAATCCGACACCTTGGGCTTTTACTTACATCAAAATTCTAACGGCCAAAAAGGACCGATTCGTTTTGGTTTTTATATTAGTAATGGGTTGGGAGTTTAATCTGGACTGAAAGTGATTAAGCTACTTTGTGCTCTTGTGAATTCATATTGTACCTACGGCTCAAAGGCCTATTAGATTTCTGGTTACCAACATCAAAATCCTACGGATTTAAAGGAATGTTTCGTTTTACCAAAGCTCTGAGGTATTCTCGTTCATCATATGCCGCTAGGCATATCATCTTGGTAAAACAACCCTGAACTGTTCTCTTGTGTCGTAGGCACAAAACGACACTGAGTACCTTGGGCATTTTACTAACATCAAAATCCTAACGGATTTAAAGGACCGATTCGTTTTGGTTTTATGTTAGTAATTCATATTGTACCTACGGCACAAAGGCCATAAGTTTTTTCGTTTTTTACCGACATTAAAATCCTAACGGATTTAAACGGCTGGTTTGTTTTGATTTCTTAGGTTAGTAAAAAGTCGGCGGTGTGTTTGCAATTAAAGTTACCAAAGTCCTGCGGTGTCGGAGGCCAACTTATGCCGCTAGGCATATCATCTTGGTAAAAACAACCCGGAAGTGTTCTCTTGTGCCGTAGGCACAAAACCGCAGTAGGGTCTTTGGCTTTCTAGTTCATCAAATGCCGCAAGGCATACCATCTTTGTAAAAACTGACTTTGGCGCTTTCTCTTGCGTCGTAGGCACAAAACAGCACCGGATTCATTGGGTTTTGTACTAACATCAAATTTCTAACGGATATAAAGAACGGATTCGATTTGGTTTTATGTTAATAATGGGTTGGTAGTTTAATCTGGACTGAAAGTGATTAAGCTACTTTGTGCTCTTGTGAATTCATATTGTACCTACGGCACAAAGGCCTATTAGATTTCTGGTTACCAACATCAAAATCCTATGGATTTAAAGGAATGTTTCGTTTTACCAAAGCTCTGAGGTATTCTCGTTCATCATATGCCGCTAGGCATATCATCTTGGTAAAAACAACCCTGAACTGTTCTCTTGTGTCGTAGGCACAAAACGACACTGAGTACCTTGGGCATTTTACTAACATCAAAATCCTAACGGATTTAAAGGAC
>JANOWJ010000086.1:0-24697 GCA_031417835.1 Saprospiraceae bacterium | reverse complement strand
AACCTCGTACACTTATATTTGGTATCAATCCGGGTCGCTTAGGTGGCGGACTGACTGGTATTCCATTCACGGATCCTAAAATATTGTCGGAAACTTGCCACTTTGAAAATTCTTTTCCTCAAAAATCAGAGCTCTCTGCTCAATTTATCTATAAAGTGATCGAAGCGTGGGGTGGTTTAAAGTCCTTTTATACACAGTTTTATATTTCTTCACTTTGTCCATTGGGATTCGTAAAAGAAGGCTTGAATTACAATTACTATGATGATAAGGTATTGTCCAAAGTAGTCAGTCCTTTTATTATTCAGAATATTATGGATCAAAAAAAAATTTGTAACTCAGATTCGAAAATTGCCTATTGTCTTGGAGAAGGAAAAAATTTCGATTTCTTTAGGAGATTAAATGAAACGCATCAATTTTTTGATACCATCATTCCGCTGCCGCATCCTCGCTGGATCATGCAATATCGAAGAAAAACGCTACAACATTTTTTAGAACTATACCTAGAACGATTGGCTCAATCTTCTATATAAAGCATCAGACCTTTCAGATACGACCCCTCAGGGTGATATATATTTATCGGATGATCCGGACCTTGGCCTAAATGCTGCAAGATTTTTACTTTGCGATTTGACTCTAAAGCAGCAGCCAAGATAGTTTGTTGGAACATTTCTCTATCCATCACTTGGGAACAAGAGAATGTGAATAATAGCCCGCCTGATTTTACTTTTTTGATGACTTTGGCATTTAGATTTTTATAGCCGATGAGTGCCTGATGCCTTTTATTTATACTTTTTGCGAAGGCAGGGGGATCGCATACGATGACATCATACATCGCACATTCGGCTAAAAATTTATTCACATCGGTGGCATGACTGTGGTGTGGTGGATGGGAGTCATCCAGTAATGCTATATTCATATCTGTCAATTCTATAGCTTTGGCAGATACATCCACAGAGTCTACAGAAAGTGCTCCTTGATGTAAAGCATAGATTGAGAAACCACCACTATAACAAAATAAATTCAATACGGATTTTCCACTGCTGTAGCCGCCTACAAGTTTTCTATTTTCGCGCTGGTCTATGAAGAAACCAGTCTTTTGACCGGTGACCCAGTTTACCTTAAAGGAGTGACCATATTCAAGGATCGTGGTCTCTTCTGCATTGCCGAGTAAAAAATTATTTTCTGATGCGTTAAGTTCTTGACCTAAAGATTCTTTGCTTTTGTTATAAATCGTTTTAAGCGTATCACCATAAATATTTTTAAGAGCATCGGTGATCAAGCCCATAGATCTGTACATGCCTATCGTATGGCATTGTATCACAGCATGCTGGCCATAGATATCGATGATCAGTCCAGGCAACCCATCACCTTCACCATGGATGAGCCTATAAGCATTTGTCATAGGATTGGCTATGAGCCCGAGATTCGATCGAAGTCTATATGCTTGATTTAGTTGGCTAGCCCAAAAATCATCTGACCATCCTTGATCCCCAAATTGTAAAATTCTAACCGAAATGTTAGAATCACTGTAGTGTCCAAAGCCGCAGATCGTATTGGAAGCAGAACATATCTGAACCAAGTCGCCTTCTTTAGGATTGTTTATGAGCTTATGAATACCCCCGGAAAATATCCAGTGATGATTTCGTTTCATAGAGGCATCCCGGCCGGTTTTTAATTGTATAGTGGGTAGGTTCATTACTTTTCTTGTAAATGTAAACGATGCATGATGCGATGAAATATGGGGGATAATATCATCCCGGTCAATCCAATAAAGATCACTCCGGAAGAAATGGCGTAGCATGAGGCAAAGACCTTAGCAGTATCATTTGGTAATATATCTACTGGACCCATGCCACTTAAGATCATTGAGGCATTATAGAATGCGTCTATCCAATTCAATCCACCCCACGTATGGTAACCCAGACAACCGAACCAAATAAATAACATCAAAATAATTATAGCATAAAATAATGTAGTAGCCAATCGCAATATATATGTATTCCGAGATGCAAGGGGTTGGTGTTTATGTTCCATAGAGTTTATACTTAAAGTTTAAATCTATTTAATCTTAGAAAATTAATATCTAAGGTAAGTTTTTCACCCATGGCCATTTGCCCTAACACCTCTCCTATGACTGGCGCAAATTTGAAGCCATGTCCACTAAATCCACAAGCTATGATCACTTGGCTATTACTTTGAGGAAGATAGTCTATGATAAAATGTTCATCTGGCGTGTTGGTATACATACAGGTTTTATAATTTTTGGGTGCATGTATAGCCTCCGGTAAATATTGTTCATTAAAATGCTGAATGATGGCTTCATCTTCGATGTGCACAGAGCGGTCCATCTGCCCTGGCGAGACTTCGTCACCTTGCACATGCAATGCTATTTTGATGCCGAAAGGTTCATTTTTATCCTTGATATCCGCATCTGGAAATCCATAGTACATCCCTTTTTCAGGGTCATGTAGAAACCAACATGGAAAATGGGGATGAGTGTATTTGGCATTATCGGGCATTTCTTGCCAAGCAAGGGTTTGCCTGGTTACTTTGAGCGAGGAAATCAGCGAAGGCAATATTTTTTGAGTCCAGGCACCTGTTGTGAAGATCACTTTTTTGGTTAGATACGTAGACTTATCCGTTTGGATGGTGATGGTATCATCATGTTGATGCCATTCCATGATGTGTTCATGCTCATGTATTTCGGCGCCATCGTCTAATGCCGTTTTATAAAAGGATGTAATCGATTCGTGTACATCCAGGTAGCCAGCTTCTGGCTCCCAAAGCGATATCCAGTTTTGTTCCGGATAATGAAATTGTGGGAATCGGTCCTTTGTTTTTGCTCTAGACCATTGTTCTACAGGGATATTATATAGGTGGCTTGAGTCCAGGCACCCTTGGAGCACAGGACTAGTTTGATGGCCTAAGTATAAGATTCCGGTTTCATGGTATAGCGTAGTACCGACCTTCCATTGCAATTGTTGCCACAATTCATAGCTTCTTTGGAGCAAGGGTACATAATCAGGATGTTCATAATAGGCTTTACGGATGATGCGAGTATAGCCGCTATGCGATGCAAGATCATTGGGTATCGTATGCTGTTCTAGGCCCAATACGTGGACCCCTTTGTGAGCTAGATAAGCACAGGTCGCAGCTCCCATGGTACCGACTCCGACGACTATGACATCATATTGACCATTCATGCAAAGATTGAAAGATAAGACTGTTTATGAAAAATATTGGAAAACTGCTGCAGGAAGGAGATATTTGCGATCGAAATTGTCCAACGGTCCCGTAGTTCAATGCCCGCCCGGCTGGAGCTGTTCGGACGGGCCCGCCCGGCCGGAGCCGTTCGGACGGGGATAGAATAGAAGTTTTCTCAACTTAAAAGGAATAACTTTATGTATTATGCTTATGTAGCTCAGAGCATAGCTCAGAATGATAAATTCTATAAAGGTCATACAGAAGATTTGCATGCACGACTTAAGGAACACAATAGAGGCACTACAAAATCTATAAAGCACCTGATTCCTGTTAGAATCATATATTACGAAGGATTCGATAGCTTGGCTAAATCAATTGAAACGGAAAAATATTGGAAAACTGCTGCAGGAAGGAGATATTTGCGATCGAAATTGTCCAACGGTCCCGTAGTTCAATGGATAGAATAGAAGTTTCCTAAACTTTTGATACAGGTTCGATTCCTGTCGGGACTACTTTATCTATTTACTTTTTCATGGCTGACCGTACTCCGACCAAAATTTACAGACCGCTTTCCGTAGCGATTGTACATTGCCTACAAGATATCCTACAAGATCAGCGACCGGTCGACAAGGTCTTGGAAAAATGTTTTAAAGCCAATCCCAAATTTGGTAAACGTGATCGAGGTTTTGTGGCAGAAAATGTTTACGATATCACCCGTCATTATATTGCTTTGGCCTATAGCGTACCATCGGGCGATGATATCTGGAGTGTGTTAGGCGCATGGTTGTTGATCAAAAGTTATACCCTTCCCGATTGGAAGGAATTTAAAAATCTTGATGCTAAAAGCATCCTTTCTACCTATCGGGAAGGCTTAAAAACTCCTTATATAAAGTACTCTATTCCAGTAGATTTGGATCTTTTTGGCCAGGAACAATTGCAGGATCGGTGGTATAGAGAAATAGAGGCTATGCACCGACCGGCATCCATGATCTTAAGAGTCAATACCATCAAAGCAGATACGCCACAGGTGACTGCTTATCTGGACAATATATTGATCCGATATAAAGTATTGGATAATAAAAAAGCAATCGAGGTAGATCAACGCATCAACCTGTTTAACAGCCAGATCTTCAAAGATGGATGGGTAGAGGTGCAGGACTATGCCTCGCAGCAAGTGGGTAGCTTTGTAAATCCAGTGCCAGGTGAACGGATTATCGACGCTTGTGCAGGAGGCGGCGGCAAAGCATTGCATTTGGCAGCCCTTATGGGTAACAAAGGACGGATTATTGCTCTGGATGTAGAAGCCAGTAAACTTGAAAACCTCAAAAAGCGTACCCGTCGGGCTAGTGCTCAGATCGTTGAGGCTCGATGGATAGAAAATAATAAAGTTATCAAGAGACTCGAGGGCCAAGCGGATAAATTACTGCTTGATGTGCCCTGTAGCGGTTCCGGTGTCATCCGGCGCAATCCTGATGCAAAATATCGCATTACCCCAGACTATGTAAAAAACCTTGTTACAGTTCAACAAGAGATTCTTCAAAATTATAGTCGAATGGTCAAACCTGGCGGAGATTTGGTCTATGTGACCTGCAGTTTGTTCCCCATTGAAAATGAAGGCCAAATTCAAACATTTTTGCATTCGAATCCATCCTTTAAGTTCGTTGAAGATAAACATCTTTGGCCTTCAGAATTTGGTTATGATGGGTTTTATATGGCCAAATTGCGCCGAATAGAAGTTTAAAAAGCAAAGCTCTCGGATAATTTTTTAACTTTACATCCCGTAGTAAAAGAAGCACGCAAGTATGAGTAAATATGTATTTATTACGGGAGGGGTTACCTCGTCGTTGGGTAAAGGAATTATAGCGGCTTCCCTCGCTAAACTATTGCAATCCAGAGGCTTTACGGTCACTATCCAAAAATTTGATCCATACATCAATGTTGACCCCGGTACATTGAATCCCTACGAACATGGTGAATGTTATGTCACGATAGACGGTGCTGAGACTGATCTTGATCTGGGACATTACGAGCGTTTTTTGAATATCCCTACTACCCAGGCCAATAATGTCACAACAGGCCGGATATATCAGACGGTGATAGATAAAGAAAGAGCAGGAGACTTTTTAGGCAAAACAGTGCAAGTCATCCCTCACATTACCGACGAAATAAAGCGTAGAATAAAACTGAATGCTACATCCAACAAGTACGATATCATCATCACCGAGATCGGAGGTACAGTAGGTGATATTGAGTCTTTGCCTTATCTCGAGGCTATACGCCAATTGCGCCATGAATTGAATGACTACGATACCGTCCTATTACATCTTACTTTGGTACCTTATTTGTCGGCTGCCAAAGAACTCAAAACGAAACCTACGCAACATAGTGTAAAAGAATTGTTGACTACCGGTATTCAACCGGATGTCTTAGTGTGTCGTACAGAACATCATATCAATAAAGAAATCAGACAAAAACTTGCTTTGTTCTGCAACGTTGATAAAAACTCGGTGATAGAAGCTATCGATGCCGAGTCTATCTATGATGTACCCTTGCTGATGCTCAAAGAGGGTCTCGACAAAATCGTATTAAATAAACTTCATCTAAAGTCCAAACACGAGCCTGAGCTTGAGGCTTGGAAAAACTTTCTGACCAAACTTAAACATCCTGTCAGTGAAGTTAATATAGGTTTGATCGGCAAATACAATGAACTGCAAGATGCTTACAAGTCCATCTATGAAGCTTTTGTACACGCTGGAGCTGTGCACGAGTGTAAAGTAAATGTAGAAGCCATACATTCTGAGTCCTTGGAATCTATGGATAAAATGCCGGATGGACTAAAACATTTGAATGGTATCCTTATAGCTCCAGGCTTTGGAGAACGGGGAATAGCAGGAAAATATAAAGCGATCGAATATGCACGTACACATAATGTCCCATTTTTTGGTATCTGTCTGGGGCTGCAATCAGCTGTGGTGGAATTTGCACGGAATGTACTGGGTATAAAAGACGCAGCCTCTACGGAAGTTAATCCTAAAACAAAAAACCCGGTTATAGATTTGATGAACGAACAGAAAACCATTACAGCCAAAGGTGGCACAATGAGATTGGGCTCTTTTGATTGTAAAATTAAAAAAGATAGCAAAGCCTTTAAAATTTATGGATCAGATTTGATTCATGAGCGTCATCGTCATCGATGGGAGTTTAATAATAAGTATTTAGAACTTTTCGAATCGCACGGATTCAGAGCTTCAGGCATCAATCCTTCGTCCAAATTGGTGGAGATAATGGAATTAAAAAATCATCCATTTTTTATAGGTGTGCAGTTTCATCCCGAGCTACAAAGCACGGTGGAAAGTCCTCATCCGATATTCGTAGCCTTTGTTCAGGCAGCCATGAATCATAAGATGAAAGAATAGATCTAAATGGTGTCATGATCATCGGTTGAAAATGTATATCTGATAGGGTGTAGATTATTATTCGAAGCGGGATAGAACATTTAAAATAAAATTAAACGCATAAATATGATTTTCACTTTCAAATCCATTCAGTTTATTTTCATTTTTATAATTTCATTCGCTGTAGTTGCTCAGCCGGCGATTACGGTCAATGGAGTCATTGATAAAATTAAATCAACGGTCACATGTGATTGGGCTGCGCAGACAGTGGATCAAATAAAAGCCGGTGACGGTCAGACTTTAGTGACAGGCATAGCTACTACATTCATGGCAACGTTGGATGTTTTAAAAAAGGCCAAGGCGGCGGGCTGTAACTTTATCATCACGCACGAACCAACTTTTTACAGTCACACGGATGATCTTAGTATGCACAAAGATGATGCAATACAAATAGCTAAACTCAAATTCATTCAGGAAAATGGTTTGGTGGTATGGCGATTTCACGATCATCAGCACCGGACCATGCCAGATCAAATCTATGCAGGAGTGTTATCTCAATTGGGCTGGAATGCCTACCCGATGCAATCCTATCACATTTATGATATTCCGGACAAATCGTTAGGGGAAATTGTTTCGGAAATTAAGCTAAAAATGAATGCTAAGACCATGCGCATCGTAGGCGATCCAAAGATAAGGATATCCAAGGTGGGGCTGGTTTTGGGTGCAGCTGGTTCGTCAGCCCATTTTAATATTCTTCAAAATCCAGATTGTGAACTTTTAATCGTCGGCGAAAGTAATGAGTGGGAGACAGTGCCATATGTCCAGGATGCCATTTCATTGGGCCAGAAGAGATCCCTGATCGTAATGGGTCATGCTGACTCAGAAGAAGCGGGTATGGTATATTGTAGAGACTGGTTGAAGAAAATCTATCCCACTATGAAGATTGTTCACCTTCAGGCAGGTAATCCGTATTGGTATAAGTGATTTTTTTGTCCAGGATGTAAGTAAACCATAGCAAATCCAACAAACACATTGGCTACTTACGAATTTGCGTATAAGACTCACTCGTAGATATCTACACTATTCATATGAAAGTTGTAATTTGGAATTGAATTTTTGTATGATGAAAAATAAGTACAATAGGTTGGCTAGGCGCGACTTTATCCAGACAACTGCCTTGGGTGTCCTTGGATTACATTTGCCACCCCCTTTAAAAAAACTGGCACCCAGCGACATCACACGCGTGGCTCATATAGGTCTCGGTGGTATGGGCATGCAGCATCTTAATTGGTTTCAGGCTTTACCAGGAGTAGAGGTAGTGGGCCTTTGTGATGTTGACTCTATCCATCTTTCAGATGCAAAAAAAGCGCTGAACGAATCACAACCGCTGAATAGGGCATTACTTTATGATGACTTCAGACGCATACTGGACCGGAAGGATGTCGATGCTATTACTTGCGCTACCCCTGATCACTGGCATGCACAGATTGCCATCATGGCATTCCAGGCAGGTAAAGATGTCTATGGTGAAAAACCACTTTCATTTAATGTAAGAGAAGGTCAAAAGATGCTCAAGGCTATGCACCGTTATGACCGGATATTCCAGTTGGGTACGCAAATTCATGCTGGTGAAAATTACCATCGGGTAGCGGAAATTATTCAATCTGGAGTTATAGGAAAAATAAAAAAAGTGCATATTTGGAAGACGGGCGAGCCTCCTGTATTGACCCCATTGCAAAATCAACAAGTACCACCTCATTTCAATTATGACTTTTGGTTAGGGCCCTCGCCTTTCGAACCTTACGCAGCGGAGCATACCCACTTTAATTACCGTTATTTTTTGAATTACTCTGGTGGCATATTCCAGGATTTTTGGAGTCATATCGCTGACATCGTATGGTGGTCTGTTCAGCCCAAAGATCTCAAGTCTATTGAAGCTAAAGGAGCACGCTCGAGTGGAGTAGGAGATACCCCTCGTTGGTTAACCATCGATTATGAGTTTAAGGACTTGCAAGTGATATGGAGCTCTACTCCTCCAGATGTACCTGGTGCTAAAGAAAAACATATTGGTGCATACTTCATAGGCGAGAAAGGCCACTTGATTTGTGATTATTCTACTAAATCTATTGAAATAAATGGTCAATCCATGACGGAAGTACCCCAAGTACCAAGATCTATCATCCGATCCAAAGGTCATCAACAAAACTTTATCGACGCTATAAAGTCAAGGACGCAGCCAGAGTCCAATCTGGCTTATGTACGAGATATGACCCTACCTATGCATCTGGGCTTAATTTCTTGGCGATTAGGTCGTAAACTGCATTGGAATGCAAAAAAAGAAAAATTTATTGGAGATAATGAAGCCAACCGTTATTTGAAAAGGAAATATAGAAAAGAATATGATTGGATATAGTTCACTAGACTATTTCAATGTTAAAATGGACTTGGCATCCATCCAATAAATATTGTCCCAACCATTTTTAGGAGACTCTAATTTCTTTTTGAGTGAAGCTATATTTTGTTTTTCATTAAACGGTGGCGAAGTCCATCGAGCAGAAGTAAAGAAGAAAAACTTGCGATCAGATGATACATATGGACAATAAGTCAAGCCTTTGTCATTTATGATATGGCCTAGATTTTTAGCGGGTGCCCATCTTCCATCCTGAGATTTAAAGGATATGTAAAGATCACCTTGACCGAAATTTCCGGTTTTTTTGTACGCTGTAAAAATTACGAAGGTTTCGTCAGGATCTACATATGCATTAAACTCTGCTCCCTTTGAATTGATTTCATCTGGGAGACTTACTGCCTCTGCATATCGTCCGCTATGAGACGCACACCATACAATATCTTCATCTTTACCCTCCATTTCTCTGGTAAAATAAATCGATCCACTTTTGGTAATGGATGGATAAAACTCATTTTTTGAGCTGTTTACAGGAGCATCCATTCGAATTGGGTTACTCCATCGATCTCCAGTGGCTTTTTCCACATACCAGATATCATAATCTTTCGCCCTATTGGATGAATCAATCGGCCTATTGGAGACGAAGTAGAGCCTTGAGCCATCTGGACTATATGCAGGTTCTAAATCATTGTACTGGCCACTAAATGGAGCAACTTCTGGTTTTGACCATATGCCCTTTATTTTTTTGGAAAAAAGTATAGCACTGAATGCACCTGATTTATATTGTATAGTGTAGAAAAATTCTTTGTGGTCGGGTGCTAATGCCATATCCCGATTGCCATACGCATCAGAGATTATTTCTTTACCAAATAATTCAGGTGTGTCACTTGGAATTATTTTAAAAAATTCTAAATTCTTTTGGCAGAATAACTGAGTTGATACTACTGTAAAGAATAAAAGCATTAAGGAAGGCTTATCTAATTTCATGCTCTAATATCGGTGACAATGATTGGATTACTGCCAGAACAGGATAAAAAAAATTTGTTTGAAGGAAGTTCTGGGGTTTATACAATAAAAAAAGCCCGTCACAGAGGGTGTGCGACGGGCTTTAAACCATTAAAAATTGCTATGAAAAAGTGATATTTACTTCAAGTTGAATGTAGTAGTACCGGCTAGATACCCTTTGTTATAAACTTCTACTGTATAGCTTCCTTCTTGAAAAGGAATATTGGGCTGCCAGTTCATACAAGTATTTTGAGCTTTATTCTCATATTTTACACCTTTGAGGGATGTGTATTTGATCTCCTGATTATTAGCTTGGTTGACCATGATACCAGATCCTAAATTTTCAAGAGCTTGAGTCTCACCGGTAGGATTGATCACGCGGACATAAAATTGTTCTACTCCGGAATCAGTGACACTGTTTTCTGTCACATCAAAACAAATGCGAATGCCATCAATACTTTTCGCTTTGTTACGATCTACTTCTTTGCCACTGCTCTTCACTCTAAAACCATTGACATCTATATTGCCCACTTTTACAACAGATGCGATATTTACTTTTTTAGTCAAAGTAGTGTTCTCAGTAGCCAATCTTTCTTTTTCGCTGATCAAGACGGATTTTGCAGTTGTCAGTTCTTGATTTACTTTTTTCTCATCTTCCAGATTCACGGAGAGCACTTGCTTTTCATTGGATAGAGTAGTATTGGTATTCACAAGCATGGTGTTTTCCTCCTTTAGTTTGGAGATTTCAGCTAGATATCCATCTACCTGACCACGTAATGCCAACATTTCTTTTTTGGCATTGCCTAGGTTTTTAGTATCGCCCAACATTTTAGCGATTCTGTCTTTGTTGGTTTTTAATTCAACTTTTTGCGTTTCGATCAAGTCGTTGAGTTGTTTGTTATCTGTACGTTGTTTCTCCAGATCTTGTAGTGCTTGATAATACTGTTTTTCTAATTCAGCTTTTAGTCGCTCAGATTCACTGAGTTTGGTCTCTGTGTTTACAATGATTTCCTGTTGTGCTTTTTTGTTGAAAAACAAATAGGCATTTGCTCCAACGGAAGCAATCAAAAGCCCAATAATGATGGGTAATGCATTGCTTTTTTTGGGGGTGTTGGTACCGGTGTTGCTAAAATTGTAATCTGCCATGTTTTGTCAGTTTTAAATTATTGTTTTTATTAAAATAGAATGCAAAGTTATGATGTATTAACGCAGCACCTCCTATCAAATAGTATTACAATCTGTAAAAATTACCAAACGGCTTGTTAACATTTGGTGATTGGGTAGTTAGGCTGCATATTAATTTCAAAACCAAAGAAACTCCTTTTGAGTCCTCAATTTATATTTAACTCCAAAAAGTCTGATATATTTTGTCCATTTTTGCTTTTAATTTTCAAATCATGGAATTTACCAAACCGCTGGATATACTTTTTTTCGATATCGAGACGGTATCCAGCCATGCTACATTCGATATGCTAGATGAACGGATGAAGGAACTTTGGAAAACAAAAGCTAATGCATTTACCCGATCATATGAAGCGCCGATGTCTCACGATGAAGTCTCTGAATTCTTCGTAAAGAAGGCGGCTATCTTTGCAGAGTTTGGTAAAGTTGTGTGCATTTCAGTAGGTCGCTTTGTTTTGGACGGCGAAAATGAATTGAAATTGAAAATAAAATCTTTCGCAGGAGATGATGAAAAAACAGTCTTAACAGAATTTGCTCAAATGTTGGACAAACGATTTAGCAAAGATGAACATCGTATCTGCGGCCACAACATAAAAGAATTTGATATTCCGTATCTATGTCGCAGGATGATGATCCACAAAGTGCCGTTTCCGCGTATCCTTAATTTGAGTGGTAAAAAACCATGGGAGACCGCACACATTGATACGATGCAATATTGGAAGTTTGGAGATGTCAAACATTATACCTCATTAAATTTATTGTCCGCTATACTGGGTATTGAAAGTCCCAAAGATGATATCGATGGCAGTAAGGTCGGTGAAGTATATTGGAAAGACAATGACTTGGCTCGGATCGTAGAATATTGTCAGAAAGATGTGGTCACAGTAGCCCAGTTATATTTGTATTTTAATCATAAATCGTTGTTGACTAAAGATCAGCTTGAAGTTTACGTATGAGTCCAATTTTAGCTCCTTCTATTTTAAATACAGATTATACCCAGTTAGGTAGCACAATCCAATTATTGCAGGATAGTCCGGCGGATTGGATTCATCTCGATGTCATGGATGGTAGTTTTGTGCCAAATATATCCTTTGGTATGCAGCTGATCAAGGACATCCGCAGGCGAACTACTAAGCCATTAGATGTACATCTTATGATCGTCCACCCCGATCAGCATATTCAAGCATTTAGGGATGCCGGTGCTGATGTGATCACGGTGCACTATGAGGTTTGTCCTCATCTACATCGGACTATTGAGTCTATCCATTTGTCTGGAGCCAAAGCGGGCGTAGCCTTAAATCCTCACACGCCTATAGAAGTATTGCGGGATGTGATTGAATTGCTTGACCTAGTACTGATCATGTCTGTCAACCCCGGATTTGGCGGTCAGAAATTTATTTATCAATCCATTCCCAAAATAAAGCGTCTAAAACAATTGATCACTGAAGAGAATGCCAAAGCTCTCATTGAAGTTGATGGGGGTATCGGCCTGCACAATGCAGAAGCTGTTTTTGCAGCAGGGGCGGATGTCCTGGTAATGGGAAATGCCATATTTAGTGACCAAGATCCTGAAGCTACGATGCAAAAGATTAAACAATTAGGACGCAATCCTCTCTTCGTATGATCCAAATGACCCGATTGGTTCTGACTTTAGGTCCTATTTTATGTTTTGTGGGACATTTAACTAGCCAAACCTCGGCATTAGTCTCTGGTGTGATTATAGATCAAGCGACCCGTGAGCCAATTGAAATAGCCATTATATTTATTCGCGACCTCAATTTATCCACCGAGTCAGATCTAGGCGGAAAATTTACTCTTAAAATTCCAGCCGGTAAAAAACTATTTTTGGAAGTAAATCGCACAGGTTATAAAATAGCCAATACGACCATACAACCGCTGGTGCCTGATGCCGAATTAAAGGTCGATTTTGAGTTAGTCCCTTCGACTTCAAATCTCGAAGTCGTCATACGGGAAAGCGTAGTTCGTAATAATGGTATGATTCGTGAGACTTTAGAAAATCTAAAATTGATCCCTTCAACGACAGGTAATTTCGAAAGCATATTGCCACATATCGCATTGGGTACGACCTCTGGCACAGGTGGCGAACTCAGTAGTCAATATCAAGTCCGTGGTGGCAATTACGACGAAAACCTTGTCTTCGTCAATGATTTTGAGATCTATCGTCCTCAACTTATTCGCAGTGGTCAGCAAGAAGGGCTTACCTTCATCAATCCTGATCTCGTAAGAGACCTCGCGTTTTCCTCCGGTGGCTTTGATGCTAAATATGGCGATAAATTATCTTCTGTGTTAGACATCCGATACAAAAGACCGGATTCGACTAAAGGATCTATTGCGATGAGCCTATTGGGTGCCAGTACACATTTGGAGGGCAGTCATAAGCTTGGCAAGAGTACATACAGACGATTTACGTACTTATTCGGAGCGAGGTATAAAACCAATCGCTATCTTTTAAATTCTTTACAATTGCAAGGGGAGTATGTTCCAGATTTTGCTGATGTGCAAAGTTATCTTACCTATGATATCAATAAAAGCTGGCAAATAGGGCTGCTGGCTAATTACAATTCCTCATTATTCACTTTTATCCCAGCATCCAGAAGTACGGCTACTGGTCTGATTGATTTTTCTTTACGCCTGAGTGCAAATTTTAATGGTCAAGAAGTAGATAATTTTCAGACCGGGATGATAGGAGCTTCTGTCACCTATTTACCCGAACGGAAACGGAATCCTTTATTTATAAAATTTATGGGTTCCGCCTATCAAAGTTTGGAACGAGAGACATTTGATATCATCAGCGATTATCGTTTGGCATTGATAGAGACCGGGCTTGGGTCTGAAAATCAAGGCAAAGAAATAGCATTGATTGGTGATGGGGTGCAACAGACTTATGCCAGAAATTTATTGTATTCCAAGGTCCGAAATATTGAAATGAGGGGAGGATATGAACACCACCCGCTGGGCCAACAAAACAAAACAAATTTTTTCCAATGGGGGGTCAGGGCTCAATCCCAATATATTCTCGATCGGCTCAATGATTGGGAAAAACTTGATTCTGCATTGCATACCCTACCATATAATGAAGGTGATATTCATTTTAGACGGGTGTTGAAAACTCGGAATGAATTAAACTCTTATCGATTTTCAGGTTTTTTGCAAGACGAATTCACTATACAGACTGATGATGGTGGTGAAATGCGCATTACTGGAGGCCTACGAATGTCTTATTGGACTTTAAATCAAGAGTTTTATATCAACCCTAGAGCCCAGATTATTTTTAAACCAAGTGGTATTCAGCGGGACATTTCTTTTCGATTGGCAGCTGGGCTCTATTATCAGCCACCTTTTTACCGCGAGATGCGCAGTCCACTGGGTATAGTCAATCAAGATTTGCAATCTCAAAAGTCCCTCCATGTGCTTGGCGGTCTCACGTATGATTTTACCAAAGGCTCCAAAATAAAGGTGCCGTATAGACTTATCACAGAAGTGTATTACAAAAAACTTTGGGATCAGGTGACTTATGACATAGATAATGTGAGAATTCAATATTCAGGTCAAAATGATAGCAAAGGCTATATTACTGGGTTAGATATGCGATTGAATGGCGAGTTTGTACCAGGAGCTGAGTCATGGTTTAATGTGTCATTCCTCAGGGCCAGAGAGTCTATCAATGGCCTGCAACATCAGCGTAGAGAAAAGGGTCAGAAAGAGGGTATGTCGGTCAATGATGTACCGCGACCTACCAACCAATTCCTTACGTTATCTACTTATTTTCAAGATTACTTGCCAAATAATGAAAATTTAAAAGTCAATCTGAGTCTGACCTTGGGCACAGGTCAACCGTTTGGCATACCAGGTAATAATAGAGTCTATCGCAATACCTATAGATATCCGGCTTATCATAGAGTCGACCTTGGATTTTCCTATCTATTATGGGATAAATCCTGGCTAGCGAGACGACCCAAACACTTTTTGCGTTTTGCAGAAAGCTCGTGGGTGAGTGTAGAGATCTTTAATCTCCTGAAAGTTCAAAATGTTGCATCAAATACATGGTTCAAATCAATATATAATGTTCAGTATGCCATACCCAATTACTTGACTTCCAGGAGAATAAATTTAAAATACAAGGTCAATTTTCACTAATCTTCTGAAGTTGTCTTCATCCATTCCTTTGTTTTGTCAATAATAGGATTATCTTTGCGACCATTTTTTAACAATAACTACTAAATGTTTATCATTATATGGCAGTTAAAATAAGATTGCAAAGACATGGCCGGAAAAAAAGGCCATATTATCACATTGTCGTGGCTGATGCTCGCGCACCTCGTGATGGAAAATTTATTGAATTGATCGGGATGTATAATCCTCTTTCTAAACCAGCAACCATCGAAATCGATAAAGATAAAGCGTTGGATTGGTTGAGTAAAGGAGCACAACCTACTGATACTGTGAGAAGTATTCTCAGGTTCCAAGGGGTGTTATACAAAAAGCATCTCATGCGAGGTGTGAAAAAAGGTGCCATCAGCCTTGAAGAGGCTGAATCTAAATTCCAATCATTTGTCACAGAAAAAGTAAAATCTAATACAGCTGCAATAGCTAAAACTGCAGCCGAGACTAAAGCCTTTCATGAGCAGGTGTTTGGTAAAGCCAAACCTGTCAAAAAGAAGGCTGAAGCGGAAGCATCCGATTCTACAGGTGGAGCTGCTCAGGAGTAATCGTCCTCGCTTAGATATTTATTGTTTGTAAATTTGGTCTGGTAAAGCCTCAATATAGCTTTACCAGATTTTGTTTTTTAAAAACTTCAATCGATGGAAAAACTGGATGTAAAATTTGTAGAATCTCTGGATGATATTAAATCCCGGATTCAAGCGTCAGATATCTTACAGAACTTTCTGGAGGACGAGTCCGAGACAGGTTTTCAAGCCTTACGAGAAGAATTTGAACCGCAGATTCATCTATTATACACAGAAGTAGGTACAGAGAAACCACTCCAACTTTTGGATTTGGAACAGAGATTATTCGACCAGGATTTTGAAGGTGTTTATTTGCCAAAAATCTTAGGCTATACGGTGTTGAGAGGCGATGTCAATGAATACGTTAAATATCGAAGACCTCAAGATCAATTTGGGCATGCCGTAAAAGCTTTGGCCAATTGCAATAATTTTGAATTATTAAAAACCAAAACGGGTCAAACGTTGCAAATCGGATTTTCATTGTCAAGTGATATTTGGGTATCCAATCTGGTGGAGCATATAGATAATAAAAGGAGCAAACAGTACTTTGATACTATAAAATCGCATCGACTGATGGATGAAGCAGAGCGTAAAACAGCTCTGAGTAAATATAGTCGGCAGTTTGAAGGGGTTCCGTATCATTCTGCAGAATTCCCAAATAGTCCTGAAGATTTAAAAAGTTTATACATCCCTCTGAAAGAGTTTTTGTTGCATCGGGTCAAATATTTCACTGACAATTCAAACCTGCAACCTTATTTAATGGGCCTTTTGAAAAATGAAAAATTATATCATCTGACCGAATATTGGGACCTCGTATACATCATCACTAATTTTTATAAACTACACGGAGCAGATCAAGAGGTGCTCAAAAACCTGGTCAATGAAAGTCGAAAAAGCTCGACAGAGTTCGGGGAACACTATTTTCAGTTTTTGCATGAAATGCATCAATCGGGTATGAAGTTTGACACCGATACAGATCGTCATGTGGTGGCTGTACTTGGCTCAGATATTCAAGATGAAGTGAGCCGTTATTATGATCTGGCAGAGACCATCCATACCAAAGGCTACATGCATGAAGATACCATAGAATCTGTAAGGGATTTTTATGAGTCTAATGAAGGACTTTCTATCATCAATGCTACAGTCCGCAATACGATCTTGGGCTACTTTAAAGGCTTGTTAGAAAATCTACAAGAATCAGATTATCAAAATTATTTTGAAATTTCTAAGATATTCAACATCTATATGAGAATTTTCTCGAATGAGAAATTTAATCAAGATGTTCAGGCACTCAACCAGAAATTTGTCCTTAAGCTATTGGCCACATACAATGATAAACGGGGTAAAGACTATCAAGAGATCAAAAAGTTTGTAACAGGGCATTTTGCGGACCTTGAGTATATGAAAGAAAAAGACATTACAGAACTGTTTAAGACCAAGCGAAAAAAAACAACAGTCTAGGCTGAGTCTCGTGTGATATTGACTTATTTGTCTCTGTTTAGTTGTTGATTTATTTAAAACGCCTCAAATGTTTGCAAATCATTAATATTTGATAGCAAACCATTTTCATAATTCGGTCGTTATCTTATAATGATTAAGGACCTAATCTCATCCTTCAAAGCATATTGGGAAGCTTGGACCATCATAGTGGATAAAAAGCTATGGCTTTATCTATTTGTGCCTGGCATGATCAGTTTGTTGTACGGTTTGTTAGTTGGCTTTTCAGCGTGGTACTGGTCTGATAATTTAAAAGATATCATTTATACCGCTTTACCGATGGATTCCAACTCCAAAGTGGTTTCCAAATTAACCTCCGGCTTTTTTGGTGTTGGCATTGCTACCACAGGAGTAGTAGTCTATAAATATGTGATTCTGTTTCTGTTATCACCTATGTTGAATGCCCTATCTCGACGGGTAGAAGAGGCCGTGGTGGGATATTCAGTATCCTATAAAAATGAATCCCGAGAGACGGCATTTCATGATTTGACTAGATCTGCGAATTTAGGAATACGGAATTTTTTTAAGGAATTGCTTATTACCGTTGCTATTTTGATCTTTGGACTGATTCCAATATTTGGCATCATAGCCGCTCCGTTGATCTTTTTAGTACAATCCCTTTTTGTGGGCTATTCCAATCTTGACTTTGCGCTCAACCGATATTTTAGCATTAATAGCAGTGTTGGATTTATTCGAAAAAATTTAGGGGTCAGCCTCGGCAATGGTATCGCTTTCATGCTAATTATCATGATTCCCGTCGTCGGTTTGTTTTTTGCGCCTACCTTAGGTACTGCGGCAGCTACCTTAAAAGCAGTGCCTAGGATCTATCGGCCAACTTATGCCTAGGTCAGCTTAAAAGCCAAGTATTATTTTTCGTAACTTGCAGGTTTTATAGACCTCATGGGCTTTTCAGCATACATCCTGGAGACACTGAAGCGATACGGCAGAGCTGACCTTGGTCCATTAGGTTGCTTTTCTCTAGACTATTTACCAGCTAAATGGTCGATCTCTAAGGAGAATTTCGAACCGCCGCTCTGCAAATTGTCTTGGATGCCTGTTGATCCAATTGCTCCTCAGGCAGAATCAACCATACCTCAGGTAATCGCCGAATTGCATGACATACCCTACATCCAGGCTAAAGATTTTTTCTACAAGACTATCCGTCGCGTTCAAGATAATCTAGACCATCAGATCATTGATTTAGGTATTTTAGGATCGATCAAGAAAGATGCGTCCAATCAATATATTTATTTTGAGGAAAACCCTGATTTTCAACGGGTATTGCGACAGGATGCAATCAAATTAAAGCCATTACCCCCTGTGGTAGAAAAGCAGGATTCTTTTAAATGGTGGCTTATGGTGGCCTCTGCATTGTTTTTAACTACCCTATTTTTTATATTATATCAACTAGCGCAACCGCTAGAGCCGCAGGCACACCCTGCTCAAGCCTCAACAGCACCTTTGGAAGAAATCGAAATCAAGCAAACTAACAGTGCGCCTTCATTAGATACGGTGCTGCAAGATTCTAGCAGCACGTTGCCTCCAGATACTGTCACTTTTACGATTATAACCGGCACTTTTTGTAAAGCTTCCAATATCCGTAAAATGAAAAAAAAATTATCCACCACCCAGTACTTATTGTATGAGGAGAAGTTGGCTAATAATTGTGCTAGATTGGGTGTGCGCGTATCTGGGTTTGAAGCAACTCAAGCTGCACTTGTATTGATCCGACAGCAGATAGAGCCACTTGCTTGGATATTAGAAATTAAGAAATGAAGCATAATAAAATTTTCGAAGCTTACCCGACACTGCCTTATGAAGATGATGGCATGTTCTTATTGATCGCAGGACCTTGTGTGATCGAAAGCCGGGATCTATTGTTCCAGGTCGCAGAATCTATATTGAATACCACACAACGATTGAAGATACCATTCATCTTTAAATCATCTTATCGTAAAGCCAACCGCAGCAGTAAGGATTCTTTTTCTGGAATCGGTGACCTAAAAGCACTGACCTACTTGCAAGAAATAAAAGAATATTTTAAAGTTCCGGTACTGACGGATTTTCACACCGAAAGCGAAGCCGCCATGGCAGCTCAATATGTAGATGTACTTCAGATCCCAGCATTTTTATGCAGGCAGACGACACTATTGGAAGCAGCTGGAATGACCGGAAAAGTTATCAATATTAAAAAAGGTCAATTCATGGGTCCGGAAGCCATGAAATTTGCAGTGGATAAAGTAAGACACCAAGGCAACCCCAAGGTGTGGCTTACAGAACGTGGGACTACTTTTGGCTACCATGATTTAATAGTCGATATGCGCAGCATACCGATTATGCAACAGCTAGGTGTGCCTGTCATACTCGATGTGACGCATTCATTACAACAGCCCAATCAATCTGATGGCGTGACAGGTGGTCATCCTCATATGATTCAAACTATAGCTAGTGCGGGAATTGCAGCAGGTGCGGATGGGCTGTTTATTGAAACGCACCCCAATCCGGCTTTAGCCAAATCAGATGGCGCAAATATGCTCCCCTTGGATAAAATGGAGGGATTACTGGACAGGCTAGTAAGGATCAGAAAAGCTATCATATGACGGTATGAATCAAGTCATAGAAATTTCTGTATTGCCCCATGAATTGGACCAAGCAGACATCATCCGATCCAAAGTATATTCAGCTATGCAATTATCTCTGGATGCATCTCTATTTTATAGACTACTGAAGCGATCATTAGACGCGCGAAAAGCCCCAGTCTACCGATACCGGATAGAAGTGTCCTCTAAGCCATTTGATGATGTGAGTCCATGGGCCAAGCGATATAAAAATGTGAACAATGCTAGCCGGGTGATCATCATCGGAGCTGGCCCTGCCGGCTATTTTGCAGCTTTGGAATGCATTGAACTTGGTCTGAAACCTATCGTTTTGGAAAGAGGTAAAAACGCACAAGATCGTCGTCGAGACCTTCGGGCCATTCAGCAGTTTCATCAGGTTCACCCACATTCAAACTATTGTTATGGAGAGGGTGGTGCAGGGACTTATTCTGATGGTAAATTATATACCAGATCAGGTAAAAGAGGGGATATCCATAAAGTGCTTGAGCTTCTAGTAGAGCATGGTGCCATCCAAGATATATTAATAGATGCTCATCCTCACATTGGTTCTAATAGGTTACCGGAAATTATTCAACGGATCCGGGAGCGGATCATCGAATTTGGAGGCGAAGTACACTTTGACCAATTTGTAACGGAACTTCACATTGAAAATGAGGTATTTTTAGGAGCTACTACTGCTAAAGGTGATAAATTTATGGGTTCTGCATGTATTTTGG
Organism: Saprospiraceae bacterium; assembly: GCA_031417835.1. Lineage (GTDB taxonomy): Bacteria > Bacteroidota > Bacteroidia > Chitinophagales > Saprospiraceae > JADJLQ01. The sequence continues at coordinate 3,925 of JANOWJ010000086.1, read as the reverse complement.
CTACTGGTCATTCTGCTCGGGATATATTTTACCTCTTAGCTCAAAAAAATCTAACGATTGAATGCAAACCATTTGCTGTAGGCGTGCGCATAGAGCATCCGCAATCTATGGTAGATCAAGTCCAATATCATGCGAGTCAAAGAGACCCACATTTGCCTCCTGCCTCTTATTCACTGGCTTGTTCCATTGATAATCGAGGCGTTTTTTATTTTTGTATGTGCCCAGGCGGGTTGATGGTGCCATCGGCTACGGCCCCAGGAGAAATTGTGATCAATGGCATGTCTCTCAGCCGTCGGGATAGTAAATATGCAAACTCTGGAACCGTAGTGAGTGTACAACCTCAGGACTTCAAAGACCCATCAAATCCGTTGTGTGGCGTCCAGTTTCAACAAGAGCTGGAACAATCTATTTTTAGAGCTGGAGATGGCTCCCAGCGGGCCCCTGCACAACGATTGACTGATTTTATAAGTGGCAAATTATCCACTACTATCCAAGAGTCATCCTATATACCGGGTCACTGGTCGGCCCCCTTACATGAGTTATTGCCCAGCTTCATCGTACAATCATTAAAAGAAGGAATAAAAATCTTTGGTAAAAAGATGAAAGGGTATCTTACAGAAGACGCTTTAGTGGTAGCGCCTGAAAGTCGCACCAGTAGCCCTATTCGTATTCCCAGAAATTCGTTATCTATGCATCCTCAATGTCAAGGTTTGTTTCCTTGTGGGGAAGGTGCTGGCTATGCCGGTGGCATTATGTCGGCCGCTTTAGATGGTCAGCTTTGTGCCCGCGCTGCATTCCAATACATTCTGACTAAAAACCTCAAATTATGAAAGATTGGATAGACCTTATAGGCAGGATTTTTATCTCACTCATTTTTTTTTGGGAAGCTTTTGACTCCATAGCTTATTTTGAATCAGTCCAGCGCACTATGGATACGTACGGTTTCACATGGAATCCCGATTTTCTACTGACCTGTGCTATCATTGTGTTGATATTAGGTGCATTGTTTGTTTTGTTTGGTTACCGATCTTCGACAGGAGCATTCTTATTATTATTGTATTGGGTGCCCGTGACATTTATAGTTTATTCTTTTTGGAATGACCCGGTCTCCGAGCGTAGGTTACAGTCCATATTGTTTATGAAAAATATCGCTATTATTGGCGGCCTACTTATAGTGGTGGTCAATGGTTCCGGCAGATTTAGTGTCAAGCGATTGATTGCAGCCAGTAGACCACCCAAGCCAAAGTGGTAGACTATTATTGATTTCGATTTAAGATTGTAAAAGGACATTTTAATTCTGTGCCCACACTATCGATGACCGTAATTAGGTGAGGTCCGATGGTAGGAGTGATAGCAAGCTCATGGAAAGTCTTGGTAGTAGCGATATAGGCATCATCTAGATGCCAAAATATCGGGATATCGCGATCTCGATGCGCCAATTTAAACACGATTTTTCCTGGTTGCCCTGATTGGTCTCGCGGCAAATACATGGCACTGTTTGGTTCAGGATGGATCATACTCATAGATGCATTGCTTTTTGTAGTCGTTTCGCAATTGGGATCCCAGGATGGGGTTTTTTCATATTCCGGATGTCTCACGGCATAAAAGTATTCTTGCAAGGGCGAAAGTTGAAATACTGTCTTTTGGATCAATTGATTAGCATCTGTACAGTCCTGGTGGATCCTTAATCCGGTATGTCGATCTGTCAAGATTGATATGTGATACGTACACGGCAAAGTATAGTCCTGATGACGCACTTGATAGGTAGTATCCACGATCGGGCAATAGGGGTTGGATTTCATACCACTCGCGCGGCAGGTAGCTATGATATTCATCTCGTCTAATGGTGGTTCGAACCAAACGGGCCCTTTTGGCTGTGGCAATCGTGAAACGACTTCAAATAAAAGAGGTGCGGCAGTTTTTATGCCCAATAAGCTTGGTCTCGCCTCACCGGACGAATTGCCTACCCACACACCTACGGTATACTGACTGTTGACTCCTATTGCCCAGGCATCTCTGAAGCCATAACTAGTGCCCGTTTTCCATGCTAGCGGTTGATGGGTGACAAACGATTGCCATTGCCCAAGATCATCCGGTCGTTGAAGTTTTTTGAGTGCTTCTAAGGTTTGATAGATGCTACCTGCACTGTACGCGATAGGGTCTCTTTGGTGATTGTTTTGTTTAATAGTCTTCTCCTCCATCTGCATGGTCAAAGGGTGTAGGTCACCCGGATCGTAATGATGATTTAGTTCAGCATATCGGGAGAGCGTTCGGCCAAGATATGCATAGGACCCTACGATCTCCCATAAGCTAGCTTCACCGCCTCCTAATATTAAGGACAATCCATAATGGAGTGGTGGCTTATTTAAATGATTCAATCCAAGCTTTCTTAGATTATGATGAAATTGTTCTAGCCCATATTGTTGCAATAGTAATACGAATGGGATATTCAAAGATTGAATCAAGGCTTCATCTGCAGGGATAACTCCATAAAACTGTTTCGAAAAATTTCTCGGTTGAAAACCATCGATTACAATTGGTAAGTCCTGTAGTAAGGTACTTGAAAGTATCTTGCTGTTATCTATTGCCCCTGCATACAAAAACGGTTTTAATATACTCCCTGTGCTGCGTGGCGCTTGCACATGATCTACATGAGTACTTTGTATAGAGAGCGAGGGATTACCGATATAGGCAAGAGTGGCCCCAGTCTTTGTATCCGCTACTAGAATGGCCAAGTTATGGATTTGATTCTGGGCTAAGTTTTGATAAGACCAGTTCGCAAAATCATTGAGGTGCACCTGCAAGTTATAGTCCAGACTGGAATGGTAGTTTCCGTTGATAAGATGTTGATTATTAAGATAATCGAGCGTGTGGGGCGCATGATTAGGTAAAACTTTGGGCCTGTCGGGTAGTGGCTCTTGGACTGCTAAATGCAAGGTAATAGAATCAATGTGCTGCTTTTGATAGAGTCTATACAATAGCCGATCTCGTTTGACTTTCAACTGGGTTCGGTTTTTACCGGGATGAATTAAAGAAGGGCTATTGGGTAAAATCGCCAGGCAAGCAGCTTCTGCCCAAGATAATAAGTGCGATGGTTTATCAAAATATCGCCAACACGCTGCTTCGAGGCCTACGACATTGGTCCCAAATGGGGCCCGGGAAATATAGTCAAGTAGGATTTTTTTTTTGCTGTACTTAACTTCAAGAGCTATAGCCCAATAGATCTCCAAGGTTTTGTTGAATAATGATCTGCTTTTTTTAAAAGATCGCCGCAATCGAATATTTTGCATTGAAATTGTGCTGCCACCATTTACGATTTTGCCTGCTTTAATGTTTTGTCTGAGTGCCCTCCAAAGACTTATCAGATTAATCCCCGGATGTCGATAAAAGTACTGGTCTTCAAAAAGCACCAACGCAGTTTCATATTTTTTTGGGATGTTTTCTACAGGTTGGAATCTCCATTGTTCATCTTTGGCAAGCCGGGCATTGAGCAATTGGCCGTTGGATGCAAACAAAGCAGTGCTGTAGTCTTGACTTGGGGAAGGTAAAGTGATTACTCCCATGCAGATCAGTAGGATACAAAAGATTAAAAACGAAATAACGAGCCGCATTTTTTTTGTTATGCTTCAGAAAGTGGCATTTGAATGCTCAGTTTTATCAACCATGCAAATTACTAGATTCGGTTATAAAAATTTGAAAAATTGATGGAACCTATTTCATGTGGAATCTGGAGGCTTGATGATTAGTGCTAGTCATCCGAACTAGATTTATGCACTAAAATTTATGTGTCGTCCTAAAATAAGTTGACGGTTAACAATATTAATTTAATCCTTGAAGATCTGAATAATTTTCAAGGATTTTTTTATGTATTTCATTTGGAGTATTGAAGTTTAGGGATAGGTGTGGTCTATAGTTATTGTATAAG
>JANOWJ010000085.1:0-36323 GCA_031417835.1 Saprospiraceae bacterium | reverse complement strand
CTGGAAGATAAAAGCGGCAACCTTTGGTTTGGCACAGGAGGTGGGGTGAGTAAGTACGATGGTAAAAGTTTCACCCATTTTACCGTAAAGGAAGGCCTTAGCCATAACTCTGTTGGAAGTATAATGGAAGATAAAAGCGGTAACCTTTGGTTCGCTACTTTTGGTGGTGGGGTAAATCAATACAGGGGTAAAAGATTTACTCATTTTACAGATAAGGAAGGCTTGAGCAATAATGCTGTTTTTAGTATACTCGAAGATAAAAGCGGTAATCTTTGGTTCGGTACAATGGGTGGTGGCGTGAGTAAATACGACGCGTCTGGTGACGCTGGTAAAAGTTTCACCCATTTTACCAATAAGGAAGGGCTGAACGGTAATTCTATTTTAAATATGCTGGAAGATAAAACCGGCAATCTTTGGTTTGGTACTAATGGTGGCGGGGTGAGTAAATACAATGGTAAAAGTTATACTCATTTTACAACAAAGGAAGGCCTTAGCCATAATTCTGTTTTTAGTATGCTGGAAGATAAAACCGGCAATCTATGGTTCGGAACATTTGGCGGAGGGCTGAGTAAATATAATCCTGATGATGGCAGGACAGGTGGTAAAAGTTTTACCAATTATACTATAAAGGAAGGCCTGAGCAATAATGATATAAGGAGTATCCTCGAAGATAAAAGTGGCAATCTTTGGTTCGGTACTTGGGGTGGTGGGGTGAGTAAGTACAACCCTTCTGCCGATACTACCGGTGGCGAAAGCGTGCCTGAGGGAGCGAAAGCGAAGGCAGGGTTTACCCACTTTACGACAAAGGAAGGCCTGAGCAATAATTTTGTTTTGAGTATCCTCGAAGATAAAAGTGGCAATCTTTGGTTTGGGACAGAAGGAGGTGGAGTCAATAAATACGATGGCAAAAGGTTTACCTATTTTACAGAAAAAGAAGGACTGAGTAATAATAATGTTACGAATATACGGGAAGATAAAAGCGGCAACCTTTGGTTCGGCACCCACTTTGGGTTGAGTATGTTGGCAAAAGACAAGTTATCCGTCTTCGATAAGTTTTCCGGGGGTATATCGGACAGTTCCTCCACTTATGCTAATTCTCAAATGGACAAGTTCTTCGGATTAAGTGAGCTTGGTGGTCTATTTAAAACCTATACTTATGAAGATGGTTTTTCAGGCATAGGCGTAAATGATGGTAAAACTATTCATGAAGCTAAAGATGGCACTATTTGGATAGGCGCAAATGACAGGTTAACCGCCTTTCATCCTGGTGAGGAAGCCCAGGATACAATTGCTCCAAACATACAACTTACAAGCCTTACACTCTTTAATGAAAATATAGCTTGGCAAAATCTGGAAAACAAAGAAGATACCAGTATTGGTTTGAGTATCGGCTTAAGGGTGGATGATTTTCATTTTGATGGTATTAGCCGATGGTATGGTATACCTGAACACTTAAGCTTGGCTTACAACAATAATTACCTCACATTTCAGTTTGTGGGCATCATCACTCAATCCCCTAAAAAAGTAAAATACCAATACAAACTTGAAGGTCTTGACAAAAACTGGAGCGCTATTACCAATCGCAGTGAGGCGACTTATGGAAATCTACCGCATGGCAATTACACTTTTAATGTAAAAGCCATGAACGGTGGGGGTTATTGGAGCAAGGAATTAGCTTACTCATTTGTAATCCGACCTCCCTGGTGGCTCACTTGGTGGGCATATGGTATTTATGTTTTATTATTAGGAGTTGCTGTTTTGCTTGTCCATCGTTACCAGAAACAACGCATTATTCGTATAGAACAGGAAAAGGCGCAAAAGAAAGAACTGGAGCTGGGAAAAGAAATTGAAAAAGCTTACCATAAGTTGGAAGAGTCACACGAAAATCTAAAGACCACCCAATCACAACTTATACAATCCGAGAAAATGGCATCGTTGGGAGAACTTACGGCAGGTATAGCGCATGAGATACAAAACCCGCTCAATTTCATCAATAATTTTTCAGAGGTGAATAGCGAATTAATTATTGAAATGAGACAAGAGATTGATGAACGAAATATGGAACGAATAAATGCAATTGCAAACGACATAGAAGGAAACGAACAAAAAATAATCCATCATGGCAAACGGGCAGATGCCATTGTAAAAAGTATGTTGCAACATTCCATGAGCAACACAGGGAAAAAGGAACCAACCGATATTAATGCTTTAGCCGATGAATATTTGCGATTATCGTATCATGGACTTCGTGCAAAAGATAAAACTTTCAATGCAGAGATGATATTAGATTTGGATTCTTCTATTCCCTTAGTAAATATCATACCTCAGGATATCGGAAGGGTGATGTTGAATTTGTTTAATAATGCATTTTGGGCTGTGAATGAAAGGTCTAAAGCCCGCCCCGCTTACCAGGTCGGACGGAGTGAAATGGTGAAAGGTGACGGGAATTACGAACCCATTGTTTCAGTACATACTAAAAAAATGGGTTATAGGGTATCGATATCTGTAAAGGATAATGGTAATGGGATACCTCAGAAAATTTTGGATAAAATCTTTCAACCATTCTTTACGACCAAGCCAACTGGCCAAGGAACGGGCTTAGGTTTATCATTAAGCTATGATATCATTAAAGCACACGGTGGCTCAATAAATGTAATTTCAAATTATCATGAGCCTGGAGAAATAAAGGTTGATTCAAAGGAAGGACTCTGTACTGAGTTTATCTTCAGTTTACCAATCCAAGCAAATTCATGAATATGAAAACACAAAGATCCTTTCTCGCCGTGTCGTTGCTGATCATTTTCTCCTGCAAACAAAATCAAGAACAAATCCGCCCTCTTTCTTTTGCCCCTAAAGTAGTAGAAGCCCGCGGCTATGTCGTCCCAAAAGACAGCATGGCCGAACCCAAAGTGATCCCTGCCGGAAAACCAAGAGTAGTACGTGCAGGGAAGCCAAAAGTCGTACTCACCAATACCAATGTTCATCTTGCCGGTATCCCCAAAGTTGTAATAGCCGGTATCCCCAAAGTGTGCACACCCGGCCAAGATGGTTACTCCATGCCCAAAGTAGTCCCCGCGATAGACAGCCCATTTTTAGCCGGCATCCCCGAAGTAGTGATTGCCAAAGAAGCCTATACTAAAGGCCAAAACCCACACAACTTTAGCTCTTTTGGTAAACTGCAAGGGTTAAAACAAAACCATATTTTTTGCCTTTTAGAAGATAAAAGCGGCAACCTTTGGTTCGGTACATTAGGCGGGGGGGTGAGTAAATATGACGGCAAAAGTTTTACCCATTTTACTGAAAAGGAAGGTCTGAGTGATAATAGTGTTTGGTGTATTTTGGAAGATAAAAGCGGCAATCTTTGGTTTGGTACTGCTGCTGGAGGGGCGAGTAAATACGACGGTAAACGATTTACCCATTTTACCGATAAGGAAGGTCTGAGCAATAATAGTGTTAGGAGTTTGCAGGAAGATAAAAGTGGAAACCTTTGGTTCGGCACCTATGGGGGCGGGGTGAGTAAATATGACGCGTCTGGTGACGCTGGCAAACGCTTTACCCATTTTACTGAAAAAGAAGGCTTGAGTAATAATTTTGTTTATAACATACTGGAAGATAAAATTGGCAACCTTTGGTTTGGTACGGGAGCAGGAGTGAGTAGATACGATGGTAAAAGTTTTACCCATTTTACCGAAAAGGAAGGCCTGAGCAATAATAATTTAAGGGATATACTGGAAGACAAAAGCGGGAACCTTTGGTTTGGTACTTCTGGTGGAGGGGTGAGTAAATACGAAGGGAAACGATTTACCCATTATACTGAAAAGGAAGGTCTGAGTAATAATATTGTATGGAGCATTCTGGAAGATAAAAGTGGCAACCTTTGGTTAGGTACTTTTGGAGGCGGAGTTAGTAAATACGATGGCAAAAGGTTTACCCATTATACTGAAAAGGAAGGCTTGGGAAATAATGATGTAAGGAGTATGCTATTGGATAAAAGCGGCAACCTTTGGTTAGGTACTGGAGGTGGTGGGGTGAGTAAATACGATGGAAGAAGTTTTACCCATTTTACTGAAAAGGAAGGTCTGACCAATAATTGGGTATGGAGTATACTGGAAGATAAAAGCGGTAACCTTTGGTTTGGCACGGGAGGAGCTGGAGGAGTGAATAAATTCGATGGCAAGAGTTTTACCCATTTTACCGTAAAGGAAGGCCTGAGCAATACCCTTGTAAGGAGTATACTGGAAGATAAAAGCGGCAACCTTTGGTTCGGTACTTTAGGCGGGGGGGTGATTAAATACGACCCGTCTGCCGACCGGGCAGGTGGAAGAAGTTTTACCCATTTTACAGTAATGGAAGGTCTTAGCAATAATTTTATAAGGAGTATACTGGAAGATAAAAGCGGTAACCTTTGGTTTGGCACGGGAGTTGGCGGGGTGAGTAAATACAACGCGTCTGGTGATGCTGGTAAAAGGTTTACCCATTTTACCGAAAAGGAAGGTCTGAGCAATAATTCTGTAGTGAGTATCCTTGAAGATAAAAGCGGCAATCTTTGGTTCGGCACCCTCTTTGGGTTAAACAAGTTAGAAAAAGACAAGTTATCCGCCTACGAAAAGTTTGCCGAGGGTGTGGCGGACAAGTCCTCCTTAAGCCTAAGTGAGTCCGGTGTTTTTTTTAAAACTTACACGAGTGAAGATGGTTTTTCAGGCATAGGGATAAATTTTGGTAAAACCATGTTGGAAGCTAAAGATGGCACCATTTGGATAGGCGCCGACGATAGGTTGACTGCCTTTCATCCTGGCGAGGAAACCTTAGATTCCATTGCGCCAAACATCCAACTTACTGGCCTTGCTTTGTTTAATGAGAACATCCCCTGGGCAAAATTTAGTGTCCCCTCGATTGGGGGTGGCCGTAGTCTCGATAAATCCCGAGTTTCGTCGGGACGGGAGGAGGTGAAAAAAGATAACAGTTTTGTTTTGGGTAACGGCGTGAGGGTGCATGATTTTCAATTTGATGATGTAAGCAAATGGTACGGCACTCCGGAAAATTTAAGCCTTGCATATAACAATAATTACCTCACGTTTCAATTTGTGGGCATCACGCTTCAAGCACCTAAAAAAGTAAAATACCAATATAAACTCGACGGTTTAGACAAAAACTGGAGCGCTATTTCCAATCGAAGTGAGGCAACTTACGGCAACCTGGGACACGGTAAGTACACTTTTAAAGTAAAAGCAATGAACAGTGAGGGTTATTGGAGCAAGGAATTAGCTTACTCATTTGTAATCCGACCTCCCTGGTGGCTTACCTGGTGGGCATATGGTATTTATGTTTTATTATTAGGTGTAGCTGTTTGGCTGATTCACCGATATCAGAAACAACGAATCATACGCATAGAACAGGAAAAGGCGCAAAGGAAAGAACTTGAGCTGGGAAAAGAAATAGAAAAAGCCTACCGCAAGTTGGAAGAGTCGCACGAAAATCTCAAGACAACCCAATCCCAACTTATCCAATCCGAAAAAATGGCATCCCTGGGAGAGCTTACTGCAGGTATAGCGCATGAAATACAAAACCCGCTCAATTTTATCAACAACTTTTCAGATGTAAATCAGGAATTATTATCCGAATTAAACCAGGAAATTGATAAAGGGAATGTAACAGAAGTAAAGTCTATTTCCAATAATGTTATTGAAAATGAACAAAAAATAAATCATCATGGTAAACGAGCAGATGCTATAGTCAAATCTATGCTTCAACATTCAAGTTTAAGCAGTGGTCAAAAAGAACTGACAAATATTAATGCCCTTGCGGATAAGTATTTGAGGCTTGCATATCATGGATTAAGAGCTAAAGACAAGAATTTTAATGCCTCGATGAAAACTGATTTCGATGAAACCATTGATAAGATCAATATCATTTCACAGGATATTGGAAGAGTATTACTCAATCTTATTAATAATGCATTTTATACCGTACATGAAAAAGCAAAAAGTTTCAATAAAAGCAACGCGAGTGTATTAAATCAAAGTCCCACTGATCAGCGGTTCAGGGGGGAAAACGAATTTCAATTTTCTACTTACGAACCCACAGTTTCAATAGCTACAAAAAAGTTAGGTGATAAGATAACAATCTCAATAAAGGACAATGGCAATGGCATTCCTCAAAAAGTCCTGGATAAAATCTTTCAGCCTTTCTTTACTACCAAGCCTACCGGGCAAGGGACGGGATTAGGTTTATCATTGGCTTATGACATTGTCAAAGCGCACGGCGGCTCAATAAATGTATTTTCAAATTATCATGAGCCTGGAGAAATTAAGGTAGATTCCCTGTCCGCAGGCCAAGCAGGAAAGGAAAGAACAGGGACTGAGTTTATTGTCAGTTTACCGATCTAAACTCAACTGTTGTAAAAGGATTTTGTAATTTTACTTTCATTATAATCAAATGAATTGAGCAATAGTTTGGGCATAAAGGCTACCCCCTAAATACCCCCCCTTGTCGATACTGTTTTTTCCTTATCCCCGGTTCTAAAATAAATCATAACTCTAAATGAGGCTCAGCCTTAGAAAAAAATTTAGTAGGTTAAATTTCTATTCCCCTTTTTAGTGAAGCTCTCAATGATTCTAGAACAAATTAAGAATAAGCCAAATTTGATGAGTGGCGGCAATCAGCAATTTGAAGGACACGAGATTGGAGTAAACTACCATGTGATCTATATTATGGTTTTAAATCTAAATCGCCAAAGTCCTGTGCATTTGTCTGTTGTTGTTCTTAATTAAGTAATAAGTTTTGAGAACTTGCAATTCTAATCAAAGCAGCCCCCTTCGGTAGGCATGCTTTGATATCCACCAGGGATACCCCCAACAGACCCCCACCCCTTCCACCCTTTTTTCCCATACCCCGGGGTACGTTCTGGGGTACGGATATATGCTATTCAAAGAAATTCAATGAAATCTATTGACATCTAAAATTTTGCTTAGTTTCTGAAAATGATTTCAATAAATATCAATACAATCCAATGAATATCAACTATTTAGTCCTAGTGGGCCCACTTTTTTACGGCTTGATAATCATAGTTTTATCAAGTCGTTTTTATTTACACTACATTATTACTACATGTTTTTTAGTTAAAAAAAGCGTTGTTCAGGCCGTGTAGTAATAATCTAATAAAAAACATGAACATTACCACGACTGAGGAGGCGGCCCTTTTTAAAACTTATTGAGGCCAGACGAGCCAGGTTGAACAAAAAGAAAATCATATCTAGGATAATGAACCGGCCTTGAAGAAGGGGGACAGGGGCTTTGGAAGCAGATGTTTAGGGGAATGAATAGACAAATCATATTATATATCAATAAATTACTCATTTACTTTTATATTATGATAAAATTTAATATATTTTTGGGAACTAAATAACCGGCACCTAATGTTTCAAATAATATTTAATACTTAAAAAAAGAATACTATGTCAAATTATCATGTTTCTAAAGACAAAGGAAATGGACAATGGAAAGTTCAAAAAGAGAATGCTAAAAGAGTAAGCGATTTTGCTAATACTCAAAAAGAGGCAGAAAAAATTGCAAAGCAATTATCTGGAAATTCTGGTGGAGGGGAGGTTAGAATTCACGGGCTAGATGGAAAAATCCGAGATTCCGACACAGTAAAGCCAGGAAATGATCCAAGATCTTCTAAAGACTTTAAAAATTAATACAATGAATTTATATAATAGAATAGATACTCTAGTCTTACCTCATGTAATAAAGAGTTTAGAAAAGAAGAGTGACTATCATACGCAGAACCATTTTTCTTTGAATCTATTCACTGATGGAAGTCTAGTATTGTTAAATTATTCAGAACTGCTCAGTTCATGCAAAACAAATCAATCATATATAAATGATATTCTATATCAAGTTGATTTCGTAAATTATGGTTCCGGCTTCGTAAGGAATAAAAGAAATGGATGTAAATGTACCCAATTCCAAATGTTGACAGATGCACAATTGCCCGAGAATTGGGTCTATAAAGTAATAGAGAAGCCAGTTAAGAGAGAACATTTCTTTCGTTCAACCTAAAGTTAAAAACAATTTAATGAAACACATATGAAACAGAATGAAAATATATTTTACAGATTTTTTCAATATCTCAGAAGATTATTTGGACGGTTATGGAGCATTTAATGTTGCATTGATAAACGACCTTCCACTGTTTATTGATCCATTCCTTATTTTCGGTAGCAATAAAAATCAATATAAGGCTCTCCATCAACAGATTTTAAAGTATCTCAGATTCCTAAAACGAAAGGCCGAAGAGGGGTATAATGAAAGCCCTCAAATCAAATCTTGGTATATATTTCCTGAAGTAAAACAAAATTGGTTTGGCTATAGCAAAGTTGGAAATAAGGGTACTGGCCTAGGTATGAAATTTGGACAATCAATGTCCTCAACAATGCATTTGGTTTTTAAAGATTTGGATCATGAAACAATAACAAAATCCTCGCATTTAGAAAAAGCATGTCTTTTTGAAACCGGTGTAGGTAGAGATAATATTAGTGATTTTACAACCAATTTGATTAAGGATTATTTGTTGGATTACACCCAAATATTTGCAAGGAAGCATCTGAAATCCGTACAACTTCAAAATATAAAAGTTGATAAAGTTTATTTTGATTACACCCTAGAACGATGGATGCCCAAAATATATACCCTGCCATTTTACGATGAATCTTATGTTATTCTAACGCCTAAAGACCTTTTAACAAAAGATGAAAATTGGATTAATGGTGGTGATCTAAGAGCTAACTTTAAAAATATTTGTAATTCTATTCCTAACGAGCAATTGAGGAACGAGATTAACAATTATTTTTATAAAGTATTACCAACAACACAGAAGAAAAAAAGAAACACACAAAATGAGGTTTCATTAGCCACTCAGAAAACCATCTTAAAATTCCCACAAATTATTGACTGGTATATCAAGGATAAGGAAGAGAATACCGACAAAGCCAAATCTATTTCCAGTGAGAAGGTTGCTGAAGTTGAGCAAATATTTATAAAAAACATAAGAGAATTTGTTGACCTATTATCAGGCCAGACTGATTTTTACAAGATAACACAAACACATGCCATTGATGAGGCACACAAAAGAGTTCTATTTTTGAAGCAAGTCATTGAGGAAAATGATGGATATAGATTATTTTATTTAAACGGTAAACCGATTAAAAGGGAGGACGACCTCCAGATTATTTATAGACTTACTTGGTTCGCTTCAGAATATGATATCAATAGAGAGGTTAATAACGGCAGAGGCCCAGTGGATTATTCTATCTCAAAAGGATCAAAAAACAAAAGCCTTGTTGAATTTAAACTAGCTTCAAATAGTAAATTAAAACAAAATCTTGCAAAGCAAGTTGATATATATAAAAAAGCCAATAAAACATTGTTCGCTTTAAAAGTAATTTTGTTTTTTGATACTGGTGAATTCTTAAAAGTAAATAAAATCCTTAAAGAATTGATGTTAGACAACGATCCCAATATAATATTAATTGATGGAAGCCGTAAAGAATCAGCTTCCAATGTAAAAATATAATTAAAGTAAATTTTAACTCCAATGATAAGACATTCTGTTACACCTTCTGTCGGACAAATTCCTGACTCTAATCAATACATGAAAGAAAATGAGTCACAAAGAGAGCGATTTGAAAAATGGTTTTACGATCCATTAAGAAGAATGAATAAGCATGACGGCTTTGCAATTATCACCTTATTGTTTCCCTTATACGAAAGGCACCTGAGACTAAAATATTTTATGAATGAAAAGGTTAAATTTACAGAGAGTTGCAAAGCATTTAAACAAATCGCTAAGGACCTTTCAATTCCTTTAAAAATAGTGCCAATATTTTGGCGTGTATTTAGAAATGGTGCAATGCATTATGGGCAACCAAAAGATGGTTTTAGAATTATATATCATGATAAAAATCCACTCCAATTTAAGGATGAAATATTCTTTATAAACCCAATCGAATTTAGAGATTTGATATTATCCAAATTTGAAAGTTTCATGTGGACTTCAATGAAAATTCCAGATAGTTACATTTCAATTGAGGAATGCTAATAATCCAAGACCTTATCTAATGCTTCATCGGTAGCTTGGTCATGAAGGCATATTGGTATCCTATTGTAGTTGCGATGGTTAACTCTAAAATTATTGGTTGATATAGGTGCCCTTCAAACTTAAAATCTGATACCACCTAAAACATTAAAATCTCCTCCAAAAGATTTATATTTGAGATCAATACCAGCCCCTAAGTCTAGGGAGAAAAATAATCTCCTTATACCCGCCTCGACCCCAATTCTACCTCCAGCAAGAATGCTACTATAGGTATCAACCTTAGGTTTTGAACTCTCATCAGCAAATTGATATTTTCGATTTCTATAAAGTCCAGTTAGCGCCCCAAAATATCTAATTGCATTTGTTGCTTGTGATGCCAAACAAATTATTTACTTCAGGAGCTCTGTATCGATAGACAAAATGGTTATAAAGTAAGGTATTCTAGTGGATCGATTGAGTCACATGAGATTAATCAACACATCATCGATGTATTGGAAGGAACTAGACCAGCATTTAAGAATAGAGATTCTAAATACTATTCTTCGTAAAATAGGGATACTTAAATCAAATGTATGTGGAACCTTTTTACTTCAATGAATGTTATGATTTAATATCCATTGCCGAAAATGAAATTTTTGTTTTCGAGGATGGTTGAGCCGGTTTAAGGCGACAGATTGATAATCTGTTAAACGTAGTAATATGTTTCGTGGGTTCGAACCCCACTCCTGCCGCTTGTACAACGAGGGCGGACACAATTCAAATATTGTTGCATTGTGTCTGCCCTTTTTGGCTTTAGATGTAGATTCCGGAGCAAACTGACCCCTTTATTCGTTCATGAATTCAGACATACCGGCGCATTGCAGACCCCCTTATAGTTTATCGAATAGATGCTGAGTAAACTGTCATTTCCCTCCAAAAGGCACGTATGCCAGCTTGAATCAATAAGATTGAACAATTATTAAGCCAGAATACTAAGAATTACATCACCAGATCTGATCACACATGTCATTCCAAACGGGCAGGGCAGGGCGGTGATTCCTGAGAATCGCCACCTTTACGTTAGCAAAAGTTAGGCAGAAAATCAACTTAACTAAACTTAACGTTAAGCAACAGAAAATAAAGCACTGATATAAAAGATAAAATACGTTTTAAAGAGTAAAAAATCGTAAGGCAAACGAAACCATACGTTTCATAAAACGTACAATAACGTTAAGTAAAAACGTAAACCAAAACGTTTCTTTACGTTCAATACCGCTAGGCATACAAAATTCAGACTTTTCAGGAGCGATAAAATACGTTAGGATGAACCAAATTGAACGTATTTCAATGGGGTAAATCAGACAATGCTTGTATCACCAGCCAAAGCAGTTTCCATCTATAACGTGAGCAAACCAACGCTCTATGCGGATATGAAATCCGGTAAACTCTCCTTTACCAAGGATCAAAGAGGTAAGCGTAAAATTGACCATGCTGAGCTGGAGCGGGTATACGCAAAGCGTCAAGGGTCAGACGGTCAGTTAACCAATTCTAACGTAAAGGATCGTTCAGAACGTAAGGCATCAGACAGTAATCAACCCCAGACAGACCTTGAAAAGAAACTGCTGGAGCAAAAGATAGATTTTCTGGAATCCAAACTAAAATACAAAGATGAAATGATCGTCCGGTGGCAAGATGCATTTGATAAGGCTCAAAAGACCGCTGATAAGATTACAGCTCTTCTGGAGGATAAATCCATCCTGGATAACAACACCGCCTATAAAGACAAAATAGAGGCCTTAGAGGGCACTATAAACAAATTAATGGAGCGGGAAGAGGCAAGGCAGAAACGGATCGAAACCAGGCAAAAGAGGGCTGAGCAAAAAGAAAATGAGATCCAGGATAATGAGCCGGCCTTAACGAAGGAGGGCAGGGGGCTTTGGAAGAAGATGTTTGGCTAAAATTGCTTCTGTCCAATTTAAGGAAGAATTAACAAATCATTAACAAATAATGATTATTTAGTAGGTTACATATTTACATCTCCTTACATCTACTAATATGATCCATAAATACAATTCTAAATTAAAATATTAATAGACTTTGTTATGCGCCAATTACCAAAACTGCAATACCTATTCCTTGCTGTAATTTTATTGCAAAATTGCAAAACTGATAAAAAGGAAAAAAATCTTCTTGATGGGTATTTGTATGTCGACGAGAAGCAAGATGCTACAACAACCCAACCATTTCTCATTCTTGATTTCGAGATTAGCGAAAAATATTCTTTAGATACAACAAGTCAGATAAGAAATAATGATAGTATTGATATCAACCCTTTCAAAGAGTACTCAGAAAGGTCATTTTTTAAAGGGGTAGCATCAAAATATAATATTATTGAAATTCCAGGCCATATATTTAAAGATAATCATGATGGAACATATCAAAAAATTAGTATTAAAAGGTTTGTTAAAAACTATGGTTATCCGGAAGTAAAACTTGTTGATAAAGTATATTTCAGTGATCGGGTTACAGATACCAAACAGCTCAATGCATCTGCCAAAATCATAGGTGTGAACATCGATAAAGAAAATATTATTGAATTAATACTAAAAGACGAAACAACCGCATATTTACAGGATTCCCTAATTAATGATACATTGATTTCTGCTTTCATTAACCGCACTGATCCAAATGAACTTGAAGATTATTACTTTGTTCAAGGAGTTACAATTTCAAGTGTAACTCATAGAACTTATAAAAAGCAGTCATATAAAGCAAAAATTGATTACGCATGGCTAAGCGCTAGTGGAAGCAGTTATGGATCAAAAGAGAATATTCGATCCAAGTTGGATATAAGTTTAGAATTGACTAAATTAAAAGGCTCAACGCTGGATTCAGCCATTAAACCTACAAACGACAACCGTTAAACCTCAAAAATTGTAAAATCTATGAATTTGAATCTTATACCAGAAAATTTATTACTTGAATTTTATAAAGATTTAGCCCAACCAGGAGTTCAACAAATTGGTCAAGCAATAGGTGATATTCTTAGCGTTACAAGTTTTGCGGCATTACCTTTCAAACTCATGAATCATAAAAAAGAACTGTGGTTTGTTCACAATTTAGAGAAATATAGAATTAAGATGAGCAAAACTGATCCATCCACAGTGCACAATGCTTTACCTGAAATTGCCGTTCCTATATTAGAGAAAATGGCTTACACAACATGCGAGGAACTTAGTGAAATGTTTGCTAATCTTTTAAAAAATGCTTCAACTGAAGCTGGAGTAGATAAAGCACATCCGAATTTTGTGAATATTATTTCATCCATATCAAGAGATGAAGCAATTCTTCTTGAGGATATGCATAAAACAATGGCGTCTATACCTTTTTTGTTTGTAACCAGAAAATACTCTGAAGGGCATTGGAACACGCCAATTACATGCTTTACGAAATATCATAATGATGGTCGATTAACTTATCCCAATAATGACGAGTTTTATTTTGATAACCTTGAGAAATTAGGATTGGTTTATCAATCTGAGGCTAAACTTAATGAAAGCTATGCTCAATTAGAGTCTGAAATCAAGCCTGAAATTGATAAAATTAATGAAAATAAAGGTGAGAAATATACGTATTATTATAGGCACATAGGCATATCCTCTGTCGGCAAAATGTTTATCAAAGCAGTATTTGAATAATGGTTTAAGATTGGTTGCATGAATAAATGGAGCATTTAAAATTCAGTAATCCAAAACCTTTTCCAGAGCCTTATCGGTTCCATCAGTTACAAAGGCCTTCATGTACTCCACAGCTCCACAGTAACATTGATGTCCGAATGCCGGTAAAGTTGCTGTAGTATCTGAATAGGAATTTCCCCCCCACTGATAGTTGCAAATGAATGCCTAGCAATGTGCATGGTGAGCTTAAGCTTGAATCCTAACTGGATGCCGATTTTCTTCAAGGCACTATCAATCTGAGCAATCTTGTTATGAATTAGTTTTTGCGTTTCTATAGAATCAAGGTTGTCCTTATACCCCTTCAGATCTGGAAAAATATATTCCCTTTCGTCTTTATGATCTAATCTTTGGTTTTGGTATTCGTATAGTAAGGAGAGGGCTTTTTCTGGAAGTTTAATCAATCCGGCTTCCTTGGTTTTGGCCATGATATAACTGAGCCGGTCCTGATCAAAATCTTCCAACGCAGGGTAAGAACATCACTGGCTCTTGTACCGCCGGTAAAAAAGGAAAATAAAAACAGATTGCGTGCGTGGTGGGAGTAGGGGTCTTCAAATTTTACGGCCTCCAGTTGTTTGATTTGATCAACCATAAAGGCCTTTTTTAGAGGACTGCTGCCGTCTTAATCTTAGTCCTCCTTGCCTAAACGGGGTTTATCCAGGATCAACCAAATGATTTTTAATTGCTCGATTATAAATTGTTCTCAGGATAATCAATTGATTAATGATCGTACGTTCACCAATAGGCTCTCCATCTTTGATTGTAAGTGACCTTAAATTTGCTCTAAAGTCCTCCAGTATGTTTAGGGTAATATCAGCAAATAGGATATCCTTACCCTTTAGAAATCGCTTAAAATGGTTGACCGCAGGTTTTTCCTTGTCAACCGGTTGTAGTTACCCCTCTTGTACAAAGTTGAAAAATAATCCTCGGCAAAAGAAAAAAGGATAGTGAGGTTTTAGAACGGGCAGGGGGAATAACTGCATTTTTCAAACTCGCACTTTTTTGAAATTGGACAACTAACCAAACAGGGATGTTCACAATAATTTGATTCAAAAATGATCAAAGAGTTTTATTGTATCAAATGACCCCACATCACTTCCCTATCAGCCGCACCGCTTCCCGCCTACTCAACACCGACATCGGCACCCGAGCGACGATAGCCAGTACTTGATCTGGGTCAGTCCGGGAGTATTGCCTCAGAGCCCAGCCGATAGCTTTGCGCAAAAAAAACTCCTGCGACTGGGTATGCGGCTGGATGCATTGCAGTAAAAGGTTGACATCGGTGGCGGCTTTATAATGTAGCTAATGGATGATGGCACTGCGATTGAGCCAAAAGTCAGGGTGGTCGATCCAGGATCGGACTCGGTCATATCTTAAAGTAGGGTGAGTGGTAAGCCAATGTCCGGCGCACCTAGTGGCCAGCATATCGACGGTGTCCCACCAGGACTTGCTGAGTATGAGTCGCTCGATCAAGTCTATGGTATCTATAGTCCAGTACTTTCGGGCTCGATACAGCAGCTCGAGCGCGCAATACTGATATTCACGTTCCGGTCGATCCCACAGCAAAAGCATGATTTCATCCAGATGGCCTTGGCGGCTTGCGGCTAATAAATCTGGTAGAAAACTGCTAAATAGCTCCTTCCGGTCGGGGCTTTTGATCCCATAGAAGTCAAATTTGTTTTTCATATACCGACTCATACCTTGAGCGCGGTGGGTGTGGGCTTTTTCTTGAAAAGCAAGGTCTAAAGCATCAAGCGTCGCTTCGAGGGAATGGGTCAACGATTCAAAAATTTAATTCAAATGTACTTTTGGCCAGAGGCTGACTGAATTATTCAATATAAATAAGGCATTCAAATCATAGGTAAAATAATGGCGTATGGGCAAATTATCTACGATGTCCCGGGCCTGATCTTCATCGATAGCATGGATCACCATCCACCCTTGGGATCGATCTTCACTGATAGCGTACATCTCGATCACCCCTTCGACGAGTAGGTCATTGATGATCTTACGATGAGCTGGGAGTATTTCCCAGAATTGTTCATCGATGCGTGCAAGTTGGATATTGATGATATAGCTGCCCATATTATTGTGTTACGTTATACAATACATTAATCTCCTAAAAGTCTGCACCCAGAGATAAATAAAATTTTGGTTTTAAGATTTCCCGGGTCTCTATGCCCCAGGCATAATCTGCTCTGACATCATAGCCCATCAGCGACATCCGGAGGCCGGTACCATAGCCTACGACTAAAGGGTCTCTGGAGTAGATGAGGTCTATTTTGACTTTTGGGTTGGATACGGAGGTCGTGTTGAGTGGACTATTTTGGTCAAACGGATTCCGGCCAAACCAAGCAGAACCTGCATCGGCAAAAGCGACGACTTGAAACTTCCTTAAAAATACGGAACGCAACTCCCGATTGATCAAATACTGAATAATAGGTATCCGGAGCTCGGTATTCAATAAAATGTGGCTGGAGCCATTTCTAATATTTTGTTTAAATCCTCTTAAATGTGCTCCGAGTGCATAGTAAGCATAGTTTTCATTTGGTATAGGGGTGTCATCATCGTATTGAGGTGCCAGCCAATTATCCACACCGCCTAAAAAGAACAAAATGCGCTCTGATCCAAATGAAGTAGCACCAGAAAGTCGCATTGCTAAAATGGTTTTACGATCCAAGCTGATATAATGCCGCGCATCAAATCCAAGTACGGTCATAAATCCTTTACCCAGATTCACTTTCCAATCATCGACGATTTGAATCTCCATTTTTTTCACCACTTCGCCGTATATTTTGGCTCGGGTACCTGTGAATCGGTTGATATCAATCGGGGTCGTATTATCATAGATATATTCGCCTTTGATTCCCAAGCGCTGAGCTGTCTCGGGTACATTTATCAGATTGGATGGGTCCGTGACGAGTAAGGTACTGCGGTCAAATCGCATCGTCGCAGAAAGTCGGGCACTCTGATAGGTATCGAATGGGTACTTCCATTGCGCTACAGCGATCAGATTGCGATTGCGTCGGCGCTGCGAAAGTATGGTGCTGACTTCTTCTGTAAAAAAACGAGTCTGGCGGTAAATGGAATATTTTTTGTCAATCCTTCTTTTGTTATCCTCCATCGTCATAAAATACTCCGTACCATTAAAATTGGTGGGTATGCGTACTCCGCCTTCCAGTACATAATCTTCAAAGATATCTTTGATCTGAGCTTTGATCAAAAATCCTGCAGGTGGATATTCGAATCCCCGCTTATTGCCCGCATAACTGTTTAATCCCCCAAATAACAACCCATTGTCTAGCGTGGTGATCATTTCTTCCAATTTAAACTTCAACCGTGAAGCTACCATCCGTGTAAATTGAAATTTTTCTTGGATCTCAATGGATTCCGGTTTAAATGTTTTAGGGTCCTGTAGTTTTGTACCAATAGGAGGAGTCGCTGTCGGGGATGAAGGCTCAGTAGGGCTGGCCACTGTACTTGTTGGGCTTATGGCCGGAGGAGGTGGATCGGGAAACTCACTTTGGTACAAACTATTTTCAATGATACGTGTCGGTGTCGGGATTTTGACGACCGGAATATTGATTTCTTCTGATTGTACAATTTTTTGTTCTTTGATCTGATTTTTTCGATACCATGTAAGGCCACCATCGACACTATCGACCCGGGAAAGATTTTCTTTATAGACTTGGATTTTCCTGCCTTGACGAATCACTCCGATGGCAACCTGATCTGCTGCATGGAATTGGCTGAAGTCATGATCTCCATGGCTAGATTGGTTGGATAACATTTCGCCTTGATCATTGATCGAGATGGTTTTTCTTTGCTTCACTCCATAATCGTCCTGTAGAAAACTGATTTGATTAGGACCTGAGATCGCCGGTTGATCCAAATCATAGTAATAATTAGCAGTGATACGAGTGAGTTTTTTAGATTGAATACCTAGTGCCGGATCTAGCGGCATAAAATAGAGGTTGAATGGTTGTATAGGCAATAAACTATCCACTGGCATGGTAAACAAGGAATCCAATACCCGATTTGATTTAAAAAGTACTCCTTTTTGATTCATCAGGGTACCGTAAGACGCTTGGAGGTCGTCGTAAAAATCTTGAGTCAGGCGTCGACTTTCACGAGTGAGCGGCAGGTAGAGGTACAAATCAGATAAAGCATCCACACTGGCATCGAGCAATAAGGTCTTATCATCGATCCAGTCGACTTGATACACCCGTTGGTATTCTGGTGAGAGTTTATCGACTGTGCGATCTTTAGAAGAGGTATGAATACGATAGAGCAACCATTGATCGTGCTTTTCAGTGATCAATGCAAGTTCTTCACCACTGGGGTGCCATGAAAAAACCGGGACACTGTAATCTGTTTCCTGGATATTGTTTTTAATGCCGCCAGATAAGACTTTGTTCGGCTTACCCCCTTTGAAGTTTTGCACAAAGACTTTATATCGGCCTCGATTATTGACAGCATAGGCTACTTGACTACCATCTGGCGAGACCCGGACGGCAGATACCGGAATTCTTTTTTTATTCTTTACAGAAAGCGACTGCCGATCTTGAAACGATTTCAATACTTTTTTATCTTCGGCATAATTCTTTTTAAAAAAATCCAGACATGACGCTGAGATTTGCTCGAATGGCAACCCCAGAATATAGAGAAAAGAAGATTTGATATTTCTATTGATTCGAGCTAAATAAAGGATGTTAGACACATTTGACTTGCCATATTCACGGGTCAGATAATTCCAGAATGCATAACCCATCAGCCGGGGATGATCTCGGGCTATGGTTTCAAATTTTTTTCTGGACGAGGTATGCTGCAATAAATCTCTCAACTGATTATCTGATTCTACACTCCAGTCCTGACCCAGGTAGGCAATCAAACCTTCTTTAAACCAGTCGGGTATCTTGAGTTGAATCGACTTTTGTACTAGGCCGGATAATCCACCGCCATAGATCATGGCATTGAGATAGACCTCGCCGATGCCTTCGCGGATTTGTTTGCGCAAATGATTATGGTCACCATCAAAATAAATAAAAACCCGATTACCCAGCACGGTGGTGCGACCAGAGCGGCTGACAAAAATCTCATCGGTGCCTATATTGGATTGTTTGAGATCGCTGATGTCGGTATAACAGATGATCTCGATCTTGTCATTGAGTTTGTGTTCTAGGATGTTTTCTATGCTTTTAAAATCATGCTCGGTCATAGCCAAAGCCAGTTGCCCAACATTACGGGCTTTACCATACCAATAGGTGACAAAATTTTGAGTTTCATACATATACCAGTCATCAAAATCATCGTGATGCTGGATCCTGTTTTTACCAAACTCTGTCTCGATCCCGCTCTGGGCTTGTGCCAGGCAAACCGAAAATATTAAAAAGACTCCTAAAACCCAACGGGACATTCGATAAAGATAAAGGGATTTTTGTGAGTATTTGTTATGTAAAACCTATGTGATCTTACCGTTTCCTTTTTTCCCGCAGATCGCGCAGATTGACGCAGAACCGCCATGTGATCTAAGTCAATTTTTATGCCTTGACAATGAAAGAAAGCGACTGAAATATGCTTTTTGAGCTCTTATCAAGACAATATCTGATCCGAATGTTCTTTGGACCGGACTACCTCTATGACCTTGGTGATGACCCCATTTTCGAGGATAAAGGTGGTCCTAAGGACTCCATCATATGCTCTGCCAAAAAGTTTTTTAGGGCCCCATACCCCCATCTTTTTAATCAGAACGAGATCCGGATCGGAGATCAGATCAAACGGCAAGTTATATTTTTTAATAAAATTTTGATGCTTGCGAATTGAATCCGGGCTTACCCCATACAATCGGTAGCCGGCCTGAAGTAACGCTGTATAATGATCGCGAAGATTACAAGCTTCTTCAGTACAGGTAGGAGTATTGTCTTGAGGATAAAAATATAATATGACTTTGCCTATCGAAATATCTGAAGAAGATATCGTGGTGCCATCTTGAAGTGTTAATTGGAATGTGGGGACGGGCTCACCAAATTTTAAAATAGCCATGGAGCCTCTCTTTTTATTTAACGAACGTTTGGATAAAAGATTTTTCGTTGCCCCGATCATCGCGTACATGCAGTCGCAGGCTGTGTTTGCCGGGTGCAGTGCGGTAATCAAAATGATGCGTGATCATATCTGTCCTGGAGTCTAGTTGCATCAAGACCCATTGACCATCTATGAAAGCATTGTAAGTCAACTCATCGGCATCACCGGAGACCCCGAAATTATCCGAGATCTTAAATCGCATGAAGCTGCTACTTTTCATATCAGTCTTAAAAACGATAGGCTTGATCGTAGGCGCCAATGTATCGATAGCTACGGCAAACCGACCAAAGGAATTGATTTTTGATTTCAACCATTCACCCTCCCACTTTCCACCATGGCTTACATATGAGTTGTGATAAACGGCCGCCAACACCGCTTTCTTTTTTAAATGTGGCGGGATATAATTTGGTTTGATGGCCATGCTGAAAGCCCGATGCAGCGGACAAGTCGAATCATGGATCTTATAGACAGCCGAGTAGAGTCCGTCTTGAATGCTTACGCCATAATCAAGATAAAGATCTGAGTACAATACATTAGCCTGCATCTCCAGTTTCATCGAGGTCGTTTCTTTTATATAGGGCTTGTCAAAAGCAACAAAATCAGCGGCATACGGCATACTCGAAGGAGGGCCAACGGCTTGTTTAATAAAAAATTCAAGTTTTGATTTGTTGCCCGCGAGATCGTAAGACTCAATGTTGACTTTACGGACATCGTTCGTTCGTATCGGTATCCACCCATCTTCGACGACTTGTTTATAGATGGGCAGTTTATTGCCTGGCAGTCTGAATAGGCGGTGATACACTTGTTTGTGTGTCACCTGTTCGGCATAATCGCGATGAGCATTGGAATAGCGCATCTCACTAAATGAGAGGGCATTCATATCAAAGTGATATGTCAGGGTATCATCGACATACAGTTTGATACCGTACACCCCAAGACGCTGACTGCTATTAAGGCTTTGGTCGTATGCTTTGATGGCTACCCCAGCCAAGTCGCCGTTGACCAATAACGTATCTTTATCCAGATCAAAAACCCCTTTATCCAAGGCATGAATCGGCAAAGTCATCATAGGTATTGGATGGCCTTGAGATTGACTATACAGTTTTATCGAAAAAAGCTTAGGAGACTCATTATCTGTCAATCGAATGCCATACTGCAATGGATTGAGGGCCTCCTCTGACATAGAATTGCGAATTTCAAAATGTAAATGGGGTCCTGTCGAGCTACCCGTATTGCCCAGATAAGCGATATGCTGATCTTGACTGACCGGAAAAACACCGGGCGCGAGCGTCAGATCCATCTCAAATCGTTGGCGTCGGTAGTGCTCCTTCATAATGTAATTTTCAATCTCTGGTATAAATCGATCCAAATGGGCATATACACTGGTGTGACCGCTCGGATGTTGGAGATACAATGCCCGGCCATAACCATAGGCTGATATTTTGATCCGGGATACATAACCACGAGCCGCAGCATAGACAGGCTCACCGGCACTACCATGGGCGGATTTGATATCTAGGCCAGCATGAAAATGATTGGGCCTTAGCTCTCCGAATGTGCCTGAGATCGCAATCGGACGATGCACCGGCGAGACGAATGGTGATGGTGCAGGTATAGGCTCATGAACCAAGGTCAAAGGCACTCTATAATCCGGTGTGCTGACTCTATATTCAGGTATCACGAGCAATAATAGCCACCAAATCAATAATCTCATCGTATGAACTTTATAATCGCAGTAAAGATATATTAAATATTATTTTAATATGATTTTTTAACTTTTATGAATTATACATCGCTCGTAAGGTAGCCATGACGAGCGCACTTCATGTTTTATTGCGAAGCGACTTTTCTAGCCAAGCTTTATATTTTTAAGCTAACTTTTTTCGCAATACCCGGAGATAAGCTTTGCTAAGCTCTGGAATGGTAACATTCGAAACACTGACTTTAGTTTCAATCGCTTTAAGTTCTTTCATCGAAGAATAGGAATATAATTCTTTTAACCAGAGATATCGCACCATGGTATGCAATGCAGTCTTTTTTTGGAGATTTCGTTTTTTTGACCATACTCCGAGCTTTTGGGATATTGCCATAAGATCAAACAAATGGGTCACGATCGCATCGATACCTTTGTGAGAAAGATTAGAGCACTTCATGACTTTCCGATCAGGCAGGTTGGCATTGTCCGTTTGATTATGGAATAGTTTTAACGCATTTTGATACTGGGTTTGAATTAATCCTGCAGCGCTCTCCATCCCGGAATCATCTTTAGTCACTACGATCAGATCCGCTATTTCATTAATGCCCCGTTTGATTCCTTGCAGCTCATCGCCGCCAACCGGAGCTATGAGCAAAACAGTAAGGTCAGTGATATCTTTTACAGTATATTCAGATTGGCCTACGCCGACCGTTTCTATCAATATGTAATTATACCCTGCATATTCGAGCAGTTGGATCACCTCCCTAGTGCGTAGATGTATACCACCTGTATCATCATCTCCTGAAGGCGATGGGCGAATAAAGACATCTGGTATCGATGATAAGGTCTGCATGCGGGTTTTATCACCCAATATACTTCCACCTTGAATCGGACTGGTCGGATCTATCGTGAGTACTGCCAACTTACCAGACTTTTTTTGCATCATTGATTGGCCCAGGTTTTCTATGAAGGAGCTTTTACCCACACCGGGAGGGCCTGTGATGCCGAGGCGCATTGTGGTATTGGATCTTACATAACACTTCTTCAACAATTGATCGGCTTGTTTGCGATCCTCATCGGCATGACTTTCGATCCTGGTGATCGCTTGGGCTAAGATGGAGATATTTCCTTTTTTTATTTCATGCGCCCAATGTACTGCATTAAAATTATTTTTTTTTCGAGCAATAATTTTTTTTGCAGATGGATGAATTTGACCTGAACGGTGCTGCATGATTACGTTAAGTATTTTAAGGAAAAAATATTTATGGTTAATTACATTAATTATGGATCAAAGTCGTCATTTTTTTTGATTATATAATTAAGCAATGGGAGAAAGGCCGGCTGCTCGAAAAAGTTTCGGGTATATTTGCAAGTACGCTTACTTTGCTGCCGGCCTTATTTTTTCTTTACTATTATACGTTTCGTTCTCTAATCTAAAGACACAGCTACGGCATTCCATACTTTTCTTGCGATTAAATCTGTTAATCGTTCCACTACAAAGCTACCTGAGAGTGGGTCTACCATATGATCCAGTCTTGACTCATAATGCATGATGTGCTGCGCTTTGATACCCCAGCCATAATCTTCTTGAGCATGCGGAGGATCGATCGTCACACTATCTGCCCCACCCAATACTAGACTCGCCCCAACCAAACTTGCACGAATCATATGATCTGCATCGGTTTTGCTATTATACCATACTTTAGTCGCTACGTATACATCCGTATGATCAGGATCTTGATCAAAACTTTTCAATACATGTCTCCATATCAATCGCATCGCTCGGATCATGCAGATGTTTAAGATCAGGTCATCTCCACCAATATATTCTATCGCTATGGCCGGCAGTCGAAAGCCATCTGAAGATGTTTCTGCAAGGTGTTTTATACTCTTGATCACACCATCCCAGGAATTCGCCAAGTCCGCGCTACTGGATGTGGCGGTTATCTGCATGGTGATAAATCTAAACTTCGGCAATTGATGTTTAAAGGCAAGGCTCGCCTTGGTCTGATGTAACTGAGGCAACCAGCAGACACCATTCAATACAGGTGTAATAGATTTAGGTAAAGACCGTAAAAGTGGTTCTAAAAGATCTGGTGTCGCCACATACCATTGATGTTGCAGCCAATCCAGATGCACGCCTTTAAAAACAGATTTCCATCTTCGTTGGTCATCTACTACCAATGAAAGTGATGTGGCACCCAACGCCAGTACGGCCAACAATTGTTGATTTGATTGTTTGCCCCAGGTAATCTTTGCATCGATGGTCCATACTCCGCTCCGCGTAGGCCACAATTGTTTTGGCTTAATCTGGAATTCTTCGAATGGCGATATCCGCTCTCCATCCCAGATATAATCGAACGACTCAAGGGGTCTGCCTTTTAACTCAGACCTAACTTGATCTAACCAGGATGCATGATCTACCATAACAAAGGATCAATACTGACTATTTTACCCTAGTCAATAAATCATTGCGATGTATGGCTGCCATCCTACCCATCACCTGATCGTTTTTTACAACTACAAATCTCAAAGTCACATCTCCTTCCGGTACCACAAAAGGTTCTACGTATTTAGGAGCATACTCATCCGGAAACGTATTGTCCATGGTATAATGAATAGTTGCATCTGGTAATTCAGTGGTCAAGGTACACAGCAAATCCTTGTCACGTGCGGAGACCGATGCTGTGCCATCATACAATGATCTTGAACTATTCCATTTTAACCGATCAAACAGTTTAAAGTGATGTTCCACTCTTGGTATGAAGGAATTCCAATTTTTTGAAGCCTTCGGACTCCAGACCGACTCTGCTACAGCCAGCGCCCGGGGATAGGTCATATAAAAGGCATGACGCAACGTAGGTGTCTTTTCGGACCAAAGATTGGCTTGACCACCGAGGATATTTTTAGCGTCAATGCTGTCGGGCAACGGATCAAAGGAATATGCTTTTTTTAATGAAAGTGATGCATAGATCGGGAACTCAAGAGATCGATCCCCTTGCATATAATCGATGTATGTAAAAGTTTTAGGGGTCATCACCACCTGGTGACCATCTTTGGCAGCGGCAACGCCTGCGTGCAGACCTCGCCAATCCATGATCGTAGCTTTTGATGCAAGGCCGCCTTCCAGAATTTCTTCCCAACCCAATAATTTTTTGTTTTTCGAGATAAGGATTTTTTCTACTCGCTTTATAAAATAGGATTGAACTTCATGCATATCTTTTAAATTTTCTTTAGCCATCAAAGCCTTTACTCCAGGGTCGACCTTCCAATAGCCATGATAACACTCATCACCTCCTATATGAATGTAGGGATTAGGAAACAACATAGCTACCTCAGTAAATATCTTGTCTAAGAATTCATATACTTTTTCATTTGCAGGATTGAGTGTATTATCTACCAGCATTTTAAATGTACCATCGGCATACCACTCCGCAAAATTGGTACCCGGATTGACAAAAACTTTTTCGTGGGTACAAGACAGTTCGGGATATGCTGCTAATAGGGCCATATTATGTCCCGGGGTCTCAATCTCCGGGATGATGGTAATGTGTTTGCTGATTCCATATTGCACTAATTCTTTAATTTGTTCATGGGTGTAATAACCTCCGTATGGAGTAGGCTCGCCAGCTTTGACCGGTGCCCGATCGCCAAAAGTGCCATGCCGCTCGACTCGCCATGCGCCTACTGAGGTCAGTTTAGGCAAAGCCTTGATCTCAATCCGCCAGCCATTATCATCCGTGAGATGGAGATGCAGGGTGTTAAATTTATATAAGGCCATAGCATCCATATATTGTTTCACCTCAGGTACTGTAAAAAAGTGCCTGCTGACATCCAGCATCAAACCTCGCCAGGCAAAACGGGGCTGATCTTTGATCTCGCATGCGACCAAAGTATAAGGCGCCGGACCATCTAATGGGATCAAATGAAGGAGCGATTGAATGCCATAAAAGAGGCCTGCCGCTTTATTGGCTTTGATGTGGACTCTAGCTGGCGAAACGGAAAGCGAATAACCTTCTGGGCCCAGATCAACCATAGCAGTTGGTAATAACTCCAAGGTGATGTTATTAGAAGTCGATGACTGGACAGAGAGATTTAGATCTTTTGTAAAAGGATGTTTGATCAAAAAGTCGGCTAATCCCTTCAATTCAGTAGCATCCCCCAATAAGTTGATGGACATACCCGATTGAAGGAGAAACACACCTTGGCCAGTGAGATATTGGGCCGGAGCAGGTACGATGGTCGATGGCCCGGTCAACGCCTCCTGTTCAGACCCCTTTGATGATGGGGCTTTGGTCTCCTTAGGAGAGGTCGTACAACTGATCGATATCAATAAGAGTAAACTAAATACAATTTTTTTCATAAACGGAAATATAATGCCCAAAATTAAGATTTTCAGCCTTGTAGACTGGGTAAATCTTGATCCTCTCCGGAAAGCCATTATACTAGCCATACCCAAAATGATTTCGTTATAGGACCGAGCGATGAAACAATATCCTACCTCAGCGAATTCAATTTTGTTTTTAATTTTATGGTTTTACTTATGGCGAAAATTTCATTGTCTCTTGCTTCCAATAAAAATCAGTTTTCGCAATTGTACTTGAAATACAAGTGGCCACTGCTCATTGCATTATTGGCTATAGTGGTCAACATAGATACGCTTCTGTATGGATTCACTTTTGACGACCCATTGGTATTGAGCAATAATAAATATGTTCAAGAGGGTATCGGGGCTATACCTAAAATATTTTCTAATACCAATATGGAGGGCTATAACGGAGAAAAAGAATCTAACTACAGACCCCTCTCCATCGGCCAGTTTGCAATGGAGTATTCGCTATTCGGAAAAAATCCGACAGGATTCCACTTCTTTCAATTGGTATACTATGGCTTGGCTTGTGCTTTGGTGACGCTATTCCTCCTGATGTTGTTTAAATCTCTACCCCTTTGGGTCCCATTAAGTATGGCCCTGTTGTATACACTTCACCCATTGCATGTGGAGGTAGTAGCCAATATCAAAAGTAGGGATGAAATCATGGGGCTCATCGGTATCCTGATGACTATGATCCTGTTATTGAAAGAAAAAAAGCCGATGCTTCACGCACTATTCCTTGGGCTCGCGGCATGTATAGCTTTTTTCTCCAAAGAGTCAGCATTGCCTCTGGTGTTGGCAGGTCCAGCGGTTGAATATTTTTTTAGGAGTCAATCTTTTACAAATATTGTAAAAGCATGTTGGCCGATATGGGTTGCGGCGGCATTCTATTTATTTATGCGTCAGGTGATTGCGGCCACGCCCGGGCCGGATTTTAGGTTGGAGGAGAATGCATTGTTTGTGTTTACGGGGCCAGAACGATGGTTTGCCGCACTAGGCTTGGTGAGCCATTATCTGCAACTATTTTTGTGCCCAATCACCTTGAGAGCAGATTATTCTTTTGATCAATTGCAATTAAGAGGCTGGACTGATCCCTGGTCTTATCTGGGTAGTGGCATTACTCTCCTAGCTTTATGGATGATCCTGAAGGGATTCCAGCAAAGATCAATTTATAGTTTTGCATTATTATTCAGCATGCTGTTTTACATCGTGACAGCTAATCTGATCGTGATGACTGGCGCGACTCTGGCGGAGCGATTTATGTTTATACCCTCCTTAGGATTGATAATAGTATTGGTGTATTTTATATTTAAAAATATTGCGCCCCAGATTTCAGTACAAATGCGAACCGTATTAATTGGGATTTTAGTCGTAGGCTGTGGCGTGCGCACGATCGTGCGTAATCGGGACTGGGTAGACAATGAGACGATCTATCGGGTGACAGCTCGGGATTGTCAGAACAGTGTAAGGGCTCAGACTAAACTAGCGAGATCTATGTACGACGAAGCGATTTTGCCCCAAAATGCAGCTCTAAAATCAAAATATCTGGCAGACGGTATGGCGGTGATCGATCGTTCCTTAAAGATCCACGAAAAATTTGCGCTCACCCATTATGTGCGGGGTCTGATGTTTAAAGAACAAAATAGGTATCAAGATGCTATCAACGCGCTGAGTCGAGCTACGCAATTAAATCCTTCATCATCCACCTATCCTATGCAAGCCGGACTCTGCTACGGGTATCTCGGTCAAGATTCACTGGCTTTGTTGCAATTTAAACTTGCAGAGACTAAGGGCTCTGGCTCCCCGATCACATTCCATGAACTTGCCAGACTCCATTATAATCGTGGGGAATATAAAACTTCCTTAAATTATTATCTCCAAGTGTTGAATATCAATGCTTTGGATGTCAGAGCATTGACTCAAGTTACTAAGATCTATAGGGACAATCTGAATGACATGACTAAGGCCAGGATCTACAATGAACGATTAATGAAAGCCAACACTGGGAAATGATTTTGCGATCACTTCGGATGATTTGATTAAGTATCTAGTTCAATCTCTCTCAACACCTGATTGATATCCACTCTAGCGGCTATGATCTCAGCGACTTCACTGATCGAGACCCTATCTTGTTTTAAGGTGTCCCGATCCCGGATGGTCACCGAGTTATCTTCCAGTGTGTCATGGTCTATGGTCACACAATAAGGTGTGCCGATGGCATCTTGTCGGCGATAGCGTCTACCTATAGCATCTTTTTCATCATACTGACAGTTAAAAGAATACTTCAATAGATTGAATACATCCCGGGCTTTGGAGGTCAGTCGATCATCATTTTTGAGCAATGGAAGGATGGCACATTTGACAGGCGCCAGTGCCGGATGTAATCGCAGCACAACTCGGATGCTTTCTTTGCCGTCCGCATCGGGTACAATGTCTTCCTGAAAAGCCTGTGACATGATAGCGAGAAACATTCGATCCAAGCCCACGGAAGTCTCTACGACATATGGCACGTAGGATTCATTGGACTCCGGATCGAAGTATTGCATTTTTTTACCACTAAATTTCTGATGTTGGCTCAGGTCAAAATCAGTACGGCTATGTATGCCCTCTATTTCTTTAAAACCAAAGGGAAAATCAAATTGTATATCGACTGCCGCATTGGCATAATGAGCCAGATTTTCATGATCGTGAAAACGGAGTTTTTCTGCAGGGCTGCCTATGGCTTGATGCCAGGCCAGGCGCATTTTTTTCCAATAGTTATACCATTTCATCTCTTCGCCGGGTTTGATGAAGTATTGCATCTCCATTTGCTCAAATTCCCGCATTCGGAATATAAACTGACGGGCTACGATCTCATTGCGGAATGCTTTGCCTATCTGGGCGATACCAAAAGGCAGTTTTTGGCGAGTGGTCTTTTGTACATTGAGGAAATTGACGAAGATACCTTGAGCAGTTTCAGGCCGTAGGTACAGCTTACCTTCTTCACCGGCTATATTGCCAAGTTGGGTGCTGAACATCAGGTTGAATTGGCGCACATCAGTCCAATTGCGGGAGCCACTTTCAGGATCTGCTATTTCACAATCTTCAATGATTTGCTTCAGTGCAGCCATATCCTTATCGCGCATGGCAGCTTGTAGTCGGTCATTTACTGATATGATTTGAGCATGCCATTTTGATGCTTGGGGATGAGTGGCTCTCATCTTCGTTTCGTCAAACTCTTCACCAAATTTTTTACGCCCCTTTTCTGCTTCTTTATTGATTTTATCTTCCAGTTTGGCAATGTAATCTTCAATCAATACATCCGCACGATATCTTTTTTTGGAGTCTTTATTATCCACTAATGGATCATTGAAGGCATCTACGTGACCAGAAGCTTTCCAGGTCGTAGGATGCATAAAGATAGCTGCATCGATCCCGACTATATTCTCATGCATCTGCACCATGGCTTTCCACCAATATTCCTTAATGTGGTTGCGCAATTGGGCTCCAAATGGTCCATAATCATAGATTGCTCCCGGTCCATCATAGATCTCCGAGGCGGGGAATACAAATCCATATTCTTTACAATGGGCTACCAGTCTTTTAAATACATCTTCAGGTGCTATGGCCATACTTCAAGTTTTAGTGATCCCAATGACAATACCGAGAGTATGTTGCACACTCGTGTAAAGCGGCGGTCCCTTGTACTTCATTCGGGGTTTTTATAATGAGCGGGCAAAGATAAACATTCTGGGTGTTGTGTAAAGTATGGAAGGCTGGGTGAGCCGTGAAAAGGAATAGTGCCCTTTCTGGGCGAAAACACTATATGATCATCAGCCAAGGGTAGCAAAAGCTACCCTTGGCTGATGAATGATGCCCCTTCGGGGCTTAAAAGGAACAGGTGTTCATCGAAATATTTCATTTGATAATAAAGGCGAGGTTTGCTGCTCGCTGATGTATGACGCCTTTTCAGGGCTTACAGGAAACAGGGCTTCACGAAATATTTTTCATTTGATTATAGAAACGAGGGCTACTCCTGGCTGATGTATGACGCCCTTTCCTTGCTTAAAGGAAACTGGTGTTCACGAAATGTTTTTCATTTGAATATAGAAGCGAGGGCTACTCCTGGCTGATATATGCGCCCTTTCCGAGCTTCAAGGAAACAAGTGTTGATCGAATATTTCATTTGATTAAAGGCGATGGCTACCTTAGACTAATGTTATGACACCGTTCTGGGCAAAACTTCAGTCGCGGTAAAAGGACATCTCCACTAGCTTCGGAGAAGCTTAATGTTTGTAATTCAATATCCCTCCGGATTCAAGACTTCGGAGAAGTCTAACTAGGCTCAAACGTGTTCTGGATCAAAGTCCCAGCGTCCTCACTCTGTCGGGCTTTCGAAACATTGCATCATATATTCAACGGTTCTTAGAGCTGCATTCGTTTAGTACTAACCATTCAACCAAACTTTCTTTCCTGTCTTTACCGCTTTAAAGATGGCATCCATGATTTTGAGGTCTTTTAAGCCTTCCTCTCCATCTATCGGTATGATTGGCTTTTTGCCATTGAGCAGAATTTCAGACATTTCATCCATTTGGAAGGTCTGATGGGTCTGATGTTCGATATTGATCTCCCCTTTATTGGTGCGGGCTTTGATAGGACCATATCCGGTAGATGGTTGCATTTCTGCGAATCCTTTTTCGCCATTTAGATAAAATTTGTCCAGCCCATTCATCGCATAAGTGGAGAGACAAGACGCGGTCGCACCACCGGGGAATCCAAACTGAAAGGTAATGGTCTCGTCTACACCCTCTTTAAATTTGACTTTATCGGTCTTAGTTTCTTGTGCGGTGACCCAGATCGGCTCTTCACCGACCATATAGCGGGCGCCATTGACCGCATAGATCCCAATGTCCATCATCGATCCGCCACCTGCCAGGGCTTTATTTAAACGCCACTGAGTAGGATCCCCAATCCTGAATCCCACTAATCCCTGAAAAAACAAGGGTTTGCCAAGTTCACCTTCTTTTCGCATTCGTACGACTTCCAAGGTCTTGGGCTCCAAGTGCATCCGGTAGCCTACCAATAGCTTTACGTTGGCTTGACGGCAGGCATCAATCATCTCCTGGCCTTCTTTTGCATTCATCGCCATTGGTTTTTCACTGATGACATGTTTGCCGGCCTTGGCTACTCGTAGGGTGTAGGGTTTATGCAAAGAGTTGGGTGTGATAATATATACCGCATCGATATCAGGATTATCTTTAATGGCATCAAAATTTTCATAATTGTAACAGTTTTTGGCCGGAATATTATACTTGTTTTGCCAGGTTGTGAGTTTTGATGGGGTGCCGCTGATGGCGCCGACTAATTTGGCTTTGGTGCAGGATTGCATAGCATCCGCTACCCGGCTACCATAACTACCTAAGCCACAGATGGCAACTCTGAGTATAGGCCCAGTGTACGCAGCCACGGCTTTAGGTGATTTTTCTTGATCTGGTGTGACCTGGCTTATGGATAAAAGTGGCATAGCTAAGACTGGAGCGGTGATTTTTTGAATAAATTTTCTACGGGTACTCATGAACTTGAAGTTTAAACTTTTTTTTAAATGGTGCAGTGAATATACAAAGTGGTGTGTCTCCAAAGGAAAGAACGTGAATTTATTTATAGTTGAATTTTATCTTTTATAACCTTCTAATTCAGGGTTCATCGTAAAAGATAGGTTAAAACATCAACTGAATCGTTATCAATCAGACAAGAACTTAACATTTGAGTTTAGTATGATGTGCAAAAGCTTAAAATTCTGTGAAAATTTCCTGAACAAAAACATAATAAAAACCACCTGGGTACAGTTTGATTAAATGAAAATGAAGCTTTGGTCTGTAAGAGGGGAATAACTGATTTGGTCATAGAGGGTTGCAATTCGCGCTTAAATAATTGAATTTTGTTCAACATGCTCGTGTGGTGAACTTAAGAGGTTTTTAGGTAACTAAGGTCTGCTTACTCCGAGCCCGATGTAAAGCCCAGCTATACATGATTTAAGTATTGTGAAGAAGGAAGAACCAATTTTATAATTAAAGGAAAAACTTGTTGATATGACGGATGAATATCGATTTCATAAGAATTATTTTCGCTGCGCTATTTTTACTCTCTTTGTATCAGCTGCCTTGCAGCCTCAAGCCCAATCTATTCGACGACAGTGTATTTCCAGTTATGGGTCCTCGGTAGTGACTGAAAATGTAATCATTGGACAAACTGCAGGCCAGAGCTTTAGCACTATGGGGAACTTGAGTACTGCTTCTGTTTCACAAGGTTTTCAACAGCCGAATACTTTTGTAGTGGAGGAGATCGTGAATCTGGTAAGACCTAGTTTAAATGTATCGGTATATCCTAATCCAGCCAGTCGCTCGATCACCATCGCGAGTGAGGAGGAACTAAAATCATCCATCATCCGGGTGACAGATATAAATGGCAAGTCGCTATTTTACGAAAAAGTAGCCAACTTGAGTACGCATAATATCAATTGCGCATCCTGGCTAAGCGGGATCTATTTAATTACAATCTTGGATTCCGATCAAAATAGCAAAACATTAAAATTAATAATTTCTAAATAAAAGATTCGATGAAAAAACTGAAGCAAAGTGTACTGTTGTCTTGCTTTGTTGCATATGTAGCCATTGGTAGTGCACAACCGGCATTTACCATAGAGCTTGCGCAACTGCTGCCTTCGTTCAAATTTAAAGACAGTGAAGGCGTGCAACACAATAATGAATATCAAAGTTTAGTCACGGGAGCATATGGGCTTGGATTTAGATATGTCAGCGAAGGCGGAATTATCTTAAAGTCAGCTATTGGGATGCGAAATGGTGGTGCCAATTTGGTATATGATGACACGAATTACTCCTGGAAGCTTCAATACGCAGATATCAAACTTGGAGTTGGATACATGGCTAATTTTAAAACCATAAAACCTCATATTATCGTATCCGGTTATTATGCCACGTTGCTACGAGGCATTCAAACGACGCACGATGATCAGATCAACATCGTTAAATCAAGTGTTTTAAAAAACAATGATTTCGGATTAGTCTTTGCTCCTGGTATTGACATCAAATTATCCCGTTATGTGTCTAGTTTTATTGAATTCAATTATTTGATGGGCCTCGCCAATATTGAATTGGGCTCCACGCAAAAAACAAAAAACTCTGCATTTGGCATCAGTATAGGCATAGCCACTTCATTTATAGAAAGATAGCATAGCGCACTTAAAAAATCACAACATGAAAAAACTATATTATATAAGTATATTATTTGTCCTTGGCATAATACCTACTGCCTTTTCTCAAAAAATAGGTAATCTAAATGGTATTTACTATCAAGCGGTAGCGATTGATGAAATAGGTAAAGAAATAGTGGGTACGGACATCACCGGGAAGCCACTGAATAAAAAAGCAATCGGGGTGCGGTTTACGATTACCAAGGGCCTCAATGGTGCTATCCAATGGGAAGAAACCCATACGACCAATACGGATAAATATGGATTATTTACATTGATCATCGGTAAAGGGGTGCCCACTGGCAATGGCAAAATTCCTAGAATGCTTGACATCCCATGGATCGATGCCGACCAGTTTTTAAAAGTTGAAATAGCCACTAAAAATGATGGTAATTACAAATTGGTCAGTAATCAACAGTTCATGTCTGTCCCTTATGCCTTTTATACCGATGATATCGCTGACGATGCGATCACTACGCAAAAAATACTTGATTCTGCTATACTTAATCAAGACATTCGTACCGGGTCAGTGGATTCCAGGACCATTCTCAATGAGACCATTTTGGCCGATGACATTGACACCGCGGCAGTCACCACTTCAGAGATCCGGGATTCAACTATTATCAACAGGGACCTACAGTCGGGCGCAGTAGACTCCAGAGCCATACTGGACTCAACCATATTAAACCATGATGTACGGACTGGTGCAGTTGACTCGCGAACTATACTAGACTCGACTATAATAAATATTGATATCAAGACTGGTGCAGTGGACTCGCGCGCGCTGCTGGACTCCGGTATCCTAAATCGAGATGTGCAAACCGGCGCAGTAGATAGTCGCCTGATCCTAAACGGGTCTATACTCAATGAAGATATTGCTGATAGCACGATAGACCTGACCTCAAAAGTGACTGGTATCCTACCTGTCTTTCGCGGCGGTACCGGCACAGACACGCTGACCTCCAACTCTCTATTAATAGGCAATGGCAAAGGTGGGTTACTATCTCTTGGCCAGGCCACAGATGGACAAATCCCTATCGGTGTCACAGGTGCTGCACCCACTTTAAAAGTGCTCTCAGGTACAGGCGGTATAAAGGTCACCATTACGGCCGATTCAGTAATGATCTCATCCGGCATACAAGGCGTTTTTAGCGCTATCGCCGATACCATTAGCCCTGGTTTTATCACCTTCGGAGGCAATTGGATATCTCCACCGATATCATTGCCAGGGGTTAAATTAGGAGATATCATTCAAGGCGCTATTGATGTGGATCTTAATGGCTGTATTATGAACACATTCGTATCAGCACCGGATACCATTAAAGTTTCATTTTTCAACCTAACTGATCGAGGTATCGATTTAGGAGAAGATAGATCATTAAAGGTGTTTGTGGTGCAGTGACGGTAAGTACTGTTTAGACATATATTTTTAGCTCATCGTGGTTTAAATTCGTTAAAGCTTAAACTTTGGCTTTTTTAAGCCGTGGATTTGATAGGTTATTGCATAGGTTTGTTTATATTAAATATTTCGTCGGATTGTTCATAGAAAACTATAATGATCAGTTTGTGATTAAGGCTTTACCATTAAATGACCCGTTTGTAATCAGTATGAGCCTTAAACAGCGAGATGGTTTTAAATGAATAAAGTTGCTCTAGCATGAACTATTCGCTGTACTCCGCTTGAATTGATTTTCTTAGCTTTGATGCAACATATCAATTATGCCAAATCCAAGCTACAATCCAAACTATCCGTCCATAGATGATCTACGCAATAAGGCTATAAAAAAAATTCCACGCTTTGCCTTTGAGTATCTTGATGGCGGCTGCAATGAGGATGTCAATCTCCTTAAAAACACGGCAGAGATCAGAGAAATCGAGCTGGTGCCCCATTATCTCTCCAGCAAGGGGGTAAGCAACATCAAAACGGAGCTATTCGGCCATATGTATGATGCGCCATTCGGGATCAGCCCTATTGGATTGCAGGGATTGATGTGGCCCGGGGCGACTAAAATATTGGCCAAAGCATCTTTAGCTCACAACATACCTTTTATACTCAGTACGATGGCTACCAGCAGTATCGAGGAGGTCAGTGCCATCACAGAGGGACGGGCTTGGTACCAACTTTACCATCCTAAGGAAAGAAGTATGACCAACAGCTTACTGGATCGTGCCCACCATGCCGGTGTGCCGGTCTTGGTCTTATTGTGTGATGTGCCTACTTTTGCTTTCCGACCTAGAGATATCCGCAATGGTCTTGCCCTGCCACCTAAAATGACCTTGCGTAATATCATGCAGATCATCGGCAGGCCCCATTGGGCCATCAATACGTTGCTAGAAGGTAAACCGCAATTTGCCAATTTGATACAATACATGCCCAAAGGCCTTGACATGGGCCGGCTCGGGGCATATATGAATCAGACTTTTTCCGGCCAGATGAATGAAGAAAAGATCAAGCCGATCCGTGACTTCTGGAAAGGGAAAATCATCATGAAAGGTGTCGCGAGTGCATCCGATATGGATCTATGCATCAAACTTGGCCTCGATGCAGTCATGCTTTCTAATCATGGCGGCAGACAATTGGATGCCGGACAATCTACTATAGCCACTCTCAAGGAGCTCGCTCCAAAGTATAAAGACAAAATCAAGATTATGATTGATAGTGGTATCCGCTCGGGACCGGATGTTGCACGGACTATGGCTTATGGTGCTGATTTTACCTTTTTAGGCCGATCTTTTATGTATGGAGTAGCAGCATTGGGAAAAAAAGGTGGTGATCATACGATAGGCATGCTCAAGATACAGATACAACAAGTGTTGGAACAAATCGGATGTGAGCGCATAACAAATTTGCCGCAACATTTGGTGCACTAACTTTCGGCCGGAATTTATAGGACCATTTTAGAGGGAATGATGCTCTAGCAGTTCCACACCTTTAGGGCATAAACGGTCAACGGAATTTCGGCATCAAGCTGTCTTTCCACCCCCTGCCCCTTCTTAGATCGTTCGATCACTCAATCCGCCAATGGACCGTGCCACATCTACCACGACGCCACCACGAACGAGGACTGCATCCGATCGCCCAATTTCCCCAACAACTACAACAACAACCAGCGATG
>JANOWJ010000084.1:0-7530 GCA_031417835.1 Saprospiraceae bacterium | reverse complement strand
GGTAGCCTATAGGAATCAGGAGAAAAGGGGTTTCGTTTTCTGGTCTATTTAATATTTTTTTCAAAAAATTCATTGGACTCGGAGTATGAGTAAGTGCTACCAGTCCAGCCTCATACACTGCCTCTAATAAAAAGCCACAGGAGATGCCTACAGACTCCGTGACATAATAGTTTTTTCGTTTTTCACCATTAGAGATATCATATGATTTTTTAAAAACAACGATTAACCATGGAGCGATTTCTAAAAATTCTTTGTTTTCATTTGTACCGAGTGGAGCTAAGTCGCTCAACCAGTCTGCACTCATACGGTTATGGTAGTTTTCATGTTCTTCTTGTTCGGCAGCCTGTCGGATTGCAGATTTGATGACAGGATCAGATACAGCACAAAATGTCCAAGGTTGTTTATTTGCTCCTGACGGCGCCGTAGAAGCAGCCATGAGAATATCGCGTACGATAGAGGCGGCTACAGGCTGGGAAGAAAAATCCCGGACTGACCTCCTTCGACTTATATTGAGATAATGTTCTAAGGCCCTCTGAGTCATAGACTGCTGATCTATTTTCACTTGGGTGTACGGGATAAATCCATTCATATAGATGACTTTGAGATTAAAGATCTCCACCTTGAGGTCTGATGCGGATCTCTTCGACGACAGCTTGTTTGCTCAATTGACTACAGGACCAGATGAGAGCAGCGATATCTTCCCCTTGAATCATATCATCCGGACCATGCGAAGACCCTGCCCAACTGTCTGACCATGTAGCTCCAGGCAATACCGCAGTCACTTTAATTGCAGTAGGTTTTAATTCTTCTCTAAGACATTGCGAGAAACCATAAACCGCAAATTTTGAAATCGTATAAGCTCCACCATGTGGATAAGCTTTTTGACTGGCTATAGAACACATGTTGAAGATATGACCACTCTGATTGTTATGGATCAATGGGATCAAACTACGGGTAAATCGATAGGTGCTTAAAAGATTGGTTTCTAATTGATTCGTGAGCGCATATTCATCTTCTGTCAATACAGAGCCGGGTAAAAACGTGCCAGCATTATTAACAAGGATATCGCATCGATCCCAGTGCATCGAGAGTTCTGCACACCAAGTACTGATATCAGCTGCTTTAGTTACATCACACGCTTTTACCCAAATGTCTCGAGATGGATATTGAGATTGCAAAGCTGACTTTAGGTTTTCAAGATCGCGGCTATTTCTGGAGCAGGTGGCAATATCATAACCCTTGGCAATAAATTTTTCGATGATGGCCTTGCCAATCCCTTTCGAACCGCCGGTCACTATTATTCTACTTGCCATGTTTATTCCTTTTTTAAAATCAGCGTCTAAGGTAAGCACATTCAGCAGGTAATGGCTCCACGGATGAGTAGGGGTATTCAAAAGTGATCCTATTAACGGTATAATGTCAAGTTCAACTCCACCAAACTTAGGAATATCCTATCTTTACTCCCTATTCTATGAAGATTTTAGAAGATTTAGGCCGATTCATATTATTGATAAAACATGGATTGGTGCGACCACCCAATTGGAGAATGTATGGCCGGGAGCTTGTACGGCAGATGTATGATATTGGCAATGGATCCCTGTTGATCATCATATTGATAGCAATCTTTATCGGTGCGGTGACGGCAGTTCAATTTTTATATCAATTAGGCAATACACTTATCCCTACTTGGTATATTGGCTACATTGTACGAGACTCCACCATCATAGAACTTGCACCAACGATATCTAGTCTGGTTTTGGCCGGTAAGGTAGGCTCCAACATGGCCTCTGAGATAGGCGGAATGCGGCAGAAAGAGCATATCGACGCTATGGAGGTCATGGGTGTCAATACCCCATCGTATTTAGTTTTGCCCAAAATCCTAGCGGGTGTATTGGTGATTCCACTGCTTGTGATCGTTGCCGCATTTGTCAGTATTATTGGAGGTTACCTAGCCAGCGTAGGTGGCGGATTTATGACTACTGAAGAATATGTACGTGGACTCCGAGCCTTTTTTCTGCCGTATAATTTGTGGATGATGCTGGTCAAAGCAGGTGTCTTTTCATTTATTCTGACCTCGGTAGCTTGTTATCAGGGTTATTTTGTCAAAGGTGGGAGCGTAGAGTTGGGCAAGGCGAGCACCAATGCAGTTGTAATCAGTAATATCCTGATCCTGGTATCCGATTATCTCATTGCTTTATTGTTTACCACGTAATATGATCCTCGCTAAACAAGTTACAAAATCATTTGGTGATCAAAGAGTCATCAATGATATTACCATCGAATTCGAAACCGGTAAGACTAATCTGGTCATAGGTCGTAGCGGAAGTGGCAAGACCGTATTATTAAAGATGCTGGTAGGGCTCATCACGCCGGATGCCGGTCAGATCCTTTATGATGGTGAAGATTTTTATGCTTTAGGTAAAAAAGAACTTCAAAGTCTTAGAATGAGGGTCGGCATGTTGTTTCAAGGATCAGCATTGTTTGACTCCATGACGGTGGAAGCCAATGTCGGTTTTCCGTTGGAAATGTTCACGCATAACACCAAAGCAGAAAAACTGAAGCGGATTAATTACTGTCTGGAACGGGTAGGGCTGTCTGGTAACAATAAAAAATATCCATCTGAGGTCAGTGGAGGAATGCAAAAGCGTGTAGGAATAGCTAGGGCTATTGTGCTAAATCCTCGCTACTTGTTCTGTGACGAACCTAATTCTGGTTTGGACCCGACCACTTCATTATTGATAGATGAGTTGATCCATGATATCACCGTAGAAAACAATATTACGACGATCATCAATACGCATGATATGAACTCTGTGATGGAATTTGGCGAAACCGTATCATTTTTAAATCAAGGAAAACTCGCTTGGCGTGGTTCCAAAAATGACATTCTGAAAAGTAAAAATGAGGATCTGCATGATTTTATTTTTGCATCGCCTTTTATTCAGAAACTTTTGGATGAGGCCAATATCACCATGCCGTAAGGGGTCATGATCATTTTGACTTTAGTTGGTAAAATCTCCTTCCTGTAAGCCTTAGTGTGCGACAAGAAATAAAAAAGCCCAGACTTGATCAACAAATCCGGGCAGAAGACTAAAGGTCTCAAAATAAGAAAACTACTTCTTTATAAACGCACACTGATATCAATAAGATGCCAATGTTTGGTATTTAAAAATATTGAAATTTGCACGTTTGCAAAACGGAGAATCAAGAATAATCTTCTGATTGTCACCTGTTAATGATTTAAATATAACAAAAATTCTGCCAGAATCATTTTAGACTTAACGTTTATTTACATATATTTTTATTAAAAATTTGTAGGCATTTTTATATCAATAGGATATACGTGTTAAAATAAATTAATACAATTCAAATGTAATGGAGAGAATGACGAATATTTCGAATGACAATTGACAATTTGACGATTGACAATTTCTTTGAGTCTTCGCTGCGTTTCACTTCGCTGTGTCTTTGCGAGCATAATTCGAATGACCTTGAATAATTCGAATGACAATTGACGAATGATTCTTTGCGCCTGCCTGCCGGACAGGCAGGTCTTTGCACCTTCGCTTCGTTTCACTCCGCTGCGCGCCTATTTCATATCCTTCGCAGCTTCGCTGCCTTCCGCAATCATACATCGAATTTCGAATTCTTTACGCTTGCCTTCATTCATTTCCCCCTAAGTTAGCCCCATCACTCGATATCCTCGCTAGCTATCAATCGAAAGACTTTGATGGTGCCCGCCTGTATAATCAGACTATCCAGAT
Organism: Saprospiraceae bacterium; assembly: GCA_031417835.1. Lineage (GTDB taxonomy): Bacteria > Bacteroidota > Bacteroidia > Chitinophagales > Saprospiraceae > JADJLQ01. The sequence continues at coordinate 3,766 of JANOWJ010000084.1, read as the reverse complement.
ATGGTAAGACAGCAGCACTCGTATCTACTTTGCGACTATCAGAATACATGAATGTGGCTCTACGCCTGAGGATCATATCTTCGATCCACATCGCCGGAAGATCATCTTTGTCAAACACGTAACCTTGTTTATCAATCTGATAAGGCATGACCACTCCAGTATTATCGTTGAGTATGATACATAGACTATCTCTAGGTGCAGCCTTCTTTAAGGAATCGCTGTATGTAAACCAATCTACATTATACCCATTGCGATCAATGCTCCAATATTCATCGTTGATCCTGGGATAAATCGTCAACGGCATTATGGCTAATAAGCCGATCAATACATATCGTAGATCTTCGAGTTTCCATACCCAATACAGTCCATAACAAATGAACAAATGAATAAATACCAAAAAAGGCAATAAATAATAATCATGTACTGTAGAGATCATATTCAGCTCATAGAGGTAGTACATGCATAAGACGATTAAACCGGCGCCGAGTATATGCAGTAAATTTTTATTATAAAACCTAAACTTAAAAAAGCAAAAAAAACCAACGATCAAAAAAAACATTCCGATAGGATTGGTGAGATGGCGGGGCAACCACGACAATACATGAAAACTAAGAAAATGGGTAAGGTCCCTAAGATTCGTTCCTCCAAAGATGCCATTTAGTACGCCCATACTTTGCCACGAGCGTATGGCAAAAGTATACCAAGCTAACACCGGCAAGGTGCAAATAACTAAAATACACAATGACTTGATGAAAAGGGGTGCAGATCGGCCTGCTTGATGATACATGATTAGGGTTGCCGTCAAAGGCATTATGCTAAATAGGAAATAAGGCAATTTGGCCAGCCCTGCTAAGCTGATCAATACCCCAGCATAAACAAAATATCTAAATCTTTTGGTGGTGATATAATTAACCGTACAGGCCATCATCCAGATCTGTAAGGACATTGCTAAGACATCCGATAGCGGATTCATAGCATAATAATAAAATATTGGGGAAAGGCTGAACACCCAAGTACCTAAGGCCGCGATCAACTTGTGTTTAAAAATCAAACTAGCCAACCAATAAAAGCCAATTAATCCAAATAAACCAATTATAAAAAGTACAACTCTAGTGAGTACGATAGATTCACCAAAGACCCTTTGAAGTTGAGCAATACTCCAGGGTAGAATTGGGAATTCATACCGTAGAATGTTGCCATCTTGACCCAAGTTGATAGCCGGTATCCTGGGATTTAAAATATTATTATCGTAGCGGTAGTAGTTGCGGATGTTAGACTGGTTTTGCATCTGGCGCCAGACATGGATTCCGATGAGTTCAGTATGGAAGATCGGACCGTGGAGCGTAACTGTGGTGACCAGTGTAAGTACGAGGATGAGGTTTGATGCGTTCAAAGCAATAGATTTAATAAATCTAGATAAGGCTCTAATGTAGAGAATATTGCATAAAGTCTCAAAATTGACAAAAGCATTTGCTCTAGCGGATTTATTGCCGCTATAATTCAAGGTCGAGTCAGGATTTCTTACAGCTCCAGATTATATCCACGAAGACTCAAGCATTCAAAAGAATAAAGAATAAACTTTATTTTATCTTTGCGATCCAATCAGCCCAGGTGATGAAATTGGTATACATGTTCTGACGACCCTTCGGGTGTCAGAATGCTGACTAAAGCGTCAGCATACGCTTTAAATCCAAAATGTCCAGATTTGTTTTATACATACATACTTTATTCAGAGAGTTTTGATAAATTCTATATCGGTCAAACTGTGGATATAGTCAGGCGGTTAGAAAGACATAATAGGGGAACAGAACATGCCACCAAGCCATATATACCATGGAAAATGATTTGGTATGCAAACAAGGAAACCCGCGTTGATGCTGTGAGTTTGGAAAAAAAATTAAAAAATTTAACGAAACAGAGAATTAGGGAGTTTGTACTTAAGCATTCGAAAGAATAAAGAATAAACTTTATTTTATCTTTGCGGTTCAGTTAGCCCAGGTAATGAAATTGGTATACATGTTCTGACGACCCTGTGTTAGAATGCTGACCAAAGTGGCAGCATACGCTTTCAATTCAAAATGGCCAGCTTTGTTTTATACAATGTACTTTTTCAGAGTGTTTGGATAAATTCTATTTCGGTCAAAATGGGGATATTCAAAAGAATAAAGAAAAAACTTTATTTTATCTTTGCGCTGCAATAAGCCCAGGTGATGAAATTGGTATACATGTTCTGACGACCCTTCGGGTGTCAGAATGCTGACCAACGCGTCAGCATACGCTTTCAATTCAAAATGGCCAGCTTTGTTTTATACATATGTACTTTTTCAGAGTGTTTGGATAAATTCTATTTCGGTCAAACTGAGGATATATAAAAGAATAAAGAAAAAACTTTATTTTATCTTTGCGGTTCCATTAGCCCAGGTGATGAAATTGGTATACATGTACGCTTGAGGTGCGTATGCCGAAAGGTGTGCAGGTTCGAGTCCTGTTCTGGGCACAAAGTAAATATTATAATTTATTGAAAGTCAGCGAGTTAATTGCTGACTTTTTTTATTTGTCGACTATTTGTCGACTATTGGTTACTCAAATTTTAAAGAATTTGAAGCCCATAAATGCTTTGAAACATTAAAGCCATATATTTTTTAAGAGATTGGATTTTGCTACCATCATCAAATACCACGTTTTTCACATTTTTTCCAAATACGCTGGAGCTAACTCATAATATAATGAAGCTAAAATGCTAAAGTTAGTCTAATGAAACTTGTACAGCCGACGGGCATTCATACCATCAGATTTGTTCTTTTTCCAAAGCAATTGTCTCAACATTTTCAAATAGGTGTAAAAAAACTAAAATCTCTTTAAAATCCTCTGCATCCACTTCTATCTCATTATTCACAAATACTTTACCCTCATAGCCTTCATGACTAGGCTGATCAAAATCTTTATCAAAATCGTAATGAAAAAGCATCAGTTTATCATATAACTTAGAATACCTTCTTTCCCAGTACTTAAGTTTCTTATCTTTCAAAACATAATTATCATGATCAATATTTGCTTCTTTACAACTATCTGTGTATGAATGATACTCTACAAGGCTATTGAATTTGTTATAGAGATCTTGAAATTTCTGGACAGCACAGTAAGTACATTTTCCACAGGAACAGGTCATTTTGCATAAACATAACGGGGAGTGACAAGCACCATTCAATTTATATAGCTTAATAAAGTCCGTACAATCTTCCAATAGACAGCTGCATAGTTTTTGCCAATAGTTTATACTTTCAATTGAAAGTACTCCATCTCTTTTTACAACTTCAATTTCTTTAAATGCTTCATTGAGGTCATAGTTAAGTTCAGTTATATATCCAGATTTGATCATTTAAATTCTAAATTTAGGATCCATTTTTAATTGTTAGTAAATTAATTACTACAATACTTTGTATACAAATCACAGTCACCATTGTCACAAAGCGTATTAAAATCTTTGCATGATTCAACCATTTTTCCAAGTGACATTAGCATTAGTCCTCTTCCAATCAATGCTTCTTTACAATTTGGATTTAATTGATTTAATATTTCATTATAGCATTCAAAAGCTGAATTATAATTTTCTGATAATGCAAGTGCTTTTGCTTTTTCTAGATAAGCCTTTACCAAATTGTTATTAGACAAATTACGACCCTTTGTATTTAAATCAAATTCTTTGAGCCCATATATATATTTATTCATAATTTCAATAATTGCTTTGTAATTCTTTAATTTAAAA
>JANOWJ010000083.1:0-24935 GCA_031417835.1 Saprospiraceae bacterium | reverse complement strand
TGTGGCCGATGATTGTTTTAATGGTGACCCAGAGGCATTTTTTGATAATCCTGCCTCAGTAGGTATATTCGATCGTACCGGAGAAATTGTAGGATCGTTAGGTACCAAAGGTCAATTATTAATTCGATTGAGTGTCAATGATACACTTACACCTATCCGAGAAGACCTCTGTTCACTCGAAGGCTCTAAAAGTATCTGTGTTCATGAGACGACTTATCGCGGCACTGTTTTTTTACCATTCAGGGCAGGTGGATATTATCTGGAGTATCAACGATGTTGCCGTAATGTGCCGATTCAAAACATTACAGCTCCACTAGAGACTGGAGCTTCTTGGATTGTGCACATTTCAGAAGAGGCTATGAAATCTTGTAATAGCACTCCAGTGTTTAAAAAATGGTCACCCATATTTATTTGTGTTGGAAAGCCATATATATTTGATCATGGAGCAATAGATCCCGATGGTGATTCATTAGTTTATAGGATGTGGACCCCGTTTACAGGAGCATCCAAAGCTTTTCCTAAACCTCAACCACCCAATAAGCCAGATTTTAATCCAGTGGGTTGGCAGACTCCGTATAGTGAGGCAGATATGTTAGGTGGTGATCCTCTACGGATAGATTCCAAGACGGGTGCCTTATATGCTGTGCCCAATGCGATCGGTCAATATCTTTTGGGTGTGCAAGTGCAAGAATATAGGAATGGTGTATTACTGAGTACGGTCTATCGCGACTATGAAGTCTCGATCATCGATTGTGCTAATTTGGTGGATGCTGCTATTAAAGCTCCTTCACTACAATGTGATAACCTGACTGTCAATTTTGTAAACGAAAGTATCAACTCTAAAAAACAAGAATGGTTTTTTGATTTTGATCGGAATAAAAATGCCCGAAGCACTGAGTTTTCTCCAACATATCGATATACCGATACCGGCACATATAAAGTAGCCCTCGTGATCACCTTAGATAGCATGTGTTTTGATACTGCGTTCCATATCATTCAGCTAAAAAATAGCAGCAGCACTGGTGCTTTATTTACGACGGTAGCCGGCGAATGTATCAATGGATCATTAAAATTGTCACTTATCGACCTAAGTACCGGAGTCACTCCTGGTGCAATCTATAGTTGGACGATTAAATACTCAAATCAAACGATCACCTCGGCACTAAAAAGCCCGGTAATCACAATCCCCAATGGAGTGGTGGCTACTATTACACTGACTATTTCAGAAGCTGGACTGGGATGCAGTGTTACAGCGGCTAAGACGCTCACTACATCATTTATTCAACCTGAGTTTCACCTGGATCAGCAAGTCGTCTGTACTGGAGATACAACCACTATAAAGTTTATTTTAGCTGATTCTATCAAAGGCAAATATACGTATACGTGGGATGCGAACCCTTTGATCATAGCAGGTGGCACGACAGCAGAGCCTGTAATTGTATCTAAAACAAATCAATCGTTATATCTCTATGTGACTGTAGACAATAAAAATGGTTGTACGAGTCGAGATTCTATTTTGATCATATCCAGAGCTAAGCCCAAACTGGCATATACCTTTATCAATGCGTGCGGTTCATTGGCTATTAAAGTAAAAAACGAGAGTGATCCTTTGACAGATTATGCTTGGAATTTTGGTGATGGGGCCACTTCGATTGAAAGAGAACCAGCCCATACTTATGCCAAAGCAGGTAGATATACTGTCACCCTTTCTACAAAACAAGGTTGTGCTCCTTCACTGAGTAAAACGTTTAATATAGGAGATACCGCGTGTTTAAATTTGATCGACAGTGTTGATGCATGTATCGGCAGGACGATAGGTATCAATCCTCGGGCCAATCCTAATTATTCTTACCAATGGAGGCCAACTACTAAATTGAGCGCTTTAAATATCCCTAATCCTTTGTTTGTAGTCGATTCAGCAAGGACATTTATCGCTGACCTATTTGATCTTAATACTGGTATTGGCGTGGGTACTTTGACCATTCACGTAAGAACACCTTCGAGCGATGAGATCAAACTGATTAAAGATACAGTACTGGCCTGTTCAGGCGTGGGCATTGGATTGAATCCAGGTGGCAATCCAGCTTTAATCTATGAATGGTCACCGGCTCAGTTTTTGGATAATGCTAATGCAATAAATCCTATCGCTACGGTGACCAATCAAACGATATTTTCAGTAAAGGTGACCAACCCTAAGGATAGTTGTGTTCAATCAAAAAATGTAATTGTAGTAATACCTTCACGCATTGCCGCTGACTTGATACCTGATTCATTGCAAGCATGCAATGGTGTCCCCATTAATCTCAATCCTAATGGCAAGTCCGATTCCAATCTTAAATATATCTGGTCGCCTGGCAACGTGTTAGATGACTCTACCAAACACAATCCATTAGCCACTATCTCAAGTCCTACGGAATTTACAGTTACCATTACAGATATTCGTTTTGCCGATTGTAGAGTCATCAAAAAAGTCAAAGTCAGTATTCCGCTCATTGATGAGTTGGCGAAAATAAAAGACAGCATCAAAGTTTGCGCCGGAGTGCCCACGCCATTGAATCCTATTGGCGATGCCCGTTTCAAATATGAGTGGAGCCCTACGACAGGCTTGGACAATGCAAATCTGGCCAATCCAAAAGCAACTGTCAATCAGAATACCACCTATTCGGTAAAAATAACAGATACCCAAAGAGGTAATTGCGTCTTGTCCAAAGAAGTTAAAGTCATAGTGGCACCCGCATTTACCATTGTTCCTTCCTTTAGAGATTCAACTTCCTGCTCGGCTACTTCATTTCTGCTCAGAGTAGGATCGAATAATCCTAACGTAAAATTTGAATGGTTTTTGCCATCGGGAGCTCGCTTGGGTACAGGTGATACCATTACCGTTCGTCCTATTCAAAAAACAGTCTATAGAGTAGTAGGTACCGATGAATTCGGCTGTCAACGTGCTGATTCGGTATCAGTAGATCCAGCTAAGATCACTATCGATGCACAATTATTGGGCACTGGGCGGGTTTGCCAGGGTGACTCTGTAAGGCTTCAAGTAGTAGGGCAAACCCCTGGTCAGGTATTGACCTATCAATGGACGCCTACCAATACGATCCTCAGTGGAGGTACTACAGCCAATCCACTGGTAAGGCCTACAACAAATACCACATATACAGTGCTAGTGACCAACAGACAAGGGTGTAGGGCGACTGACTCTGTAACTGTGACGGTTAGTGCATTTGCCGATGTGACTGCTACAGCTAATCCTACGACGATACAGATAGGCCAAACTTCTCAAATCACTGCTACGAGCAGACCTGGATACACCTATAAATGGGTCCCTGCAGAGACACTAGACAATCCTAATATTTCAAATCCTGTTGCAAAACCTAGGCAGACCACTACCTATACATTGACCGTGACCAATCCCGAAGGTTGTGTGAAAACGCTCCAAGTGACGATTATTGTCAATATTCCGGATTGTGCTGAGCCATTTATTTTCATACCGAATGCATTTTCGCCCAATGGGGATGGCAAAAATGATATCCTGTTTGTGAGAGGCAATATCATCGTGAAGATGAGCTTGATCATCTATAACCGATGGGGTGAAAAAGTATTCGAAACGATTAACCAATCTGTGGGTTGGGATGGTACTTTTAGAGGAAAACTATTGGACCCAGATGTGTACGGCTTTTATCTTACGGCAGATTGTATCGATGGTAAAACGTTTGCAAAGAAAGGAAATGTAACCATACTTAGATAGGGTAGTGTATGGACTAGGTACGAGCATGCTCTGTTTATAATGGATCTAGAAGTGAGGCGGTGCTTGATAGAAGGACCGTTGTATTATCCTTTTATATACTTCACTGGACTATTGGTATTATAAAAGAAAAACGACCAAATATCAGTTTGTTCTTCGATGATTTTAGAGGTTGGTTTACCTGCGCCATGACCTGCGTCTGTCTCTATTCTAATTAATGTAGGATTAGGACCATTATGTGCTTTCTGAAGAGCTGCTGCAAATTTAAATGAATGTGCAGGCACGACGCGATCATCATGATCACCAGTAGTAATCATCGTAGACGGGTACTTCGTACCAGGCTTAAGATTATGCAGTGGAGAATATTGTTTTAAGAACTTAAATTGATCTGGCTGATCACTAGATCCGTACTCAACCGCCCATGCATGCCCAATCGTAAATTTATGATAGCGGAGCATATCCAATACCCCTACTGCAGGAAATGCTGCTGCAAATAAATCAGGTCGTTGTGTCATCACAGCTCCTACCAGAAGTCCACCATTAGAGCCTCCGGATACAGCAAGTTTTTCTTTGGAAGTATATTTTTCTTGGATTAGATATTCAGCTGCAGCTATAAAATCATCAAATACGTTTTGTTTTTTAGCCAACATACCCGCTCTGTGCCATTCTTCGCCAAATTCGCCACCGCCACGGAGATTGGGCATGGCATATATGCCCCCATTTTCTAACAAAATCAATCTTGAGGCACTGAAGGAAGGACTCAATGGGATATTAAATCCACCATATGCATAGAGGTAACACGGATTGGTTCCATCCATTTTGAGCCCTTTTTTATGCACGATAAACATCGGCACAGAGGTACCATCTTTACTTTTGTACCAAACCTGCTTTTGATCAAACTCATCAGGATTGAATTTTAACTCAGGCTTGAAGAATGCATTAGACAAGCCATCTTGTATTTGATATTCATAGATGCTTCCGGGATCTGTAAAGGAAGTAAAAAGATAAAATAAACTTTCATCCGTTTCTTTACCGTCAAAGCCACTTACGCTGCCCAATCCGGGTAAAGGGATTTCTTTTTTCTGTGTTCCATCATATTCACACTGATATACTTTTGAAGAGGCATTTTCAAGGTATTCTAAAAAAAGTTTTTTACCACCAGTATTGGCACTGCTCAGGAGATGATTGGATTCCGGTACGATGGTTTTCCAGTTGATTTCATCCAATTGGTTAGGATCGACCAGTACTACTTTATTTTTAGGAGCATTCACATTCGACAAGGCTAAAAAACGATCCCCAATATTTGTAATTATGCTACTTTCATGATCGTAACCCTTAAATAGTATTGTAAAGGGCACAGTATTGTCCGTTACTTTACGAAAGCTGGTTTCAAAACCCGATGTACCTTTTGATGCGTATAAGATCAAGTATTTTCCGTCTTCCGTCACAGCGACATTATGATTCATCAATGGTTCTTTAAGATTTTCATAGATCTTTAGATCCTTGCTTTGATCCGTGCCGATCTTGTGATAATATACAGTGTGAAATTGATTAGCATCCGAGAGTGCCATACCTGGCTTAGGTTCTGGATATCGGCTGTAATAAAATCCTTGATCGTCCCAACTTGCACCGCTAAATTTTACCCATTTGACAATATCAGGAAGGACCTTGTTGGTGGCTATCTCCCGGATATGAATCTCTTGCCAGTCAGACCCTGCATCTTGGCGGCCATAGGCCAGATATTTGTCATCTCTCGAAGCTCCCGAGAGATTGATAGATGTCGTACCTTTTTCTGATAGTGTATTTGGATCAATAAAAACTTCAGGTTTACCTTCTTTGCCTTGTTGGCTATAGATCACAGCTTGGTTTTGTAAACCATCATTTTTATAAAAAAAATAATATTGTCCAATCTTTCGTGGCGAAGAAAGCTTAGTGTAGTTGAACAATTCCTCATATCTTTTTTTAATGTCTTTGCGATAGGGTATTTTAGCCAAGTATTCTTGGGTCACTGCATTTTGGCTTTTCACCCAAGCCTCCGTATTGCTAGCCGTATCGTTTTCAAGCCAACGATAGGGATCGGCTACTGACTCACCATGATAATCGTTGACGGTAGAGTCCATGTCAGTAGTAGGGTAGGAGACAGGTATGATGGCATTGGATATAGATGTTGTCATATCCAGTTTATTTTTACACGCATTAAGTAAACATAACAAGTAAAGGAGTGATAAAAGTTTTGAATTCATTTGGTTTGGCTTTATTTTGGAGCATTAAAAATAATTAACATATGGCGTATTTTAATGTGGGCTTTCTAAAATACTTTAAAGGCCTTAAAAAGAACAATAACAAAGAATGGTTTGATAAAAACAAGCCTATCTATGAAAGAGATGTTAAAAAGCCCTTTGAGGATCTGGTCAGTGCTCTTATCCTAAAGATGCAAAAGTTGCACCCGGGTTTTGAATGTGAGACTAAAGATGCGATCTTTAGGATAAACCGAGATATTCGTTTTAGCAACGATAAAACCCCGTATAAATCTGCAGTCACTGCCGCTATTGTGCACGGTGGTCGTAAAAACATGTCTTCGCCCGGTTTATATATCGAGCTTTCATCGGGCCTATTGGGTATTTATGGAGGCGTTTATATGCCAGATAAAGAACAACTAAATCGTATTCGAAATGCAATAGTCAGCCAGCCCAAGGAAGTCAAAAAATTAAAAGAGGATAAAAAATTTGTTGCCCTTTTCGGCGCATTAAAAGGCGACCAAAATAAAGTGTTGCCGGCTGAATTTAAGGAAGCCGCTAAATCTGAAACTCTAATAGCCAACAAACAATTTTACTTTTCAGCGGAATACAAGGATGATAGCATATTGTTAAGCAATGATCTAATAGCCTTCATCATGAAACATTATGAATCAGGTAGGCCGTGGTCTGATTTTTTAAGTCGTGCTTTGCGCGATTAAAGAAATATTTGATTGCTTAGTATGCGGTATTACATTCATTATTAATTATTAACAAATTATTGGCTATATAAAATTGGTCATAATACTGGTTGCATTTTACTTTTGTAGAATATTACTTAACCCAATTCATAAACATCAATTCAAAAAAAAAATTACATGAAAAAATTTTTTTTCCTTTTGGCTGTAGGCTTCGGTTTGCTCACAGCTTGTAAAAATGAAAATAGCGCAGTCCGGGATGAAGCTCGCGCAGCCATTGAAGGTGCTACACCTGCATCTACTGATCCTGCGGCTATAGCAGCAGATCCAAATGCAGTAGCCGCTACTGTACCATCAGGGCCTACCACCACTATGCAGTTTATGGAAGAAGAATACAATTTTGGCACGATCAATCAAGGCGAAGTTGTTTCTCACACGTTCAAATTTAAAAACACTGGTTCTGAGCCATTGATCATCACTGATGCTAAAGCTACTTGTGGATGTACAGTGCCGAAAAAACCAAACGAGCCTATTGCTCCAGGTGAAACCGGTGAATTGGTTGTTGAATTCAATAGTGCTGGAAAATCAGGTGCACAAACTAAACAAGTCACAGTGACTGCTAATACTAATCCTCCTCAGTCTTTTATCCGTATCGTATCTGACATCAAAGTAAAAGATGCTGCTGCAGGCGCACAAGCTGCACACTAAGCGTTTAATTTAATAAGATATTTTAGAAAATCGGGCACTGCAAGGTGCTCGACTTCTAAGACCAAGGCCGGCTCTCTCAGGGTTGGCTTTTGTGTTTTTAGCTATTCGGTATAGTGTTTTTCACCTAGAAAGGATTTAATGGTTTACAAATTTCAGGCTTAGACTTCATCCAAATCAAGAAAACTAAACTTAATTTAAAAGCCAACACAAAGACTTATTTTTGGGTCTACATGAATTCATATCTCTCACTGATTAAATTTAGCCATACTATTTTTGCGCTTCCCTTTGCCGTTATTGGAGCGATATTGGGTTTTAAATCAGGCCATCCACTTACGTTTTTGCTATTGTTCAAGATATTACTCTGTATGGTGTTTGCCAGAAGTGCAGCTATGGCTTTTAACAGGTGGGCCGATTCTAAATACGATGGTCTCAATCCTCGCACAGCCAGTCGAGAAATTCCTGCTGGGATCATGAGCTCTGCTCAAGTCCTTTGGTTCGTGATGTTGAGTTGTGCCGCCTTTATTATTACGACTTATTTTATCAACTCGATTTGTTTTTATTTGTCTCCAGTAGCGTTATTTACCATTTTGGGTTATAGTCTCACTAAGCGATGGACCACCCTTTGTCATTTTATTTTAGGCATCGGATTATCCCTAGCGCCGATTGGGGCATATCTAGCTGTCACTGGGCAATTTGCATTGATTCCATTGTTGTTTTCAGGCATCGTTTTTTATTGGGTTTCTGGATTCGACATTATATACGCTCTGCAAGATGAGGATTTTGACAAAACGAATAAATTGTTTTCTATTCCCGCTCGATTTGGTAAAGTCAACGCCCTGAAAGTCAGTAGGCTTTTACATACGATCTGTGGATTGATCTTAATCTTTGCTACGTGGCAGATTCAATCATCAGGTATTGGAGCTGATATGTTGAGTTGGCTCGCCGCGGCGTTTTTTATTTCGATGTTACTGTATCAACACAGTCTGGTGAGCGCTGTCAACCTCTCTAAGATCAACATGGCGTTTTTTACTGTCAATGGTTTGGCAAGTTTGACTTATGGGGTCATCATGGTGATCAGCTTGTTAACTTAAGCCATTGCTTTCAAAGAAAGTAGGTAATGGATAAACAATTCTACCGCCTTCGCTCTATGACTGAACTTATTTTTTTGTTCAAGACCTAATTCGGCAAGACTTTTTTCAAAGCCATCAGGACAAAAAATAGGATCATAGCCAAAGCCATTGGTGCCTTTACGTTCTGGGAGTATTGTTCCATAAATGCGGCCTTCAAACATTTGATAAGAAATGCCGTCATAATATGCAATCACAGCGACAAAATATGCGCTTCGCTGAGCTATCCCTTCCAATTCCCTGAGTACTTTATCCATATTAGCTTGTGGATCTTTAGCTTCTCCAGCATATCGGGCGCTCCACACCCCGGGCCTACCATCCAAAGAGTCAATGACCAGCCCTGCATCTTCGGCAAAGCAAGGAAGTTTAAAAATAGTATAGCCTTGCTTGGCTTTTGCTTTGGCATTCTCTTCAAATGTGTCATGAGGTTCATTAAGTTCGCTCTTAAACCCCACATCCTCCAATGATTTTATAAGGTATTGCCCTTGCAGCGCTGCTTGGATTTCGATGATTTTGTTTTTGTTTTGAGAGGCAAAGAGTAATTCCATGTACTGTGTCAGATTTTCGATTTTGGATTTCGGAAAGATGTACTATTTCGGATTTGGGATTTCGGATTTCAGAGAACAATGTTCCGAAATCCGAAATCGAAAATCCGAAATTGCATCACACCACTATATTGATCATCTTACCTATTACCACTATCACTTTTTTCGGAGGGGTCCCTTCTAGCCATTTTTGGACAAAATCCAATTGCATCGTCATGGCCTCCAATGCTTTTGAATCTGCATCAGCAGGATAGTCGGAAGTGCCTCTTTTTTTGCCATTGACACAAATAGGGTAGGTGATGGTACTTTCCAGGAGGTATTGATCTTCGGCTTTTGGATAAGTTGCCAAATGAACAGAGCCTAAGTGGCCTAGGTGTTGCCATAGTTCTTCGGCTATGAAAGGTGCAAATGGAGCGATCAGTCGCACCAATGGATCCAATATCACTCGTTTGTTACAGTTTAACGATTTAAGTTCGTTAAGTATGATCATAAACTGGGATACGCAAGTATTAAATGAAAACCGCTCAATATCGTCTGTGATTCGTTTGATTCCTTTGTGTAAGATTTTGAGTTCTTCTGGTGAGGCGGGCTCATCGGATATCTCTAGCAATCCATTTATAAAAAAAGTAGCCCAAAGCCTACGAATGAATTTGCCTACCCCGTCGATGCTGCGGGTATCCCATGGTTTGGATTGCTCTAGAGGGCCCAGAAACATTTCAAACAGACGGAAACAGTCCGCACCATATTCTGCTACTACTGCATCGGGATTGATGACATTGTATAAAGACTTGGACATTTTAGCAAGTTCACCCAAGGTGTATATTTTGCCGTGCAATGGAAAATCGGATGCTAAAAATTCACCTGCTTCGCAACGAAACAACGCATCCTTATAATCCGGTAAAAATAAAATATATTTTTTGAGTCCATCTGCATCAAGATAAGACTTCATACTTCCATAGTCTTTTACATAATCGATAGGGACAGGTAGAGTTATGTAGTCTTTGGAATCAGCTTCGACCAATTCTTTTGAAAAAAAGATATGGCGTCCAGCTTCTTTTTCTTTTTTGACATAGATCATCTCAGAGATCCCTTGGATCTTGCCTTGGTTTAACAGTCTTTTATAAGGCTCCTTTGTAACGGTATACCCGAGGTCAAATAAAAATTTATGCCAGAATCTAGAATAGAGCAAGTGACCTACTGCATGCTCCGTGCCTCCTACATATAAATCAACATCCTGCCAATAGTCTAATGCCGCTTTGCTGGCAAATGTGTGGTCATTATGTGGGTCCATATACCGTAAAAAATACCACGAAGAACCTGCAAATCCTGGCATCGTATCCGTCTCTCGAGTAAAGCCATTGGGTAGATGAACCCAATCGGTCAGTTTCGATAGAGGTGCTTTACCGTTGGCAGTAGGCTTAAAATCATCCAGATCAGGCAATAATAAGGGCAATTCGTGCTGGTTTAAAGTATGAGGTATGCCATCCAGGTCGTATACAATTGGGAAGGGCTCGCCCCAATAACGCTGACGGGAATAGTTGGCGTCCCGCATTTTATAGTTTAATTGTTTTTTGCCAATTTTCATTTGCTCCAATCGTCCATTGATATGGTCAATTGCTTCGATCACTTCCATCCCATTTAGAAATTCTGAATTGATCATTTTACCTAGCTTGTCTTCTATGGTTGCTCCCGGGTACATCGATTTATCAATAATCTCGATAATAGGCAGATTAAATTTAAGTGCAAATGCATGATCTCTGGCATCATCAGCAGGTACAGCCATGATCGCTCCGGTCCCGTAATCTTTGAGCACGTATTCAGCGATCCAGATCGGGATCTTTGTGTCATTGAAGGGATTAATAGCATATGCACCTGTAAATGCACCACTGACTTCCTTGACTTCAGCCATGCGATCACGTTCTGATCGGGCACCTACAAAACGCAGATAATCATCAATCGTATGTTTCTGATCTGGTGTCGTGATCTTCGCTACCAGATCGTGTTCTGGTGCCAAGACCATAAAGGTGGCGCCAAAGATGGTATCTGCGCGAGTGGTATAGATTTCTAGGTGACTGTCATGACCATCGATCTTAAAAAACATCTGGGCCCCTATAGATTTGCCGATCCAATTGCTCTGCATGATCTTCATCGAATCACTAAAGTCCACATCCTTGAGGTCATTGAGCAATCGTTCTGCATACGCAGTGATCCGGAGAAACCATTGTGTCATCGGCTTGCGCTCTACAGGATGACCACCCCGCTCAGATACACCGTCTTTGATCTCATCATTAGCTAGTACAGTGCCTAAAGCTTCACACCAGTTGACAAACGCCTCTTTGCGGTAGGCTAATCGGTAATTCATCAGCACATCGGATTGCTCCTTTTTGGAAAAGGACTTCCAGGTCGATGCATCCATCGGGTCTATAGGGGAGTGAGCGGCATTCACTTTAAGATTACCCTCTGACTCAAACAAAGTTTCTAATTCATGGATCGGCCTGGCCTTTGCCTTACTCAAATCATACCAATTATCAAAGAGTTGAATAAAGATCCATTGGGTCCATTTATAAAATTCTGGATCACTGGTACTGACTTGTCTGCTCCAATCAAAACTAAAACCAATATTATCCAATTGTTGCCGATATCGTTTGATATTATCATTGGTCGAAAGTCCCGGGTGAATCCCTGTCTGAATAGCATATTGTTCTGCCGGCAGCCCAAAAGAGTCAAATCCCATGGGATGCAAGACCTCATAACCTTGCATTCGTTTATACCGAGCATAAATATCTGAGGCAATGTACCCTAGGGGATGCCCTACATGCAGACCAGCTCCAGAAGGGTATGGAAACATGTCCAGGATATAGTACTTAGGCCTGACACTGGAATTAGAAATTTTATAAATCTGATGCTTTTCCCAAGACTCCTTCCACTTTTGCTCTATTGCTGCCGAATTAAATTCCATAGGCCGGCAAAGGTAAGAAAAGCGGCCGAGCTAGACGCTAATCCCAAGTTAAGGGCGCTCTTACAAGTGAGTTTCTTCCTTGCACTAGCTTTTAAGTAAAAACTCATCTTTTAAAATCATCTAATCATCACCTATGATGATCTATTACTTACCTATGTCCATCGATGCCATTAAACTATTGCTTGATTACATCGTCTATTGGATAATAAAACATTATAAATATGAAAAACAGTATTGTTTATACCATCGTCCTCCAATCGGCCTTTATGCTGGTGATGTATGAGCCTGGCTATAGTCAGGGTAGGGGGCATAAGCCGGATTCTGCCTTTCGGCCTACTGACAGATTAGAATCAAGAAGTCAGCGAGGCAATCAGGGTGCACGGGAACATCACAATAACCAAGAGTATGATCTGAACAAATCACATCAAGGGGGTTTACAGAAATACCACCAAGGTCCAAATAGGCATCCACGTTATGATTTCAATCGTGGTGATCGGGGTCGTCAGAATTTTCGAACCAGACATTTTCAAAATCCAGCAGCGAGAGGTTTTAGAAATAATGGACATCGAGGTCATGGCTTCGCAAGACAACAATTCAGAAATCAGTTGCAGCATAAACGAGCTTATGGTAGAGGATTTCAACAAGGTCAGCGAACGGAAAGGTTTAGGCAAGAAAACAAAATACTAAAAGAACAAATCTGGAAAGATGGGATTATGGATCTTAAAGAGCGCGAATTGCTTCGAGAAAACATGAAAAGTTTTCGTCATGGAAGCTCTCCTAGCCAAAAGCGTTTTGAAAATGGTAAAAGCAATACCAATTAATTAGTTTTTGTTTATAAGTACATCATTCAATACCCTATATGCAGTAATGTGTATAGGGTTTTTTATTGCTATGCTGTGATGCATGCACATGAGGAGACTATTTTATTAAATGTTTAAGTAGCGTTTAACCTTATCTTAAGTATCAATCACCTTGGTATGAAGGTACCTTTAATCAAACAAAAAAATCTTTAGCCTATGTATTTAAAACAAACTTTTTGCAATTATCTCCTTGCTTTTACTGTAATGGCTGTACCGCTTACGATGTCAAGTCAATCGTATGATCGCGGTGGGCGATTAGAACAGCGTCATCACGACTCCAGATATGATCAACATCATCGGTCAAGTCGCGAACGATCGTATCATTATCACCAAGACCGTTATCGGGATGACCGAGCATATTACCGAAATCGTAGAAACAATGACTGCAGACGCGATGATCGATATCGGCGCTCCAGGTACAGCGGTCATAGACACCGTGGTGGACTGTTCGATATCATTATTCGGATTTAATAAAGTTGAGGTGATAAGAATGGAGCGGGCTATGCCAACGGTGAATCAATGAGCCATGATGCAGGTCATAGTCCGCTTTTTTATTGATGTGGTGGAAATTTAAAAATTTAGTTAAGCGTGAACGGAGCAAATAAGATGCCTTTTCGCGCATCATAATCTACCCTAATACCGGCTTGATGGAATTCGATTTTCTCCGGCTCTTTTCGACCATCTACGATAAAAACTTTACAGCCTTGGGCAAAGGCCAGCTCCGGATTATTGTCTTTCCAACAATGGGCCAATTCGTATACTGTTGCGGAATAGTTATTATGCCATCGTGGACCAAAGACGACTTCCAGATAAAAGATGCCGTTTTGAAAATCCAACAATCGCGATTTCAATCCATAGCCAACTCTATACAGACAATCTGTCTTAATGATATGCTTGCGATTGATTTCTTCGATGTTGACCACGACTATCCTATCACAGAAATTGTGCCAAATTGTTAAGGATGACTGTTAGTTTGGTGCACGGGTATGTTTGCGGGCTCGATCAACAGCAGGTTTCATTGGTTGATATTGATATCTTCAGGTGCTCGTCACCATAGTCGTTTTTCAAAATGACTCTATTCCAAATAAAAATAATTTGGGGAAAAGCTTGACAAACTCCAAATTTGATCGTATGTTTACAGTGTACTATATTATTAATACACTAATTCACTAGCACAAATATATGATCACTATCAGTAACTTGCATTACCAATACGGGTCTTCAAGGAAAGTTCTCACAGGACTAAATCTCGAGTTGTCGGCTGGTAAAATCTATGGTATCCTTGGTTCTAACGGGGCAGGTAAGAGCACAATTTTAAAATGTATTTGCGGATTATTGTTACCCCAATCGGGAAGCATCAATGTCGGAGTCTGGCAGGCTAAAGATCGGTTGCCATCTTTTCTGAGCGAATTATTTTTCCTTCCGGAAGATCCATTTGGCCCGGATATAAAACCGGAAGAATACGGTCGGGTATACGGAGTTTTTTATCCAAAGTATGATCACATTTTATTTTTGTCGCTTTGTTCTGATTTCGAAATCCCATCCTCGCATCGATTGGATGAGATGAGTCATGGCCAAAAGAAAAAAGCTTTAATAGCTTTTGGGATAGCATGTAAGACTAAACTTATCATCCTGGATGAGCCTACGAATGGATTGGATATACCCAGCAAAAGTCAATTCAGAAAGATTATTGCCAAATCTACACACTCAGAAAATTGTATCGTGATCAGCACCCATCAAATCAAGGATGTAGAAAACTTGATCGATCATGTGATTATTGTCAATGAAGGCAATGTACTATTTGATAAAAGTGTAGCAGCCATTTCCAAAGCACTTTTTTTCGTGGAGCGCCCGACATCTGTTACCTCAGCTCCTAAATACTACGAAGAAGAGTCGATCAGAGGTTATACAGTGATTGAGCCTAATCCGGAAGAATTAGAGAGTAAAATTGATCTAGAAATCTTATACAAGGCTGTATTGAGCGACCCCAAATTATTAAAGAATCCATTTAATTGAATACATTATGAGCTCAGTTTTTTCGCTTACTCGTTTCAGTAATTTATTTAAGGAACAATGGATCAGGTCCTGGAAGTCGATGCTCCTGATATCCGCCATCACTGCAGGACTATTAGCATTCGGGTTAGTTTATTTTGAACTTCAATACAATAGTCGCACCCAAAAGTACAATGAAGTTCAACAGAACGTATTTGCGATGGGTTTTTCTGTGATCGCAATAGGATTTTGTTTGTATTGGTATACTAATAATTGGTATAGGTCTAAACGAATGATGATGTTGAGTTTGCCGGTCAGTGCTTTTGAGCGTACACTTTTGACTTTTGCATGGATGTCCTTGCTTTTTGTGGTTTGGTATATCCTCATATTTTTTGTTGTCAACCAAGCGATTTCAAAATGGGCTATTTCATATGAATATCAAGTCTATCAGCGATCTCCGCTAGCTCATTTAAATCAATACCTGCCATCGGAACGCATGAAATTTTTAAATCCATTTCTGATCAATAGCATGGCTGTTTTTATGTTATTACAAACTTTACTTTTAGCCTCCTTGTTGTGGTTTAAAAGATTTGTATTTGTAAAGTCCATTGTAGTCGTTTTTTTAGCCGCGATCTGCTATACCTGGTTTCACCATTCGTTTATACCAGCGTGGCTTACACCTGCGGGCTGGCTTTATGACGATAGCATGATCCGGCTACTCAAGGACTCTGCATTTACAGAATATGATAAAATTGAAGTTGCACCGATATGGACTGCACTCAACAGCTATCATCTTGCTTATACTTGGGTGATGCTATGGGCAGTGATTTATTTTAGAATCAAAGAACAAGAGGTATAATCATGCAATTCGATAAAAACATTCCGATTTATATCCAGATCGAAGACTTTATAAAAGAAAAGATCTTTCATCTGATCTGGACAGCGCAGGCTCGAATCCCTTCCGTCAGGGAGCTTGCAGAGGTATTGGAAGTAAATCCCAATACGGTGATGCGTGCTTATGATAGTTTGGAAAAGGAAACCATTATTTTCAACCAACGTGGAATCGGGTTTTTTGTCAGCGATGATGCAGTTGCATTAATCAAAAACAATAGAACTCATAAATTTTTTACCCAGTTACCTCTCTTTTTTAAAACAATGGACGAGTTAAATATAGATGTACAAGATATCCAAGTGAAATGGTCCGAATATGTTAAAACCAAAATAGAATCAAAATGAAAAAAAGTGACCTGTTAATCATCCTGACCCTGATGGGAGCATTGGTACCTGCTATTTTTATAAAGCTAAATTTATGGACCAAACATAAAAATAAAGAATGGGTCTTTTATTCCTCCAGGGGGAGAATAGATGCTACAGATATCAAATCAATCGAGCTTAATCAGGTGGCATCCTTTCGGTACCAATATCACCCCGATTCTACCTATTTGGAATACAATACATTGAACGATAAATTTTATTCCAAATCCAAACAGAATGGACTTTTAACTATTTCAAGTATAAAGCCCACTCCGGCTTTGCAGGGACCACCACGTTGGACTACTCCGTCATCCATATCTATCTTGTATTCCATTTTTAGCGATCCCGATCAACCATTCATACCATCGACAGATATGTTCACTTTTGGTACATCAGATATCATATATTACGGACCAGTATGTCCACCGATAAAAGCTACAGAAACGACTTTTTTTATAGACTCAGTGGGTCCTGGTACTTCTTTTACTTTTGATCTTGAGTTTTCCTCGTTTCACTGGGAAAATTATTATAAGGATACGGATGGT
The DNA here is from genome assembly GCA_031417835.1 of Saprospiraceae bacterium. GTDB lineage: Bacteria > Bacteroidota > Bacteroidia > Chitinophagales > Saprospiraceae > JADJLQ01. The sequence continues at coordinate 8,268 of JANOWJ010000083.1, read as the reverse complement.
AAAATCGATAAAAAATTGACGAAGCCTTGGTATCTAAATGAATTAAATTTAAAATTGGATGGGTCTATATATTATTTTGCAGACAATATTTATTTTAATAAAGTGAATATCAAAGCCATTCATAAAACTAGCCTTGACTTTGATGGCGATCATTTTGAAGAAGCAATTATTGAAGTAGATCCTTCGGTGATCGTCCGAGCTCCAGTATCCATATGGAATAAATTAAAACTAAACTTAAGTAAATAGTCTGTGCAGGTGCGGATAACATACGAAATGTATTCCGACTCACTTAAGATCGCAACATCCCTTTGATCTCATTCAATTTCATAAGGCATTCGATAGGACTCAGCCGATCGATATCCGTATCCTCTAACATTTTAATGACCTCTTGAGCTCGAGGATCGACGGTTTCAAATATGTTTAATTGCAAATTTCCCGGTATTGACTTCAACTTATCTGTTGTATTTAACTGACGGTCTGCAGATTCAATAGACTTTAACTCCAGATGTTTAAGGATGGTCTGGGCGCGCTCGATGACCTTTGCAGGCATGCCGGCTATCCGGGCTACGTGGATACCAAAACTATGTCGCACGCCTCCGGGACGCAACAATCGCAGGAAGATCACTTTATTGCCTATTTCTTTGGTAGCTACATGATAGTTTTTGATTCTCAGATGTTTATCTGCAAGTTCATTGAGCTCATGATAGTGGGTTGCAAACAAGGTTTTGGGACGACCTGGATCTGTGTCATGCAGATGTTCTGCAATGGCCCAGGCTATCGAAATACCATCATAGGTACTCGTACCTCGCCCGATCTCGTCCAATAAGATCAAGCTGCGTGCTGAACTATTATTCAAAATCAAAGCTGTTTCATTCATTTCAACCATAAATGTCGATTCCCCGCTTGAAATGTTGTCTGATGCTCCTACCCGAGAAAATATTTTATCCACCAAACCGATAGTAGCGGACTCGGCTGGTACAAAACTGCCCATTTGCGCCATCAGAACCATGAGAGCGGTTTGTCTGAGGATGGCAGATTTTCCGGACATGTTAGGCCCTGTGATCATCAGGATTTGCTGATCCTCATTATGTAAGTACAAATCATTGGGTATGTATTGTTCCCCAGGTTTGAGGTTTCGTTCGATCACTGGATGGCGACCTTGTTTGATATCGATGCCGAAACTATCGTCGATAAGTGGTCTATGATAATTATATTGAATCGCCGTTTTTGCAAACGAAAGTAACCCATCCAGGCGAGCAATCAGGTGAGCATCCTGTTGGATCGTCTGCACATCCTCTTTGATCTCCATGACCAGATCTCGGAAAAGTTTTTCTTCTAGATCATTTATTTTCTCCTCAGCACCAAGTATTTGACCTTCCAGTTTTTTTAATTCATCCGTGAGGAACCGTTCCGCATTCGCTAGAGTCTGTTTGCGAATCCATTCAGGAGGTACTTGATCTTTGTGTTTGTTAGTGACTTCGAGGTAATATCCAAACACACTGTTGAAACCAATCTTCACAGGGATACCGGTGCGTTCTGATTCTTTTTGTTGCAGTTGTATCAAGAGCTCCTGCGCATGAGAAACAATATAGCGATGATCATCGAGTTCAGGATTAGCTCCTTCTTTAAATATACCCCCTTTAGTGCTTAGGACTGGGGCATCTTCTTTGATCTTTTCATCGATCGTCAGATACAATGGCGCACAAGGTAGAATAGCATGGCCTAAGGGTATCAGTTCTGGGTGTCCGCTCGCCAATAATAGATCTTGGATCAATGGAAGGGCAGCCAACGCTCTTTTTAATTGAACAGTCTCTCTAGGAGAGATACGATCCATCGATGCTTTAGTTATAAGTCGCTCTAAATCACCCACTTGTGTGATCGCACTCGTATATGATTCGATAAGGTCATTATGGTCCACAAAATATTGTACGACATCCAATCTTTTATTGATAGCCTGACTGTCTATTAGTGGAAGGATCACCCATTTATACATCAGGCGAGAGCCCATCGGAGATACCGTCTGATCTATAATTTGAATAAATGACTTCCCACGATCATGGGTACTATTTAATAACTCAAGATTCTGAATAGTAAACCGATCTAACCAAATAAATTCTTGTTCTGGTATCCGTTGTATGTTTTGAATATGGGCTATTTGATTTTCTGTACTCTTAAGATAATGTAATGCTGCGCCTGCAGCGATCTGACACAGCGTCATTCCATCGATGCCAAATCCTTTTAGACTCACGACTTCAAATTGTTCTAAAAGTTTTTCTCGCGTATAATCATGTTGGAATACCCAATCTTCTATCCCATACGTGTAAAACCTATCTCCAAATCGACCATTAAAATTCTTGACAGTATTTTTAGCTAGGATTATTTCTGAAGGTTTAAAAGATTGTAAAAGTTTTTCAATGTAACCTAAGTCTCCTTCAGCGACCATAAACTCTCCGGTTGAAATATCGATCAATGCTAAACCATGAGTATCCTTTGCTCCATAATGAAGACTCGCTAAAAAGTTATTCTTTTTATGATCTAAAAGTTGATCTCCGGTGATGACTCCGGGGGTGATCATTTCTGTCACAGCGCGTCGTACTACTTTGCCCGGAGTAGGCTTTTCCATTTGCTCGCAGATGGCTACCCTATATCCGGCTCGAACCAACTTGGGTAAATAGGTATTCAAAGAATGATATGGGAAACCAGCTAATTCAATAAAACTAGACCCATTGTTCCGTTTGGTTTGTACGATACCAAGGATCCTTGCAGCTGTAATAGCATCTTCGCCAAAGGTCTCATAGAAATCACCTACTCTGAATAATAAAATCGCATCTGGATATTTGCCTTTGATGGTCGCATACTGACCCATCAGTGGGGTAGCAGTGGCCGGATCATCGGGTCCGGCATTCATGTTTTTTGGAGGGCGGGCCAATAGAAAATTGATTTTGCACTAAAGGTAAGTCGTAATATTGGGAACCACTTTACCGCCTATATGCGTGCTCTGCAGAATAAGGGCGCTTCATATTTGAGCTGTGATATTGAAAAAATAAGTGTGTCAATCCTGGCGACGCCAGTCCGTTGAGCTCAAATAAGCCAATACAATCCCCCCAAATAACATTCCTAATTTAACCATCAATGGCATAAGCCCTGGCATTCGATCCAACCATGCTAAATATGAAAATTCTAACCCTAAGAGACTTAATAATAAAGTCAGGAAACCAAACATAAAGCATAAGAAAGCTAAAAGTTGCAGAATCGATCGTTTTTTCAATGTGAAAGTGTATTGTATAGAAAGGCTAAGGTAATTAAACAACGCTTGCCTATTTATTTTTACTAATTAACAATTTTTTTTTTGAAGGATAATGCCCACACTAGGTTATTTGAAATTAATAAAATGAGGAATTAATTAATATATATTAATTGAATATATATTAATTAATTATGTAATATAACTCAAATTACAAATATATTATTTTTTTATATTACAATATTTATTCATATGTAGCAGGTTATTAGACATAAACATTATGTAATTTAACAGATATTTATTTTCTTTATGTCAATTTATTGCTGAAAGTGATGATTTTAACTCAATCATAGATCCAATACGAACCAACCAAATCGAAATTTTACCCATAAATTTTTTCGAACTCAACTCCAAATTTGTATGAGCCTAAAAATTACAGTTGTTTATTCCTTGCTTCTAGCTTCAGGAATTTATTTTATCAGTCAAGTGGTGCAAACCAGAAAAACCGATCTGAAGGTTACTTATATAGAAGAGCCTCAGAGGCAATGCTGTTTATGCCTGCCCCTAAATTCTAAGGCTTAAAGAAGATAAAATTGTATATATTTATATGTATTATAGGTATATACATATAAATATTAATTATATATAATATAAGTCTCAAAAACAACTCATTCCTAATAATTTATCTCTAAAATCAGGCTCATTCTAACTATTTCACAACCCTTATCAGATTCCTGTCTGCTTAACTTATTTTACCAATTTGTCTATGAAAACAAATCCTACCCGATCTTCATCCCCGAGCATCATAGAGCCTAATCATCCAATGACATGGATGAATGGAATTCTCTCTCTCGTGATTCTCGTTGCTCTCTTATCCGGCTTACGCATGCAACTGAATGAGTCGACCAATAAGACCAAGCAGAACTTCGCCACCGGCATGAAGTATAAAAATTTTATGGTGGATTCTGGCATCATGGTCTCGATAGCTGCCCAAAATTCTTTCCGAGCAGAAAGAACCGGAGTCAATAATTCATCCGTAGTCAATGATTCATTTGATTTTACAATCTCTCGTTCATGCAGAGATCTCGCCTGTACTACACCTTCTGAAGTGCTTTCGGTTCTGGTAGACTATGTTGTGATGGGCGATGGAGCCAATCCGGCTTCTGCTGATGATTTTCCGGGAGATACCTTTCCATCCGGGACCTTCACCTTCCCGGCCATGGATACGATGTTCATGCGTACGCTTTCTATTCCAGTGAATCCTGACTCCACAGTGGAACAAGACGAAGGTTTTAAAGTCACAATCTCAAATCCTCGATTTTTAATTGGTTCTAGTAATGAAGTTGATCTGGTCGGTTTTGCCACAACACTATCAGCGAATGGCAGCATACTCAATGACGATATGTGTGATCCAGCCGCTCCCGGGGTTAATATATATGTTGATTCATCCGCAACCGGCCTTAATAATGGATTGACATGGGCCAATGCGTTCACAGATTTCCAAAGTGCGCTTAACCATAATTTTTGCAAAGTCGACTCCATATTTGTAGCTCAGGGCACTTATTATCCTGCGGCTGCACCTCCTCCAACATACAATGTTTATACAGATTGCTCTATGGGCCAGAACAATGCAATTATTACAGCAGGTAATGGTAGCATCAGTGTGCAATTCCTCAATAATAATATTGAATATGTAAAAGTGTGGAATTTTAACTACACTAATGCAATGGGGCTTATCAATGGATATTTATGTGATCAGTTTAATTCAATGGTTTTATGTAGCTCTGGATCTACAATATCTATTAATTTACCAGCTGGAACCTATAGAGTGCCCATCAATTATATGCCTCAATTTGATGGTAGCCCAGATTGTTATGTCAATTCTGCCAATAACAATGATGTTATTATACCACCAATAGGACTTCCAGATCGCACTATTTCTTTTAATATTCCGGACTCTACCGTTGTTATGGGAGGTTTCCCAATGGGTGGCGGCACTTTAGACGAAAGAAACGGGTTCTGCAATAAAACCATACTCTGTGGCGATATAGACCAGGACGGCACCAATAGTAATAATAGTTATCACGTAGTGACGACCACAAATGTATCAGAGGCTACTGTAGTAGATGGTTTCTGTATTACAGGTGGCAAGGCGGATGGAACATTTCCAAATAACAGTGGAGGAGGCTGGTACAACAATGGTAGTGGCTCTGGTAATCGATCCAATCCAACTTTGAATAATATCGTGATCAGTGGAAATGTTGCAAGTGGTGCGGGTGGGATGATTAATCAAGGCATTGGAGGCACGAGTAGTCCCATTTTAACCAATGTGGTGATCAGTGGAAATGTTGCAGCGTCTGGTGGGGGTGGGATGGGTAATCAAGGCCGTAACGGCGGCGTGAGTAGTCCCATTTTAACCAATGTGGTGATCAGTGGAAATAATGCAGGTATCCGTGGAGGTGGGATGTATAATGATGGCACCTTTGGCACCAGTAGTCCCATTTTAACCAATGTGGTGATCAGTGGAAATAATGCAAGTTCCAGTGGAGGTGGGATGATTAATGATGGCAGACTTGGCACGAGTAGGCCCATTTTGACCAATTCTATTCTTTGGAATAATTCAGCACCAACAGACCCTATAATCTCCGAAAATGATGGCTCTACTACCACTATCACCTACAGTATCATTCAATCAGGCAGCCTCGATGCAGGTACTACTATTTCATCACCTACCAATAAACCTCAGGGCACCGATCCATTATTTATAAATGCCCCATTAGCAAGCGCAGCACCTACTATAGCTGGAGATTTTCATGTGACACATAATTCACCTGCTGTCGATGCAGGTTTTGATATGGCAAATAGTGAGCCTACGGATCTCGAAGGAAATCCACGAATCTTTCATGGTAGAATTGATATCGGAGCTTATGAACTTCAAGGAGTTCCTTGTTCGGCTTATAACGACGGTATCGTTTATGTGAACTATGCCGCTACTGGTATTAATGATGGTACCTCCTGGCAGAATGCATATCTAGAACTGCAAGACGCATTACAAGCTGCCCGTGACTGTGGATCAGTAGACACCATAAAAGTAGCCCAAGGTACTTATTATCCAAGTTTCCTTGACACGATCAATGATATTTGTTTAGGCCCTATATATCTCCCGTTGGATAGATCTCAATCGTTTGAGATTCGCGATTCATTGGCAGTCATTGGAAGTTATATTGCAGAAACAAATACGCGTGATTTAGCCTGTGCAATTACTATCCTAAGTGGAGACATCAATCACGATGGGGATAGTACCGGCAATACTTATAATGTTGTCAAAACCATAGATTACGACAGTTGTATCGTCTTCGATGGCTTTATCATTGAACATGGCAATGCGGTGCCCAATTTTGAAGAAGGAGGCGGCTGGTGGGATGGTACACAAAGTGATAGCGCTAAGTTGACTATTCGAAATACGGTATTCAGATATAATTACGCAGTTCAAGGTGGAGGATTCTATGGTGAAGGATTCCGGGAACTGACGATTTCTCATTCAGAATTTTATAACAATGAAGCAGTACCTGGAGTTGCTCCTGGGGCAGGAGGAGGAGGTGCCTACGTAGGTGCAAATTCCGTGACGGATGATACCGCTTTTATCCGATTTGAAAATGTACTATGGCATAATAATAAAGCAGAATATGGTGGTGGTTTTGCTGGTGTGGTAGGACCTATACCTGGAGAAGTCATCGACATAGTAAATAATACGTTTACATTAAATACACCGGACGCATATCATAATGACAATACTTTATCCATTGTGAGGATATTGAACACCATCATGTGGAATAATGGTGCAGCCTCTATCACTGGAATGAATATACCAACGGTGATCAATTCATTGATCCAGGTACCGTTTGTAGGCAGCCCGGGTACGAATAATAAAATTGTGGATCCGTTATTTGTCGACCCTGCCGCTAACTTTAGATTGTCTGACATGTCCCCAGCGATCAATATGGGGGATAACAGTTTTATTCAAGATTCATTCGATCTGGATGGTCTCCCAAGAGTGATCTATGGTACAGTCGACATGGGTGCTTATGAATTCCCATTAAATTGTAATTCTGACACTTTATATGTCCAAGCCAATGGCAATGTGCCCTCTATACCGATCGATAGTTTTATTGGGATTCCAGTCACTCCGGAATGTCAGTTGGTCATAGATGGAGTAGCAATGACTGGCGCTGTTCCATTTGATTGTAGTGATCGTGGAACAATTAATTATTCGGTAGCTCTTATAAAATCCGGTTGTGAAGGTCCAGATACCTTATATAGCTGCATCAAAGTGATCACGGTACTCGATACGTTTGTCAAAAACTTTGTAGCGATCGGCAGCCTCAATGTATCGCTCGATGCGATGTGTATGGAAGTGTTGACGGCCCATGATTTATTATCCAATTTTAGAGGGTGTAATATAGATTATGATGTAGAGATCAGTTATCCTGCTGGAACAAACACGTATCCATCAGCTGATAAACTCGATCGCAGTCATATCGGCTATTGTATGGTAGTTTCAGTTACAGAAACTACTACCGGCAATAAGACTTGGGGTCGGATCTGCGTGGAAGACAAAGCACCCCCACAACTCAATTGCGACATCATCGATACGGTGACCTGTTTTGAATACAGTGCTTTACCAACCGGTAGCTATACGGTGAATGACAATTGTGGTCCTCCGGTGAAAGTGACCATCGTAGGTGAAACCTTCACCGACTATGGATGTGACAGTGCTTTACTCCAGAGAGTAGTCAGCCGCCAATTGGTAGCTCGCGATCAATGGGGTAATAGTGTCAATTGTGTCAAAGTCTATCATATCATCAAATTGGATCTGGATAGTGTGATCTGCCCAAGAGATATAATGGTGGATTGCAGCAAAGAGATCATAGAATTAACCATAGCAGGGGTAAAGAAAAAAGTATCTATACTTGATCCGATCCGCAGTGGTTATCCCACGATCAAAACAGCTAAAGGCATAAAGA
>JANOWJ010000082.1:0-4464 GCA_031417835.1 Saprospiraceae bacterium | reverse complement strand
TAAATTAATTCATTCATGAAAATCAAAACCATCATCGCAATACTCACCACCTTCTTAGTGTCCTGTTTAGGAAGTCAAGATCAGCATGGGACAAAAAAACCAGCCAACTCCTTAATTGGAACTTGGAAACTTATCTCTGGCACCATAATTGAGAAAAATGATACGATAGTGACTGATTACACCCAAAATAGATCTTTCATAAAGATCATCAACGATTCGCATTTTGCTTTTTTTTTGCATGATTTGAACAAAGGTAAAGACTCATCGGCTGTATTCACTTCAGGTGGCGGCACGTACTCTCTAGATGGTATTTCGTATATCGAACATTTAGAATATTGCAGTGACAGAAATTGGGAGGGTACTGATTTTGAATTTAAAGTGGATATAAAAAATGATACCCTTGTTCAAAGCGGAGTCGAAGTGGTCGAAAGTGCAGGAATAAACAGAATAAATATCGAAAAGTATAGTAGGATAAAGAAATAACATTCTATCACTGTACATGTAGATACATGGCTTATATTTTCCTATAGATATATTATTTTTTAATTTTCCAGCCCATCATTTTTAATTCCTCCTCGGATAGTTGAATGACATTGACATCCAAAAGAATAGGCACTAACGGAGTATCCGTAGTATCTGTATGTACGGCAGCGATAGAGTCGACTACTTGCATACCTTTGATTACTTTCCCAAAGATCATATAATTGCCATCCAGCCGAGCCAAGCCTTCCTTATTTTGAACAATGTAAAATTGACATCTTGCAGACAGTTTGCCGGGATTATTATCACGACCTATGCCCACGGCTCCGTACACATGTCGGATACTGACATTAAATTCTGGTTTTAATAAATAGGTAGAATCTGTAAATCCAGCCGGTGTATCGGGACAACCACCTTGGATCACAAAATTTTGAATCACTCTATTAAAGGTCAGAGTGTCCCAATATCCAGCTTGAGCCAACTCTATAAAACTTGCTTTGTGCTGGGGAGTTTCATCATACATCGCAAATAATATTTCACCCATGCTAGTATTGATTTGACCTACAGGATACGATTTAGGTGTCGTACAAGCGATGAATAGGACTACGCCTAAAATAATGACTTGTTTATTCATGATATAAAATTCAAATATTGTGGTGTTTTTACGATAAATATTTGATTCAGTAAAGTCAAATTCAAGGTGCTTAATTGACTTAAAATTTTTTATGCTGACTTTCTTTAATAGCATATTGCTTTTGCTTAAACTGTTAACACCTTTGTACATTCTTCGCCAAACTGACTGATAATTCTAACCGCTATTTTTTGTCCTTTCTTTTTCACTTCAATTGGATGAGAAATGTGTCCATACAAACGGTCAAAAGCTTCATCGTCTATTTCTATTTTCAGGGTTTTCTCCACTTTCTTTTTGGTATTGTCTTTGGCCAGGTTATCCAGGCCTTTTTTCCATTTGTCAAACTCGGTTTTATCACCACCGCAAAAGAAAACTTGCTTAACTACAAAGTTACTGCCGTCATAATCTTCGTCCACCATCCAATAAGCGATGTCGTGAACATTACGGGGTTTTACTTCATCTTTAATAGGGTCATAAATGTCTAAGCCTTTTATTTCAACGGATACTTCGTTGCCTTTTTTGTTCAGGTCAATATCGGGTTCGCCAATGGTTACAAAACTGGCGGCTGATTTAGCAGGTTTCTTTTTCAAACCTTCTTGCAACAAATCATCATGAATACGGACTTTGGTAACTTCAAATTTACCCATACTCATTGTTTGAGTGCTGCCTTCAATATCGCTTTCAAAACTAAAACCGAGAATGATTAACCAACCTGCATCGCCACGCTGACGACATTCTTTTACAGCTTCGTTTACTGCTGTTTTGCTTACTGTGCCAAACTTTGGTCCGATATGGAAATAGGCTTTCTTTTCGCCTACACCATTCATGTAGAAACCTTCTGCATGTAAATACGAATGGCTCAATAACTCCACGCTGCGGAATATCACCATTTCGTCTTTTCTGCCGTTTTTAATGCCTGCACTTATCAAGTGTTGTTTAATCACCTCTTCAAATGCGCCTTCTTCTTCATTTACTCTTACTTCATCGTCTAAATCTTCGGGACTGATGGGTTCAAAGTTTTGTAGGGTTTCAACTGTGAAGGGTCCACTTACACGAAGTAGTTTATTGTCTTTTTCAGGCAGGTCGTATAAGGTTTCAGTAGCGGCTGGTTCATCATTTGCTAAATTTTTTAAAGTAATGTGCGGAACGGTTTTGTATTTAAAACCTTGGCGAATATCTCCACCTTGTTCATCATACAAATTGTAATATGGAAATACAGCGGTCATTAATCTTTGCTTGGCAATGTTCAAGGCAATTCTACTGGTATCAATAGTTATCCATCTTCTGCCCCATTGCTCGGCAACAAAGGCTGTAGTGCCACTGCCGCAAGTTGGGTCTAATACTAAATCGCCTGGGTCGGTGGTCATTAAGATGCAGCGTTTAACAACTTCGAGAGAAGTTTGAACAACATAATCTTTATTCTGTTCCGATAATTGTTCAGACCAAAGATTATCAATAGAAATACACGGGAAATCATTATGAAATCTTATGTACCTTGGAGTATTTCCCTGTATTACTAGTCTCCCTTTCTTTCCTAAATTATCAAAACCAATTTGATTTGTTTTCCAACTACCTTGATTGGAAGTAAATTTCTCGCCATTGATTTCTATTGTTCCGCCTGAACCTGATTGAGATTTTAAGTCAGATGTTGCAAATAGTCTAGATCCATGTGGAAGTTTCTTCAATTCAAATTTTTCTTTATTTCTCTTTTCCCAAGTATTAATGGTTTCTATGCTGTCATCTTTATTAATAATATTTGTATATCCTGAAATTAATTCATTGTCAAAATCTTTTATTTTGTATACTGCCCTATATTTTAGCTGGGATATATCTTTACAGTACCATACTAAATAGTCACCACATTTATCTAAATATTTTTGCCCTAAACCGGATGTAGTTCTAAAAAAAATTAATCTCACAAAATTTTCACTACCAAAAACTTCATCCATTACGCTTCTAACCAAATGCACATTTTCATCACCAATTTGCACAAAACAAGAACCACTCTCAGTAAGTAATTCCTTAGCAATTAATAGTCTATCACGCAAATAACCCAAGTAAGAATGAATACCTAATTCCCAAGTATCTCTAAATGCTTTTATTTGTTCGGGTTCACCTGTTAATGCTTCATCATTTCCATCTTTTACATCACGGTTGTTCAATTTTATTTGCCAGTTGCCACCGTATTTAATTCCATAAGGTGGGTCAAAATAAATGGTTTGTACTTGCCCTGCCATTCCTTCGCGTTCCAGTAAACTCGCCATTACCAAATGGCTGTCGCCTTGTATGAGTCGGTTTGTCCAGCCATCTTGGTGGTGGTAATATTCGCTTACTTTTTCTATTTCGTCTTTATCCAAAGCATTACCAAACAGATCGTTTACGCTAAACAAATCTAGTTGGCTGCTTTTCTCTTCTGTTACAGTGTGTAGTTTTTTTATTAAAGTTTCAGGTGCAATGTGTTCGTGGCGGTAAAGGCTGCGAATGTCCACACGCAACAAATCGTTACGATCGTCAATACCGTATTTGTTTAGCCAAAACAATTCAGGGTCTTGTCCACTGTGCACCACGGGGTTTTTGGGCAATTCCAATACCTTTTTACCGTCTTGTACTTTAGCATTGGCGTCTTCGTAGCCAGCTTCTTCTTTACTTGGTATGTGGGTTCGTTTATCTGCCTTGTGTTTTATAGATTCTACTTTCTTTGCCATAGCTCAATTCTTCTTTTTCTTTTGTTTGGCATCCTTTAATATCTTTCTTTCTTCCACTTCCAATTTTCGTTGCAGTTTTTTCACATCTTCTGCTGTTGGCAAATTTTCTGGAACTATGCCCCTTTTATTCAGCATATCTCTTACTGCTGAATTATTGTCAATATGTTCCTTTTCAATTTTATTTTGCCCTGTTAAATCTTTGCTTTGCACATTTAAACCAGTCATTTCCGCAGCCAAATCTTTTGCTTTAATGCTTATGGTGGGTAAGAAATCAGCCACGGGTCTGTTATCAGGAATACCCATTTTCTTCTTGAGCATTTGAGTGTTCAGCCTAAAAAGAGCTTGGTCGCCTTTTGAACGGATGATGGCAAAACCTTGGCCATCAACGCCCCTTTCATATAATATTCCTGAAAGTTGTTTTTCTGTTTGGCTCAGTTTTTCTCTGGCAACTACTCTTTCATTTTCTAAGAGCCTTTGCTCTACCAATTCTGCTCTGCGGGTTTGCACTGCAAAATAGTTTTGCGCAAAAGAGATTTCTTCCTTTCGGCTATCTCCATTTTGAGCCACTAAATAGCAGGCGTAACGGGTTAGGAGAACATCAACTATTTCTTTTTCAGCTCCTTTGGGCATGGGTATCGTTTTCCTGAC
>JANOWJ010000081.1:0-3895 GCA_031417835.1 Saprospiraceae bacterium | reverse complement strand
ACTTCAGCAGAGCCCCAACCTTTGTAACCTATATCCGTCAGCGCTTTATTTACAGCCGCCCAGTTTGCATCACCGTCACCCAATTCTGCATCAAAGCCCTTCCAAATGCCTTCATCAGAAGCTTTTTTGCGGCTATAATCTTTGATATCAATTTTAATAATCCGCTTACCTAATGTACGAATCCATTGCTCCGGCCAACCATAACGAATTATATTACCCACATCAAAATACCAACCAATCATTGGATTTTTAAATTCATCAATGTAGCGTGCAGCCTCCAAGGGACTGAGTAAAAAATTATTCCAAACATTTTCAATCGCAATCTTGATACCTGTAGCTTCGGCGGTAGGTAATATTTTTTTAATTTCAGCCTGAGATCGTATATATGCATCAGCATATGATACTTTGTCGTTGACTACAGCAGGGACTAATAATACCGTAGTACCACCGTATTTTTTACAATCCTTCAATGCTGTTTTCATGGATTCGACACACTTAGCTCGTACCATTGGATCAGGATCAGATAACGGCGATGACCAATGTATGGAATTGACTACTCCGGGCAATAATAATCCTGATTTATCTCTGGCATCGAGAATTTCTTTTTCTATAAGATTGTTGGGGCTGTCTAGCTCTACACCATCAAAACCGAGGTCTTTGATTAATTTAAATTTATCCAATAGAGATAATTCTTCTTTAATCATCCCATACTTCAAACTTTTTTTGATCAAAGGTGGGTTACCTGCAGTTCGAATATGTAGTGGTAATGTAAAAGCCAATGGAGCCATTGCGCTATATTTCAAAAAATCCCTGCGTTTATAAATGATCATATTATAATCTTAGTACAGTTGAGTATTAGCTGGATACTATTTCTTATCAAACGATTCTACACAAATTTAGTAATACCAGGTTTGGCTACTTCCTTTATTTTCCAATCCAAATCCCAGGTATATTCTTCATTAGGAGGTGTGAGTACTTCTGTGGAGTTAATGGCTTCTGTCCAAGTTAAGTCTTTTCCTGTATACGCGACCATTCTCCCCCATATTGCCAGCATCGTACTATTGGCACTGCGGATACCATCATTGATAGGATTGCCACTGCGGATGGATGCAAACAATTCATCGTGCTCGGTCTGGTACATATTATTTTTCTCCTTATCGGTATGCTCCTTCTCCCAACTCCAGTTTTTTGCACCTTTAAGTTCATGACGATTCCAGACATGGATATCAGCCCGGCCTTTGGTACCTAAGAGCTCGATGCTATATGCACCTGAGGTTTCTTTTTGTTGACGACTGTGATGAAATCCTCTACTTCCATCAGGGTATTCATACGTGATCGAAAAATGATCGTAGATATTGCCATACTCAGGATCGATGCGACTTTGTCGACCACCCTGACCGGAGGCTTTGATAGGTAATACATCTCCTTTGGCCCACGACATCATATCTAGACTGTGTACTGCCTGCTCCACGATATGATCACCGGATAACCAGCTATAATATACCCAGTTACGCAATTCTTTTTTGAATTTCCCCCAGCTCGGTTTGGTCTCTCGCCACCAACTCGCTCCTGTATTATACGTATTATACATTGACAGTACTTCGCCAATATCGCCATTCAACACCCGATTAAAGGTTTCCCGTTTAGGCATATCGTATCGCCAGCAAAATCCAGACATGAATCCTAGTTTCTTTTCTTTAGCAAGTTTAGCGGTCTCGATCACTCGTCTTATTCCGGCTGCATCTACTGCTACCGGTTTTTCAAAAAAGACATGTTTTCCGGCAGCGACGACGGCCTCTAGATGTAATGGTCTAAAATTAGGCGGAGTGGCTAAAATGATGACATCTACATCTGTTTGCAGTACTTTTTTATAACCATCGAAACCTAAAAACCGCTGATGTGCTGGTACTTTTATTTTATCTGGCACTTCCTCCATCAATGCTTGATAGGCACCTTCGAGTCGGTCTTCGTATACATCCGACATAGCCACGAGAAAAACATTTTTATCTGCTTTCAAAGCTTGAACCGCAGCTCCTGTTCCTCGACCGCCACAGCCTATGATACCTACTTTGAGTGTATCTGCATTGAATAAATGGCTTGGATAAGGATTAGCCATCACATTAAATCCAAGGGTGCCAGCAGCTACGGTCGACCCGGATAATTTTAGAAAATTCCGCCTGGAATTATTTGTTTCTTCTTTTTGCATATTGATCTGAATTAATCTATTCGAAAGTTAATTGTTTTTTCCAAAATAGGGTGAAATAATTTGATAAATCCACTGGAGGTAAAACCACGATAAATAGTATTTTCTAATGAACTATGGCATGTAATTTTATCAATATACGCTACATTTCTTTATGTCGTTCCCAATAGTTTTGATCATCAATATCATCCAAAATACCCAAATAATTTACGTAACGAATCGCATGAACCAGGTTTTTTTCAACCGCCGCTTTTACAGCACACCCAGGCTCATTGCGATGATAGCAGTCGTTGTATTTGCAATCTTTGGCCAAAACAAAAAATTCTTTAAAGTTATGTGCCACATCCATCTTCTCTAAATTGTTAAACGATAAGGTTTTGATCCCTGGAGTGTCTATGATCTTACCTCCAAAACTCAATGAATGCATCTCTGCAAAGGTGGTCGTGTGTGTACCCTTGCCGCTGTAATCGGAGATTTCAGTAGTCCGAAGGTCAAGCTCAGGTTGTATAGCATTGATCAATGTAGATTTTCCAACACCACTCTGCCCTCCCATAAATGTGATCTTGTCTTTTAAGATGAGCCGTAGTGTCTCAATGCCTTCTCCGGTGATCGCTGACACCTTGATCATTGGATGACCTATATCATTGTATACTTGCTCTAATGCTGCAAACGTTTGTTCTTCCTCTTCTTCAAATAAATCTGATTTATTGACGACGATGGTACAAGGGATATTTTGAGGCTCAGTCATCAAAAGATATCTGTCGATAAATCCTTGTTTAAGATTAGGCTCGACAAGCGTGACTACTAAAATCGCTTGATCCACATTGGATGCCAACAAATGAAGGTGATGTTTTTGCCGTGGTGATTGGCGAGTAATATAATTTTTCCGGGGATGAATCTGTTTAATCAATCCATTACCATCAGCTTCTAATTCGATTTCGACCTCATCCCCTACACCTACCGGATTGGTCAGTACCTTATCATCTAACCTAAATTTTCCGACGATCCTGCATCGATATTGCTCTTGGTCTGCCATCACTAGGTACCAATTGCCAGTTGATTTTGTCACCATCCCTTTGATGAGCTTACCCATTAATAAGTTTTTGAAGTCGATAGCCTCTGACCGCATCTGAGATTTCCAAGATCAGACCAGGTTCTTTTTCGAAGGCATTGCCTATGACTAGGATATCAGCTCCGGCATGCAGGTTGGCGAGTGCCTTTTCAGCTGTCCGAATACCACCACCTACTAGCAGCGGTACGTGTATGGATTGAGCTACCCGCTCGATCATTTCTTCACGCACAGGATGGACGGCTCCACTACCAGCTTCCAGGTATATTGCTTTTAGCCCCAAATATTCACCGGCTAGAGCAGTACACATCGCTACATCTGATTTATTGGCAGGTATTGGCTTGGTATTACTAATATAAGAGACAGTGGTATCTACGCCTCCATCGATGAGCATATAGCCTGTCGAGATGACCTCTAAGGAACTTGATTTTAAAAAAGGAGCGGCAATGACATGTTGTCCTATCAGTAAATCGGGATTGCGACCTGAGATCAGTGAAAGAAGCAGGATGGCATCCGCTTTGTCATTGAGTTGGAACGAATTGCCTGGGAATAAGATCAGTGGAATATCAGTGGCATTACGCAAGATCTCCAAACAATGATCCAGCATATTGTTTACAATAAGA
>JANOWJ010000080.1:0-2808 GCA_031417835.1 Saprospiraceae bacterium | reverse complement strand
GACCGCTCCAGTGCTTGGCATCACGACTGTGGCTACGCCATTGATACAATATGGTGTTGGTTTTTTACAATCTCTGATCGTCAGATTCATGTCGCAGGTATCTTCATTGCCACATCGATCTTGGCCGATGATCTTGATTTTGTAGATGCCTTCGGTATAGGTGCCGGAGATCGCTTTGATATTTGATCTTAAGTCATGCGTTCCGTCTGGTCTGGTGATATCGACTCGGAAGATCACTTCATCTGCACAATTGTCGCTACCATTCAATGGGATGTTGACCGTAGTGCTGCAACCCGTCGTTATGCAAACTGTTTGATCTGAACAGGTCACCACCGGATCGAGTTCGTCGATCACTTTGATGATCTGGATGTATTGCATAAAGCCATCATTATTGTCTTTAATATTTCTATACACACAGGCTCGATCGGTACTGTTGGCTCTTAATCGGTCGTCTACGATCACATCAGGCTCATGGTTGTGATTATTTGGATCATATATACACCAGTCGATTAATGTCCAGGTGCGCACTATTTTATAACATGCAGAATCCTCTACGGTAAAGATCTCATCGGTGTAGCGTACTCCGATTTGTTCACACTCATCGTCGGATATGGTTGGTCGTCCAGCACCATTCTGACTGGTATCGGTACGATTGAGGAAATCACAGGTCACTACTTTATCTTGCGGGAAGATCACTTCAAAATCACTGCGATGTTTCACGATGATTTTTTGTGTTGCGGATACGCTATTACCGCATTTATCTTTGATCGTCCAGGTCCGTTGGATCCAGCCTTCGCTACAGCTATTGAGATTACCGTTGTCCGTCACTTTCAGACTTGCATCATCTAGTCGACAATTGTCGGTGATGCTAAACTCTGAGGATTTGAGATCTTTCGTTGGTCTGGTTTTATCAAACAATACCAATTTGTCAAAGTATAGTTTGGGATCGATGTGACCTGCTTGATCAAAGCTATCAACCAACAACCACGATCTACAATAGATCGGTGCCCAACCATAACTTTGTAGGCAGGCTTGTGGATCTTCATGATCCCCTGCGGCTACGTGTATGTCTAAGAAACTGCTTCCGCCATAATAACCATGTATGACGCCTTTGCTGTCTTTGATATCTAGTGGCCAGGTCGCACTTGTATAAATGTCACTGCTCTCACAGAAAGGTTCATCGGCATAATCTGGGGCTCCGTCGCAATAGATGGTGATGTCTTGTAAGCCCGCTACTACCGGGGCTTGTTTATCATCTACTAAGACATTGACCATACAGTCGTTGTATAATCTTGTACTTGCTCCTATATCTGAACAATCATATATTATTAAACTAAATACGGATCCCCCACTTGCTTCGCCTGACACTTCAAGATCATCTCTAAAAAATTCAATTAAATTATTCGGAGTTGAAAATATAGCATCGCCTAGGTCATCAATGAAGGTCCATTGCAAAATTCCATTTACATATCCAGTGACTCTTTTCGTTTCAAGGTCTCTGGACAGCCACACTGTTACAGTAGAATCTGCTGGTATTGGAGTTGTGCCGGAGGCATAATCATAAAAATTAAGAACTCCATTATAAACATAAAGTCCATTATCGCTGGTTCTGTTTTTAAAGTCGATTAATTTACGATACCCAGTTACGGTCGATAATTTGAATCGCATTGAAATAGTATAACTAGCATTTTGATCAATAGCATTTGACAAGCTTAATCCTTGATCAGCTCCAAAAACATAACCGCCACTACCGGTCACACCACCATTGGGAACTAATGACGGGCCATTCAATTCATCAGCATAGGTACCTTGAAGAGAATAGTTATGGGTCAAACATGAGTTTCTACCTATAAGTGAGGGTCTTGCTGAACATGATTTTAATTTTACATAATTTCTCCGATACAATTCATTGGTATTATAACAGAACCAGGCATGTGGGCCGCATGGCCATACATGTGGATCATATTTCGGCAAATCGCATGCTTCATATACTCTCAATACGATTGGGCTGGTGCCACATTCGTCAAAATATACCGTATCACTGAATACATAACAATTAATCCAATCTTCTATTATTTCATCATACAACGCTTTATCTCTCCAGTATACTGTTTTTCCTACTTCTTTTTCCAAAGTGACATTCCAATAATTTCTCCAATATGTAATACTATCCATATGAGCTGCTGCAAAATGTAATTCCTGACAACAATTATCCCGGCTACCATTGTCCAGATCTTTGGCTGCTACTTTGGCCCAACACGTAGCAGGATCAACGGTCACTTGGGTAAATTCATCACATACCGGATTGGGTGGCGTGTTATCGATCACCCTTACCCGCATCGTGCCGCGAGATTCATTGTCACACGCATCGATCAATTGTACATCGATGGTATATACTCCCACGGGCAACCATACTCTACTAGCTGGCAAGGTACCTGTGAGTACACGTACATTGCCTTCTTCTGTATAATTTATAAAATAGGTTTGTTTTACCTTATTACAATCCGCTACTACCAAGGTATCCAAATTGACATATTGACCACAGTCATGCGGCGTAGATGAATAATCTGGCAATATTTTACTGGTCACGACAGGATCTGTCGTATCGACTACACTGATGTATTGATAACAGAACTCCTCCTCGCCAGTACACCAGTCTGCGATCAACCAGGTACGGAATACCTTGTATGAATTACCGCATAATGGCAGTCGCTCATCTTTGTAAGTGACGGTGAGTTTGCAAGAAGCATTGTTAAAACCTAACTTCTTAATGCCTTTAGCTGTTTTGATCGTGGGATAACCACTGCG
>JANOWJ010000079.1:0-3821 GCA_031417835.1 Saprospiraceae bacterium | reverse complement strand
CAAAAAGATTGACAGGCGAGTTTGATTATATTCATTTATTCGTTAAAAATCAAACAGAATATAAAGACAAATTTCCCAAGCTTAAGCCCCATCTTAAACTAAAGGGAATGCTTTGGGTTTCGTGGCCCAAAGGTGGGCTGTTAGACACAGACCTTTCACTACCTAAAGTTATAAATATAGGTTACGGGTTTGGACTTGTAGAAAGTACTTGTTTAAGTATAAATTCAATTTGGTCGGCATTAAAATTTACGCATCCTAAGAAAGGAAAAGTTTACAATAATAGTCATGCAGAACTAACATCAAGAACAACGAACCGCTAACATTAGGTTTATAGAACTTATGCAAACAATTGTAATTGTAACTGCATTTAGTACACACAACTTTGGAAGCGCAATAGATTACATCGCAATTTTCAAAGGCATATTGCTACTTGGTTTGGCATTAATTGCATTCAAAAAAGCAAACCCTATAAATTAACTACCATGAATCCTAACGTTGATTGGTTTTTTACTAAAAACACAAAGTGGAAAGAAGAATATTCAGAATTGAGAATAATTATTCTTGATTGTGGTCTAACAGAAGAATTAAAATGGGGCTGTCCTTGTTACACAATTGAAAAAAGCAACATAGTATTAATTCACGGCTTTAAAGACTACTGTGCTTTGCTTTTTATGCAAGGTGCTTTACTAAAAGACTTAAAAGGAATTTTAGTACAACAAACGAAAAATGTGCAATCCGCAAGACAAATTCGGTTTGCAAATATTCAAGATATTTTAAAAAGTAAATCAACTATAAAAGCATACATAAAAGAAGCCATTGCAATAGACAAAGCAGGCTTAAAAGTTGAATTAAAGAAAACTACTGAATACAAAATAACAGAAGAATTTAAAATTGTATTGGATGATATGCCTGAATTAAAAACTGCATTTAAAGCATTAACACCAGGAAGACAAAGAGGTTATTTACTTTATTTTTCTGCACCAAAACAAGTTAAGACAAGAGAAGCAAGAATTGAAAAATATTTACAGCAAATACTTGATGGAAAGGGTTTAGACGATTAGTTGCATCAGACAGTTAGCGACCGATCAATTAAATACCCAAAAACAACGAACCGATAACAGCATCTGCAAGTAATTGCTGGAAGCTGCAAACCATTAGCGGTAATTGCAAAAAAGCAGACATTCAAATAACAAACACCTAGAGAAAAACGGTTTCCATATGAACAAGCACATATTATTTATTCAGGGAGGAGGCGAAGGAGGTTACGAAGCTGATACAGAGTTAGTAGCTTCCCTACAAACAGCCTTAGGAAAAGAATACGCTATAAACTATCCTGAAATAAAGCCTGACGAATCTGCATCTGATTTTGGGTGAACTCAGCAAATTGGCAAGAAAATTTCTGAAACCAAAATCGATATTATTTTAGTAGGACATTCTTTCGGTGCGTCAATGATATTGAAATATCTTTCCGAAAATTCTGTAAACAAAAAGATTGCTGGAATTTTTCTTATTGCTACACCATTTTGGAACGGTAATGAAGATTGGCAAATAGGTTTAAAACTTCAAGAAGATTTTGCTAACAAGTTACCTGATGAAGTCCCAATTTTCTTCTATCATTGCCAAGACGATGAAGAGATACCATTTTCTCACCTTGACCATTACAAGCAAAAACTTACTCAAGCGACTTTTCGTAAAATAAAAAAAGGCGGGCACCAGCTTAATAACGATTTAACTTTAGTAGCTAACGACATAAAATCTTTGTAACATAGACCTTATCAGTAATTGCAGACTTTGTTGGCAGACTTTTTAAGAAGTATTTTTCCAAACAAGATCAAAAAAACAAGAAATGAAAGCAACTACCGCTAACAAATGGTTTTGTACAGTCTGTATTACTAAACATTCTTTCTAAACAATTCATGTATAAAATATTAAAACAATCAGTATGACTACAAATCCCTTGTCCCAAGAAGAACTTATCATTGAAATAGAAAATGTCAATCGAGAGTTTATCCAAAGGCTTTCCCAATTTTCTGAGAAGGAACTTAATAAAATTCAAAATGAGGAAAGCTGGACAGCAGGTCAGGTAACAGAACATATCATTAAGTCCAACGGGGGAATTCTCACCCAACTAATGAATGGTGATGCAAATCCATCTACACGACCTTTTGACGAACAAGTAGATTTGATAAAAAACATTTTCCGCAGTGAAGATAAAATGAAAACTGCTCCAGCCTTAGAACCTAGTCAACCACCACATGCCCTTGAAGATTTGATGAAGTCTTTGAACCAACAAAAAGTTCAACAGCTTGAAACAATAAAGTTAAAAGAATTAAAAGAAGTAAGCAGTGAACTGCAATTTCCTCCTGCTGCTAATGGATTGACAAGATATGAATGGATAATTTTTATGATAGAACATACTCGAAGACACGGTAAACAAGTCGAAAATATTTACAAGGAATTTCATAATTAATTATAAAATTATTATCTCAGTTGCAAAAAAAACAAACCGCCAACAACGGGTTTGCGGTCATTATAAAGACAACCAAGTGAAAAACATAATATTGAAAAATATGACAAAAACAGAAATAGCAAAAGCTTTCTCAAACGGAGAATTTGAAAAAACAAACAAGTTCATTTCTGAAAACGCAGTTTGGACTGTTGTCGAAGAAGACAATTTTATAGGTAAGCAAGCAATCATTGATAATTGTGAACAAATTGGAAATTATTTTCAATCAGTAACGACTAACTTCAAAACGCTGAACATTATTGCTGAAGGAAATAAAGTAGTTATTAGTGGAACTGCCGAATTTTCAAGAGAAAAAAAACGAGTTTCATTTGTTTCAGCTTGTGATGTATACGAATTTGACGACAATAATCGAATTCAAAATATTACTTCATATTGCATTCAATCAAAAAAATAAATTACCTAAACAGCGAAGTGACAAACTTCTTGGACAAATTAAGCACATATTGAGAAGTGAAATTGAGCAGTTAACAAACAAAAAAATGAAAACAAAAGAAAAAATAGAACAAGCAATAACGAGCTTTGTAAAAGGTGGTGACAGTAGTGACATAGTAGCTTTGGACAAAGTTTTACATAAAGACTTTAGAGTGGCAAATAATGGATTTATGGAAACTTTAGGAATTACAATTATTGGCAAACAAAAATATTTATCAAATATCAAAGAAGGCATATTTGGTGGACTACCACGAAAAATGACAATAGAAAGTATTGATGAGAGTGAAATCATAGCAATTGTAAAATTACGTTTAGAGAGCTCAGAGAATTGTTTTGTGTCATACAATTCATTAGTATTGGACACTGACCAAGAATGGAAAATTATTGACAATCTTGCAGTTGTTGAAACGAAAAAATGACAGAAAGAAAACAACGAACCGCTAATTGTAGATTCCGGAGCATAGTGACCACCCAATTCCGTTTGAATCTGACCCCAGTATTCCGGGGAATCTGACCCCACCAAGGAAGCCTAAAAGTTGGGCTATAGGTGGACAAAGTCGGCTGACATTCCGGCACATGCTGACCCCCTAAGATGTCTGAGAATCTGCTTTAATTGTTCCATCTTTATTGATTTAGCTGCCATACCTCTTTTTGAAGGCAAATGACAGTATAAATCAATCATCAGTTCTTTAAACTATTAGGGGGTCAGTATGTGCCGCAATGTCAGCATTCACAAACATCTTAGGGGGTCAGCATGTGCCGGAATGTCAGCCGACTTTGTCCACCTATAGCCCAACTTTTAGGCTTCCTTGGTGGGGTCAGATTCCCCGGAATACTGGGGTCAGATTCAAACGGAATTGGG
>JANOWJ010000078.1:0-22031 GCA_031417835.1 Saprospiraceae bacterium | reverse complement strand
CTTCAAATGTAATCTCAGGGATATCAGAGTATTGAGGAGCTACTATGCAACCTACAGCTTGTATAAAAAGCGTTACCCAGCATGCTAACAAGGCTTTATTTATCATATCAAATGTAAAGATCATTGATTTTTGGTTGCGTTGCTTGATCTGAACTTCAAATTTTTTAACGAACATTGTCAGATGGAATGGGAAGAAGAGCGGCTAAGGATCTGTGCACTGATCCTCGACGGCAATTTTAACTTTGAAACTCTGGCACTCGAGCTATTTAAATTGCAGTATAAATGGAACCCGATATATCAAGCCTATGTAACTATGATCGGTCGATCTCCGGAAGAGGTCGATTCGATCAGCCAAATCCCGTTCTTACCAATTCAATTTTTTAAAAGCCACGAGATTAAAAACGGAATATTTAAAGCAGAAAAAACATTTACCAGCAGTGGTACGAGCGGTCAAGAGCGGAGTCGCCACAGCATTCGTGATTTGTCGTGGTATAGGAAGATCAGCGCATTATGTTTTAACCATAGTTTTAAATTGAATCCGTTACTGGAACTTAAACATTTGGCAATGTTGCCCTCATACCAAGAAAACTCCGATTCTTCCTTATTGTATATGATGACTCAGTTTATACACCATGCCGGGGGAGGTTTTTTTCATCAGGACCCGATTGGGTTAGCGGAGGCCTTGGGTACTTATGACGATACTCGACCAATTGTGCTATGGGGAGTCAGTTATGCCCTGTATCAGTCACCGTTTTTCCATTTAAGGAATGGATTGACTGTAATAGAAACAGGTGGAATGAAAGGAAAAGAACGAGAGATGACTCGAGAGGAGCTGCACCTCAAAATTCGTGAAAACTTTGGGGTTACAGAAGTGGCGTCAGAATATGGCATGACGGAGCTGATTTCCCAAGCATATGCTCCATCAGGTGGGGTGTTTTATCCAAGCCCTACTTTGAGGATTATCCCCAGATGTATTACAGACCCTTTTTTGATTGAATCTTTTGGACAGACTGGTGCGATCAATGTAATCGATCTTGGTAATATTGATTCCTGTGCTTTCATTGCTACAGATGATATTGGAAAAGTCTATACCAACGGTTCTTTTGAGGTCCTTGGTCGATTAGATCATAGTGACATTAGAGGTTGCAACATGCTGATATCCTGAGCTTCACAAAGATTAATCTCCAATGACACCGTCATATAACCATTCAGCCAATGCCTGACGATTAGATGAAAAAAGAAATCTCTTTTGATCGGCCTCATTTTGAAGGTTACCTAATTCGATATACACCGTAGCGGGCTGGGTGTAACGCATGACAAAAAGATTGCGGGAACTGATCGTACCACTATAGTCCCTTCCACCGAGTTCTGCATATTTCATACCCAGCGTATTTTGAAGTCGCTTAGCGATGTTATGGCTTGTTTTATTATTGTCCTGGTAATAGAAAAACACATCCTGGCGCATTTCTTTTTGTCTCGAATCAATGTGAATATTGATGGCCAATTGATCTTTTTCCGGTATACCTTTTTTCTTGTATGAACGATGGAGATCGTTGACCGCATCAGTGGTTTGGGTGAGTCTCAGTCGTTGGTTTAATACGAATGGATAGCCGGTTATACAGCGTTCGTCTCGATCGAGCTTTAAGTACTTTTCATTGCGGATACCGTCATTAGGGTCTTGGACTATCAGGTGGACATTGGCACCGTGCTCCATCAGTTTACGCGCCAGTCTTAAGGTGATATCGTAAGCATACTCATCCTCACACAATACTATTTCTTTTTTGTCCTCATACATCGTTCCCGGATCAGGACCGCCGTGGCCACTGATCAGATAATAGACTTTGTCTTTAAGGAGATCACTTTGTACTCTGATCTCTGCAAAATCAGACCCAAATATGGGTACAGTCCTGGTGCGTAAGTTAGCAGCATAGTTGAGATTAGCCTCAGAACGGGCAGCTATGATTTCCCGTTGATTTATAATCTCGTCTTCCAGCTTTTTCAGGGTAGCCTGTTCGATTTTGTTTACATCTCTTATATTAAGTGTCGTATTGACTACTTTGATCTCCTGTGAAGTTTTAGTTTTAGAAACCGACTTGGATGAATTTTTGGTAGCAATAGATGCTGGAGAGCTTTTGACTATCAATTTTGAGCTCGTTTGGGATTTTGCGCCACAATTAAGCTCATGATAAGGCACCCAGATTACTTTTGTCTGTATATATGATTTTTTCCTTAGCTTGGAATTAAACGCTAATTTATTATAATTCATAATGTTAACGGCTGTAGCCTTGCTACTCTTGGGAAGGGAAGTGGCTATGCTCTTTCCATTAAAGGGTAATATTATGATGGGTAGCTGGTATTGTTTGCCTGTTAATAATTTCTCAACATTTTTGATCCTGTTAATTTCTTTAAAGTGGCTGATATTGCAGGCGTTTGGAGAAATATGGTATTTTTTGAATAAAACATACATTCCTTGACCACTTTTGGGGGTTACTTCAATATATTTAGCAGCGTAAGAAGTAAAAGAAAACGTTAATAAAAGAATAAAATTAACGAATAAAATTAAGGACTTTATTAAATTATACGTATTCATGGGATAAATAATTGAGAAGCAAAGTTAAACAAATGTATTTAATCTATAATATATAATTCAATTAAAGTGCCATATTTTCTTAATTTATGCTATTGTCAAATTAAATACTGTTAATTTTGCACTAAATCGGTATGGTACACGAAATTTTTACTTTATTTTCAAAAGATGTTAAAGGGGAGTGGCGAAGTCGGGAGGCAATAAGCAGCACGATATTGTATCTATTTTCGACCGTTTTGGTGCTGTATTATTCGTTGGTCAGAGTCGAAAAATTTCTTTGGACAGGAGTATTTTGGATCTTGCTTATATTTTTGAGTATCAATGCGTTATCTGGGTCTTACTCCAAAGATATCAAACACAGACATTGGTATTATTATTCAATAGCTCACCCTCTGGCAATTTATTTTTCAAAACTTTTGTTTAATACGCTCATTATCATGGTATTGAGTGCTTTAAGTCTATTGCTTTTACACCTATTTTTTAGTATTCCACCTGTGGATTGGATGATTTTTGCTATTACGTTGGTTATTAGCATTATAGGTATTTGTGCTATATTCACTTTTGTAGCTTTAATCTCAGCTAAAGCCAGTGAGCAAGCTTCACTTATGTCGATATTAGCTACTCCTTTGATCTTTCCAATCTTGATGTCCGGTAGTCGATTGTGTTTAAATGCGTTCGGTATTCTACAGGATACCGCATATGCTAAAGATATGTTTAGTATCATGGCCATTGATCTTTTAGCGGTATCTTTGGCGATTATTTTATTCCCTATATTGTGGCGAGATTAATGAATATTCGACTTTTAACTTGGTGGAAATGGATAATTATCCTAATAATGCCTTATATTATACTGATGGGGTTTTTAATTCCACTAGGCCAGGGTATCACCCATGTAAGCCCGGTAGTCATAAAAGCTGGTCAGGAAGTAGACCTATTGGTTTCAGGGTATAACACCAACTTTAAAGCCTCCGACGATATACATGCCTGGTTGAAACACGATGCACTCCATGTCCAGAATACATCAGCGAAAGTGCTCAATCCGACGGAAGCAAGTTTTCACTTTATATTGCCACCGTACACAGATAGTACTCAAGCGTTTGTAGATCTCGCGCTGGTCATGGATACTCCCGAAGGTCCGATTGTGCTGCCGTCAGCGGTCAGTATGTCCAATCTAAAGCCTTCTGAATCAATCACTCATGCTAATACTTGGTCGGATCAACCATTGATAGTCAGGCCAGAGTCAAACTTTAATTATCCATATCGCAATATTTTATCAGAGACCATTCGCAACACATATTTTCATGTACCTCTATGGTTTGCCATGGTAGCCTTATTCATGGTATCTGTCTATCACAGCGTACAATATCTACGGTTTAACAGGTTTCAAGATGATTCTAAAGCGGAATCTCTGGTATCGGCGGGTATTTTGTTTGGTATTTTAGGGACGGTGACAGGCGCTGTATGGGCAAAGTCTACATGGGGATCCTATTGGAGTTTTGATGTAAAACAAAATATGGCAGCTATATCGTTACTGATATATAGTGGCTACTTTTTGCTCAAACGATCTTTGAATGACCCTGATGCTAAGTCAAGAGTAAGTGCTGTATACAACATATTTGCTTTTGCTTTGATGATTCCCCTGATTTTTATAATTCCTCGCAGATTTGATTCCTTACATCCGGGCAATGGCGGTAATCCTGCACTAGGTTCTCAAGACTTGGATAATACGATGCGGCTAGTCTTTTACCCTGCCGTCCTGGTGTACATATTACTCGGGCTTTGGTTAGCACAATTATCGTATCGTATATCTATGATTAACAATAAATTGAATAACTAATACTACAATTTTACTTTATATGATTTTTTTGTTTAATTTTTTACAATCAGATTTTTTAAGGAGCACAGGCAAAATTTATACTGTGGCTATGGTGGCTTTGGTAGTATGGTTCGGGATTTTATGGTATCTTTTGAGGTTAGATCGAAAACTGAAACGTATTGAAGACCAAATGAAATAAACCTAATTCCTGATGAAGAAAGAAAACCAAATTAGTTTTTATGAATCCGTCAACCGCAATTTTGACAAGGCAGCAGTACATACAATTTTCCCTAAAGGCCTTTTAGGTCAAATCAGGGCTTGTAATTCAGTCTACCATATGACTTTTCCGGTAAAAATCGGTGATACATTCCAAGTCATCGAAGCTTATCGGGTGCAGCATAGCCAGCACCGGTTGCCGACCAAAGGCGGGATCAGATACAGTGTACATGTCAATCAAGAAGAAGTCATGGCACTTGCTTCGCTGATGACATATAAATGCGCTATTGTCGATGTGCCGTTTGGAGGTGCCAAAGGAGGAGTAAAAGTCAACCCTTTTGAATTAGGCAAAGATGTCTTAGAAAAGATCACTAGGCGATATACGATAGAACTTATCAAGAAAAATTTTATTGGACCTGGTATAGATGTGCCTGCACCGGACTATGGGACAGGTAGCCAAGAGATGGCCTGGATCTATGATACTTACATGACTTTTAAGGGCGGCGACCCTGATGCTATAGCTTGCGTCACTGGCAAGCCGGTGCATCAATTTGGGATACAAGGCAGGACCGAAGCCACCGGAAGAGGTGTCTATTATGGTTTGAGGGAATTTTGTGATGACCTTGCTTCAATGAAAGCTTTGGGCATGACTAAAGGAATAGCAGGCAAAACCATGGTCATACAAGGCTTGGGTAATGTGGGGAGTTATACCGGGACCATTTGTCAGACCGAAGGAAATGTGAGGATCATCGGAGTGTCTGAGCGTGAAGGCTCCATCTATAATTATGACGGACTGGACATCCACGAATTACTAGCGCATAGGAAATCAACTGGTAGTATCCTTGGATTTAAGGGTTCCAAAACATTAAAAAATAGAATGTCCGCACTTGAATTGGAATGTGATATTCTGGTGCCGGCAGCATTAGAAAATCAAATTACTGCATTAAATGCTTCACGTATAAAGGCTAAAATCATAGCTGAGGCAGCTAACGGTCCAGTCACATCGGATGCAGAAGATATGCTCCTCAAAAGAGGAGTTGTGATCATCCCGGACATGTATCTCAATGCCGGCGGTGTAACTGTTTCATATTTTGAGTGGTTGAAAAATTTATCGCATATGCGTTTTGGGAGAATCGAAAAACGATTTGATCAAAGGACTTATGGCAATTTTGTCAACTTGCTGGAAGATATGACCGGAAAACGAATCGGGGAGCGGGAAAAAAACCTGATAGTGAAAGGTGCTGATGAAATAGATCTTGTGCGATCAGGGTTAGAAGAAACTATGGTCAACTCACTTCATCAAATCCTTGAAATTAAAAATCAGAAAAAGAAAATTAAAAGCCTGCGAACCGCTGCGTTTGTATGTGCCTTAGATAAGATCGCCAGCGATTATGAAAACATGGGTGTATTTCCCTAATTAACGCTACAATATTTGAACTAAACCAATACCTTTTTACTTTTATTAAATTTATTAAACATGACAGATTACCGCTTAGACAAACAGGATTACAGAATCTTAAAAATCCTTCAAGAAAATTCCAAAATTACCAATTTGGATTTATCTAAAACGATTGGCCTATCTCCGGCCCCTACATTAGAACGAGTTAAAAAACTCGAACAAGCTGGGATTATTGACTCATACCATGCAAAATTAGATGAAGATGCAATGGGCTTGCAGGTTAAGACCTTTGTACTGGTATCGCTCAATTGGAAAAACCAAGATGTGATGGACAGATTTTTGGAAAAAATTCGTAAGATTGATGAGGTGACAGAGGTTTATATCATCACCGGTGAAGCCGATGCTTTGATCAAAATTATATGTAAGGACATCCCTACGTATGAGCATATCCTATTTAAAAAACTGTCACAAATAGAAGAGATAGAGCGACTTAAGAGTATGGTGACTTTATCCACTGCCAAGGAGTCGATGGTATTGCCACTTCAATACGATTAGTCAAGAGCATGGCGAACATCAACGCCTTGCTTTGGAAGCTAACGATTGATACAGAAGCTGATAAACCTCCATCATCTGGGGTATATTTGTTTGGCACCGTGCATAGTGCTGTGCAGGAAGCTGTGATTAAAATACCCCAGGTTTTAGAGCATTTAGAAACTTGCTCCCATTATTTTGGAGAGACCAATTTGGATAGTACATTATTTGAACCCCAATCCATATCCATTTCTTCATCGACTTGGAAAGGATTGCGTAATGTGATGAGTATCAATGCTTATGCAAAAGCTGCAAAATTACTTCATCGATTGTCTGGCTTTCATTTGAAAGATATAGATCACCTCCCACCTCTATTTCAAACCGCACTCATAAGTGAACGGATATTGAATCCAGGCAAGACATTGAGCCCGTTGGATTTCCAGCTGTGGAGTTATGCCAAACAATCGGGATTGATCCTTGGAGCCATGGAATCACCGGAGGAGCAAGCCAGGATCTACCAATCTATACCGATGAACTATCAAATCCGTGAATTAAAGGCGATGGTGACCCATCTCAGTAAAGCCACCAATAAATTAAAGAAACTAACCGCCGCTTATTCCGCAGAAGACCTGAATGGTCTCATGAGATTGACTGGACCTTCATTGGGTACGGTGCGCCGATTGTTATTATATGATCGCAATGTAAAGATGGCCAGCAAAATTCTAACGATCCTTCAACAATCTCAAAATACATTCATAGCATTGGGTGCAGCTCACCTACCTGGACCCAAAGGAATCTTAAGTTACCTAAAGCGAATGGGTGTATCTTTGCAGCCAATTTCTTTAATACAGTGACATCGATATTTTGATCTCATCCCGTGAGATTTTAATGTTGGTTCTATAAGATTTAAGTGGGAGCATGATCATTAGAATATTTGTATTTTTTTCAATGTTTTTTTTTAACTATCAGCTCATCTCCGGGCAGTCAAAATCGTATACCATCAGTGGTTATATCAAGGATGCAGAAAATGGAGAAACTTTAATCGATGCTCATGTGTATTTAAAAAACAAGACTGAAGTCGGAGCTGCATCCAATAACTATGGTTTTTACTCCCTTACATTGCCTGAAGGAGAATACAGCATTGTCTTTTCATATTTGGGATTTGAAGATCAGGAGTTTAAAATTATCTTGAATTCTGACAAAAAACTTAACATTGATCTGATCAGTGGTGTATTGCTCAAAGAATTAGTGGTCGAGGACAACAAAAGTATAGATCAAGTACAAAACACCGCGATGGGTCGAATAGAACTCCCTACTGAAAGTATAAAAAAACTGCCCTCCTTATTGGGCGAAGTCGATATTTTAAAAGTCCTTCAACTTTTACCTGGAGTCTCTGCGGCCGATGAGGGTAGCGCTGGTTTTTATGTGCGGGGTGGAGGGGCAGACCAAAACCTTTTATTATTGGACGAAGCCCAAGTGTATAACTCAGGACATTTACTCGGATTCTTTAGCATATTTAATGCAGATGCGATTAAAAACACAACACTTATCAAAGGATCAATGCCCGCCAATTACGGTGGAAGGATATCCAGTGTCATTGATATCCAAATGAAGGAGGGTAATGATAAACATATTGCCATGACAGGAGGCATAGGATTGATCGCCTCCAGGCTTACGATCGAAGGCCCGATTCAAAAGGAAAAATCTTCATTTATAATATCTGGCAGGCGGACCTATGCATTAGATTTAGCTCAACCGTTCATCCGTAAATCAGCTTTTGCAGGTACTAATTATTATTTCTATGATTTAAACGCAAAGTTTAACCATCGATTTTCAGACAAAGACCGGCTATATATCTCTGGTTATTTTGGACGGGATATCCTCAATTATAATTCCAATGAAAGAGGATTCAAGCTGAACATGCCTTATGGAAATAATACGGCGACCCTAAGGTGGAATCATGTAGTCAGCAATAAATTATTCATGAACACCACCATCATCTACAATGCGTACGACTTTAACTTATCCGGTGAGCAGGATTTATTTTCATTTAGAGTAAGCAATGGAGTGCGCGATTATCAACTAAAACTGGATCTAGATTATTATCCCAGTGCTGGACGAGTCATACGTATAGGTGGAAATGTGATCCATCACCGATTTACCCCTAATGTAGTGCAAGGCCGTAGCGGGGAGGTGAGCTTTACAAATGACTATAAGCCCAAATATGGAGTAGAATCAGCGATATATTATCAGGATGAACTAAAGGTTTCAAAATTCTTGACAATTAATATCGGATTGAGGTGGAGTAGATTTGAACAGGTCGGACCTTATATCTTGGATAGCACAACATATAAAAATCTAGAACCAATAAAAACGTTTGCTGTGATGGAGCCTAGGCTTTTTGCAACCATATTGTTTAACCCAAGCACTTCCATCAAATTTGGGTACAACATGAATGAACAATACTCCCATCTGGTGACTAACAGTACGAGTACCTTGCCTACTGATGTATGGGTGCCTAGCTCGACTCAGGTAAATCCCCAACGTGGCCATCAATGGTCTGTAGGTTGGTTTAAAACCCTTAATCAGGGAATGTGGAATATTGCAACTGAAGGATTTTATAAATTGTTAATCAATCAAATTGACTATAAAGAATCTTATACGAGCAATCAGAATATAGAAGTGGAGCAAGCTTTTGTATTTGGTAAAGGTGCGGCTTATGGAGGCGAGTTATTTATTCAAAAACAAAAAGGAAATCTCACAGGATGGTTGGGGTACACCTATACGAGAAGTTGGCGATCATATGCTGAAATCGAAGGGGGTAGACGATTTCCAGCTTCTTTTGAGAAACCACATGACTTCGAATTGATCTCAAATTATCAGGCATCCAAAAAGTGGTCATTGGCTGGCACCTTTGTGTATGGTACAGGCCGGCCGTTCACTCCCTTGCGCAGTGTATATTATATCGATCAAGAGTTGGTGACAAGATATGGGCCTCGCAATAGTGTGCGAGTACAAGATTAT
Organism: Saprospiraceae bacterium; assembly: GCA_031417835.1. GTDB lineage: Bacteria > Bacteroidota > Bacteroidia > Chitinophagales > Saprospiraceae > JADJLQ01. The sequence goes on along the minus strand of JANOWJ010000078.1, from coordinate 12,458 downwards.
CACAGACTTGACCTGGCTGCTACGTATACTCCTCGACCTGACTCAAGGCGAGCTTTTAAGAGCACGTGGTCGTTTTCAATTTATAATATATACAATCGAAGAAATCCGTTTTTTATCAATTATGATTTAGATTCTGATTTGGCGTCTGGTCGTGCTAAGGCGACAGCATACAAAGTCTCTCTATTCCCAGTCATCCCATCTATCACTTGGAATTTTAAATGGAATTAAACGTGATCATGGCTAGCCCAAAATATTTATATAGGTGTACTCCTAAAGTCTTAATAGGACTAGCGATACCCTTATGGATCTTGATGAGCTCGTGTGAGACCGAGTTTATACCTAAGAATATAAATCTGGAACCCGAATTGGTCGTAGAAGGCTACATAGAAAGTGGCGACAATCCATTGCCGGCATATGTGCTCTTGACCAGATCCAGACCATTTTTTACCAGTTTATCTACGGGTCAATTAGAAGATTTATTTGTCAACAATGCGGAAATTACAGTCAGTGATGGGTCTCAAGTGGTGAAATTGGATGAGGTTTGCATCAGCAATGTGACTCCTGTGCGTAAAAAACAATTAGCTGCCATATTAGGCCTCGATCCTGATAGCATTAAAGTCAATATCTGTATCTATTTAGACCAATTTGCGCAGCTAATTCCGAAGCAAGGGAGTAGCTACAAACTAACTATAAAAACTGAAGGTCAAATCATAGAATCCGTGACCACGATACCAGCATATGTGCCACTTGACTCGACATGGTGGCGAAAGGCACCTGGAGAGCCGGTAGACACGTTATTACAATTGATGTCCAGAATAAAAGATCCTGTCGGTCAAAAAAACTTCTACCGCTATTTTTGCAGTATCAACACCAGCAATTTTTTGACGGCTTTCAATTCTGTATTTGACGATGCATTGATCGATGGCAAAGACTTTGAGTTTCGCCTTATTCGTCCTAACCTGCCAAGTGAAAAATTCGACCAAGCCACTTTTGGATTATTTAAGGTGGGGGATACCATTGCAGTCAAATGGTCGTCGATAGATCAAGGACATTTTGAATTTTGGAATACGCTGGAGTTTAACAAAGGGAATCAAGGTCCATTCTCTTCCTACACCACCATCACTTCTAATATAAAAGGTGGCTTGGGTATCTGGGGAGGATCTTCATCTAGGACTTATAGACTGACTGTAAAAAGATGATTAAAATATTAGAAAAATTTATACCATGAAGTTAAATAATATAATCATCATTCTTTTCAATCTCTGGATGGTGACCACACAAGCACAATCACCTGTGATAGGCCTGATGCATGTCAGAGTCGATGTCGTATATCTCGCCTCAGATCTATTGGAAGGGCGTGGCACGGGTACGAAGGGAGAACAACTTAGCACTGAATACATCCAATATCGATTTAAACAATTAGGCCTGGCGCCTGCCGGCTTATCCGGAAGCTGGAAATTTCCATTTACATTTAAAGAAAAAGCTCATCCTCATGACACGAGTCAATTAAATGAAAAAAACGCTATCACCGGGTACAATGTCCTTGGTAAAATTGACAACGGCAGTCCATATACTGTGATTTTTGGTGCGCATTATGATCATTTGGGCTTAGGTGGGGCAGGCTCAGGCTCATTATCTTCCGAACAAGCTATACATAATGGGGCAGATGACAATGCCTCTGGAGTAGCCGGCATGCTGGCGATAGCAGAACGGCTAAAAAACAATACAAATTCAAAAAGCAATAATTATTTATTTATAGCATTTTCAGGTGAGGAAAAAGGATTGTTTGGCTCAAATGCATATACTAAAGATGCCGCATTTGATGCGGCATCTATAAATTACATGATCAATCTCGATATGATAGGACGACTATCTCCAGATAGGATCATAGCGATCAGTGGGGTAGGGACCTCTCCGGCTTGGAAGCCGCTGTTAGAAAATAATGCCATCGTAAAGGGCATTAAGATATCAGCAACAGAATCTGGTCAGGGCCCATCAGACCATACCTCCTTTTACTTAAAAGACATTCCGGTTTTACATTTATTCACCGGACAACATAAAGATTACCATAAACCTACAGATGATGCTCCTTTGGTCAACTTTGAAGGGATCCTGGAAGTCGCAGATCTCGTGGTACACATCATAGAGGATAAAAACAATCAAGGCAAAATTACATTTCAAAAGACGAAAGATGAATCAGGGAAACGGGCAATGACTTTTAAAGTGACCATGGGTGTGATGCCAGATTATTTGTATCAAGAGGGTGGCCTACGACTCGATGGAGTCACTGAAGGAAAACCAGCAGCTGTAGCAGGACTGCGGGCCGGTGATATTATACTCAAAATCGGCTCTAAAGAGATCAAAGACATGAATTCATATATGGAAGCATTAGGCATGCACAATAAAGGTGATAAAGTCAAAGTAACGTACACAAGATCAGGCAAACAAGAAGAAATAGAAGTAGTCTTTTAAACTTACTTCAAAGCATTGCCGTAACCTACTAGGATGACGGAAAGTATGATAGTAGATATGCCCAGCGCTACTGTGGTGCGTGTTTTTCGAGAGACACCTTTCCATTCTTTTAAGATGATCCCCCAAAAATTGGCCACGAGGATAATAAATGCCATGTGTAATATCCATGAACTGGCTCCATTACCCAATTTACTTTCACCCATACCATAAAAGAAGAATTGTAAAAACCACATCGTGCCTGCAAGTGCAGACCAGCCATAATTTTTAATTAGAGGAGTTTTTCGATCTGTATAATTTCCAAAAGATTTATTTTGAGTATTCAAAATCATACACCAGATAAAATTAGTCAATAAGCCTCCCCATAAAAGGACCACATACGTGACATTATTTTGGAATAAGGGATTAAGACCCATTGTGACTGCGGCCTCCGCCATGGGTTTGCCAGACTCAATACCAAAATTGAAACAGGCACTCATGATGCCAGAAAAAATAGCTACGATCAAACCTTTGGATAGATTAAATTCTGCTACACTCTGTTTTTTAGCTTCTTCCGCTAATTCATTTTCTTTCATTACTCCGGCTCGTCCACAAATGTAGATCCCTATTAAACAAATTATTACTCCCAGGAGCACTATCCGACCCCAGGAGGTAGTGAGGAGATCATTGAGAGTGGTTTTGCCCGGCGCTGGGAAAAAATTGTAATAAATAGCAGGCAGCAGAGCTCCAAACGCGGAGCAGAATCCTAAGACTACAGAATTGCCCAAAGACATACCGAGATATCGGACCCCTAGCCCATATGTCAAGCCACCAAATCCCCATAAAATGCCAAATAACATGGTATATCCAATAACGGTCCCTGATGAAGAAGCAATTATGGAGGAAAAACCAGGTAAAGTCAGTGCTGCGGCTATTGGTGGTACGAATAACCATGAAAATATTCCACCCACAATCCAAAAACTTTCCCAATTCCATTTTTTTACATTTTTATAAGGCATATAAAAACTTCCGGACGCAAAGCCTCCAATAAAATGATATAGAATACCTAAAATGATCTGCATATCGACTACTGATTGATGTAATTCAATTAAAGATATAAAATAGTATGAAAGGATCAATTGTGCAATTTCAAATAAATCAAAAGCAAGAATGACCACCCTTATTGGTTTAAATGCGTCTAACTATTAACAGAGTTACAAAGTGTCATCTGGATTAGCTATTCAACAAGTTTGTCTTACTTTTGATACAAATGAGTGAAAATGAATAAAATAGTAGGAAATGTTTTTTTATGGTCCTTGGCTGTATCACTTGGTGGATTTCTTTTTGGATTTGATACTGCCGTGATATCCGGTGGTGAGCAAGCTATCCAAAAGTTGTGGAATCTGAGCAATGTAATGGTAGGCCAGATGGTAGCCATGGGCTTATATGGCACTATTCTGGGCGCTTTAGTAGGGGGTATACCTGCAGATCGATATGGCAGAAAGTTGACTTTGCTTTGGATTGGTGCATTCTTCCTTATTTGTTCAATCGGATCCGCTATGTCGACAAGCGTATATCAATTGATGTTTTTTAGATTTATCGGTGGATTTGGGGTAGGCGCATCTTCTGTTGTAGCACCTGTCTATATTTCAGAAATCGCCCCGCAGGCTAAACGTGGCCAGCTCACAGCATTGTTCCAGTTTAATCTGGTGCTTGGTATATTGATTGCCTATCTGTCTAATTATCTGATAGGTAATACGGGTGAGGAATCTTGGCGACTCATGTTGGGCATTATGGCTATCCCTTCCATTGTTTTTATTATTGCTTTATTCTTTGTACCAGAGAGTCCACGATGGCTGATCACAGCTAAAGGCAAAGTAGAAGAGGCAAAGAAAATATTGAATATCATCGAGCCGTCTACGGTCGACCAATCTTTGGCAGCTATCCAAGCCCCGACCAATGCTAACGAAGCTACGCTTAGATATTTTACATCTGGCAAGTTTAATTTTCCGATTTTATTGGCGTTTTTATTTGCTTTCTTTAACCAATTATCCGGCATCAACGCAGTCATCTATTATGCCCCGAGGATACTGCAGGAGACAGGTCTAGGTGAACGAACAGCATTGTTATCGACTGTGGGTATAGGATTGGTTAATTTGATTTTTACCATGTTGGGGTTAAGCCTAATTGATAAATATGGGCGACGATTTCTAATGTATATTGGGAGTATAGGTTATATCCTTTCGCTATCTTCAGTGGCTCTCCTCTTCTTTTTAGATACTGGCAATGCAATGGTACCGTGGTTATTGTTTGCATTCATTGCATCACATGCGATAGGCCAGGGTGCGGTGATCTGGGTCTTTATTTCTGAAATATTCCCAACCCGGGTTAGGTCCTGGGGTGCTTCGTTGGGCAGCAGTACACATTGGTTATTTGCAGCAGTTATAGCAGGATTGTTTCCTTATTTCAATGAAAAGCTGGGAGGCACGATCATCTTTGCATTTTTTGCCTTTATGATGGTATTCCAACTGCTATTTGTCTGGAAGATGATGCCTGAGACCAAAGGAGTATCTCTGGAAGATCTAGAAAAACAATTGATCAAATAGGTATTGAAATGAAATAGACAATAATCCTATTAAAATTATAAAGTTAGAAAAGGCCTAGAATGGTAGCGGCCACAGCACGATATCTACTCTACGATTTTTTAGTCGACCATCCCAGGTTGCATTGTCAAATTCAGGATTGGTCAGACCGTGATCTTTAATAAAAACTTTGTTCGTAGGTACACCATCTTCGAGCAAAAAATCCATGGTCGATTCGCTTCGCATTTTGGAAAGCCATTGGTTAAACTTAACGCCACCTATATTATCAGTATGGCTGTGAATATGAATCTCAAAGTTGGTTAGGATTTCATTGAATAAAAAGTCGCGCACTTTTAGCTTCTCTTCATCTGTAATATGATAATCTCCGCCTCCAAAAAAAATGCTTACCGTTTTATACACTGTTTTACCATCTGGCGAGACTTGCTGAGCTGTAATCCCAAATGGAGATAAGCATAACAGGAATAAAAATATTCTCATTGGAATAGATTAGTTCCCTAAAATTACTGGAAACCCGCTACAATTACAAGTGGAGCTAAGCGCTAGAAAACGATTTGATCAAATAAATAACAAGCTGAATTAAGGGCTGTAGTATTATTTTCCATCAAACATGCCTTCGTAACCACCATTGCTACGAGTCGCTTTCTGTGGTTCATTCAAGTTGAAATAATCAGAAGCGGCTTTCTCTTTGCCAGTCATCAATAGGAGGGAACTTTCTTTCTCCCATTTTTCTAGCATTCGAGCACCTTCTTCCTCAAAGACTCCATTTTGCAAGTCTACACTATTCATAAAGTTGGATGATAACTCCATAAATCGTTCCATCTCACCTACTTTAGCTGCTACATCATCAGCGATATTTTCAAGTGCTGCATCAAACATGGCTCGTTTATCTTTATCACCAGACAGTACTGACATTGCAGATCGCATAGCACTGTGAGATGCTCGTATTGCTTTGCGTTCTTCTTGTTTGATTTTTACTTGGTCTTTGGTGTCTTCCAAAAGGACTTCTGAGTTTTGATACATTTTAGTCAATACACGGTACAGGATATCCATTTTGCCCCGGAGTTCATCGTATTTGGCATTGACTTCCTTGAGCCGGGCAGCTTTGCGGCTAGACAGGATCATTTGATTCTCCTGGCCTAGTTCTTTTGCTTTGGAGGCCAGCAACATATTTTGGCTAATTTCTTTGGTATTTTCTTCAACCATGGTAGTCAATTTTCTAATCTGACCTTTGAGGTTGCCTATCTGAGTACTCATCTTGGATAGATTATCTTCCAGATCTTCCACATAATTTTTGAGGATACCAATAGGATCGATCGTAATAAAAAGACCAGTGACCCATCTCATGATGCTTTTATACCCGTAACTAACCAAAGAACGCATCTTGGGATCGAGCACCATATAGATCACGGCTCCAAGGGCCAGCAGCATAAAAGACAGATAAAGCATATTGCTGGCCAGTGCGATCAATGTGGGTAAAGATTTGACCAATAGGTAACCTCCGCCGATCATCAGACCTGCTAAAAAAATGGTACCAGTCATGCCTTCCGGCCGCTTCCAAAAAGACTTAGGTTTACTAGGCGCAGGATTAAATGGTGTGTCTGCCATAAGATTTCTATTATATTAGATTTTAAATTTATAAATATTTATTGAATGTATCGATATCCGATTTGAGTACTTGATCAAAGTGCATATAAGTCTCTTCAAATCTGGTTTTGGTTTCTTGAATTTTTTGTTTAGCCTCTTCAATTTCACGATCGGCATTGTCTATTTTAAATTGGAACTCATTAATTTGTTTTTCTAACTCTGCGATCTGGGACTGATGGGCTTTAATCTTCTCCTGCAAAAAAGTAGTTTCGTTTTGTTTTTGATTTACTTTAATGTTTTTTTGTTTATTGTGAGCCGCATCAAATTCTGCTTTTTCTTTTTGGAGGACTTGGATATAGTGCTGGATGTTTTCTATAAGTTTATCTTTAGTGATGCCCATGGTGGCGGCGGTGGCAAAGGCAGATTTGATAGCGATATCCTCAGACATAGCCATAGATTGTTTTAATGACTGTGTGGATTCTTTAAATTTTAGGTAGTCAAACCCTTGTAAAGTATTGGCTTTGATCGCATTGAAGAGGAAGTCAAGACTTTTAGGGTCGAGAGCATGAGTGTTAAAAAGTGATTCTAGCGTGGATGGCATAGTCAGCGGCTTGTTTAGTATATCTTGGACAATAATCGGCTTTTTATTTCATTCTCAAAAAGCCTTATCGTCAGGAGTGAAAAATCCCCATACCAAAGTAAGGAAAATACAGATTAAAAAGGTTATGAAGTGATTAATACTCTCCCGGGAGGTCCAGTACGGTGAGCATAGGGATGGCACTACCTGCTATGCCTTTGACACTTCCGTAAAACTGAGATGTATTGATCAAGACTTTTTCAATGACCTTTTCGCGCTGAGCCCAAATTCTATTCATGGCTATTTTTTCTTTTTGCAGATCCTCCTGCATCTGACGGAATCCCTCCACAATAGCTTCAATCTGCATCTTAAAATCATTGCCAGTAAGATAGGAATACAACATATTCAATTTATCGGTTTTGTTTTCCTGAGTCTGTAAAGCTTCGGCCACCTGAATCAGGCCATGGCGAAGCACCGGAATCAAAGGTTTGTATTCATCAAAACTACAGATCCAGATCCCACTTTTTTCACCCATAAAGTCCATATCTTTTGGCATAGTCTGCGTGATCAATACCCCGAGATCAGCCCCTACCAAACGCATATCCTCTTTCAGCTTTTCGATCCATGCAATTTGAAAATCCTTCGTCCGTTTACTCTCGTAGTAGATCGTACCTGCATTAGCCAAGGTGCGAGTATGCACCCGCTGTAGACAATCGGCCCCGCGGGATCCCTTTCGAATCTCTTCAATCTCATCCAATGGGAAATGATCTTTGAGATACTCTTCTATAGCGAGCTCCTGCACTTCACCTTGCAATTGCATCGATCCTTGTTGTGACTTCCGCTGCAGGGTGTCTATGATCTTCCGCTGATCCTCAAGTTGTTTTTCATATTCTTTTTGTTTTAGTTCGGATCGTTTTTGTTCATCTATTCTGATTTCATCACTTTGTCGTTTTAATTCGTCGCTTAACTTCTCTTGCATTTGTAGTTCAAGCTGGGATTGAAGTTTATCCATTTTCCTTTTCAATTGCTCGTTTTCAATTGCCGCTTTGGTTAATTTTTCCAGTTGCTCAGACAACTCTTTGCGTTCATTTTCCATTGAAAATAACCTGAGTTGGTAGTCTTTATCTTGTTGTATTTTGAGGTGCTCTAAGATTTTACCTTTTTCTTTTTCAAGCTTTTCTGCAAAGATTTCGTTTTCTCTTAATTTTTTAGATTCTAGGTCCTTTTCTTTGGCTTCCAACGATTTTAAGCGGACCATAAAATCAGTTTGCAAAACTTGTTCTTTTTCCAAAAACTGTTTCTCCAGCTCTCGGGACAATTTTTGACCTATTACTTCTTCAGCATGGAAGCCATGGCCACACGCAGGGCAGGAAATTTTTTGCATATCAGACCTCATTTATGAAAGGAATGCAATATATTACTTTTTTTTATATATGGAAGGGAATAAGGGATTAGTACAAACCGCATTATTTTGCCTATTCGTTTGAATAATCCAGTCTCGATTCGGGACAGACTCACGATGGCAAAATTTATTTGATTTGTAGTACACCCTTTGGTATATGTGTAGTACGTAGATGCTAACTTGACAGATACCGTAATATAAGTGTCACATTACTAATAATATAGATCCATCAGAGTACTAATTTTAATGAAGTGCTCAAATTCCGACCTGGAGCATTGATCCCACTGGAAAATACCCGATATTGGGTGTCCATAATATTTTCAAGCGCTACGCTAAGCCTCACTTTGTTGTTAAAGTTATAGGTTGAGTAGACATTGAAAATAACCCAAGCTGGCATCCCATCCGGAGTGGCGTATTGTTCATTATCCTCGGCCCGTAATAAGTAATTATTGAGTCGTTTCCAATCATTACCTAAGACATTAATCTCGGTCCTGAATTTATGGACATTGGCGACTAATCCCAGTTTACCGGATAATGGTGGTATGTGATCAAGGGGAGTCGACTTTTTTTCGTCAATTATACGGCCATGGGTATATGTCCCCCCAAAACTCACATTAAGTATTTTACTTAAAAAAATCTGACCATCCATTGAAATACCAAATATTCTGGCCAGCCTGTTATTTTGATTGGCGAGGACTAAACTTCTGACCCCATTATACAGCACACTATCTTGGCTATTGAAGGAAAAAGGACCCGTCACAATCGCATCATGTAATTGCGTCAAATATACACTGCTTGTGATATACGATTTTTGATCCATCAAGGACAGTCTGTGGTTAACTTCAAGGGAGATGCTTTTTTCCGGCTTCAGATCTGGATTGGGCACTATCAAGGTACCGGTGGTAGATTCAAATACTTTGGCGAGATCATCTACATTGGGCACTCTAAATCCGGTCGCCAGCACAACGCCCCATTTTGAGAATTCATTGGCATTGTAACTGAGCCCAAGGTTTGCAGAATATGTTAAATTAAATTGTTTGACCAGTTTGAATGGGAATTTGAAGAATTCGTTGCTGCCAAAATCGGAAGCCAAATTAGTAATTCCTAATCGAGCGCTTGCCTGGGCATTCCATTGATTATTGAGTTGATTGGTCCCGATCGTATATGCACTAAGTCTGGTCATGTGATTTGAACCTGCTGGGTAGCGCGTATCCAAAGGAGCAGTCGTCTTGGTCACGATCTCGGTAGTGTGAGCCGTAGATCCAAGCCACTCCTGCTGACCATCTAGCCCCATTACCCATTGGCTAGATCTAAAACTAGACTGATGGAAGGCATCAAACCCTAGGATATTGACACGCTCTATTCGACTTTGCAAATTGGATGAATTGGCGGTCCTTTGGTGTCTGGACTCTTCAATAAATTGATAGTTTACATTCAATTTGATCGGCCATTTTGAATGAAGATCTGTATTATAACTGGTAAATAATCTTTTTTGAGGGCCATAATACCATTCCGCGAAGCGCAAGGTGTTTGTTGGATTCGGATCGGTGAGTCTATCATATCGGGGAATGTCCGTGGAAGCTGAATATTGTACATTGAAAGTATGATCTAAACCCGTCTTGGATTGAATTTTTAATTTACCCATTAAATCTATTTGGGAATATCCGGAAGCGATCTGTAGCCAAGGCGTGGCACTATTGTTAATCAATAGATCTTTGCCATCCTGGCGCTTATAGTAGTGATTTCGATCCCCGAAGTGTTTAGCATAGAATGGATTCTGCACTCTACCACCACGGAGATCATCAAATTCCGTAGTGGTCACAGAAAGGAATCCTGCCACTTTTTTTGAACCATACTGAAGATCATAATGCAGCATTTTCTCTTCGTTGACCGTACTATACCTGAGATGGAGACCTGATTTTAACTTTGGTTTTGATTGATACTCAGGGTTTTTAGAAATGAGATGAATGACTCCGCCTAATGCATCAGATCCGTATACTGACGATGCTGGTCCAAATAATACTTCTACTCGCTCAAGAATATTTGGGTCTACGGTAATTGCATTTTGCAAATGGCCACCGCGGTAGATGATATTATTCATGCGCACACCATCTACTACTAATAGGACTCTATTGGCTTCAAAACCTCGGAGTATAGGACTGCCACCACCTTGTTGACTTTTCTGGACGGTGATCAAACCTGTCTTTTGTAGAATATCGCCAGTGGTCTGAGGTAACATATTGGCGATATCTTCAGATTTAATCGAGGTAACCGATTGTGCCAGTTGCTTATAAGACAATGCGGTGCGCGTAGCGGTGACTGTAAATTCTTTCAGTTGAATAGCGGCCGTATCTTGTGCGTTTGCCGTCGCTCCAAAAGAATATAATAGTAGAATATACCTGTACTTATACATAGGTATGGATTGTATTAAACAAATTAAATAATAGAAGAAAATGTACAAACACTACATGCGGATGTAGTGCCTTTGCGGATCTTCAGGTGGTGGAATCAGTCTGTCTTTTTGGATTGTCGATTTTGGTACATAAACGTACTCTGATGGTAAAGGTCCAAAATCAGAGGTGACAATAAAACTGATAGGTTTGCCCGGGGTTATCCAATCAGGTATCAGTAGATTGGTATGTTGCTGATCACTCTGGGGCCTAGATTGGTGAAATCGGATGATCGCTTGCAATATAGCCACTTCATAGTGATCTTGAACTACAGCGAGGCATACACGATTGCCACCCATAAGTTCAAGCTCCATGATATCATAATATTGTCCTTCTAATTTTATTTCATGCTTGTCGACCAAAATCTTTTGATATTCTTGCCATGAAAATTCAAGGAATAATCGTTGACCCTTGAGGCGTCCTGGATTTTGTTGTATGGCCTTATGATGTTGATGCGCTTCTGAAAAAATGAGCATGATATGGATGAAAGGGTATAGCATGACACCCAGCAACATCAACCAACCCACACTGATCACGAGCTTGCGCTTCATAATGTATCAATCTTCTTCGATGAAATCGACATCTTTTTTCATAGGATATCGCATCAACAAGTTTATGCCTTCAAAGATATCCATATCTTCATAAACTACTTTATAAAGGACTTCTACGATCGGTGACCGAAGATGATAAGTCTTTAATAAATGGTATACAATACGTAATGTACGCACACCTTCAGCAAGCTCATCACTGGTATTCAATACATCTTTGAAGTGCTCTCCTTTACCGAGTCGTTTTCCAAATTGATAATTCCGACTGTCTGGACTGGTGGCTGTAGCTATGAGATCTCCTATACCGGCGGTACCTAAAAAAGCACTATTGGTAGTGCCCATGTTTTGGCCGAAATGGATTATCTCACTCAAGCCACGAGTAATCAGGATGGCCTGAATGTTTTTACCCAACCCCATTCCATCCAAAATCCCCGTACCGATCGCAATAATATTTTTAAGGGTCCCGGCGATCTGGGCACCTTTCAAATCATTGCTTCCGAATACAAAAAATTTTTTGCTGGTGAGCACTTCAATACCAAGTTGAATCACTTCATCAAATTCGCTGGCTATCACTGTCGCTGTAGGCTGATCTTCAAGTATCTCTTTGGCTAAATTGGGTCCACTCAGACAACCGATGCGAAGGACATTGGTTTCTTTACGAATCAACTCACTGATGGTCAGCACGTGTTCTTTTTTTAACGGTTTCTGGCCAATATCTTTCTCATCTTGGCCAGTGATGACAAAACCTTTGGTGCCATGTATCAAGATATGAGCGGGGGTGAGATGAAGTGAAGCCTCCTTAATCATACTACCAAAGTCATCAGAAGGAACTATAGGGAAGATTAA
>JANOWJ010000077.1:0-14494 GCA_031417835.1 Saprospiraceae bacterium | reverse complement strand
CAGAGGAGGGATGGCGCGCAAAGACGCGAAGACGCAAAGATCAAAATACAAAAATTTACCGCAAAGGAGGGATGGCGCGCAAAGACACGAAGACGCGAAGATGAAAATGCAAAAATTTACCGCAGAGGAGGGATGGCGCGCAAAGACACGAAGACGCGAAGATGAAAATGCAAAAATTTGCTCGCAGAAATAGGGATGGCGCGAAGCGAAGCGAAGACGCGAAGACGCAATATGAAAATGGAAAAATTTACCGCAGAGGAGGGATGGCGCGAAGCGAAGCGAAGACGCAAAGGCGCAAAGAATCGTCAATTGTCAAATCGTCAATTGTCAAATTGTCAATCATTAATTTGCATTTTACTTCCGCATCGGTTGCAACCTCCAATAAGTCAGCGTCCGCCATAACCATTCAAAAGGCCCAAAACGAAAATAGTGCATCCAAATGGCAGAAAATATAATTTGAAAAATCCAAACCGCACCGACGACATAATAGAGTTGATAAAATTTTAATTTATCATAATAGCCAAAGCCATATCCATAAAAAAACCAAGTACAGATGATGCTTTGCATGAGGTAATTGGTAAACGCCATCTGACCTACATTGGCTAAAGCTTTCATGAGCCAGGGTACAATATGACTGCGAAAGACCAACATCAGCAGGCTGGCATGGCCGATGGTGAGCAGCACACGGCGGCACTCGTCATACACAAAATGGGATGACCGCCATTGGTCTGCATAAGCACCCGGAGGTCCGGCATACATCATTCCTTGATCAAAAATCACCCACCCGATAGGTATCCCAATACCATAGCCGATCAGCAACCACATCGTATAGGTAGATGTGCGTAGTTTGTTGGTAAAAAAGCCCCAACTAAACAAGGCCATGCCCAGCAGCATCATGGTGAGCATATCCCATACTTTGTGGTACATAAACCAGACTTCAAATCCCGCGTTCAAGGGAATAGAATACATAAAGATGGTACCATAGCCGGATAACATCTTGCGATGGTTGCGGTTGACTTCAGCGGTGTCTGGTTTTTGGTTTTTTTCTCGCTCCGTCCAAGTCGTAATAGCCCCTTCCTGTTCTTCCGTCAGCTTTTTATTTTCTGCTTTTGCAGCTACGGCTTCGTTGTGCGCTAATCGTAGTCCACGATGATGGGACCAACCCCAATGGTTTTTGCAGATACCGATACTGAATGAAACAACGGACAACATGACCAGATATTTGGGTTGTAGTTTTCGGAATGCAAATAATATCATTCCACACAAACCATAAAAAAATAAAATATCTCCACCCCATAATAGGATGAATGAATTAAATACGCCAAAGAGTACTAACCAGAGTAGGCGGCGGTAGTAGTATTCTGCTACCGTGGGGCCGCCGGATACATCTTTTTTGTTCAACATAAATAAGACCATACCTGCACCAAAAAGCATAGAAAAAAGACCTCTCATCGTGCCATCGAAAAACACGCCGATCACTGCAAACGTATAAAAATCCCATCCTGATCTGGGTGCATGAATAATGTTATACCAGAAGTCCCAATTGATACCAAATAAGGGAATATTCATCATCAATATACCTAGCAATGCAAAGCCACGGATGGCGTCTATACTTTTGATACGATCGACCAAGGCTACCGGTTGCGTAGCAATTATGATTTGACTGTTATTGTCCATGCTTTCTTCTGTTGGCGTATCTGGTGAATTTTGCTGATCCATAATGCTTGAGTTAATGATGGTAAGTAATCAGATGTCAGAAGTTGATGTCGAGTTTTGTCGTTGAATTTTTATAGGCAACCAGGTGCGATAGATCAGGCAACGCCATAACCATTCCAAAGGCCCCATACTGTAATAGCGCAACCAAAAAACGGAGAATACGATCTGTACCAGGGCAAGCTCCACTACTACAAAATACAATTGCCATTGATGTAAACTTCCATAATATCCAAAGCCATACCCATAAAATAAAAATGTACAAAGGACGGACTGTAGGATATAATTGGTCAGAGCCATACGGCCGATAGTTGCTACCACCTGCCATACCCAGCGCAATACTCCTATACTGAGTAACCACAATACCAATGAGGCATAGCCTACAACAAGCAATAATCGTTCAAAAGGAAAAAACAAGTCGTACGGTATAGTGTGAGTACTAATGTATATGGCATAGTCGGGCAATCGGGCGTCATTACCTCGGATTCTGAACCATGCCAATGCAAATCCTACAATCAGCGTGATCAGCGCAATGACCAAATACCTCGAAGCAGCATATCGTAAGCTAAAGAAACCAATACTGAATAAAGCCATACCCAAAAGCATCATAGCACCTATATCCCAAACCCCGATACTGTACAACCAGCGCGATTCTTTATTTTGGGATTTTCTCAACAGGTGATTCCATACTTCTGTATAATCTGCCCGCATCGCCTTGTTTGCTTTTTTGGTCTGAGCCGTATCATATTTCATGGCTTTGACCGTGCCTTCCCAGGCTCCTTTTTCTTCGACCTGTTTATTGGTGAGGGTATCATTCTTGATGGCGATGGAATCTAACCGTTTATTTTGCAATAAGGTATCTGCCAGTAGGATCGTATCCTTTGTTCTGTCGAGGCTGTCTTTTTTTGCACGAGAAAGGCTGTCCTGTTTAATCCTGGTTTCAACTGTTTTTACGACCGTATATTTTTTATATGCTTTTTGATCATCTGCGTAGTTCCAATAGTTTTTACCACAAAAGATCAGCGTGCAAAAAATGGCGGCTATAAAAAGCCCGTTGGATTTCATTCTGGTAAAAGCAAAAAGCAAAATGCCGACTACTCCATATTGAAATAAGATGTCGCCGGGCCACAATAATATAAATGCATTGAATAAACCAAAGATCATCAACCATAATTGTCGGCGGATATATGCATCGGAGGTAGCTAAAGGGGTTGGATGATCTTTTTTTTGTAAGAATAACAGTATGCCTGCACCAAATACCAGTGCAAATAAAGCCCGCATTTTTCCTTCAAATAGAATGGATACCGCGGTCAGCAAGGTATAGTTGCCGCCATGTGGTGAGGTGCGATAAAAATTTTGTTCTGCTGTACTAAAGCCACCAAACTCCCAGATGCTGACCAGCAGGATGCCCAACAGCGCCAGGCCTCTTAAGACATCGAGTGATAATATGCGTCCATGATCAGGCGGCTCTGGTTTTGTGGCGATGTCTTGAGGTTGCTCCGGATCTATTGGTGCAGAAGGAGTGGGGTCCATTGCTATAAGGTTTTGATTTCGTGAGGAAACGGTAATAAATATAGTTAAATTTATAAGTTAACTGTACCCGACAATCTCGACTTTGCGAACTGTGCGGTCTTAGCAGGAAAAAACTCGTTTGATTTGATCCGACCTTGATGCTCACAGTGCTGCTACTCTAAGACAGAAGATAGATAAGTGTCATGGCTAGGGCCGGGGTATCAGACAGCCTTATCTTCAGCCTTCAAGCTAGGGTTATGCAAGTTCTTTGTTCACTTTGTTTTAGCCTTGAACCAATTTCTGCCACTAGAAAAAATACATAAGCCAATATTCAAAGGGTACTTGACCGTTTTCTATAAAGTCCTCGTTTATAATCATTTTCCATTATTTTAGAGTTTTTAAGATTATCCATTGATCCATCGATTCATCTTCGTCCTCATCGTATTAAACTTCCAGCTGCCTGTCTGGAGTCAGGATAATCTTGTGGCCAATGGCAATTTTAATGAGAGTTTGGCCTGTAGTGGTAATACTACCATAGCCCATTGGTTTATACCTCAAAACAACCCGGTAGATATCGACAATCTGTGTCCCTATATTGATTGGTGGCGTTTTATTCGAGATCCCAAAATGGGTATTCAGGGTAGCGCTTGTGGATTTGTGGAGACTTACTACAAAGGATTTGCCGATGATAATATCTACAGCGGTCGATTGTATATGGCGACGAAACTCACTAAACCCTTACAAGCCGGTCAACAGTATTATTTTGAAATGATGGTGCGAGCGGTAGATACTTTTCCAAACCTCAAGTTGGTGAATACCGTATTTACCAATGGACAAGATATCAGCTTCGCTAAAGAAATGCCTTTGTTTGATTTTGATATACCTAGAAATTTTTTAACGTTGAGACCAGTTGTCACCAGCACATTGAAAACAAATTACGAGTGGCATAAAATCAGTCATTGTTTTAGGGCAACCGGAAATGAACATTATCTCATCATTGGCAATTTTAGAAATGATGCAAATACCGATACGGCGACCACCAAAAAAAGAAATCCTAATTTTCCGAATGGGCTCATTGCAAACTACGCTATAGATAATGTGATCTTGACCCCTATGAATATCCAATTGACTGATACTTCTTTTTGTCAATCCACTTTGGTCATCAATGCCTTTACATCTTACCCAAAGGAAATAGCCTATCAATGGTCAGATGGATCCACAGCACCTCAATATACAGCCACTAAAAATGAAACTATAGCGCTTAGATTAAAATACTCCGATCAATGTTTTTTAGATAAGTCTATACAAATTCTGGCATTATCCAAAGCTGGTCCCGGCATCATGCATACGAAGGATACTACATTTTGTGAAGGGGATAATATCTTGATTTCAGGAGGCATTCATCTGGCTGATCAAACGATTACATGGGACGATGGATCTACTGTGTCGGATCGGAACATCACCGCACCTGGTACCTATACCTCTTTGATCGGAAATAAATGTGGGCTCAGTATTACTCAAAAGATCTATGTAAAAACCAAATCCTGCGATTCAGGCCTCTTTTTGCCCAATATATTCACACCGAATGCTGATGGGGTCAATGACGAATTCAAACCGTTCTTCTCTGATGATTTTCGGGAAATGCACTCTATGGAATTTTCGATTTTTAATCGATGGGGTCAATTGATCTATTTTACGCGGGACTCCGAGCTTGGATGGGATGGGATGTACCTAGCCAAACCTGCACCCTCAGGAGTCTATGGGTATCAATTACTCATCAAAACCAAAACGGCCACCGGTACGGGTATCATTCGACGGCAAGGTGACTTGACCCTGGTAAGGCCTTGATCAGAAAGAGTATTTCAAATCAATTAAACTGTTTTAAAGCTGCTTTGAGTTGGGGATCCGTTTCTTTTTCGCGGATCTCCTGAAGCCAGGATTTAATGCTTTTTACATTATTTTCCATTGTAGCTCGTTGTTCGGCAGTTTTTTGATTAAGTGCAAGATTGAGCAAGGTTTCTTTTAATTCAAAAAGGCCTCTGGCGTAATAGTATTTAGTGTTTTTATCCAGGTCTTTGATGATCGCTTGTCTAAATAAAAACCCAGCTTTGGCATAGACGATATCGCCATCCTGATTATTGATGATACTGATGTATTTATCGAGCAGGCTGGCGGCGAGCGCAGGATTAGTAGTCATTTTTTGTTCAAAATAATCGAGACTGGAGGGGTCGTTGATATCTGCGATGACTTCAGCTACGGCCTCTTGGATCATATGATTGGATTCTGATTCCAGCGTCCTGGCTATTAGTTTTGCTTTGGCCGGATCTACTTGAGTCAAGGCTTTCATAGCCTCAGCGATGACGACATAGGCACTGTCTTTTTTTATGATTTGTTCATAGTCTAAGCCGCTCTGCTCCTTTCCACTCACGATCCTGATCGCAGATGCTCTCACCTGAGAGTGAGGGTCTTTTAATGCCATCACCTTGAGTGTCTCTAGATCGGCTTTATTGAGGGTCGGAGTATAATCCATAGCTCTCAGGCGGATATACCAAAATGGATCTTTTATAGCTTCTCGCCAGACTACATCGTAGGATTTATCTTCGGTCAGGGCTGAGAGTGCATTGAGTTTGAGATGAAGATTATTACATTTACGCCATTGATATAGATATTCTTCTGTGGTAAGATCGGGCTCGTTCCACTCGGTGAGCAGGACTCGATCCGGATCGATGACGACCAGAGTTGGCTTTGCCGATACCGTT
Source organism: Saprospiraceae bacterium (assembly GCA_031417835.1). Taxonomy (GTDB): domain Bacteria; phylum Bacteroidota; class Bacteroidia; order Chitinophagales; family Saprospiraceae; genus JADJLQ01. The sequence continues at coordinate 8,510 of JANOWJ010000077.1, read as the reverse complement.
AGCGTTATTTGTTGTTCCATGAGATTCATCCAGATTCGCTGACGATCGATCGATTGATCGGCGTGATGGATATCGATATCGATCGGCAGGATAAAAGGATGCGGAAACGTTTTTTCTTGAGTCTGTGAAAAATTCAAAATCAATTTTTTATTGATCTCGTCATAGGAGTGTGTATAACCCAATTGAGGGTGCCCATCATCCAGATACCATTGATTAAAAAACCAATTGAGGTCTTCTCCGGTAGTCTCTTCAAATGCCAGGCGCAGATCATGTACTTCTACAGATTTATAGGCATGTCGGATAAGGTATCGATTCAATGCTGTATAAAAGGCATCATCGCCGATATAATGGCGCAACATATGCAGGACCAGTCCTCCTTTGTTGTAACTATGCGCATCAAACATGTTTTCTTTATCTGCGTATCGGAAGTCGATCAGATCATGCGGTTGCCCAAAGGATACCGATGATAGATAACCCATGAGCTCCTCCTCCCGATGTCGATCCGCTTCATATTTGCCATATTTATATTCACTCCATAGGTATTCGGAGTAATTGGCAAAGCCCTCATTGAGAGTCAAATTTGACCAGCTTTCGCAGGTGACATAGTCGCCAAACCAGTGATGAAACATTTCGTGTGCGACGATATTGTCATTGGGGTCATCGATCAGCTCCCTATCTGTCTTTTGAATAAAATCCCCAAATACGACAGCCGTCGTGTTTTCCATCGCCCCACTTACATATTTTTTGACGATGATCTGACTGAATTTTTTCCAGGGGTATTTCATACCGAGTTTATCACTAAAAAAACTCAGCATCTCCGGCGTGTGATTGTAGATTTTTTTAGCATAAGGTGCGTAGGCTTTTTCTACATAATATTCGAGCGGGATATCGCGCCAGGTATCGGTGGCTTTCGCAAAAGATCCTGCGGCGATCATCACCAGATATGCTGCGATGGGTTGATCCATTTTCCAGGTATCCGTGCGCGTCTTATCTGAGTTACCTACGGACTGGGTCATCAGACCATTGGAAAGTGTCAGCATAGAGTCCGGTACGGTCAGCGTGATCTCTATGGTCATGCGTTCATTCGGTTTATCGATCGTAGGAAACCACCGGCTATTATGCTCGGTCTCACCCTGAGACCATATCTGTGTCGGTAGCGATGGGTCCGTATTGCGAGGGTCTATAAAATAAAGTCCATTATCATCTGTGATCGCCGCGCTGCCACCAGTGGTGTTGTCACTTGGTTTTGCGATATAATCTATGTCTAACTCTAACGTATCGCGACACGTGTATTTTTTGCCAAGATATATTTTAAGGATCCATTGGTCATAGGCGTAGTTGATGGATTTACCATTGATCGTGATCGCATTGATTTCATAGCCTTTAGCATCCAACTCTAGTGTGTCTATACTATAAAACAGCGGTACTAATTTTAAATGTGCTAACCCCAGTACATGCTCTTTCTCAAAATCAAATCGGAGCTTCAATCGGGTATGCAGCAAGTCCCAGGACCTTTTTGTAGTACTACGATAGGGCACGGAAGGATGATTGGTGACCATGGTCTCTTCATCGACTGATTCCGGAGTGACCACCAAGGGATCTAAGTTGCGATACTCCATTTCAGCCAATTCGGTCGTATCCGATTCGCTTGGTTGAATCACTGTTTTTTGGCTTCTTTGACTACCTGCACAGCTGATAAATAAGGAGGCACTGATCAGTGCTACACTGATATATTTCATGTTCAAATAGGGATTTAAGGGTTTTTGTTTCATATTTCTAATTATAGTGCGATAGGCTCGATTTTGTCTGCACGATACCATGCAAAAAGTGCTGCAGAAGTAATCATACCGGTCAGTACGATGGGTGGTAAAAAGGTAAAAACCATCATCGCAATAAACACTGCGCCGAATACGATACTTTCTATCTTTAATAATCCCTTCCAACGCGTGGCTTCGAGATTTGTTTTTAAAAAATATAGATTGATCCAACCGCCGAGAATACAAATAAAGGCAAAACAAGTGCTCAAGCCTTTAAATAAATCATACGTGCTCCGAGATATTCCCATCCCCATATCTTGTTTATAACCAACCATCAGGTCAATTAATTGTTTTTCGGTCTCATTAGTAGCCCTGGGACTACTTAAAAAACTCAAGGCGTGAAAAAAAGCGGTAAGAAACTGAAGTGTAATCAATGAAAACAGGGCCTTCTTAAACATAATTGAAATTGCCGCAAAGGTAATTTAATGGTCGGGATTCTGGAGGGTGATTTTAGCAACTGAATCTCGAACGGAAAAACAGCAATTACAGTTTTTCAAAACGGCTATTGGGTACTTCTTCCAGTTTGGTTTGCGGTAAAGCTATTTTCTCATAAGCACCGACTTTGTCCAGATCCAAAATTACTTTGTCTGACTTTGGATCTTGATAATAAGGTATGGTGAACTTTGCATCCCATACTAAATCACTGGTCAAATAACTTTTACGGGAATAAATGGTTTGCGAAAAAGTGTCGTCATAAGCCTTGATCAGTACAAAAACCTGGACACTTTCATTAAAACAATCCTGGTGGGTCAACTCATATAATGGACTATCCTCTGTGATAGCATGCACGACTACCCAATTGGTAGCAAACATGGTGATTTTTGGAATTTCCAATTTGAGATTATTAAACCTGCGTCGCGCCGGCACTACTGTCTTGTCCAGCCAACTCAGATTGACAGTAGCCTCTACTTCCATCAGGCTGGTGTGATATTCATTGGCCAACATAAACTTTAATGCATTTCTACCTTCGTGTGGTGAAATCAAGATCTTTTCACTGTATTTAATCTTTGTATGCGGTTTAGAAAACCGACTGTATAACGAGCCCGTCGCCAAAGCAAAGATCATCAATCCGGTAAAAGCCTCAAAAGCCGCTATCGAACTGGCGAGCGTGCCGACAGGATGCATTCCCCCATATCCCACGGTGGTAATCGTCTGAGCCGAGAAAAAAAAGCAGGCCAGCCACCGATCACCGCTGGAAACCGCTTGAATGCCCGATATATCATCTGGCCCCAAAGTCCAATATGCTGTGGCGAAAAGGATATTGACACTCAGATATAATAAGGAGATCGCAAAAAAATACTCCGGCCACCGGATCGTGGTCAACCAATGGTATACATTAAACTGATTCCACAGTCTTGAGCTTATTTTTTTTACATTGAACGTGCCATCTGACAATACAAACCGGGTATTGCCGGTCACACTTTGATCCAACCCAAATTCATCACCCTTTTTACTCGCAAAAAATCGGGGTATATTAAGTTTGCGCATATGGTAAGAAGCTTAAAACACTAAATTTAAAAATTTGTTCGCTAACCTCATACCTCTTCATTCATAACTCATCACTCCTATTTATTTAATTAATCAGCGAAAATCCGCGCAATCTGCGGGAGATCATGATTAAAATTCCCCATTTGCCTCTCGATAAATAACCGCAAGCATCACCTGACCTACTGCCTTGAGCGCATCTCGATCTATTACAGCGAGTTGATCATTAGTCGTATGCCAATGCGGGAAAAAAGTACTATTCGTCGGACGATCTATGATGTCGATCATAGGGATACCAGCCAATCGATTGATGAAGTAGTGATCATCAATAATCGCCGCCGAATTTTCATTGATAAAATAATTGCCATAACCCATGCGTTGAGCCAAAGACCAGACTTTGTCCACCAATTTTGGAGCATAAGTCATAGAGGTACCGTCTTTGGTAAATCGAGGTCCTCGAGCCCCTACCATATCCAATAAGATGGCATATTTAGCTGCATAGCCATTTACATGTTTGTTTTTAGCCCAGTATTGAGCCCCCAGGCACCAATCATCGCTTTCGCCATCATCAGAACCCTCACCGCCCTGATCTTCAGCATCGAAAAAAATGAGGTCGACGCCCAGATTAGGGATGGGATTGGCTTGCATTTGACGGGCCAGTTCGATCAGGATGCCCACACCACTACCACCATCATTAGCCCCCATGACGGCTTGGGTGAGCTTGTTTTTATCCGGATCATGATCTGCTTTGAAGCGGGTATCCCAGTGGGCGGCGATGATGATGCGCGGCTTTATACTAGGATTATACGCAGCAATGATATTGCGCGCCTCAAATTTGATCCCGGTATGCGTCTCACCGGGGAATCGTTGTTCAATCACAGATGCACCGTACGATCTACACTTGGCTGCGATCCAATCGCCGCATGATTTATGTGCAGCCGTGCCTGGCACTCTGGGTCCAAAAGCCACTTGTGCAGCCACGTAGGCATAAGCGGAGTCTTTGGCCAAGTTGGGCACTTTGAGTTTTACGATCGGAGCAAGTACCGGATCAGGGGTCTTGGTACTTTGCTTACAAGCTCCGACCAGGATCATCAAAAAACAGATCAATATCTTAGACATTCCGGGATAGTTTATTTTTGGAAAGCTGCTGATTAACATCATATTATTCATGAGACCAGGTAGTACCTTCTTTGTTGTCTTTGAGGGCAATCTTTACGCCGGCCAACTGATCCCGGATCAGGTCCGATACCACAAAATCTTTTTTACCCCGAGCTTGTTGTCTAAGCTGAATAATTAGATTCATGACGCCATCCAATTTGCTTGATCCTTGATCTGCGCCTCCATCCTCATCCTTCAAGCCCAGGATATCAAATACCCATCGGTGCATCTCCTCCTTCAATCGCAGCAAGGTAGCGGTAGAGATCTGCTCTATCTGGACATGGCCATCCTTAAATGAATTGATCCGGGTCACCAGGTCAAATAATATAGCCAAGGCCTTAGGGCTGTTGAAGTCATCATTCATCTGAGTATAGATGCTGGTCATGATTTTATTCATTTCCTCATCGAGTTCAGCATTTCTCGCAGTGCCTTTAGTTTCCAGGGTTTGTACAGTACGCGTAGCTTCTATCAGTCGTTTAAAACCTTTCTCCGCACCTTGCAAGGCCTCATCACTCATGTCGAGGGTACTGCGATAGTGCGTCTGCAACATAAAAAATCGGACCACCATAGGACTATAGGCTTTGGTGATATGACTGCTCTCCCCCGTAAATAATTGTAAGGGGGATATCGTATTGCCATCGCTTTTGGACATCTTTCTGCCATTGAGTAAAAGCATATTGGCATGCAACCAATATCGGGCAGGAGAAGCGCCAAAGCATCCGATATTTTGTGCTATTTCGTTTTCATGATGTGGAAACTTCAGGTCATACCCTCCACCATGGATATCAAAGGTCTCGCCAAGGTATTTTGTACTCATCGCCGAGCACTCCAGATGCCATCCCGGAAATCCCTCTGACCAGGGCGACGGCCAATGCATCAGATGGCGCTCATCAGCTTTGATCCAGATCGCAAAGTCCGAGGGGTGTTGTTTTTCTTCCTGATTTTTTAAGGTGCGGGATTCATTGAGCAAGTCGTCCATGACTTTACCGGATAATTTGCCGTAGGTATCGTGGGTTTGAATTAATTTTTGGGTATTAAAATAGACAGACCCATTTCGCTCGTAGGCGTAGCCATTGGCCAGGATATGTTTGACCATCTCGATCTGCTCCACGATATGACCTGTAGCGCGCGGCTCTATATTGGGCGGCAAGGTGTTGAAGACCGACATCATGGTGTGAAAACCATTCATATACCGTTGCACAACTTCCATAGGCTCGAGTTTTTCATGGCGCGCTTTTTTAGACACTTTATCTTCCCCTTCATCTGCATCGCCTTCCAGATGGCCCACATCTGTGATGTTGCGCACATAGCGCACCGTATACCCCAACTGGAGCAGATAACGATAGATGATATCAAAACTGATAAAAGTCCTGCAATTGCCCAGATGCACATCACTGTATACGGTGGGTCCACAGACATAGAGGCCTACGCGGCCTTCGTGGATGGGATTAAATGACACATGGTCCCGCGTCAGGCTGTCGTAGAGGTAAAGTTCACGATTCATTGCCGCGAAGGTAAGGATAATGTAAAACTTAGGGGTTGGGATTGGTTTTGTGGTTAAGACAGTGGGGAACTCTTCATTTTGATGTCGATAAAATCAAAAACGAACCCCGTCGTTTAAATCCGTTATGATTTTGATATCGGTAAAAACGAGAAAAGTTAATGGGCTTGTGCCGTATGGTACAATATAAATGCAACACAAGCTCCGTACAATCGTCCTGTAGATGGGGAGCATAGTTATTTCGCCTAGTGATGCTGTTCCAAATCATGCTTCATTTTGACGCGGCTTGCTTGGTAACGCTTTGTACTTTCATTTTTTTTATTTAAAATATTCAAAAACTAATTCTATTTTTATCTGTAAATCATAGGCTTAAATGGCACATTCCATATTCTCTTTCCTTGTATCAAATAATTCAAACACAAATGTCTTCCAATCACCAAATTACTTTTTACCATACAGTGCTTGGCACTTGTTCTTGTGCTGAGCGAAGCCTCAGTTGTTATGCCGAGCAAAGCCTCAGCATTCGGTCAACGCAAAGTATACCGACAGCCAGTTTAACAGCCAATCCAAAGCCAAAATTTTTTAATGGCTGTCGGATACTTTCATAAATGTTGTGCGTCATGCTATGGATACCATGAAACTTCATGACTTTACCAATTTTGGATTAATATCTTTTTTATGAAAAAACTTAAGCTACTTCTATTGTTCTCTTTATTGATCACCAAACTAATGGCCCAACAAGAAGATCATATAGTTAAGGACCTGAAGATTACTATTCTTAGTACCATGCTGGCACAGGCAGGCATAGGTGAGTGGGGATTTTCTGCATTAATAGAAGCTGATTCAGTTAAAATATTGTTTGATGTAGGTGGTCGTGAAACAACAGTATTGGAAAATTGTAAAGAACTGAATATTGATCTTTCCAATGTTCCTATGCTTGTACTTAGTCATAGTCATAAAGACCATACCACCGGCTGGCTTCCTCTACGAAACGCCATGAGTGCCATTAATAAAAAGGCTTTGTCTATTACACATGTAGCTATGGGCATTTTTGATACTCGTCTTTCTTCAAAAGGCAATGAAGACAAGAGCTGTCAAAAAGACTCGCTTTTATACATACAGACTGATGGGACAGTTATACAACATAATAAATTTGAAGAAATATCTCCCGGTATATTTCTTACAGGGCCTGTACCCCGGATATATCCAGAAAAAAACTATCCACTCACCGCTAAAAAGAAAGATGCTTCAGGAAATATAATTGAAGATAATATTCCTGAAGATATGTCTCTGATCATTCGAACAGAGAAAGGACTGGTGCTACTATCAGGTTGCGGACATTCCGGGATAATAAATACTATTGAACATATGAAAAATAATTTACAGCAACAACCTCTAGTTGCAGCAATTGGCGGTTTCCATCTGTTCCAAAATACTGACGAGCAAATTAAATGGACAGCAGATCAATTGAAAAAAAGCGGTATTCGCTATTTTATGGGTGCACATTGTACTGGCATAGAACCGGTGTATCAAATAAGACAATGGGCAAATTTAAAAAGAGGTGAATGTATTGTAGGCTCAGTGGGGGCAACCTTTGACCTGGATAAAGGATTTACTGCTGGACCTTTAACGAAATAAATTATTACTAACTATTCTAATAAAAAAGCACGAACGCACAATAGTTCATTGCCAAAATTGGGGCGCACCCTGGAACAATGAACATTGGATCGCTCACAATCATTTGTTCCAACAGGCGATTTTCAATTACACATTTGTTGGTAATTTGAACGTTTGTATTTCAATTTAGCATCGGCACAGGGCGGGACTACCACCAAATATCCCAACTTCGGCAATGCAGAAGGTTATATTCCACTTTAAAACGACAACTATCAAATGGTAAGTCCTTCCGATGAAGAAAACAAATTAACTAAACAAGTACTGCTTGGTAAGACAACTATCCATCCAGACTTCTTGCCGCTAGCTTACATTATTGACAAAACATATAAAGTGAGAACGATAAACATTGTGTATGATACTATCGACAAAGGTACACGACCAAGGATTGGAATTTATTTTGAGTTTGAATGGGAAAAACAAAGCTTCAATGAAAATAATGGCGTTGCAAATTTTGACCGTAAAAAGCAAAAAATAATTGCAGCCACATTCAAGCAGACCCTAGTCGAACAAGGGCTAACTAAAAATAAAGGACTTTTTGATGTTTGGACAACATCAGAAAATGAAAAATATCAAACGGAAAATATTTGGGTATACTACTGTTCTTTCGAGCCAATTGCAAGAAATGAAGCAAATGAGAGTGTTCCCCAAGACAAAGTAATGCAACTTAAGTCAGAATTAAACCCAGAAAGTTCATTAGAAGGATAATTGTCTAATGACGGTCAATAGGGAAGTACATCTACAAACTATTGAAAATCATTTAAGTAGGATAAATACCATTCAAATTATTGAGTTAGCTTAGCCGTAAGAATATATATCGGTGAAATGAGTAAACTTTATATTGAATATACAGACAAGGAAATTACAGCATATGG
>JANOWJ010000076.1:0-9945 GCA_031417835.1 Saprospiraceae bacterium | reverse complement strand
TGCCTCGGGTCCCTAGTTCGCCCCGGGTCAGATCCAATAAAGCTACTTTTTTCCCCTTATCGATTTCTTTTAGAAGATAACCGCTACAAGACAACTCGATATCGTCAGGATGGACTCCGATCGCCAAAATATCTACTTTCATGCGATCACCACTTTAATAAAGCAGAACCCCAGGTAAATCCGCTACCAAAAGCAGCCAGACAAACTAAGTCAGATTTTTTGATTTTACCTTCATCAAATGCTTCAAATAAGGCAATGGGAATGGAAGCCGCAGTAGTATTGCCATAGCGCATAATATTATTGTATACCTGGTCATCGCGCAGACCCAATTTTTTCTGAACAAATTGGCTGATACGGAGATTGGCTTGATGCGGAATGAGCATACACAAATCGGAGGTCTGATATCCATTGGCGTCTAATGCTTCCATGATCACCTCAGGAAATTTTACAACGGCAGTTTTGAATACCGCTTGACCATCCATATTTGGAAAATAATCTTCTTCATCCATCATTTTTTTGGTCAAAAAAGCCCCGCCAAATTCTTGATCAGGATAGCCAAATCGCTCAGTACCTAAATGAACACCTGCATGACATCCGGGATTGATATAGGCTAAGGATTCTGCATGATCTCCATTGCTATGCAGATGTGTGGATAAAATAAAACTCTCCTGATCGATAGCAGGTTGCAACACTAAAGCGCCTGCTCCATCGCCAAAGATAACCGTGACATTCCGACCGCGCGTAGAAAAGTCAAGGCCAGCCGAATGAAACTCTGCTCCAACTAAAAGGATGTTTTTATACATACCGGTCCTAATGAACTGATCGGCGATGGATAATCCATAAATAAATCCGCTGCATTGATTGCGGATATCAAGAGCACCTATATCCCTTAACTTTAATTGTCGTTGCAACAAAACTCCACATCCTGGAAAGAAGTAATCCGGGCTGAGAGTAGCAAATATGACAAAATCTATGTCAGAAGGCTCTACACCGGCATGGGCCATTGCTTTTTTAGCTGCCTCGGCTCCCATCGTGGAAGTGGATTCTTTGTGCTTTTGGCCATACCTACGTTCGACAATACCTGTCCGCTCCTGGATCCATTCGTCGGTGGTATCCATTACCTTAGCAAGGTCATTATTGGTCACTCGTTTTTCAGGCAAATAGGCACCTATTCCTGCGATTTTTGTTCTCAACATGATTTAAAATATTATGGATTTCGAGGAAAAGTTAAGCAAAATTATTCAGGCGTTATATGGTGCACATCGGAATGCGATTGTCGTGCAACTTACCTAACCTGGCATTGACCAATCGAGGTCAAAATCAATTCAATAAAATCAGGTCTTGCGTTCTTTCTTTTTGGCAGCCGGAAACAGGATATTATTTAAAATCAATCGATACCCAGGACTATTGGGATGAAGGTTCAAATCGGTATCCGGATCGTTAATAAAATGCCGATAATCCTCTGGATCATGTCCTCCGTAAAACGACCACGTGCCTTGACCCCGAGTGCCGTGCATATACCGCACTTCATTAAGGGATTTATTTTCACCCAATACCAGTACATCCGTCTTGATATAATCTTTAATAAATGCAGTAGTCTGTCCCATAAATCCTTTGACCGTGCGGGTATGATTTTGAGTCAACATGGTAGGCACCGGGTCCCATTTAGCTGAAAAATCAAAAAGCGAAAAATAATCGTTTTCAGGATTGGCTTTTCGGCCTTGGTTATCTATCGAACTAAACTCATTGTCAAAAGGATTTTTCATGATTTTAAAATTTTTAAACGCAAGCGTTTTTGAAAAATCGAGTCGCTCCTGACAATCTCCATCCATTGGATCACCATCGAATACTTCGGCACAGATATCGACTCCATCAGCTGCCATGGCGATGTCGTAAGTATCCGTCGCAGAGCACATCGCAAACAAAAACCCACCACCCAATAGATAATCATGTATTCGTTTGACTACTGCTAACTTCAATTGTGAAACTTTTTTAAAACCTAACCGCTTAGCCATAGCTTCTGATTCTAACACATTTTGACGATACCAGGGTGCCGTATGATTACCTGAATAAAACCGCCCATACTGTCCTGTAAAATCTTCGTGATGTAGGTGCAGCCAATCGTATTTGGCCAATTTATCATTGAGCACATCTTCATCATATACTTTGTCATACGGGATTTCAGCATAAGTCAAGGCGAGCATCACCGCATCATCCCATGGCTGGATACGCTGGCCAGTCTTATGATCAAACTCTGGTGTATATACAGCCACTTTAGGTGCTACTTCCAACTTGATGACATCCTGGTTGACTTCGGGGTTGCTTATCTCCGCCAGGATTTGATTGAATTGACCGTTAGGTATCACTTGATAGGAGATACCTCGGGTCTTGCATTCCTTTTCATATTGAGGTTTGTTTTCAAAAGCAAAACTCCCGCCTTTATAATTGAGTAACCAATACGCTTCATCCTTTTGTTGCAATACCCAATAGGTAATGCCATAAGCCTTGAGGTGGTCTTTTTGACCAGGATCCATAGTAATCAATATCATGGATGCCCTCAATCCAATTGAATTTAACAGTATGGTAACAAAAATCAATGCTATTGACCTATACATAAGTGCTCCAATTTAATTTACTAAACGATTTTAAGCCAATTTTGACTTATTGACAAGACAAATATCATAGATATTTAATCATCTTTGCAATATATTAATCATAAGATTCAAATTATTGAACACCATGAATTTCTGCTTTTACACTGGGTCACATCTTCTAGCCGCATTAGCTACTGGTGAAAAGCGGCAATCAAAAACAAGCATCTTTTTACAACACCATTTTAAATGAATTTATCGAACACGGTTATCTGGTTATTATGTATTGCGGCCGGACTATTAATATGGGCAATTACTTATTTTAAAGATAAGACCTTTAAAGACATACACCCAGCCTGGCGATGGCTCATGTATGTATTAAGAAGTCTGGCGACTGGCATTCTATTGTATTTGGTACTTGCACCTTTATTCAAATCTGTATTTACCGAAATCAAAAAACCAGTGTTGGTCATCGCGCAAGACAATAGTCAATCCCTTTTGAATAACTGGCCGAAATCAAAGCAAGAACAATATTTGAAAGACAAAATATCGCTCGAGACACAACTGGCAAAAAACTTTGAAGTACTGCCCATTACTTTTGGCGAGAAACCAATAGAAAACGGTAAAATCGATTTTTCAGAGCGAGCTACGGATATCAGCACAGCTTTAGATTTTATTCAAAATCAAACCTCCGGGCAAAATCTTGGAGCCATCGTACTAGCCACTGATGGCAATTTTAATCAAGGTCGCAATCCTTTGTATTCGCATCCTTCACTTCTGGTACCGGTGTATGCAGTGACTCTGGGTGACTCTACTATCAAACGAGATATCTCTATCCAACGAATATTGAACAATAGCATTGTATACCTGGGGGATCAATTTGAGGTACAGACTGAGCTCAAGGCCTTGCGTTGCCTCAATGAGAAGATTAACCTGCAACTCTATCGCAATGAAAATGGAAAGGAAGTTTTATTAAAATCTGAGAACATCACTATAAATAGTAACGACTGGTATCAAAGTCAAAAATTCATAGTGGATGCAGGCAAAGCAGGCACACAACGATATACGATAAAATCAAGTGTCCTCAGCAATGAATATAGTCGGGAAAATAATGTAAAAGATTTTTTTATAGATGTACTTGATGCCCGCCAAAAAATACTTATTCTGGCAGCTAGTCCACATCCTGATTTGGCGGTCATCAAAAAAATATTGGAAGGAAATAAAAACTATACTATTGAGATTAAACAAATTCAAAACTTTAATCCGATCTGGCAGGAATACTCTATGGTCATCTTTCACCAGTTGCCATCCAAAACCATAGACATCTCATCGGCGATCAAAGAAATCAATAAAACTCAAAAAGCCAGATTATTTATCTTAGGCGCTCTTACGGATGTATCTAAGTTTAATTCATCCCAAAATCTATTAAAGATCGCAGGGGACTCGCGCAATATGAATGAAGTGAATGGTGATGTCAGGGAATCCTTTTCACTATTTAAACCAGATGCCACCTGGAGAGAATATTTTAAAAACTTCCCACCCATGTCTGCACCATTTGGTGAATATATGGCCTCTCCTGGATCGCAAACTCTGATCGCTCAGAAAATCGGAAATATCATTACCAATTATCCGCTGCTCTTGATCGGCGAAGATCAAGGGAACCGAACAGCAATACTGGCAGCAGAAGGTATCTGGAAGTGGCGATATTTTAATTATCTCGAACACAAAAACTTTGATATCATCGATGACTTAGTACAGAAGGTCGTACAATACATTGGGATAAAAGAGGATAAACGTAAGTTCCGGGTAATTACGCCCCAAAAAGTATATTTCGAAAATCAATCCATTTTGTTTGATGCACAACTTTATAATGAATCCTATGAACCCATCAATACAGATGATGCATTTATCACGATCACTTCATCTGACAGAAAAGAGTATCAATTCACTTTTAATAAAACAGATAAGGCCTACACATTGAATGCGGGATTATTTGCCCCGGGGACATATCAATACACTGCTTATGTGACCAATAAGGCCGGACGGCAAGAAGTCAAAGGTCAATTTATAGTACAAAAAATTCAATTGGAGACTTACCAAAGTACTGCGGATCACAATCTGCTCCGACTGATGGTTGCTCAGCAGGGCGGCGCGCTCGTCGGCGGTGATCAGATCTCAAGCCTGGCAGACAGTATCCTGCAAAATAAGTCTTTAAAACCTATTCAATATAGCAGCCAACGTACATACCCAATCATCAACTTCCGATGGCTCTTTGGACTGATGGCTCTATTATTATGTGGTGAATGGTTTTTAAGGCGATATCATGGCGCATATTAGTATTTAAATTATTGGCCTGTTTAGGGCTATCTGTAACTTGGCTAGTCAGTCGCTAAACTACAGCCACAAAATTCGCTATTTTTGCCATCCTATGGAATCCATCAGTTATTCAGAAGTAAAGCTGCGGTTTGAAGCAGTCGGATCAGAAGTAGATGAAATGATCGTCGACTCTGTGGAGACTTTAGAATCTTTTAGAATCAAATACTTAGGCACTAAAAGTATCATTAAAGATCTCGCCTCTCATATCAAAGAGGTGCCTGCAGAGCATCGCAAAGAGGCTGGGATGCTGCTGAATCAGTTAAAGGGGAAAGCAGAAGCTAGATTTCAGGCCTTGCAGATTCAGTTCAGCACTAAGACTAAAGCCAGAAAAAACGATTTAGATGTCACCGCCCCGGGATATAATCTGGAGCTGGGCTCTCGCCATCCGGTATCGATCGTCATGAATCAGATCGTAGATATTTTTAAGCGCATCGGATTCACTATAGCAGAAGATCGAGAGATCGAAGATGACTGGCACAACTTTACAGCGCTCAACACACCTTATGACCATCCGGCCAGAGACATGCAGGATACTTTTTATATCAAAGATTCGATACAGTATCTTCTGCGCACCCATACCTCTCCGGTTCAGGCCCGAGTGATGACCCGCGATAAACCACCCATACGAATCATTGCACCTGGCCGAGTATATCGCAATGAAACGGTATCTGCACGATCACACTGCCAATTTCATCAGGTAGAAGGACTATATATCGATGAGGGGGTTTCCTTCGCCGATATGAAACAGACTTTGCTTTATTATGCTCGGGAACAATATGGGCCGGATGTCAAGATCAGACTTAGACCTTCTTTCTTCCCCTTTACAGAACCTAGTGCTGAGATGGATGTATATTATGGATTGGCAGACGAGACAGCCCATCGTATCACGAAAGGTACCGGATGGTTGGAGATCTTGGGCTGTGGTATGGTAGATCCTGCCGTCTTGGAAAACTGTGGTATTGATCCCGTCAAATATTCTGGGTTTGCGTTTGGTATGGGCATCGAGCGACAAGTGCTGTTAAAGTATGGGGTACCTGATATCCGAATGTTGTTTGAGAATGATGTCCGATTTTTGAAACAGTTTGGTACGTTGAATTAAGCAACTTTAATTAGATCAATAAATATAATTATATTTGATATTATATTTATGTTCTTATATATAATGGCAAATAATAAATTCTTTTGATCGTCATACAACCTAACTTATTGAAAAATAACCTATTGTGAAATAAAACAAAGCAGTCTAAGATAGTATTTAAAGTTGCTTTTAAAAGAGAATAGAACGCTGATTGGTGCTTAGAACAGAAAAAATCGATGGTCGATATATCCTTGAAAGAAATTCAGGGAAGATATTTATGGGAATTCCTTAAGTATAAAAAAATGAAATGGACAACTTTTTAAAATTAATCAGAAATGCCTAAAACACAGACTTTCACAAGCACCCTTCCTATTGATTTGAGTCAAAAGTTAGATTTATATACTCAAACAAATAAGATTCCTAAAAACAAGATTATCGAACAAGCACTTGAACTGTTTTTCATAGAAGAGAGAAAAAAGAAATTTCTTGAAGGAGTAAAAAAAATCGGGAATGATCCTGACCAAATTGAATGGTCTGAATGGGGGATCACCGATTATGGAGATCAATTGAAGCAATACCCTGTATGAGACAAGGTGAAATCTGGTATTCAGACCTAGATCCCACCATTGGAAATGAACAAGCTGGTCAAAGATTAGTATTAATCATCAGCGGTGAAATGTTAAATAGTTATACTGGTTTGGTGATTATTTGTCCCTTGACCTCTGTCATTAAAAATTTTGAATGTTGTATAGTAATAGATAAAACAATAGAGAATAATCTCAAATCAACTTCAGAGTTACTCATCCATCAGGTTAGGAGTATTTCTAAGGCTAGACTTAAAAAATACATTGGTAAAGTAGATATGGTATTAATGAATGAAATTCAACAAAACCTTTTAGAGTTTCTCAGATATTGAAAAACAACTTTGTCTGAAGAAAGTAACAATTCCCGCAATGACCAAACCCTCCTTGCCCAAAGGCACCCGCGATTTCATTCCTTCAGAGGTTATGAAACGCAAATACATGTTTTCAATCCTCGAGCAGGTATTCCAGCGTCATGGCTTTGTGCCAATAGAGACCCCATCCCTCGAGCTCATGGCGACACTCACTGGCAAATATGGTGAAGAGGGAGATCGACTTTTATTCAAAATCCTTAATAGTGGTAATTTCCTAGAGGACGCAGATGTTCAGGCTCTTGATCAAAAAGATGCCAATAAATTAGCTGTGAGTATTGCAAAACGCGGTTTACGGTACGACCTGACAGTGCCTTTTGCTCGATTTGTGGTCATGAACAGGGAGAAAATCACTTTCCCGTTTAAACGATACCAGATCCAACCCGTGTGGCGAGCAGATCGACCGCAGAAAGGCAGGTACCAGGAGTTTTATCAATGCGATTGTGATGTGGTAGGATCCAAGTCATTATTGTACGAAGCAGATCTGATCTCCATTTATTCAGAGGCATTTACGGCCTTAGGCATCGATGTAGCCATCCGGATTAATCACCGGGGCATCCTAGCTGGTATCGCAGAGGCTGCAGGCATCTCAGATAAATTTATGGATATGACCATCTGCATCGATAAACTCGATAAAATCGGTGAAGAAAAAGTCAAAGAAGAAATGGTCAAAAGAGGGATCAATACTGATGCTGTGGATATAGTATTACAATCCATCAAAGCAAAGTCCGTAGATGAATTGAGACCAACTTTGCACAATACAGTCTCAGGCATACAAGGACTTCGGGATTTGGATTACATATTTTCTGCAACACAGCATTATGCATTAAAACAACAGCTGGTATTTGACCCTACCCTTGCGCGAGGGCTTAGTTATTACACCGGCTTCATCACCGAAGTCGTGGCTACCAATGCGGAGATGGGAAGCTTGGGTGGTGGAGGTCGATATGACAATCTGACCAGTGCCTTTGGCATGCCTGATGTACCAGGAGTGGGGATTTCTTTTGGCGCTGAGCGTATCTATGATGTCATGGAGACCTTACATTTATTTCCAACACAGCTCGGCAATACCTTAAAAGTACTAGTGATCGCTTTAGATGATCAAAGTCTAAGTTTGGGTACTTCTATCACCAATACTCTGAGACAACATAATATCCCCAGTGACCAATATCCCGAAGTCGTCAAAATGACTAAATCCATGAAGTATGCCAATGATCTAACCGTACCCTATGTCATTATCATCGGTGAGGAGGAGCGAACTACAAGCCATCTCGCCTTAAAAAATATGACCTCCGGCGAACAGGAAAAACTAACCATCCAACAAATCATAGCTAAAATAAAATAACTGGTGACCTTGCTTGATTCTTACTCCAATATCCAAGAACTACAAACAGATCTCAAATCCGGCAAGCTGAGTGTATTAGCTATCGTTGAATATTTTATCGCTCGTGCTGCATCTACTTCCGATCTTAATCAATATATCGAAGTCTATGCAGAAGCTGCACGAGCACAAGCAATTGCTTTAGACCAAAAAATAAAATCCAATCAGCCCCTTGGGAAACTATTCGGCATGGTGCTTTCACATAAGGATATCATATCCTATAAAGGTCATGCGCTTTCCGCTTCATCCAAGATCTTACAAGGATATACCGCTCAATATACTGCTACTGTACTCGATCGAGTCATTCAGGAAGATGCTATCATCATAGGCAGAGTGCAGTGCGATGAGTTTGCAATGGGCTCGTCCAATGAAAATTCCTGTTATGGACCGGTCAAAAACCCATTGGATACATCACGAATCCCCGGAGGGTCATCAGGTGCCAGTGCTACCAGCGTAGCCAGCGATACTTGTTGGGCGGCTATTGGCACAGACACTGGAGGAAGTGTGCGCCAGCCCGCAGCTTTTTGCGGAATCTATGGCTTCAAACCCAGCTATGGCCGAATCTCCCGTCATGGTCTGATAGCTTATGCTTCATCTTTTGATCAGGCAGGCTTTCTTACGAAATCTGTATATGATGCAGCGCTACTATTAGAGGTCACCAGTGGTGTAGATGCGTATGATGCCAGCATGGCAGATCTGCCGCAAGAAAAATTTACGGATCAAATAGTAAATGTGAAACCTAGAAAACTCGCATACCTTGAATTAGGTCATTTTGTTGATGCGATGGATCCGGAGATTGTGGCCAACTATCATTTTCGTCTTGATCGCTGGAAGGAGCAAGGTATTGACTTAAAGCCTGTCTCGATGGATTGGTTAGAGTACATCATCCCGGCATATTATGTCATGACGACTGCAGAAGCATCATCCAATCTCTCTAGGTTTGATGGGATTAGATATGGACATCGTGCGGAAAATTCCGGTACGATAGAACAAGTCTATAAAAAAACTCGTACAGATGGTTTTGGGCTTGAAGTGAAACGAAGGATCCTTTTAGGAACGTATGTATTGAGTGCAGGGTACTATGATGCGTACTATCAAAAAGCTCAACAAGTGCGTAGGTTGATTAAAAATAAATTGGATGAACTATTTGCCCCTTATGATATATTGGTATTACCTATTTCACCTGTACAGCCCTGGAAGATCGGGGCAAAACTTGATGATCCTGTCTCCGTGTATCTCGCAGATATTTTTACAGTGTTAGCCAATGTTGCGGGCGTGCCTGCCATCTCAATACCCTCCGGAAAGTCATCAGATCTGGGGTTACCAATTGGTATCCAACTTTTGTCTAAACCCTGGGATGAACATAAATTATTGGCTACGGCAGAAGCATTAAATAGAGTCCCTATATCATAAGAATTGGTGAATTTTGACTGCTGAAGTCGGCTTCCAAGGCATTTAATAAAGCGCATTTTTAATCTTTACCCTTATCTTGAATAAGATATTAAACCGTCCATGTCTTCCCTCCACCCTATCAAACAAAAATTAATAACGGCACTCACAAACCCCC
>JANOWJ010000075.1:0-29394 GCA_031417835.1 Saprospiraceae bacterium | reverse complement strand
TGTTGCCGTCACTGTTACACCGCCACTCTCGCAACCTGCTACACTGCACTTTGCCTGATACGCGGTTGTGCTGGATATGGATGGTGTCGTAAACGTTGCTCCAGATCCCAATAATGTAGTGCCCGTGGCATCGTACCAATTGATAGTACCTCCGCTACATCCCGATGCAGTAAGATTAACTGTTCCGGTTCCACATCTTGAATTGCTCGTTCCGGTCGGTATTCCCGGTATTGTAATCACAGTAGCCGTCACCGCTGTTCTTGCGGAAGTACAACTATTAGCAGTTGCATCTACATAGTATGTCGTTGTTGAAGTTAAGAATGGAGTAACGAAACTGGTCCCTGTGCCTTGGATCGCCCCGCCTGTCGATGTATTGTACCAATTTAAAGTGCCGGATGTGGCAGAGGCACCTAAGGTCAACGGTCCTGATCCACATCTGCTTTGCGTTATCGTTCCATTTATGGTCGGTACACTATTTATTGTTCCAGTCACTGTTACACCGCCACTCTCGCAACCTGCTACACTACATTTTGCCTGATACGCGGTTGTGCTGGATATGGATGGTGTTGTAAACGATGCTCCAGATCCCCAATAATGTTGTTCCCGTGGCATCATACCAATTGATAGTACCTCCGCTACATCCCGATGCAGTAAGATTCACTGTTCCAGTTCCGCATCTTGAATTGCTCGTGCCTGTGGGTACTCCTGGTATCGGGATCACCGTAGCTGTCACAGCGGTTCTTGCCGAAGTACAACCATTTGCTGTTGCTTCTACGTAGTATGTCGTTGTTGAAGTTAAAAATGGAGTAACAAAACTTGTTCCTGTACCTTGAATAGTTCCTCCCGTTGATATATTGTACCAATTTAAGGTGCCTGATGTTGCACTCGCTCCTAAGGTTATTGAGCCTGATCCACATCTGCTTTGAGTTATTATTCCATTTATACTCGGTACACTATTTATTGTTGCCGTCACTGTTACACCGCCACTCTCGCAACCTGCTACACTGCACTTTGCCTGATACGCGGTTGTGCTGGATATGGATGGTGTCGTAAACGTTGTACCTGATCCCAATAAAGTCGTGCCCATAGCATCATACCAATTGATTGTACCTCCGCTACATCCCGATGCAGTAAGATTAACTGTTCCGGTTCCACATCTTGAATTGCTCGTTCCGGTCGGTATTCCCGGTATCGAGTTTACAATAACCGTCCGAGCTGCTGAAGCTTGACAACCACTAATCGTTGCAGTTACAGTATAGGTCGTAGTACTAGATGGTGAAACTACTATCGAGGCTGCTGAGGAACCTGTGTTCCATAGATAAGTACTTCCACCGCTAGCAGTCAAAGTAGTGCTTCCGCCATTACAAATCGTTGTTGTGCCTGAAATAGACGCATTGACATCTATAACACTTAACCCTACTACATTAGAATAACTAGGCGAACCAGGGCAACTCGGATGGGTAATCACCCTCTGATATTCTCCTGCAGCAACACCTACAAGTGAACTTCTATAATTATTACTATTAAAGGAATTTCCTTCTGCGGTTCCGGTTATACATTCACTGGTCTGTCCCGACACCGTGGCCCAACTAAAACTAGAATTAATTCTGTGTCGCCAACTAATCGTAGAATTTGGGAATTGACCTGATGTACAATTACCAATTGTAATATTGTCACCTTGACAAAGTGTTGAAGAAGAAGTTGAAATCGTATTACATGAAGGTGAAGTGAAACTAAGAGGCGGAGGGTCAAAACAATTAAAACTTGTTTCGTCAACTACAACTTTATAATTGCCTGAACAAGGCAAAGTAAATTCTGCAAATAAAACTACATTCGGTATACTAGATAAAAAGTTTCCATTTGCATCATTAAGAATAATAGTATAGAAAGAAAGGTAACTTCCCGTAATGTCGAAAAGATTTACTCTTAATGTACTGCAACTAGGAAATTCAACGGAAACGACTGCTGCCTGACATTGAGCACTCATTCTAATTGATTTAAAAATAAGCAGTGCGAAAATAAATACCTTAAAAAAGGAGCATATTTTGGTTTTTAAAAACATTCATCAAATATCTGATAGCGTGAGTTCAAGCTTTTTTACAGATGACTCAAAACTAAATTCTATTAAGTGAAATAGCTTTTGTTTTGATCTAAGTTAAAGATACTGAATAATTAATTAAGTTTTTTGTTAAAAATTATAGATATGTTTTAAAATAAGTACTTATATGGAATTTATAACCCATGTTATAAAAAAATTGATACTTACGAAAACTATTGACAGAATGACACTATTAAAATAATTATTCCGAAAATTAGCCTAGAATTGACATAGTATTAAAATTGAAATATATAATCATTTTATAGTCAGGGTTTCTTATTTCATTCTATTATGATTATTAGGGTAGTTTGTGCCGATAATCAAAGTCCCCCTTTTTATTCAATCAAAACAACTGGGATTGGCGTCAAGTCTGTCAATACGCACGAGCGCATGATATTGATTCCTGCTTGGATTAAGTCCTGATGCCTACCGCTACTGAGGACCTCGACGCGAATATGGCATAGCCCAGTGCAAACTGAGTCTGGGTCGGCAAGCTAACTTGTACATACTTGCATAGTTCATTCTTTGAATAATCCCTATAGGCTATGCTAGTGACTTTTTTGAGCTCATGCTTGTCTCCTAAAAGGACGGCAGGAATAGGCAAACTAATAGGTTTTAAGCAGTTTTTAGCGATTACATCTATCGATTTAAAACATATTAGATAAATTATTAATATGATTCAACCTAACAACTCGAGTCCCCAGGCCAATAGACTAATCAAAACACACAATGGAGAGTAATACTTTTTATCCATCCTTGCAAACGGAGTAGACTTTAGGGTCTTATTATTTGCAAAAAAACCTACAATCTTAAAATCACCTATGGCTCTGACTATAAATAAAAATCCTATCCCTGTCAATCCATAGCGTAGGATCCAAACTGGTACATTTAAATCGAACCATCCTAGCTTGATCAAAACGAATGCCCCCATACTTAATAATCCCAAGCCAACTAAAAAACAAGACCATACTCCCGGCTTTATCAATGGCGTACCATCCTCGGCTTGTGGCACTGCCGCTGACAGGCCATAGGTGCCACCAAATCCCCAATAAAAATGGAGGCCTGATAACGCCAAAAAAATAGAGACCAAACTTAAACCCATCCATGTACTCATAGCTCAATGACTTAACATGACATCATCACCGGTCAGCGGTTTTACCACTACTGCAGGAGGGATCAGAAAATATAATAAGGGTGTGACAATCCTGCTTAGCAAAGTTGAGCTGATCAGGCCCCCGATCAGCACCATAGCCAGTGGTGTGATCAATGGCGAATTTTCAAGCACTAACGGCACCATGCCTCCGATAGCGGTCATCGAAGTCAGGAGTATAGGCAAAAATCGAGTCTCCGCCCCATTCATGATGGCCCGTTTGAGTTCCATACCTCCTTCTCTCAATTGATTAGTGTAATCCACTAATAAGATCGAGTTTTTAATCTCTATACCCATAAGGGCCACGATACCTATAGTGGCTACAAAAGATAAGGTCTCGCCTCCAATCCATAATGCGCATAAAGCTCCGACTATGCCTAAGGGTACGACGGACAATACGATCAGGGTACTTTTAAACGTTCTAAATTCCAAGACGAGGATCGCGAATAAACAAAATACAGAAATCATGACTACCGTGCCCATTCCTCCAAAAGACTCTTCTTGGCTCTCTTTTTCTCCAGCCGCCACAAATCGATATCCTGCCGGCAGTTGAATTGCCTTAGTTTTAGTTTCGATATCATCGATCAGTTGCATCGTATTGAATCCTGTTTTTACAAAGGCGGTGATCGCAGTGAACCGTTCTTTATTAAAATGTTGAATCAATAGTGGAGAGTCATCTAAAGACAACGTAGCTATTTGTTTGAGTGGGATTTGAGCTCCGGATAAAGATTGTACATACAATTGATCGAAGATCTCCAGGCTCAACTTTAGGTCAGGTTTGCCAACACTTACTTGTATTATCTTTTCATCGCCGTCATTTTCAATAAGACTACCTACTTCTAGTCCGGCAAGACCTAATCTGACTGTTTTGGCTACTTCCGCAGGCAACACGCCCAATAGCCCTGCTTTAGTCTTGTCGATCTTTACTCTGAGGTCAGTCTTTGGGATACGGATTGTATTTTGAACCGTTTGAGTGCCTTCCGTGGCAGCCACTATTTTTTCCAATTCATTTGCATATTTTTTAAGGGTGTCTAGATGATCCCCTATAATTCTGAATTCGATCGGAGCAGGTAGCGGGGTACCTTGTTGAAACATTTTCACTTCTACTTCAGCTTCCGGCAATCCTTCATACCGCTTGCGCAGACTGTCCGTCAAAGTGGTGATCGCAGGCACATCAAATGAGGATGGTACTTGTACCAATAACTGGGCGTACGTAGGGGTATAGTTTTGTTGAAATTCGTTATAATATACTCTTGGATTTCCCTTGCCTACATTCGTACTGACGGATACAATATTGGGTTGTTGCAATACATCCTGTTCAATGCGACGAGCTATACGATTGGTTTCCACGAGGCTGGTGCCCGAAGCAGCTTTGATATCAATATTAAACATGGGTTTATCCGACTTAGGAAACAAACTAAATCCAATCTGAGGGACGATCATCAGACTAGCTACAAATATCATCACGGTGCCCAGTATAGTAAGGATAGGATGTTTAAATGCCCAGATCAAAATATGTGCATAGGGATCATTGATATACCGTTTGAATGCCCGCATAAAAAAATTCCCCTCCGGTCGTTCATGTTTTTGCAGAATCATACTGGATAAAAAGGGGATAATCGTCAGTGCTACGAATAAAGATGCCAGTATCGTCATTAATACTGCCAAAGGCAAACTCCGAATAAATTCACCAGCGCCTTCCGGCAAAAAAGCTAAGGGCAAAAAAGCAAAGATTAAAGTAGCAGTACATCCGAGCACGGCCACAAAGATTTGTTTAGTAGCCACTATGGCAGCATCTTGACGGGAGTAGCCTTGACGCATAAATCGTTCAATATTCTCTACTACTACTATGGAGTCATCTACTAATAGGCCCAACGCTATCACCATGCCTACGATACTCAATTGATTTAATGTAAATCCAAATAAATGTAAAAAAGCCAAACCAATCGCTAATGATAAGGGGATACTAATCAATACTACTAATGAGGCCCGCCAGCCCAATGGGACAAGCGTGATCAAGACCAATAATATAGCGATAGAAAAATCTCGGGTGAGTCCACCCAACCTATGCTTTACACTGGCTTCTTGATCAAAAGCATGTTGCAACTGGATGTGGGAAGGCAATCGGGCAGCAAATTGTTTCAATATCACATCCATACTTGCCCGTGTGGTAATGATGTTTTTTCTGTCTTTTAATGCCGATAAGACCCACACAGCCGGCTTACCATTGAATCGAGCGATATGATTCATTTCTGATTGCACCACATAGACATTGGCTATTTCATGAAGCCGCACGACTTGGCCTCCCTGGCCGGTATGTACTATAATATTTTGGATCTCTTCAATAGTTTTAATTTCACTATTGGTCTTGATATTATATCTTTTAGTACTTAAGTCAATGGTACCACCCGGTATATTGATATTGTTTTGGCTTATAGCACCCATCACTTGATTGACTCCGATGCCCATGCTTGCCATACGACCAAGTTTGAGTTGAATGTCTATTTTTTCTCGAGGTTCCCCTTGAATTTTTACCCATTTGAGGTCTCGTACCCGCTCCAAATCTCGTTTCAATTCTTCTGCCAGTTCATTGATCTCTGTGGTGGTGGCTGTCTCCGAGGTAAGTGCAGATTGTAATATGACCACATCAGATGAAGAGGCCCGTTCTACCCTTAATTCCAGTAAACCGTCAGGCAGATCGGGCCTGATTTTATTCATCTCGCGATTGACATCATTATTTTTATTATCCACATTGACTCCAAAATTGAAGTCGATCTGGCAGAACATCAATCCATCAGAACATACGGTCACTATTTTTTTTACATCCCCCAGATTGTATAATGCTTCTTCGATAGGATCAGCTACAAGCTGCTCCATATCAGTAGGATTGGTACCGGGGTACACTGCTAACACTACAAAAATGGGGGCTCCAAATGGTGGGTCTTCACCCCTGGGCATATTGAGCAAAGAGTTAACTCCAAGTGCCAAAGCCAGTATAAAGATGATAATAGTAAACTGATAATTTTTTACAGCAAACGAAGTAAGGTTCATCGCGAAAATTTTTTTTCAGATTAAGTGAATGGGAAAATAAATAGAATGCCGTTATGGTATGATCTCGATTTTATCACCATCTTGAAGATATACCGCACCGGCAGTGATCACCTCTTGTATGCCTTGTAGACCAGCACTCAGGGTCACCCGACTACCTAATATTTTATCGATAGAAACAGATTTTTTAATAGCCTTACCATCCTGGGGTACAAATACTATAGCTTGACCGGCATTGGATGATACTAGGGCTTCTATTGGTATGGTCATCTGACCTTGGGATTTGTTATTCGGTTGAATGATAATATTTGCAATAAGACCAGCTGCGAGCTTGGTATGGGGTTGGAGTAGTTTTATTTCTATATCGAGTGTGGCAGTGCCGGCGTTACTAAAGTCTGCTACATGATCTACTACACCACTCATCAGTATTCCCGGGAATGCCTCAAATCGCACTTGTGCCTTATCGCCTTTTTTAATAATAGCCCACTCTTTATCGGATACCGCAGCCTTTATGATCCAATGCTGCTGGCCCGTACCCATGATGGCATAGACCGGCATGCCAGGTCCCGTCACCTCGCCTTCACGTAACAGCTGCTTAATGATAGTACCTGCAAAAGGAGCACGTATCTGAGAGTAAGTTTGATTGAACTCAGCTATTTTCAAAGTCTCCGTCGAAAGGTCATAAGCAGTCTGTACATTCTGCAACTGTTCCAATGTGGCCACAGTATCAGCATAGAGATTTTTTACTCTAGCCAGGTCCCTACTCGATTTTTCGACTGCTCTCTGGGCTTGCGCTACTTGCGCTTTTATTTCTGACATATTGAGTGTAGCCAGCAATGCCCCTTTAGAGACCCGATCACCTTCTTGGTAAAAAGTCCTTTCGATAATACCTCCAGTTTTAAACGAAGGTTTTGATTCCAGATCTGAAGTCAATAATCCGGTCGATTGGATTTGATGTTGATCTGCGCTACTGGTCACAGGAGCTACTTTTACCCTGAATACATCCACATTCATGGGTTTACTGTCATAAACTGCGGTATTTGTTTTTTTTTGACAAGCAGCTAAGGTCAAGATAGAGACCATGAGTAATAAAATCTTATTCATGTTTTTGAATATTTATTTTTTAATGATTAGTTTTTATTATCGAGGGTGAACCGCTCGAAATCCACAGCATGGATCCAGGATTGATACAGCGCAATATTTTGTTGAAGTAGAGCTAAAGTAATCTGAGCTTGAGCGTCGATCAACTCAGTAGGATTGGCTTGGCCCTCCTTAAATTTTTTAAAAATCTCTGTGAAATATCGTCTGGACATGTCTAAAATAGGGGTATAAGAATGATATTGATCTATTGCCGTTTTCACTTGACGCTGAGCTTGATCGAGCTGAAAATGAAAAGACTGACTGGCCCAGTTTCTTTTTTCAATCACTGCATTTATTCCTGCTTTGATTTCTTGTTGCCGAATCAAATTCTTTTTATTATTCCATATAGGGACATCCAATTGTAAACCACCCAATACATATCCACCCCATTTGAAATCAAAATTTTGGGATCCCAGATCGAGCTGAGCACCTAACCTGGGAGCATTGTACTTCTTTTCAAGGTCAATTAAATGATGTTGGATTTCCATGCTTTTATCCAAAGTCATGAGTTCTTCATTTTTGATCTCTGTGCGATATGTTGTGAGGTCCGGTAAAGCAGTAGTGCGCTGCACTTCGATGGAGTCCGCTGCAGGCCTTCCGATCATAAAATTAAGATAAGAGGCAGCATCGGTGCGTTGATGCTGAGCTGCATAAAGTTGGGTGTTGATTTTAGCTCTTTCAGCTTGGATTCTTAATGCTGTGGAGGGGAGCGCAACCCCATTGCGGATCAGGCTTTGCGTCACTCGATCACTTTCATCCAATATCAATTGACTTTGGGCCAGGATGTCGATGGCTTGCAAGGTGAGCAGATATTGATAATAGGCTTTTTTTACATCCCGGATGACATCCCGCTCGATAATATCACGTTGCATCTCCTGTAGTGCAATTTGTTCTCTCTTAATCGTTTGACCGATTTTAATTTCCGGATTTATAATCGGCTGTGTAATTCTGGTGCGGATATCATAAAAATTGTTGGGTAAAAATTGAATCGTTTGATTTTCGAGAGTAGGAAATTTTGATGAATTCGTTAAATCATTGAGTGCATCATTTACAGGATTGAGTAAATCACCTATCGGGAATGCAATATTCCGACCACCCAAAGCAAGGGTATAACTGGTGCCAAGGTTAATCTCAGGGCTGAAGAGTTTTTTGGCCAATGCATAGCCCACCTTCTTTTCCTCGATCAATGCTGACTGTTCCTTGATCAAGCCATGGTGTAACAATGCTTGTTGAATATATCGATCTAAAGGATCGGATTGAGCCTGCGTGCCCGTACCGAATAGCAGTAAAAAGCACAAGAAGATCATAGCGTCGGTTTTGAATACCTGGTTCAATAGGTGTATCATAATCTTATGTATAGAATGGAATATTGTTATTTAAAACTTTTCAGAAATTGCACAAATAGATTAAATGTGTCCTGGACAATGATATTTAAATCCCGACCTTGAAACATATTGAATCGGTTGTTTAAATGAAGACTCACCAAGCCATGTACCTGACCCCACAACATGATAGCTGTAGTCTCGGCATTCAGATGAGTCGGAAGGTAGCCATGTGCCTGACAATCCTGAACCATTGATTTGACCAGATCGATTGCCTTTAACCCGTCACACCATATTTCATCTTTACACTGCAATGCCTCCAATGGTGCTTTTAATGCAAACATCAGTTCGTACTCTTCTGGGTTCTTTAAACCATATTCTATATAAGCATGACCCAAGGCTACGAGCCTGCCAAATGCATCCGGAATGGACCCAACAGAAGATAATGATTGAAATAAATGATTGAAGGACTCCTGATGCAGCGCCAGCAACAGTTCATTTTTGTCCTGGAAATACAGATAGATCGTAGTCGGGCTATATTCTATCCGATCGGCGATCTTGCGGATTGAGGTTTTTTCAAATCCCTCTTCTAAAAAAATTGCTCTGGCTTCTTTTAAAATAAGCTCTTTGAGTTCGATTTTTTCACGTTCTTTTCTGTCTGAAATACCCATGCTGATTTAAATATATGCGCAAATATACTTAACACTGTTATTTAAATCAATAGTATTAATACCAAATTAAACAACCTAACGACTAATAAAATCGCTAGATATCGGAACAATATTGCTATAAAAAATTGATTTCCAACCAACTAGGTCTAAATTGGTTGACAGTAAAATCCAGGTAAAAAAAGAATAAAATAACGACGAACGCTATTTTGAAATTTTAGGGCAAGGCAACGGATTAAAAAAATACATCAATCCTATCGTGAGCATACCGTAACCATCAGCCTCCCTGCGATCACCTCTTTGACGGCCTGGCTCTATATTAGGTAAAAGGCTTCTATTGCTCAGTAAGGGGGCCAGAACACCCCGATCAACCAATAAGCTGGGATCCGGGTATACTTTACTGACATCATCCAGGTAGTCTGTAAAAAGACTTCGGGCGCTGACCTCAATATTGAGACTCCATGCAGGATCCAAATCATATTTGAATCCCATGCCATACAATAAAGCAGGTTGTATTAAAGCATACTCTTTGCCGATAGGCTGACCTTCAGTACCCAAGGGCTGCAGGCGCACTACACTTCCATTATACCTGGTCTTGGGATCAAATCGAAATCCTGCCAAACCCACGAATAAATATGGCGTAGAAAATCGTTGTTTGTCACCGTGTTTATAAGGGAAAAAATTAAATTCAAGCTGGCCACCCACTTCAAGGACATTTGTAAAAAAACTAAGATTGCGATTGCGTTCAAATGCATTGGTCGAATTGGCATCCTGTGCGCTGAGGCGCATGCCGGATACCTTAGCCATAGCAGCGATGCGTTGATTAAAATTATATCGTAATGCGAGACTGCCTTGAGGGCCGGGCCGATCAAATTGAAAGGTGGTATTTAGATCACCAAAGTAGTGTGCCGCACCTAGCCATCCTCCTGCCTCCCAGCCACGCATAGGCTGAGCTACTGTCATCAGCGACATAGTGAGTATAGCCAAAATGTATGCGTATCGGGACATAAAGCGGGTAAAGGTAATCTATAAATATCTATGTGTAATCGACCTATAAAACGGCCGGATCAACTGAATAGGTATTCAAAGAGAGTGCCATGGAATGCTAATGTTTTCTTAAGAGAAATAAAATCATTGGCAATTTCGGATTGGTGATTTCGGACTTACGATTTCGGATCTCGGATTTGCGATTTCGGATTTACGATTTCGGATGTCGAAAGAATGACCCTTAGCTCCTGGATGTTGGATTGGCGATTTCAGACTTACGATTTCGGATGTCGGATTTGCGATTTCGGATTTCGGAGGAATGACTCTTAGCTCCTGGATGTTGGATTGGCCATTTCGGACTTACGATTTCGGATGTCGGATTTGCCACTTCTACCGAAGCAATAAGGATAATCCTATAGTTTCGGAGAAACTCAACCTTTGTAATAGAGACAAGTCTGAGATTTCATACTTCGGAGAAGTACAACAATGTAGTACACAAAAGATTGAAATTATCTGAAGTCGATTGAAGGGGCTCCGGCAATATTAAATCTTCGATGTTTTCAAAAGAGTCGAGCTTGGCCATTAATAGAAAAACTAATCAAGCTGGCTGCTTAAAATCTGTATGTCGCCATATACCCGCGACCAGTCTTTGCGGATAGTATTCCAAATTCATTAGTATATTTATACAATAAATAGTTATACTTAGAAATGTATTTAAATCAATGTAGAATTTTATGTGTTGGGGTATGGATGCTTTATAGTTACACTTTGGGCTATAGTCAAGACCTGACTAGCATTGTAGTAAAAGGAGCAGTGCCACGATTGGTCTCGTCTGCATTTAGATTTACAGAAGGTCCTGCAGCCGATCGCGCCGGCAATATCTATTTTACAGATCAACCCAATGATCGAATCATGAAATGGAATACTAATGGCATGATCGAGGTGTTTATGGAAAAATGCGGTCGGTCAAATGGTTTATATGTCGATCATGCCGGCGACTTGCTTGCCTGTGCAGATGAAAAAAATCAATTGTGGAAGATTGATAAAAATAAAAAAATAACTGTTCTGGTCCATAATTTTGAAGGGAAACGACTGAATGGGCCCAATGATCTATGGGTGACTCCGCAGGGTGGTATTTATTTTACAGATCCCTGGTACAAACGAGATTATTGGAAACATGAAACCCAGGAAATAAGTCAACAAAGAGTATACTTTTTTAATCCTAGTCAAAATAAGACTATAATAGTTGCTGATGATCTTTTACAACCCAATGGGATCATCGGTACTCCGGATGGTCACACCTTGTATGTCGCTGATATCAAAGCCAAGAAAACATACGTATACAAAATCAATCCTGATGGTCAACTTTCGGACAAAAAACTATTTTGTGATCTAGGTTCCGATGGCATGACCATCGACCGTAAAGGCAATGTCTATCTGACAGGTAGAGGGGTCACCGTATATGATAAAATGGGTAAACTCATCGGTCAGATACCTATCCAGGAGCCCTGGACCGCTAATGTCACCTTTGGTGGAAAAAATCGTAAGACTCTATTTATCACCGCTTCTAAATCGGTGTATACCCTGCAGATGCGGGTCAAAGGGGCTTAAAGATTAAGCTGTCGCTCTCCCTCTACCCTATAAAATCAACCAGATCACCGGATCGGAGATCTTTGTACCTTTCACTCCTATCATGTCTGTTTTGCGCCGAGAACTTATCGTCAATGTATCTTTTCTGATCTTGGCCAACATCCTGATCAAACCCTACTATATTTTTTTTATTGAACGTAACATTCAAAATCAAGTCGGTACAGCGGCTTGGGGATTTTATTTTACTCTATTTTCTTTGTCTATGTTACCTCAGATCCTGTTGGATTTGGGCACGACCAGTTATACCAATAAAAGAATCTCCGCAGAGCGGTCAGAATTACAAATCGTATGGCGTGATACTGTCTGGATCAAACCGCTCCTGGTTATTTTATTCCTAGTGGTATTTGTATGCATTACCTGGCTCATGGGGTACTGGTATACTTATGCTAAGGTCATCCTCTGGATAAGCCTCAATCAAGTTCTAATTTCAGGCTTGCTTTTTTTTCGGGCTTACATGTCAGGCCTTGGCTATTTTAGATTAGATAGTTTTTTTTCGATCGCTGATAAGTTGATATTTATTATCCTCTTTACCATAGGGCTATCCATAGGTAAGGTCAGTACGATAGATCATTTCTTATGGCTACAATCGATTTCGATGGCCATCCCATTTGTGGTTGGATTATTTTGGGTAATTCGGCGAGTAGGACAGGTTATCCCAACTTTCGAAGTCGGGTCATCACTCAAGATCATCCGAGCAAGTCTGCCTTATGCAGGTATATTTTTACTGATGGTTTTATTTTGTAGAATGGAGCCTGTATGGTTAGACCTTTTGCGCAAAGATGGCCATGAGCAAGCCGGCATATATGCCGCAGCGTATCGATTATTAGATGCAGCCAATATGATGGGGTTTTTATTTGCGGGGTTATTACTTCCTATGTTTTCCTTTTCGATCAGTCGCAAAGATTCCGAAGCGTATCAGTCCTTGTTTGATCTGTCCTGGAGACTTTTGGTGGGTTTATCTACGCTGATCAGCTTTTCCATTCTGAGTCAACATCGATACATTATGGATCTATTATATGTCGATGACCATCCTGCTATATTACATCTTGTGATCCTTAATCTTATCCCATTGACCATTAACTATCTTATGAGTACGTTTATCACTGCAGCAGGACAGATCCGGACTATGAATTATTTTTTCCTTGGATCTATCTTCATCAATGTATGCTTACATGTAATGTTTACTCCTAGCATGGGGGCACCGGGAGCAGCAGTGGTAGCAGGGATCACACAGATGTGTACTTCGATCTTGCTCGTTTACCAAATTAAAAAATACACCGGGCTCCGAATGGCCACTCCTCATCTAAGCCAATTATTGGGCTCTGTGACTATTATGATTGCACTTTATATATTATTAAAGCAATTAAATGGAGCACCTGGTTTTAAATTAGCCTTGATGTCAGGATTGGGTAGTATTTGTTTGATATTGAGTGGCATTATTCCTACAAAATCAATTTGGATCATGATGAAAGAGAGAAGCTTATAGACACTACTTTACCTTAAAAACATTTGGTTGATGTTAAGTCTTTTTATGCTGACCATATTGTAATGCCTAACCCTGTTGTCTCGCAGAAATTTGTTCATGGCTAAAGCAAAGCGAACAAAATACTTGCTTAACCCCAGCCTTAAGGTTGGGGTTAATGCCGTCTGATACCCAGGCTTTAGCCATGACGCTAGTCTATTTGCCAGCTATCAAAAGTGAAATTTGCCACTCCTCCTCTGATCCTCGATTGATGATCGGATGCCCAGAAATCCCTACTTTAGCCGCATGGAAGAATCCGAGCATATCAAGGATGCCGTACAAGTGATCTGGAGACAACGTAGACCCATCTTAAAGTGGTCATTAGCCGTTTTATTG
Organism: Saprospiraceae bacterium; assembly: GCA_031417835.1. GTDB lineage: Bacteria > Bacteroidota > Bacteroidia > Chitinophagales > Saprospiraceae > JADJLQ01. The sequence continues at coordinate 15,473 of JANOWJ010000075.1, read as the reverse complement.
CTCACCACTATTTTATCTTTGGGTTTAAAAAATTATTATAAAGCCACTACTACGTTTTATCCTGCCAGCTTAGATCTTGCCAAACCGGAACAGATCTTTGGTCAAGCAACTAAGGAGATGGAATTTTATGGCAGTGGCCAAGATCTTGATCGATTATTGACCATCTGTCAAAACAATGAGGTTAAAGACCAATTGATTCATGAGTTTGGGTTATATGAGCATTACCAGATTGATTCGACACAACCATTGTCTCGTCATAAAATCAGAAAAAAACTAAGTAAACTTCTTGAAGTCAATAAAACAAAATATGATGCCATCGATCTTAGTATAGAAGATCAGGACAAAGAGTTGGCCGCTCTTATGACCAATCGTGCCAGGAATATCGTCAATTCGTTTTCACATGCGATGATTGTGCGACGCCTGAGTGATATCGCCAAAACGTATGAAACCAGTATTAATGAAAAACAAAACCTAATTCACTCATTGAGCGATAGCTTGGGACGCCTGCGTAAAAAATATCCAATCTACAATATCGATGCCCAGACCGAATCCATGGCTAACATTGCAACTGAGGCAACCAATGCACTCGCAGGAGAACAAGCCCGATATGAATTATTGAAGCAAAAAAAAGCCCCAAAAGATACATTGATGTATCTAGCGGCCAGAATAAAAGGCCTTGAAACTCAGATCAAATCGATCAATGGGAGTGATGCTAATCAAGCCTTTAATCTCGAAAACTTTAGCCAAGGGGTCAGTAAGGTGTCGGCATTGCTGACCAGTCTTGACCGATTACAAGGCCAGATCAACGAAGATCGAATCCGACATCAACATACCCAAAATGCTATCGCATCCGACCCTCATGCAGTCATCACGGTGAGTGTAGCCGAGGTGCCGGATTATAAGTCTCGTCCCAAAAGAAGTGTTTTGGTGTTAGGAGCTACTGTTTTATCTATGATGGCATTGGCTGGTTATTATCTCTTAAAACACTACTGGGCCTAATCCCAACGCAATGGACCGTAGTATTGCATTTTTATCTGCACCCGTAGGAAAATCCATTTTCCCACTGCTGGTGTGTCTATGTGCGCTCATCAGTATTGGTACCGACCACATGATATGGATGTTCATTCCTTTGGGTATTTTGTTCGTATGGATCAGTGTCGTTCGATTGCATTGGATCTATTATTTATTATTGGTTAGTATACCTTTTAGTACAGAAATCGAATTACCTGGTGACCTGGGTACGGACTTTCCGGATGAACCCTTGATGTGGTGGCTTTTTGGTTTAGGATCGGTTTTTTTAATAACGCGCCGTTTTCAGGATCTTATCACCCTGTCTCGGCATCCTTTAAGTATGCTTTTAGCATTTCACTGGCTCTGGATTTTATGTACCAGTATTATGAGTACGGATCCCATACTTTCTATGAAGTTTTGGCTCTCAAAGACTTGGTACATCTTTGTGTTTTATGTGATGACCTTTGTGTTTTTAAAAAACACCCATCGATTGCGTTGGTTTGCTTTGCTTTCTTTACTTACTGCTGCATTGAGTGTACTCATTATAGAGATCCGTCATGGGCTTACCGGCTTTGCTTTTAATACGATCAATGAAGTCGTAAGACCATTTTATCGAAATCATGTCAATTATGCATGTTTATTGGTCTGCGTGTTACCTTTCTTATATCCTTTGATACATTCTTTTCGCCAAAAGCCATGGATTCGTTATAGCCTGCTATTCGTAGGCATTATCTTGCTGATCGGTATAGCTTTTTCATATACCCGAGCGGCCTATGTGGCACTGTTCAGTATTGTATTCATATACCCTATCTTAAAATTTAAGCTTTTAAACTTCGTAAGTGTAGCATCCATTATTTTGATCTGTGTAGGATTGTTTTATTATGTTATGGACAATAAATACCTGGAGCTTGCCCCGGATTATAATCAAGCCGTGACACATACTAATTTCAGTTCCTTATTAGAAGCCACTCCGCAAGGCAAAGACATCTCCACGATGGAGCGTTTGTATCGATGGGTAGCTGGCATACGCATGACGCAGGAGCGAGCATTGATCGGCTATGGGCCTTCCAATTTTGTTCAAAATTATGAACCCTTTACATTACATCAGTTTGCGACCTATGTGAGTGATAATCCGGAGCAAAGCACCATTCATAATTATTATCTGATGACGGCTGTAGAACAGGGCATTCCCGGACTCCTGTTTTTTCTAATCTTATTGTATGGCTATTTCAAAACAGCGCAATATGCCTTGATACATCTCTGTCCTGAGCTGCAGACCTGGGTTATAGCCACATTATGGTCTACCGGTACGATCCTTATCATCTTATTATTTAACGACATGATTGAAACAGACAAAGTCGGAAGTTATTTCTTTATTAATTTAGCTATATTAGTACGATTAATTCAAATGTCAAATGATGATCGACGAGTTCATGTATAGTCCTTATATCTTATTTCATTCGTCATTCGAATTATTCGAATCATTCGAATCATTCATACTTAATTCCTAATTTACTCACATGGCTATAGAACGTGTATTCGAATTTATTGAGTTTCAAGCTCAACATTATCCTCAAGAAAAGTCATTTGGTTCAAAAGTAAATGGAGCATGGCAATTCTATAGTACGACTCAAATAATCGATTATTCAAGGCAACTTGCTCAAGGCCTGTTGGCAGCTGGTTACCAACGGGGAGATAATATTGCGATCATATCCTATAAAAATCAGCCGGAGTGGCTCATCGTGGATCTGGCTTTGCAATATGCTGGTATGGTCTCTGTGCCTTTATATCCGACCATTAGCCCACTGGAATACGAGTACATCATGCAGGAAGCTGAATGCAAAGCTGCATTTATAGGTCAGGGAGATCTACAACAAAAAGTACAAACTGCGCGACCTGCTTTGCCACAGCTCAAGCAACTGATCGGGATAGACGCAGGCGTCGGCGAGGTAAACTGGAAAGATTTATTACGCAACGATCGAACCTCTGAATTAAATGCCAATATAGACCTTACTCGACCCTCTGATCTGGTTACCATCATTTATACCAGTGGTACCACTGGCAAGCCTAAGGGAGTCATGTTATCGCATTTTAATTTGGCTAGTTGCATCCGACAGGTCAAGGACTTATTGCCGGTAGTGCCAGGCGACAGAGCCTTGAGCTTCTTACCGATATGCCATATTTTTGAGCGAGCCGCCACTTATGCTTTTGTTTTTGTAGGTCTATCTGTTTATCAGACTGGTACAGATAATTTGGGCGGGGATACTGGTGATCTCAGATCAGTCAGTCCTCATTTTTTCACTTGTGTACCCCGGTTATTGGAAAAAGTATATGAAAAAATATATAACAAAGGCGAGGCGCTTTCCGGATTAAAAAAGAAACTATTTTTCTGGGCTCTGAGGCTCACCGATGACTACGAGTATGATAAAGTCCCCACCGGATTGGCATCAATCAAATGGGCTATTGCAGATAAATTGATCTTTTCTAAATGGCGACAAGCATTAGGTGGGCAGGTCAAGGGCATAGTCACAGGTTCTGCTCCTTGTCCGGCCATGATTATCCGGGTTTTTTCTGCAGCCGGGATTCCTGTGCGGGAAGCATATGGCCTGACAGAGGCATCTCCAGGCATTAGTTTTAATCAATTTGTGCCTTATAAAGCCATTATTGGTACTGTCGGTCCACTCCTCTCACAGGTCGAGGTCCAACTTGATAATTCTGAAGGTATATACAAGCCAGGTGAAGGTGAAATATTAGCAGCTGGTGATAACATCATGTTGGGCTACTATAACCAACCTCAATGGACGACTGATGCCTTAAAAATAATCGATGGCAAGACCTGGCTCTGTACTGGAGATGTGGGTACATTCGTCACAGGGCAAGACGGTACTCAATTTTTAAAAATCACAGATCGCAAAAAAGAATTGTTCAAAACTTCCGGAGGTAAATATGTCGCACCCGGACCCATTGAAAACAAGATTAAAGAAGATTTTTTGATTGATAATATTATGCTGATTGGTGACGCCAAGAAATTCATAAGTGCATTGATCGTGCCCTCAGAAGACAGCCTCAAGGTCTGGTGTCAAGGTCAAAATATGCCCTGGACCAACATTCAGGAAATCTGTCAATCACCACGCATCATTGAATTGTATCAACAGATCATCGATAAATATAATCCCTTATTTGGCCACATTGAGCAAGTGAAAAAGTTTGTATTAGTGCCCGAAGTTTGGCAACCGATCAAAGCGGATGGCAGCGAAGGTGAGCTGACTCCTACTCTCAAACTAAAAAGGAGACTATTGAAGAAAAAGTATGAGGGGTTGATTGAACAGATCTACGAAGACTAATTGTACTAGCCCAACGGTCAAGATAAAATATCACCATTTCTCCTCTTATTTTTTAATATAGGTGACAATGATCCCGCATATAATGACTAGACCACCGACTATCTGATCAACTGATAGCGTTTCACTAAAAACCATCGTGGCCAAAAGACTGGCTATGACAATTTGGCTCAATAGGACGATCGATACTTCAGTAGACGGCAGGGTACCCAGTGCATGGTTGACAAACAGCCAGCCCAAAAGTTGTGGAAAAATAGCCAACAAAATCAGATAAAGCCATGAAGTCGAAGAAAAACCAATCAGTGGTGATCCTGCCCATAAAGCAAACAACAAGGATGAGACAAGATAGCCCAGCATAGAATAAAACATAAAGGTACTCGTCGATAAGCCCAGCCTCGCGCGACCCGTTAATACCATATAAAATCCATAAAAAAAACTAGCTCCCAAAGCCAGGACACTCCCATGGTCGAAATCAAAATGAACAACTGTATTCCACCCTATCAAAATGACCAATCCACCCATTGCAATCAATACACCCAACCAATAATACAATGAAGGCTTATGCGAAGTAAAAAAAAACAACATTAAACCGGCCCATACAGGAGCCATATTACCCAGCACTGTGGCCACGGCTGTATTTGTGATCATCAGGGATTGATTCCAACACGCCAAGTCCAGGGCAAAGAGTAATCCACAGAATAAGGCCAATCCAAGTTTCTTTATTTCAATAATATAGTATCGATGCGCAACTGCAAATGGAAGATAGATTAAAAAAGCAATGGCTACCCTATAAAATGCAGAACTCAGTCCATCTATAGCCGTCAATTTGGTAAATATCGGTGAGCAAGCAATACAGATCGAACCTAAAACAAGAGCCAATCTGGGTGCGAATGAATAACGAGCAGTCAATAGGAGGGTTTGATTTTGTTTTTTAAAATAACTTTTACTTGGCGTTTATTCCCATTGGAAAGCAAAATAACTACAGGGCTTGTCCCCCACATTCTGAATACCGTGCAACAAGGTAGAACCTATAAAATACACAGACCCGTTGTAGCCCTCATAATTTGTCTCACCAATCAACATTTTAGTATGTCCATCGAACATCAATATGATTTCTACTGCCTTATGGGTGTGGGGTTCATGACTTTTGAGGCCGGCTTTCAATGTAGTGACATGCATCTCTAATCGGCGGGTCTGGCTAGAAGGCCGATCAAAACAACTGCGCACCCCACCTCGGTCATGAGGTCGAAATGAAAGATCTTCCCACAAGCGAATAAAGGAAGTAGCAGTATCTGCCGCCTTAGCAGGGTCTTTAGTTTGGTAAGAAAAGATATAATACAAATCCTCTTGGTTTTGCAATCCTTTTTTAATCTTATAGCTGTTGCCTTTAGTCATGACAGCTAAACTGCCGGGGGTCATGACCGTGTGTAAAAGTTTTGAGGAGATGACTGGTGCACCGGATTTGACAATAATGACATGCTCCAAAGATTTAGTTTTACTTTTTATAGAGGCACCGGCAACCAATTTAACTAATTCCAGTTTCATGTATTTCATAGAATGCGTAGTTCCTTCAAATAAAGTACCTGGCATATCTCCTTCATATACTTGGGATTGGATATTTGCCTGACCGTACATGTCTATACATACACAGATCACCAATCCTATTAATAGTCTTTTCATAATTTTTGTTTTCGACCTGAAATTAACCAATAAAAATCCATCGCTACATGATTCTAAAGGTGCGACCTTGGCGTTTACACTATTGCACCAACTTTTTTTGAGGTTGTTGCCGTCTTAGATTTATTTGTCCTACTGGATGGATAATAATCGGGATATTTTCAACTACGACATCACTTTTATCCAAGCCAAAAGCTTTCTCATCACTCAAGCCCAGGTTTTTCAGAAAGAAAAAGCTATTCAGTAAAATGCCTTCATTTAAAGAAAATTCATTTTCTACCGAAATAAATTTTTCGATGACTACAAATTTAAAATCGGGTTCTGCATTATATCTTGATGATCCATCCGGTCTGCGGTGCAGGTTCAATTCCTGATTCTCCACCAGCTCGCGTACGATCTGTTTAAAATACAACTCCGTCAATGGTTGCACTCTGAATCCGATATGAATATTGACTTTGATAACCTTGTCATCCAAAAGTTCACAGGCATCATACTCCAGTGTATAGGGAGTCTCTGTGCGATGTAAGTGTAAAAACCAATAGACATCCGCTCGTTTTGGGTTTTTGGAGAGAATAGATTTTATAATCTTTTGTTCAATCTGATGCTGCGTATTGGCCTTGGTCAAATAAATCAAATGGGTAGCAAACTTTGGTATCGTATAATCTTCACTCAATGCTTTTAGTGGCACATGGTAATCATCCAGATTGACCCACTTGGTGAGTTGATTGCTGATCTTACGCCCTTTATAGATGATGAGCATCACTAGAAAAAATACACCACCCAAGATCACAGTGATAAAACCTCCCTCTGGAAACTTCCTACCATTGGCGATAAGAAAGGATAATTCGATGGCTGCAAAAACAAAAATCACTCCTGCAACCAAAAATCGATTCCATTTTAATCTATATCTCAAAAAATAATTAAGCAAAATCGTAGTCATCAACATCGTGATCGTGATAGCCAACCCATATGCTGCTTCCATATTTGCCGAACTTTTAAAATATAATACGATCAGTACGCATCCTACCCATAAGATCACATTTACACTGGGCACATAAATTTGACCTTTGGTTTCAGAAGGTTGCCGGATAGTCACTCTGGGCCAGAAGTTGAGGTTGACTGCTTCACTGATCAATGTAAAACTACCGCTGATCAAAGCTTGCGAAGCAATGATAGCAGCCATCGTCGCTATGATGATACCGATCAATAAAAACCAGGCAGGCATAAGCTCATAAAATGGATTTCGAGCGCCGATGGTCTCCCCTACATGCTGCATGGACCAAGAGGCCTGACCGAGGTAATTGACGACCAAACAAGTCTTTACAAATACCCATGTGATGCGGATGTTTTTAATACCACAATGTCCAAGGTCAGAATACAAAGCTTCTGCTCCGGTAGTCGCCAGAAATACTGCCCCTAAGATCCAGAAGCCCTGCGGGTATTGGACCAAAAGATTATATGCATAATATGGATTTAAGCTGGCTAAGATCTCCGGATGATGTACCACCCCAAGTATGCCCAGTATAAACAACATAGAAAACCAAACGGCCATGACCGGGCCGAATAAGATGCCTACTTTTTGAGTTCCGAACCGTTGGAAAAAAAACAATATTGTAATGATGCCTATGACGATAGGGAGAATAGGGATATGACTTAAGCTGGGTATATTTTCCAGTCCCTCCATAGCAGACATCACAGAGATCGGAGGTGTGATCATCCCATCGGCCAATAATGCCGCAGCGCCAATCATCGTAGGCAGATATAACTTTTTGCCATATCGCCTTACTAAAGCATACAGCGAAAAAATACCACCTTCACCATCATTGTCCGCTTTGAGTGTAAGCCAAATATATTTAATGGTAGTCTGAAACAGAAGAGTCCAGAATACGCAGGATACGCCACCATACACGAGGTCCCTTTCTATGGTATGCTCACCTAAGATCGCTTTGAATACATATAGTGGACTCGTACCGATATCACCATAGATGATGCCCAGAGCGATCAGCAATGATACTGTGGTGACTTTTTCCTTTGCATGTCTCATGGTCTATCAACGTACTATTCAATTAGATATAGTGCCTATTTTATCGGCGACTTCTTTTGGATTAGGTATGGTATGCGAATTTTCCTGCCGGGTCAACTTTACATCTTCTACCGGATGAATGACCAGGGGAATGCTTTCTATGACTACATCACTTTTGTCTAAGCCAAAAGCTTTCTCGTCACTCAAGCCTAGATTTTTGAGGAAAAAATAACTATTCAGTAGGATACCTTCGCTTGCTGTAAATTGGTTTTCTACCGAGATATATTTTTCAATAACTACAAATTTAAAATCAGGCTCTGCATTATATTTCGTAGACCCATCCGCACGGGTATGCAGATTGAGTTCTTTTTTTCGGACCAATTCCCGCACGATTTGTTTGAAATACAGCTCCGTCAAAGGCTGTACTCTAAATCCGATATGCAGATTGACTTTGATTACCTTATCATCCAGCAATTCGTGCACATTGTACTCCAAGGTGTAGGGAGCCTCCGTCCGATGAAGATGTAAAAACCAATATACATCTGCACGCTTTGGATTTTTGGACAGAATGGAGTTTATGATTTTTTGTTCTATTTGATGTTTGGTATTTGCTTTAGTGAGATAGATGACATGAGTTGCAAATTTGGGTATCTCCAGATCTTCGCTTAATTCTTTCAGGGAAGGGTTATAATCATCCAGGTTGACCCATTTGGTCATTTTGTTACTGATCCTACGACCATGATAAATCCCGTACATGACTAAAAAAAACACAAATGCCAACAGAATCGTCAGGTAACCCCCTTCCGGAAATTTTTTAATATTGGCAATAAAAAAACTCATTTCGATCGTTCCAAAAAGCCCAATGATCCCTATGGTTGCAAATCGATTCCATTTCAATCTATAAATCAAATACGAATTTAAGAGAGTCGTTGTCATCATCATAGCTAGGATGATAGCAAGGCCATACGCCGCTTCCATGCTGGTAGATGTTCTGAAGAAAAGTACGATCAAGACGCAACCCACCCACAATAAAAGATTGATGCTGGGCACATAGATCTGTCCTTTCGTCTCCGAGGGTTGCCTTATCGTCACTCTGGGCCAAAAGTTTAAATGCACCGCTTCACTGATAAGGGTATAACTGCCACTGATCACTGCCTGTGAGGCTATGATGGCGGCAGCAGTCGCGATAAGGATACCTATAATCAAAAACCAAGTAGGCATAATTTCAAAAAATGGACTTCGACCATTCAGTGAAGACTGGAGATGTTGCATAGCCCAGGCAGCCTGACCTAGATAATTGGTCACAAGACAAATTTTAACGAATACCCAGGTAATCCTAATGTTTTTGATGCCACAATGCCCTAGGTCAAAATACAATGCTTCTGCACCGGTAGTAGCTAGAAAAACAGCGCCTAGAATCCAAAAGCCCCCGGGATATCGAACCAGCAATTCAAAAGCATAATAGGGATTTAGAGCTTTGATAATATCCGGATGGTGTATAATTTGATTAATACCCAATACAAAGAGCATCGAAAACCATACCGTCATGATGGGTCCGAATAATGATCCGACCTTTTGGGTGCCAAATCGCTGAAATAAAAAGAATATCGTGATTAGGCCTATGACGATCGGCAAAGTAGGTATATGTTCCAATCCTTTGATCGTACCCAATCCTTCTACAGCAGACATGATCGATATCGGTGGAGTTATGAGTCCATCGGCTAGGAGTGCAGCCGCTCCAATCATAGTGGGCAAAACCAATCCTTTACCAAATCTTCGCACTAACGCGTATAAAGAAAATATCCCACCTTCACCATCGTTATCAGCTCTCAAGGTGAGCCAGATGTATTTAATACTTGTCTGAAACACCAAAGTCCAAAATACACAGGATACACCTCCGTAGACGAGCACTTCATCGATCACCCGATGGCCTAGGATAGCTTTGTACGCGTACAATGGGCTGGTACCAATATCGCCATAGATAATACCCAGCGCTATGAGTAATGAGCCCGCCGTGACTTTCGATGCTGTTTTATTCATATCATCAAATACGAGGAAATAGGTATCGGTGTTTTATAGTTCGAAAAAAGTCGAAAAAATCGATCACAAAGATACTATTCATATCTACCAAATATGGATAAGTTTTAAGCAAATGTTAAAATCAGCCCCTTATCCATTTCGGATTTCGGATTTGCGATTTCGGAAATCCTGCTTCTCGAAATCCAAAATCGAAAATCCGAAATCGAAAATCCGAAATGAATATAGGCGGGTCGGGGGTGGAATATTCCTTGGCTTTTTCCTTCGGCATGTTGGCTTGAGTGGATTTTAGGCTTGGAGATGCGATTTCTGATTTCGGAAATTCCTGCATCTCGAAATCATGCATCCCGAAATCCAAAATCCAAAATCACAAATCCTGCTTCTCGAAATCCGAAATCGCAAATCCGAAATGAATATAGGCGGGTCGGGTGGAATATTCCTTGGCTTTTTCCTTCGGCATGTTGGCTTGAGTGGATTTTAGGCTTGGAGATGCGATTTCTGATTTCGGAAATTCCTACATCTCGAAAGCATGCATCCCGAAATCCGAAATCCAAAATCCAAAATCGCAAATCCTGTATCTCGAAATCCGAAATCCCACATCCGAAATAGTATATCTCGAAATCCGAAATCCAAAATCCTTCATCCCGAAATCTGAAATCCCACATCCGAAATCGAAAATCCCGAAATCCGAAATCGAAAATCCGAAATGGAGAAGTGGCTTCGCCTCTACAAACATCCCTCCTTACCGTATACCTATAGGGCGCCCGGGCGAGCCTGTAGCTCCTTTAAATCGGATCGGAGTAAAGATGAATAAAAATTGATAGGCTTTATCTTCCGACATTTGATCAAATCGCATCCATTCCAGATTAAAGACGCCTTGCTTCATCGTCAGCTCCGTATGTACATTAAATATATCCCCATCCAGAATGGCGTCAGAGCCCACCATACTCGGCTTATGATCAATCAACCATTGCACGACCTCTGTACTGATCCTCGGCCTTCGACGGCCATCCATGACCCAGGGCTGCGGCCAATTGCGCCACCATCCAAAATTAAATAGTATGGCATCTCCGGGTTCAATCCAGGATTCTGATATCCCTTGTTTAACCAATGCTGCTTTTAAGTCAATCAGGCTGAGTTCATAGCCATCCGATACAGTATGGACCCCATGCAGTCCCACCAGGTCTATCAATAGTCCTCTGGTGATAATAGGTTTGACATGTTCTATACCTAGCTTTTGTAATCCGTACGGGTTACGCATTTCGGCTGTTGTAAAGCCGTTGTAAAACACCTCTGTTGAATCACCCTTCGCCATTTTCATGATTCTTCCGGGATGGCCTAGTCCATCAAACTGTGTACCCACCTGACCCAGGTCGCCGGTGATATATTCATCATTGAATACTACTTGGTCAGGTCCTATAGGCCCGTGGGTTGGAAATGACGGGATGACTAGTTTATAACTCCTTTTGCCTGATAACGGCATACTCTGCTCATAGATATTACCCATTTCATAGGTCTTACCTGTTTTTACGAGCTTCATGGCTTTGACTATTTTCTCAGGAGTGATCCAATTGGATGCTCCGGCCTGATCTCCTGCCCCCCAGATGGGATGCGGCCACCAAGGAGCGTCAGAGGCAACAGTCTGAGCTGTGATAGGAGTCATTATGCCTAGGAAAAAGAGTACAGCACAAATTGCAGTTTTCATACATCAATATAACTATAAATCATGCATGTGATCTTAGCCGTATCGGATTTGCGATTTGCGATTTCGGAAATTCCCGCATCTCGAAATCCGAAATCGCAAATCCGAAATGGTCATCCCGACATCCGAAATGGCACCTTCCGAAATCCGAAATCACAAATCCGAAATGGTCATCCCAACATCCGAAATGGCACCTCCCGAAATCCGAAATCGCAAATCCGAAATGGTCATCCCGACATCCGAAATGGCACCTTCCGAAATCCGAAATGGATAAGAGATTAAGTCCCAGAGGGAGGACCTTTTGGTCTCTACCTTACCCTCGAAAAAGGTCGTCCCGATGGGACTTATGCCACTTGGTGAGCTTGGTTTACCAAATGGTCGCTCCTACGGAGCTTTCATGAGGTGCGATCTTGATAGTCCCGGAGGGTCGACCTTTTCCTGCGGAGCTTTCTTCATGAGGCGCGATCTTGCAAGTCCCAGAGGGACGGCCCTTTGGTAACCACCAGATCTCAATAAATCAAATTAACCGAAATAGTTCATTAGAATTTCTAATGAAAAATCTGATGATTGAAAATGAATGAATTACGAAATAAGTCAATGGAAGTAATTCATTCATTTTCAATATCAGGGTCAACCCTGACAAGTAATTGCTTTACAATTACTTCGTCAATCCGCAGGATAAACCATTCATTTCTAATGAATGGTTTGGGATTAAGTCCCAGAGGGAAGGCCCTTTGGTTGACTGCATAAGCCGTAAAAACCACAAGGGCCGCCTTCGATGAATCGAAGTGGCCCCTGTAAGTGGTATTAATAATAGTCCAGTTCTTAATTAATCTACTTTCATCACAGTGAGCACCTCACTCGTTTCTTTACCAGATACTTTCACCAGATAGGTGCCTGTATTCAGTCGATCCATTGCGATCGGATGTAGATTAGATCCTGCTTGCACAGGTATATTTTGTTTTAAGATAGATTTACCGAGGATATCGAAGATCTCCAACTGCATAGTCTCATCTGTCTTGCTTTCTATACTGAGATTGTATGTGCCTCGTGTAGGATTGGGATAACCTTCTATCGACAGAGCAAGTTTGCTTCGTAAAGGTTGGATACTGCGGCTATCTGAATAAATAAAACTGCCATCTTGATCTATTTGTTTGATTCGATAGTAGATCTTAGCTGCTGCAGTAGATGTTTTATCCATATACTGATAGGTCAACTCCTGAATAGAAGTACCTGCCGCTGGTACTGTACCTACATTGAGCCATGTATTGTTTTTGACATCTATCATGCGTTCAATCTCAAATATTTTGGTATTTGACTCATTGAATGTTTTCCATGTCAGGCCTATACCCTGAGCCTCTAAATGGAGAGATTGAATCGCAACTGACTCGAAGGGTAAGGATCTACACCATAGATTTGCCACGGTTGATTCAGTGTCATCTACCCCGGTTGCCGTACTGTTTGGTCTGGTACCATTACACGGACTTGCTTGTCCGTTCACCATTGCCAGATCTGTACTGAAACTGAACGTACCTAAAGCTATTGGAACCTTTACATCAAAATCAAATTCGGTGGCAGCTAAGCCTGAAATACTTAATGCAATGGTGGCAGTTTGAGTAGCTGTAATAATTGTTTTTGGACCATTCATTGTCCATGAAAAATATCCTTCCCACAGTGGTCCAGGAGCGACTGCAGAAACAACATCATTAGCTGTATTCCCTATAAAGGTTGCGCCATCAGTTAACGTAAAAGTTATTATCATTGGGATGGCGCAAATTGGGTACGAACTAGAAGGAGAACCAGTTATATTAATTCTAGCACGACCAACAATCGATTGCCCACAGTTAAATGTCCCATTTGCCAATCCTGTTCCAGAGTTAGGATTCCAATCTATTGATCCTGCAGAAGGATTAAACGTTTGGCTAGAAACTTTTAAAGTTAGTATTGTAAATAAAATCAGTAATGATCTTTTCATGATTCTTTTTTAAATTTAATTGCGATATATTAATTGTTGGCCATCAAAATTATTGCTGAATTCTATTTCTCCACCACCTCCGGGAATTATAGAGACTGAAAAACTGGTAATACCGCTTGTTCCCTGATTGTCATAGGTTCCTAGGAAACCAAATTTAGATGTCCCTCCAGCTGGAAAATTACCAGAAGTTCCGATGTATTTCCAAACATAGAAGCCTGAATCAATTCCAAGGAATTCCCAATCGCTATTTGATACAGAAACCGAAGGTCCTCCGGACGAGTTGGGTACTGATGTCAAAGTTGGATCCCATGTTGTCGTATATCTCTCAATAAAAGTAGGTATTACAACTATTATGTCACCACACGAATTTCGATTAAGAAGCTCTTTTACTTCAACCACAACGTTAACAGATGAAATTCCTGTGATGTCATTTGGCAATAATGTTATTGTAGGGGTATAGTCAGGTGCGACACTATTAATCACCAAAGTCCCTGAAGCAGTACATCCAAGTAAACTTGTATAACTGTAAGTATATGAACCAGGCTCCTCCACATAAGTAGGATCTAATACAGCAACTCCATTTAATTTCCATACACCTCCTGTATAGCCAACGGGTTCATGACTAGTCAGATCTTCACCAATAAAACCACATATATTGATTGGATTAAAGGGGATGATTGAATTACAATTAAACCCTGCATCTACCGAAGTATTATTCTCACCTGGATTTAGGATATAAGATTCCGTGATACCATTGACGCCTGCGTCACTATCCAATGCATCATTGCCTGCGTTAGCGATACTTGCCGTATATCCCGCTGGGCCATCAAAGTCTACACTATAGGTGCCGGGTATAAGATTACTAAAGCCATAGATACCATTAGCATCGGTCGTATCGCGTGCGATCTCGATGCCGCCGCTGTTTAATAATTTTACGATGACACCTGAGATTCCCGGCTCGCCAGTGGCCGCTTGTTGGCCATCGGCATTGACATCTAGCCAAACTCTATCCCCCAAAGAAGCTGTCATATAATAGCCCGCATCTGCTGTTGTGTTATTTTGTCCTGCAATCAAGGTATACGTACTTGTGATCCCATTGACCCCTGCATCGCTATCCGTATTATCTGACCCGCTATTGGAAGTGGTCTGAAAATATCCTCCTGTTGGCGTGTCAAAGTCTATGCTATACGTACCGGGAGTCAAATTATTAAATCCATATATTCCATTACTATCCGTAGTATCCCGTGCAATTTCAATGCCACCACTGTTTAATAATTTTACGATCACCCCAGCTATTCCAGGTTCACTGCTGCCCCCTTGTTGACCATCTGCATTGGCATCCAACCATACTCTATCACCTATGGATGCTGAAGTATAGTAGCCCGCATCCACCGATGTGTTATTTTGACCTGCAATCAAGGTATACATACCCGTGATGCCATTGACACCTGCGTCGCTATCATTATCATCAGACCCATTATTGGAAGTAGTTTGACTGTAGCCTCCTGTTGGAGTGTCAAAATCTACACTATACGTACCGGGAGTAAGATTACTAAAACTATATAACCCGTTAGCATCTGTAGTATCCCGTGCAATTTCAATGCCACCACTATTTAATAATTTTACGATCACTCCAGCTATTCCAGGCTCGCCGCTTACTGCTTGCTGACCATCTGCATTGGCATCTAAGAATACTTTATCTCCCAA
>JANOWJ010000074.1:0-25125 GCA_031417835.1 Saprospiraceae bacterium | reverse complement strand
TTCAAGACAAATCGCTCGTAGCCGCTTTAGGCATCAAACAGCAACCACTTTCCACATCTGTGACGATTGGGATCATGGATGTCGAACAGACCTTATCAGAGGCAGGGGCATTTTTGGCCTCAGGATTTGACCATTTAAAGGTCAAAATAGGAATTCATCCGGATCAAGATCTGGAACGATTGGTAAAACTTCGGGAGACTTATGGCCAATCGATAAAGATACGTACCGATGTCAATCAAGGTTATACGGTAGATCAGTTTAAGAAACTATATGAAGATTGTGCAAACCTTGATATAGAATTATATGAACAACCCATCCGTGCAGACCGATTCGAATATGTAGATCAACTACCTAAAAATCTTAGAGAAAAAATCGCAGCAGATGAATCGCTCCATAATGCGTCTGATGCCCAAAAAATCGCCCTACTAGGTCGTGCCGGTATTTTTAATGTCAAACTCATGAAGTGTGGAGGAATATATGGAGCGCAACAAATTGCTCAAATCGCGAAATCCCATGATATCGAGTTGATGTGGGGATGTAATGATGAAAGTAGATTGAGCATAGCTGCCGCTATGCATCTGGCCTATTCTTGTGGCAATACAAAATACCTGGATCTTGATGGAAGTTTTGATCTGGCACGAGATCCGGCTTCCGGTGGCTTTGAAGTGAAAAATGGTAAGTTGATCCCATTAGAAAAGCCAGGCCTAGGTATAGACCTGGAATGGAGCTAACTGCTTCGTGCGGCGCTTTGTGCTTAATCAATTAAGCATAAAAGTATCTCCTGAGGTGTAAAGACTTAAGGCTACCTTTTTGAAACGAAGCACTTTATTGGTTTTGACCTCTAGTCCTTTTGGTTTTCTCAGAACTACTACTTGACTGGTACCAAATACAGTAGCTCGATCTCCATAGACTAATATGGCCGTCTCTTCATCTATACCTATAGCCAACTTCGAGGGATACTGGTGTAAAACAGTCAGTAATCGATTGTATCTGCTCCGTACAATAAAATGTTGATCGATAACAACAGAGGTGATCAGCCCCAGCCCCTCTTGGATCTGAATATTACCTTGGATTATTCGATCTACTGAACCAGAATACAGCGTGTCTGCTCTTACCTGATCTCCGGTGATCATCTCTTTACTCATAACTGCAGCTCCTGCACTGGTACCAGCTATCATGGAGCCGTTCCGGTAGGCATCTTTAATGGCTTGATGTACAGGAGTATTTAATACAACATCCATAAACCGACCTTGTACACCACCGGTGATAAAGATCAATTTTGCTTTTCTCAAAGAATCTAAGATTCCGACTTCATCTACTGAAAAATCATTTTTCGACTTATCACTCTTTGGTTTCTTGGTAAAATGAAACATAGCTATAGAGTTATTACTATGAGGCCTTAAGTCTTGCACCAGATAATGGTAGGAAGTATCGGGTGAAGCACTGGAATTGGTCAATATAGCTATATGATCCTGTGGAGCTAAACCAGCTTCTGCAATCAGTTTTTGCATCAATTCCGGTGGCCGATCACCACCACCTATGATGAAAAGCTTGCCCGTTTTAAGTTTGGATTGAGCCATGGCGTGGCCATAAAGTCCATAACAAATCAATATTTTAATCCAAGTGTTCATTCGGTTTATTCTTTTTTGAAGTCGATGCTCAATTCTTGAATTAAAGGAGGATTTTCAGGAGTAAGTGTAAAAAACACTTCAAGTCTACCTGCCTCCCCGATGATATCAAAAGTACCCCGTAGTTGGTTTTCAGGATGTAGCTCACCGATCGATTTTATTTTGCCTATTTGTTTGAATGATGCCAGTGTGTTTTTCCTAAGCTCATCAATAGGATAATCTGGAAAAAAGCTTTCTGAAAATATATTTCCACTTCTCGACGAAAACTGATCTACTATCGAGGGTGACCATTCAGGCAATAATTGCATCAAATCTGATTTCCTTTGATTTAAAATATCAGAAGGAGGTAGCTGGTAAGGCTGTAGATCTGCAAGGTTGATCAGAGTATCCAGGATCTGGAGATTGATTCCCCCTAAGCCTGCATACGTAAGATTTGCAAATGAAATCACTCCCAGACCATACTCGGGTAAAAACCTCCATTGGCTACCAAATCCGGGAAGACCACCACTGTGGCCCACATACTCCCTCCCTTCACAGTCCTTCAGCCATCCTAATCCATAATTATAAGCAGAGACCACGCCACAAGGCCTTCCACTGGCATACTGAAACCAAGGATTAAAACCGCTGAAATTGGCAGGTCTGTGCATTTCGCGCAAGCTGCTTCTTTTGAGCACGACATTTTCAGGGCCATTCCGAGGGGGCCAAGCAGACATATGAAGCGACACATATTTAGAAAAATCCTCAATAGAGGTAAACAAGCCCCCCATCGCACCATACGACCCATGATGCAAAAGTGGCTCCTCCTTAAACGCATTATTTACGCGGCGAAAACCATGTACTAAGGTGACTGCCGGCACTTTAAAGTATTCCCATTCGGTTTGAAACATGCCGAGGGGTTGAAAAATATTTCGTTTCGTAAACGATTCTAATGTCATGCCCGATACTTTCTCTACGATCTGACCCAATAATGCAAATCCGAGATTGCTGTATTCATAAGCGATACCCGGCACATTTGAAAAATAAGTACCCTGTAAGATTAACGCCTTTAATTCTAGATTGGAGTCGTCTAATTGGCGATCCCCCCAAGGATTATCTTCGGGAAAACCTGCGGCATGGTTCAAAAGATGGCGAATCGTGATAGCTGGAGCGTCACTGGTCAAT
Source organism: Saprospiraceae bacterium (assembly GCA_031417835.1). Classification (GTDB taxonomy): domain Bacteria; phylum Bacteroidota; class Bacteroidia; order Chitinophagales; family Saprospiraceae; genus JADJLQ01. Next base: position 22,336 of record JANOWJ010000074.1, on the reverse strand, counting down.
AAGGTATTGTTTTTAAGCTCAGGGATATACTTTGAAGCTTGATCATCCAAACGCAATTTGCCAGCATCTCTGAGCTGAAGGATCGCCATGGCCGTCACACTTTTACTCATAGAAGCTATCCTATACAAAGCTTTGGTTGAAGATAGTATATCGGGACTCCGTTGGATCATACCAAATGCTTTAGATGCGACCAATTGACCATCTAAGACTATGCCATAAGCCATTGAAGGAAACCCTTTTTGCACGAAATATTGGTGATACAGACTGTCAACAAGTGGGAGGATTGACAAGACTTTTTCCGTTCTTTTGGGATCCAGATAATGTGGAGCGAAATAGGATTGTTTGGTCTGGGATTGCAGCTCTAACCAGAGTACTAGCCCAAAGGCAATCTTTAATAATCTAGCCATATTCAATAGATTCTTTCACTGAATATACTTCAAAAACAATGATATTATTGCTCTTTGGCAATAAAAGTCACTAAAAGATTAAAACCTTTGAACGTTTTGAGGTCTTTACGGTATAAACCCAGAAAACTCGATAAGATCGAATTTCTGCACTCCGGGTCCGACGCTTTCGGTCAGACTCCAATCGAAGTATCGGAGCTGACGAAGTAATTGTGCAGAAATTACTTGTCAATAATTCCGACATTTAGAATGAAAGATTTACTTCTGAAGTGATTTTACATAAATCTTTCATTTTTAATCGTCGGATTGTTCATTGAAAATTCAAATGAACAATATGGGATTAATTATCTTCGTCGTTTATATCATAATACGAACCAGTGGAAGAAATCAAAGTAATGGATTACGAAGTGCAGACTGGGAACGGTTTTAAGTACATTGAGACCCAGCCTGGCAAGCCTATACTTTTACTTTTGCACGGATTATTTGGCGCTCTTAGCAATTTTAAAGGCATTCTACATCATTTTGACCAAAAACTCAATGTCGTAGTACCGATCTTACCGATATTTGAGCTGCCCATCACGGAGGTTTCCCTTGAAGGTCTGGTAAAACACATCAAGGCATTCGTAGATTATAAAGAATTTTACAGCTTTGATGTATTGGGTAATTCATTAGGTGGTCACCTAGCTATTTTATATGCATTGCAATATCCTGAGGAGGTGCGGTCACTTACTTTGACAGGCAGTTCTGGACTTTTTGAGTCTGCCATGGGTACCACATTTCCAAAACGAGGAGATTACGATTTCATCAAAAATAAAACAGAGCTTACTTTTTATAACCCCAAGCTGGCGGATAAAGAATTAGTAGATGAAGTATTTAATATCGTCAACGATCGGATGCGAGGCCTTCGGATAGTACTCACAGCCAAAAGTGCGATGCGTAACAATGTAGAGGATCGTGTGTCTTCCGTCACGGCACCCACGCTGTTGGTCTGGGGCAAAGATGACAATATCACACCGGCCTTTGTCGGAGAGCGATTTCATGAGCTTATACCTAATTCTGAACTTGTGTTGTTTGATCAATGTGGCCATGCTCCTATGATGGAGCATCCGGCAAAATTCAATGAGATATTAGATAATTTTCTGACGAAGGTTCATATAGAAGTCTATTGATCTTGCTTTTTTCGGACGGCACTCTATCTAGATTACAAATATTCATAGTATAAACCATTTACATCATGTCCATACCTAGGAGAGAGTCCATAAAGAAGTTGCTAGCTTTGCCCCTATTAGGTGTATCTGCTAACCACCTTTTTCATGAAAATACTATAGACAATCAACAAGTGCAGCGACTTAAGTCTAGTCTCAATGGTTTTTCATTTAATGCCCCTTTAATGGCTGGCACTATGGACATCTTCGGGATGATGGAATTTTGTGCCAAGCTGGGTTTTGAAGGCTTAGATATTACAGGCTATTATTTCAAAGGATATCCGTTGCCTCCGGATCATGAGTATCTATATCAGATCAAACGAAAGGCTCACGAGGTAGGCATCGAGATCAGTGGTACGGGAGTGCGCAATGACTTTACTATTCCTGATAAAAATACACGTGCCGCTGAAGTACAACGAGTACTCGCCTGGATAGATACAGCAGCAAGACTCGGCGCACCTGTCTTACGCATATTTGCAGGTCAAGAAAAGCGAGAGGGTCACACACACGCTCAGATCATGGATTGGATGCTGGAGGATATCCATCGATGTGTAGAAGCTGGCAAAAAAAATGGTGTGATCATTGGGTTGCAAAATCATAATGATTTTATCCAGACTGCAGCGCATGTCACACAGTTTATGACCGCGATTGTTTCACCTTGGTTTGGCCTCATCCTCGATACGGGAAGCTATCGCAAAGAAGATCCATATGAGGCGATTGAAAAAACGATTCCATATGCAGTCAATTGGCAAATCAAAGAAAAGATATTCGTCAATGGTCAAGAAGTGGACACCGATCTGGGTAAGCTTTTCAACATTATAAAAAAGTCATCATATCAAGGTTATTTACCGATCGAAACACTTGGGGCCGGAGATCCGAAAGTAAAGGTTACCAATTTTTATAACAAGGTGATGCCATATATGAAATAGAGCCTGCTAAGACACTAATCAAGCATAAGCACGCTCATTGATCTTTTCCATATAATTGATAAAAGCTCGATTGACCACTTTATTCCCCCCTGGAGTCGGATAGTCGCCAGAGAAATACCAATCTCCGGTATGATTGGGACAAGCGGCATGTAGGCCTTCTAGTGTCTGATAAATGACCTCTATTTCTATATTGATATCAGGAGGTTTTACTATTCGGGCAATCTCCGCAGAGATCTCTATCGGTGTAAATTCTTTATAAAGTGCTTTTACTTCGTTGATTACATCTTCTTTATCTAGTTTTTCCTGGGCTTTACATCGGGCATAGGTCTCATCGAGTAAATGGTCCTTTTTGTTTCTTTTTAGTAGCTCAACCAATGCTTGGAATGCAACGAACTCAGACATCTTAGACATGTCAATCCCATAACAATCCGGAAATCTGATTTGAGGACAAGATGAAAGTATTATGATCTTTTTGGGTTTGAGCCGAGCTAGATTACGCAGTATGCTATTTCGTAAGGTAGTGCCGCGTACGATACTGTCATCGATGAGTACCAACGTATCCTTTTGATTGCGTACGATGCCGTAGGTCACATCATATACATAACCTACCATTTCATTCCGGATGGATTCATCAGCTATAAATGTCCTCAGTTTTTCATCTTTAACTACCAGCTTTTCGATGCGTGGTCGCCAATTCATGATTTCGTTGATCTTTTCCTTGGTAAGGGTCTCTTCAGCCAACAATTTTTTACGTTTGTATTCGTCTATATTTTTTTGCAATCCTTCGATAAAACCAAAAAAAGCGGTCTCCGAAGTATTCGGCACAAATGAAAATACAGTATTATCGAAATCATAGTGGACCGCCTCCAAGGTCGGAATCACCATTTGCTCGCCCAGTTTCTTTCGTTCAAGGTAGATATCTCGATCCGTACCTTTGGAAAAATAGATTCGTTCAAATGAGCAAGCTTTTCGCTCTGAGGGTTGATCTACAAAAGGCACTTCTGACACGGAGCCATTTCGTTTGATGATCAATGCATGACCGGGCTTGAGCTCTTGTACATATTTGGCAGATACCGTAAGCGCTGTTTGTATAGCAGGTCGCTCAGAAGCCATAGCCACGATTTCATCATCTTCATACCAATAGGCTGGTCGTATACCGTTGGGATCCCGGATGATAAAGGCATCACCATGGCCTATCAGTCCCCCCATTACATACCCACCATCAAATTTTTTGCAGGCTCTTTTGAGCAATCTTTGAATATCCAGATGGTCAAATATAAATTGATTAATTTCTTCATTTGTATAGCCATCGGGTTTGTACCAATTAAAGAGTCGTTGCACTTCATCATCTAGAAAGTGGCCGATTTTTTCAAGGATGGTGACTGTATCCGATTTTTCTTTTGGATATTGACCAAAAGATACCAGCTCAGCGAATAGTTCCTCTACATTGGTAAGGTTAAAATTGCCCGCTAATACCAAGTTGCGGCTGATCCAATTATTTTGCCTAAGAAATGGATGAACGGTCTCAATGGTGTTGGCACCATGTGTGCCATATCGGAGATGACCCATCAATAGCTCGCCGGTATAAGGCATATGAGTTTGCAACCATTGAGAATTGTCCAATAATGAGGGTTTCAGGCCTCTGAAATTATTGAAAACATCGGTAAAAAGATCGTTGAGATAGTTGACGCTGTTGCTCCGTTTACGACTTATATACCGTTTGCCAGGTTCCGCATCCAACTTTATCGTCACTAGACCCGCTCCATCTTGACCACGATTACGCATTTTTTGCATGAGCAACTGGAGTCGGTAGAGGCCATACAAGGAGGTACCATACTTATCTTGGTAGTAATCGAGTGGTTTTTTTAATCGAATGACCGCCAGGCCGCATTCGTGTTTTATACTATCACTCATACTTTGGTTTGGTAGCGAACAAGCTACAAAGTTATGGATATAATGACAGCTCTGTGATCAAATTATTATTTTTTTATATTTAAAAAGTATATATGAGTAAAAAACGATACCGTTGCGATAATTACCAAATGTATACGCATTATTTTTTTTTAATATGTATCACTGTTTAATTGGAATATAGCACTGGATTGAGGTGGGTGTGTATAACCTCACCCACTATGGATCCGGGGCACCATGTACGCCAATCTGCGATTTGATTTTCGTTTGCCGGTTCTGCTAATCTCATGTCGGCATCCATATAGATGATGGTCATTACGCTGCGCATTTGACTGGTTTTATTGGGTCCTGCTCTATGAAATAGCCAGCCTAGGTGAAAGGATACCTCGCCTAGATCAAAGGGCTCTACGACATGTCGATAGCCTCCAGCCTTCAACGTGGCTTGCAGTAGCTCCTGACTTTCATCACCGATCTCTTTATTTCTCCCAGTCGTCAATGTTTGGCTGCCTGCACTGTACTCTAGAGGTCCCATCTCAAGTGGAGTGGCTTGTAGCGGAATCCATACTGTCACTGTTCTGTCTGTAGCTAGTGGCCAGTAATACTGGTCTGCATGCCAGGGAGTATGGCCACCTCCAGGCTCTTTGTACAGGGCTTGATCATGATACATTTTCACACCTCGCACTTGCAATAGATCTGCCGCGATCCTGGCTAGTTTTTTACTTTCCACGATGTCTTTTACGGACTCCGATTGGGTCCAGATATTCATAATCTGAAGAAATGCCTTGGCATACGTATCCCTCTGCTCCATAGGAATATCTTGAGTATTGAGTCGTTTGACTTCAGAGCTGATGACCTCATTCATATATTGTATGGTCTCGGATGACAAGACCTGCTTGAGTTTAATAAATCCATTTTGATTGAAAAACTGAATATTTTCCAATGTCAATGGATAAGTATCAGCCAAGTCTTGTTTAATTAAAAGATTCATAGATGGTGATTAAAATTTGCACGTATTTCTCTACTTTATGTATCAAAGTTAGTCATAGTCACATAAAATAATCTCAATTTCCAATGACGATGTTTAATTGCTTAACAAGTCGACTAAAAAAATTTACAACCGGGGATCCCAGTACTGGGAATGCTCCGATCATGCGCTCTGGGCGATATGCAGATAGCCATTGACGATGACCCAATTGATCTAATGATTTATAAGGAGACTCTGCCTACACTTGCCAAGATCTGTTCAGGTTTCGGAGTAAAGGGTGCACAGGATAATTTTTATTGGAATAAGCTTGCTGACTAATTCATTAAGATCTTACCTTTATCAATATGCTTACGATGTACTGGCTTTTTTATTGGATCTTCGGATGTTTACACGCGATATCGGATAATGGCAGTCCTAAAGACGATGCGGCTAAAGCTCATCGTTATCTATATGTAGCAGTGCCTGGCATCCGCAATTACCTAGAATATGGAGGCCATGGGCTTTTGGTTTTCGATATTGACAAAGGGCACAAAGTAGTCAAACGTATACCTACTCACGGCTTGGCTCCCGACGGCAAACCTTCAAATGTAAAGGGTATAGCTGTCAGCCTTGCTACCCAATGTGTCTATATCAGTACGGTCCATAATCTACAGTGCATCCATCTTCAGACGGAAAAATTGGTGTGGGAGAAATCTTTTCCTAAAGGTTGCGATCGATTGGCCATTGCTCCAGATGGCAAGGAAATCTATGTACCCAGTTTTGAAAAAGAAGATTGGTATGTGCTCGATGCGGCTAGTGGTGACTTAAAACACACTATCAGCCCCGGATCCGGCGCACACAATACTATCTATGGCTTGAATGGGAAGGAAGTATATCTCGAGGGCTTGAGATCACCTTATCTCACGGTCATCAATGCTCAGGACATTAGTATCCAGAGAAAAGTAGGCCCGTTCTCAAACTCTATTCGTCCATTCACAGTAAATGGCAAACAAACTCGAGTGTATGCCAATATCAATGAACTGCTGGGATTTGAAGCCGGAGATCTGATCACTGGCCAAAAATTATATTCTTTAAAAGTCAATGGATTTGAAAAAGGCCCAGTCAAAAGACATGGGTGTCCAAGTCATGGCATAGCGCTCACACCTGATGAAAAAGAGTTGTGGTTAGCAGATGCTTTTAATCAGAAAATTCACGTTTATGAACTGAAGGGTGATGAAATTCCAGTTCAGAAAGAAAGCATTTCATTGAGGGATCAGCCCGGATGGATCACTTTTACCCAATCTGGAGATTTTGCATATCCTGCCACGGGTGAGGTCATAGACCCTAAGACAAAACAAATTCTCTTGACACTGCATGATGAACACGGTATACCCGTCCAGAGCGAAAAAATGATTGAGATCGATTTTGTTGCAAAGAAAGCCGTCAGTGCCGGAGATCAGTTTGGTCTAGGTCGGGTTAGATAATCTATCTGGTATAAAGCTATCGGATAAGTCCATACCTCAATTCATATGTATTTTTTCCATCGATACACCATTGTGCCTATCCATTCGTGGAATACTGCATGCCACTCGCCGACCACATCCATACCTGGCAAAATAAATTGTAATAATTCCAACTTGTCCTTTTGTTGATAATCAGCGGGATATGCATCAAAAGGTATACCTTGTTTTTTGAAACAAGCAGCCGCTCTCGGCATATGTAGTGCTGAGGTAATCAATAAAATTTTATTGTTATAGTTTTTAGCATCCAAGATGGCTTTTGTGTTTTTAGCATTTTCCATTGTATTTCGACTGGTAGATTCTACAAGGATGACGCTATCCGGCCAATTATTTTCCAATAAAAATGATTTAATGTGCACAGTTTCGAGATCTTTAAATCTTGAAAGCCCTCCTACTCCGCCGCTAAGAATTATTTTTCTAATCTTTCCGGTATGATACAACTCCATAGCTTCAGTGAGTCGATTGATATGGTCTCTAAAAAATACCCGGTCCGGAAAGTTAGCATTAGAATAAGCAAAACCTCCTCCCAATACCACGCCATACTCATAAGGGGTGATTATATTTTGTTGGAAAAGAGGAGCAGGTTCCATTAAGGAGTACATTGAATTAATAAGAGCCCTATTGCCGAAAATCATATATAACAATATGGCCAAAAACCCCAGCTTACGTTTTGCTTTTGGATTTTTTATGAAGAAAGCCAATAAAACACAAAGGAGTATCCAATGATATGGAGCAATAACAAATGATAAAATTTTGGATAAAAAATGAAACATGATCTTATTTCAGCGTTGCTCTATGGATTGCATCCTCATGCCATGCCGGAGCGGCATAGATTGCAGCGATCACTTCTTCCGGTTCCCGGATTACAGTCCACATAGATTCTGAATCCGCATTCATAAATCGTTCGGCTATACATTTTCTAAGCATAGCAAGTAGATCATTGTAAAATCCATCGGTATTTAATATGATGATCGGTTTATTGAATAAGCCTAATCGTTTGAGTGTAATGACTTCCATCAACTCTTCGAGCGTGCCACACCCCCCGGCCATCGCCACTAAGGCATCTGTACCTTCCAAAAATCTTTTTTTACGCTCATGCATATCACCTACGATGTGCAATTCGGTCACACCGGTATGGGCCCACTCTACCTGTTTCATAAAGTCAGGTATGATTCCAATTACTCGTCCACCTCCATCCAGGATAACATCAGCAATACAACCCATAAGCCCCGAAGATCCGCCCCCGTACATGAGGGTAATACCATTCGTGACGAACGATTGACCTAATCGTCTGGCCGCGTCAAAATATTTAGGATCGATCTGATTGCTGGATGCACAGTAGACGCATACTTGTTTTATTACCTTATCCACGACTCAAAGATAGCAGCTGGAGTTAATTATGTGATGAAGAATTGGTATTGTGTCCAATAAACTAAAAAAAATCGTAGGTTTATAGTTATGGATCTGCCTTACTTATCCATCATTATACCTGTACTCAATGAGCAGCTGTTGTTGGCCAATCTACTTGAATTTTTAACAAATCCCAAGCGAGAAGGGGTTGAGATTATAATTGTGGATGGGGGATCTACTGATCAAACCAAACATATAGCTCAATCTTTTCCTATCCGGTTTATAGAGTGTGGCAAGGGCAATAGAGCCATACAAATGAATGCAGGTGCATCAGAATCCACAGGTGAAGTATTGTACTTTTTACATGCTGATGCCATACCTCCAGTAAATTTTTATATTGACATTCAACTGCAGATAAAGCAAGGATATGACATGGGATCTTATCGCTTGCAATTGGGTTCCACTAAAGACCGTAAGCTAAGCCTTAACTCTTATTTGACGCGGGTAGGATGGTTGATCTTTCAAGGGGGTGGAGATCAGAGTCTATTTATAAAAAGAAGTTCTTTTAATCAATTAGGAGGCTATGATCCAGATTATGTGATCATGGAGGATTTTGACTTTATCCGGCGAGCCAGAACTAAAAAATTCAAATGGCGGGTGATGAATCAGTCCATCCAGGTGTCCGCCCGTAAATATGAAGCCAACAGCTATGCGCTGGTTCAATTTGCAAATTTAATGGCATTCTCTGCTTTTAAACTAGGAGTATCGCCGATAAAAATCAAAACTATGTACCATCACCTATTGAAGTAGAGCTGGATCAAACTTTTTTGTGCTGTGATATACTGCTTGCTTAGTCTCTATAATTCAATGCCGGCTTACGATCTCCCAGCAATGCTTTATATTTATAGGTACCCAAATCTTTGATAAATTCTTCTTTTGCTGTCGCAATGGCGGCAGGTGAAGTAAATAAATCAATAGCGGTCATCGCCATGGTCTTGGCAGCTACGATCAAGCCTTTTGTACCGATCTCCGTACCTCCACAAGCTACCGCCTGCCAGCTGTGTGCCGCAGTACCTGGGACCCAAGTCGCTGATCGAAGACCGACGGTAGGCACAGCATAGCTAACATCACCTACATCAGTAGATCCACCACCGGAGTCCTCTTCTGTTTTTATTGGGCTAATTTTTAAAGCAGATTCCAGCATAGGAGCAGTTGAAGTAAAACTGGATTGTATCTTTTTGGCAAATTCTACTTCCTCAGGAGTATAAGTGACCCCTCCTACTTGTTCAAGATTGGCTTGCATCACTTCAGCCAGCGATCTGTTCAATAATAAGTCATGGGTGCCTCCTATGATTTCAAAATCCATTTTCGTACCAGTACCTAGAGCAGCCCCTTCGGCAGCTTTAGCTACTCTATCGAATATGTCTACCACTTGATCTCTTTTGGGATGTCGTACATAATAATAGACTTCAGCAAAGTCTGGTATGACATTGGGCGCTTTACCCCCATTGGTAATCACATAATGGATTCTGGTACTTTGAGGGATATGCTCTCGCATCATATTGACCATATGATTCATAGCTTCTACACCATCTAGAGCTGACCTGCCTCTTTCTGGTGAAGCGGCTGCATGTGCAGATATTCCATAAAATCTAAATTTAGCAGATTTATTGGCTAGCGCGCTCGTCATCGTCACCCCGTTTTCAGATGCCGGGTGCCAATGAATCACAGCATCTACTCCATCAAACAATCCTGCTCGAACCATGTATACTTTACCGCTACCTCCCTCCTCAGCAGGGCAGCCATAGACTTTGATTGTACCTGTTAGTTTTTTAGATTCAATTAATTTTTTGATAGCAATACCTGCTGCTACTGAGGCAGTACCAAACAAGTGGTGACCGCATGCATGACCAGCAGCTTGACCTAAAATGCCTTTTTTTAAAGGAACCGCTTCTTGTGCAAGACCTGGAAGCGCATCATACTCGCCCAATATACCAATGATTGGACTGCCGCTGCCATATGTAGCTACAAACGCAGTAGGAATATCTGCTACTCCGCTTTTGATGGTAAACCCCTGATCAGACAGGGTTTTTTGTAATAATGCTGAGCTTTGGACTTCTTTATACCCCAGTTCAGCAAAATTCCAGATTTTTAGTGCAATGTCTTTGTATACTGTATAACCGGATTGAATGTCCTGATTGGCTTGTACTTTAAGCCCTGGCACAGGATTGGCAGGTAGAGGTGGAAGTTGCTTTTTCTTTTGGCCAATTATGGGTATAGTAAAACATAACATCATGGTCAGAACCCATATGCTGTTAAAACTTTTTTTCATGTTGATCTTAATTTGATGGTACAAAATAATTCAATAAGTCGGATTGACTCTAGAAATTGTAGCGCTTAGAGTCGCATTGGACAATGTTAGGATTGATTAGAGTCTTAGTGATTGGGAATACCCGTTCCAGATCGAGCTGCCCGATATCTGCCTTTACTGAAGGAGCTGCCATTAAATTGTGTGATCTTACGCAGGGAGACTTGTTCTTCCAAAGGCAGTTGTGTAAAATCTGCACACTGCTGCGAGCAGCAATTGTGAAGTTTTTGAGCGCAGCTCGCGCATTGGATAAAAAGCATATGACACGCATCGTTAGCACAATTGGTATGATCGTCACATGCTGCGCCACATTGATGACATTGTGCTATCACATGCTCACTGATGCGCTCACCAAGGCGCTCGTCAAATACAAAATTTTTACCGATAAATAAATTGGTCAGATTTTGAGCTTTGACATCGTGCGCGTATTTGATGATACCCCCTTCCAATTGAAATACATTTTTAAAACCATGATGTTTAAGAAAAGCGCTCGCCTTCTCACAACGTATACCACCAGTACAATACATGATGATAGGTTGCTCCTTTTGATCTGCAAGTTCTGATAATACGATCGGCAATGATTCTCTAAATGTGACGACCTCCGGCAATCTGGCATTTTTGAAATGTCCGATTTCGCTCTCATAATGATTGCGCATGTCTACCAATATCGTTTCCGGCAGCTGTGCAAGTTCATTGAAACTAGCCGCATCAAGGTGAATGCCACTCGCCGTAGCATCGAATGATGGGTCATCGATGCCATCTGCTACTATTTTTTCACGAACCTTAATGGTAAGGGCAAAAAAGGATTTTGCATGATGTTCTATAGCTATATTTAAACGAATGCCTTTTAACACATCGAAGGTGGCTATGATGCGATGGAATTCTTCTACATGGAGATCAGGTAAACTGACCTGGGCATTGATACCTTCAGGAGCGAGATATATGCGTCCCTTTAATGCAATCCGATCAAAGGCTGCATACAGTTCATCCCTCAATATGTCCGGTGAATCAATATGTACATATCGATAAAATGAAATGACTGTACGAGTCTCCTCAGTCGTAGAATATAATTGCTTGAGCTCCTTGCGATTTTGTTTATTGTGTAAAATCTTAGCCATTTTTCGAGCATTAAAAATACGGACTATTTCAGGGCTATTCTAATGTACAAGAGGCATCGTAATCTTACCATCACCGGAAGATCCCATATAAGCTCCCCAAAAAAGAGTCGACGCGGGCCAATCGGTATTTAATTAATCCAACCTTGAGGCTTTATTTTAGTCCTGTAAGTCTCTTCTGTGCAGGGTGAAACTGCAAATGGATCGGCAGAAAACGGGGTGGGGTCAATAATTACTTTTGATTCTGCATTGGGTATTTTTTGCAACATATCAATATAAACGACCTTTCGCCGGTATGAATAAACACTGAAGACACCCAATAGTTTTTCAGTTGGGTCTTTTACATTGATAACATTAGGATTGAATCGGGTCTGAGCAGGAATATCAAATAGGGTTCCGACATTTTCAGTCTGAGTTTCTAAAGATTTCAAATAATTAAATACTAAAGGTGAGATGGACCGCTGTTCTACGCGTAAATAGTATTTATTAGGCGGTGTAGCATAGGGTACGCGCACTACAAGCTGATTCAACGGTTTCCCATCCCGGAGTTTATCTGATTGTACGACTATTTTTTGATTTTCAGTGATGTTCCAGCAGTCAGGAGGATTACACGGCAACAATACTTCTCGGCCTTCAGCTCGACTAAAGACTTTATTACAAGAACTTGCCCTCGCATAATTAAGCCAATGCCATTGGTAGTAGTTTTCTACACCGGCAAGGTCCTTTGCTTCTGCAGAGACATCAAAGCCATCGTAAAAGATATCATCAATGGTTCGAAAGGATTCCCTATTGTATTCTACTATTAAGGAGTCCAATTCAGGGCAAGGTCTCAATACTTCCTTTGTAGATTCATATCGAAGTCCATTAAATTCCACCACCAATTGGTAGGTTATGCCCACTTTAGCTTTAAACGCAGTATCACGGACTCCAACGGTATTTTTCAAAGGATATCGCAGACCTGTACCATCTAGGATTACTGCATTCACTGTAGGTGGCTTAGGTAGCGTATATGCTCCATTTGAAGTCACTCTGTCTAAGCTGTAACTGACATTGACTCGGACAAAATCTTCAGTCACCTCGCCATCGATCACAAGAAATTTTTGTGTGTCAGGCAATTCGGATTGATTGACCGGATATTGACAAGTCAACCAAAACAAGGATAAAAAACTAATAAAATATCTCATTCGAATTTAAAATTATAGGTCAAAGAAAATATCGGGCTTGGGAATACACTTACCTTAAATGGTTTAAATAATGCTAATTCGGGATTAAAAAAGTAAGAAAATGCGTTTTTCCTGCCATACAGATTATAGATCGTGACAATCCATGACCCTTCCCATCGCCGTTTTTTCATAGACGGATTGATAATGACCCATGAAAAATCAAGTCTGTGATAATCAGAGATTCTACCATTATTGCGGTCAGTAAAGATTGGAAAATATTTAACGCCGGTTTTATAAAAACTTACCGGAGCAGTATATGGCCTTCCTGTACTATACGTAAAAGTTAGAGATACTGCATTATGTTTTTCAGTTTGAAAATTAAATAAAGCATTTAGAGTATGAGGCTTATCTATGATCGAGGGGTACCATCGACCATTATTCAATTGTTGAATCGATGGGTAATCTCCGAGTATTTTTTGAAAACTTCGAGCATACGTATAAGACATCCACCCCGTCATGATGCCCTTTTTTTTATTGATCATCAATTCCAGACCATATGCTTTGCCTTTCCCTTTTAAAAGTTGCGTTTCTACTTCCGGATTGATGCTTAACTCTGCGCCATTTAGATAATCAAAAATTGATCGCTGCCATCGATAATACATTTCCATTGAACCTTCCCATTGATGAGTCCGAGTATCCTTAAACATACCTATGGAGATTAGATCACTTTGTGCAGGGGCGACATACCGATTCGTCGTCTTCCACCGTACATTGGGCAATGGTGTAGAATTATTAGAAATCATATGCAAAAATTGATTCATTCGATTGTAGCCAGCTTTAAAAGATGTCAATGCATTTATTTTATAACGTATAGCCAATCTAGGTTCTAATCGATTATAGGCCGATTCCACTCCACGGATAGCGAGTATATCGGTGATGGTGGATACGGCTTTTGGACTACCTTCTTCAAAAACCGGAAGTTGAGTAGGGCCTACATTCCAAAATCGAACTGCCCTAAGGCCAAGTTCTACGAGCCATTTAGGACTCAATTCATATTCATCCGCTATAAACGCCGCCGCCTCCAAGCCATTTTCTTGCTGTAGATTGACGAGTGAGATTGATGAGCCTTTTGTGGGTAACAATGTTGCAGGATTCAATTTTAATCGCGTAAGTGTCACTCCCATATTTATCCTATTTAATTTATTGGGAGCGTAGGTGACTTCTGCCTTCAAATTCTGGTAGATGAGTTTAGTTTCAAAATCAAAGCCCGTCTTAGGTTGCTGCGAATTGGTCTTTGTCCGATAATCTGACTGGACGCCTAACAAGTTGAAATTAAGCATAGGCGAAAAAAAATGATTCCAACGAATAGAAAAATTATTATGACCATACCGCATATCAGCTTGTTTTGGTACAATGCCGGCGATGCTAAATAAAGAATCAATCCGATAGGAATCATGACTGATGTAACTGACCACTGATATATTGTCTTTAACAGAAAGTCGCCAATTTAACTTATTCGCTAAATCATAAAAAACAGGTTTATTGTCCGGCAGCCGCTTACCTCCTATAGATTCAAACAATACATTATTATAAATTTTGATCAAATAATCATTAAATGAAAATCTGGAAGAAGATAAAAGTGCCATTTTATCTTCGATTAAAGGAACCTCTATATGAAATCGATTAGAAATTAAACCGATACCACCCTTAAGGTTAAATTTATCCATACTGGGCTCGGCTAATCGTACATCCAATACACCTGCGGTGCGACCTCCGTACCTAGCTGGAATGGACCCTTTGTATAGTTGCAATTCGCGAATACCATCCGTCGGAAACAAAGAAAACAGACCCAATAAATGCGTTGGATTAAAGATCGGCATATGATCCAGAAATATCAGATTTTGATCTACGGAGCCACCTCTGATATTAATACCGTTGGCACCTTCACCTACTGAAGAAACCCCGGGTAGACTTTGTAAACTGCGCAGCACATCCAGTTCTCCGGCAGCTGGGGGCAGCTTTTGTACCGCCTTTAAATTCATAATGCTTACTCCTAACGCCGGACTCTCCAACGTGCGAATATTGCTTTGAGAAGTGACCACCACTTCTTCAAGTTGATTGATGATGCTTTCCATGTGGACTGGCAGCGGCTTGTCATTTCGGCGCTCACCCCGTTTGGGCTGTTCAATAGCATATTTCAAATAAAATGGTTTATAGCCTGGTACATAGAAATGAATCATATGTTCACCGCATTTTACACCCATTTTTATGCCGCCTGCAGAGTCGGTACTCATATAGGTATCAAGTCCATCTACCTTTAAGATTGCATTTTCAATAGGGTCCCCTGTCTGTGCATCTGTCACTTTAGCATTCAGATAACAAACCTGCTGAGCCTGCTGAGCCTCACTACGAAATGTAAAACTTAAAAAAGAAAGGAAAAGTAAAAACTTAAATAGATAGCGGCTTAGAATCATAAAAATATCCTTAAAATCAAATATAGTACTTTAAAAATATTGTGGCTCCATTGGAATATTATAATGTCCTTTGAAAACAGAATATTATACGATTGATGCGATCCTATCGACCGTCATATCCATAAATCAACCACAGTATCACACCTTTCTGAACATAATGAACTAAATAGAAAAATCTTAATTGCTTCAAAAGTTCTTTACTTGTACTGACTCAATAAAAGAAGTCAGAAATAATTTATAAAAAAAAAGTCCACTGAGAAGCTTCTCTCAGTGGACTTGATAAAAGTTTAACGTAATGAATAATTCTAGTAGCCAGGATTTTGTTTCAATATATCGGCTCCAGTGATATCTATTTGAGTCTGAGGTATAGGCAAATATTCTTTGCCAGCAGTAAATTTAGCACCTCCAAACTTAGTAGTTAACAATACGGATTCATTGGCCAAATATTTAGTCAACACATCCGCTTGAATTCCCCAACGGACCAAATCAAAGAATCGATGACCTTCTTGTGAAAGCTCTAACCGACGCTCAAATCTCACGGCCGTGCGGGCATCATCTTTGCTCGTCCATGGTGTAGTGTACAATCCGAGTACATAATTAGCAGCATTCGAACCATCTTTTTTCTTAACCCAGGATGCAGGGTTTGCAGCTCTTGCTCTGATCAAGTTGACATATTCTCTAGCTTTTTCAAGGCTACCTACCTCTACTTCAGCTTCTGCTGCCATCAGCAGTAGATCTCCAAATCGGATAACAGTATAGTTCATAGTAGCATAACCACGAGTCCACGAACTACCATCCGTTAAAGTATTCTCTTGAGATTTATAATATATATATTTCTTTGGAGAATACGGTCCTGCATAAGGTTGGCTACGGATCCAGTTTTTACCCGGATGATCGATCCAATCCAGATAAGGAATACCTCTGCGGCCAATCGCATGATCTAATCGAGGATCTACAGTGCCCGCGTCTGGTGTAAACGCTGCAGAAGATTCTATATTATAATCATGTTTTAGAGCATTTGCTGCACTGTTATACGAACCATCCAATAACGGAAGTCCATTGGCATTTACTCTAAATGCATTGGCTGCATCAAAGCTTGGCTGGTTGAACCCACAACAGTTACCTGGTCCGTCCGTACCTGTATTATAAGGATAGTTTAAGTCATCAAACCAGTTTGAATTGTTGACACTGCCTGTATTCATTGAAGTTTGTACAGCAAATACAGATTCTTCATGATTATCATTAGCGGCATTAAAGATCTGGGCAAAATTGGTTACTAAGCCATACTTTTTACCATTCGTCGTCTTGCCATTAGCAATGATTTGATCAAATAGTCCTTTTGCTTCCGAAAATTTCTTTTGAAACAAGTAGGCTTTAGCTAACATCGCACCTGCAGCCCATTTGTTTACACGACCTGCTTGAGCAGAAGTCTCTGGCAAATTATCAAAAGCAAACTTAAGATCGGCTTCGATTTTATCCCAGAATCCCGGAGTATTCGGCACTTTTTCAATGCCCGAACCATAATCTTTGGTCTCATCGATGTAGGGAGCACTGTTCCATATTTTCTTGATATCAAAATAAAAATGACCTCTCAAGAATCTGGCTTCGCCTTGGATCCGTTTTAAATCAGCTGCAGAGATATCTTTAGCTTGAGCAGCCAGTCTTAAAACCGAATTAGCTCTTGAAATGGCTTCATACTTTGCCGCCCAAGTACTGTTCAAGTCACCTTGAGTAGCTTCGATCTCATAGCGTTGTACAGTATTGATGGATGAGTAATCACCTGGATCTGTTCCTTTATTGGAATCACCACCTAGGATATTACCAAACACCCAATTATTAGGTGCTGCATATCTGGAAAAACCTCTTGCAGTCAACATGGAATATGCACCAATCAGGGCTCCTTCGACCCCGGCTTTAGTAGCCAATTGAGCATTGGCGAGAGAACCTGTAGGAGGTACATCCAAGAAATTGTCCTTGCATGCAAAAGTAAGTGTCAACATTGCTAACAACACTAAACTTACTCTTCTCCAGTTTGAAAATGTTTTCATTATAAATGATTTAATTTTATACTTTATATTATAATTATTTAAAATCCTAGACTTACTCCTAAAGTAAAACCACGGGTCGTAGGATAGTTTCCAACATCTATACCAAAATTAGTATCCACGGCACCACCGACAGCTGGATCAAGACCGGTATATTTAGTAAAGGTCAATAAATTGGTACCCGCTATGCTTAATCTGGCTTTGGAAAGACCTAATCGTCTGATCATCGTAGTAGGCAAGGTATAGCCTAAGCTAAGATATTGTACTCTGAGATAGGATCCATCTTCTACATACCAGGAGTTTTCACCAGCATTGGTACTGATATTAGATGCTGACTCCCATATCGGAGCCTTTGCATTGTTACCAAGTGCAGGAGTCCAGGATTCCAGGGCATTTACCCCTTTGCCAGAACCTTCAAATGAACCGTGGAAATCGGTAAACCATTTAGAGAAATTGAAGATAGAATTACCCAAAGATGTATACAGATAAGTTCCTGCATCAAAATTTTTAAAACTAACATTGAATACTATACCACCCGTATACTTCGGTACAGGATTACCTATATTGGTGCGATCTTTAGGGTCTATTTTCCCATCACCGTTGATATCTTCATACCGGAATCGACCGACGCCCTTACCACTTTGCGCGGGAGCACCATCTACTTCTGCCTTATCCTTAAAATATCCGAGTACGTTATATCCGAAAAATGAAGAGATCGGTTGTCCCACTTGGTTACGAATAGGACTGACGCCTCTATAGCCGGCACCACCAAAAAAGGTAATGTTGGGCGCCAAATACGTAATCTCATTTTTCAAAATTGAACTCGTCCAGCTTGCATCATAAGTTACTTTGGAACCTATTTTACCTCTATTAATTACCAAGAAGTCAATACCTCTATTGCTCATAGTAGCAATGTTGACTGCCGGAGCCGATGCAGAATTACCTACCACAGCAGGCAGGGGAACGGTATACAGAAGGTCTTCGGTTTTTTTACTCCAAAGATCCGCGACGATTTCCCATTTGCCATTCAGGAGCGTAGCATCAAATCCTACATTGACAGTAGTGCTGGTCTCCCATTTAGCATCCTGATTACCGATTCGGGATCTAAAATAACCTTCGTCAGCTCCACTATTTTGACCACTGATAGGATAAAAAGAATTTCCCCTGTTAGCTGCGTATAACGAATATTGATTGGCAGGGTCTACGTTATTAGAGTTACCCATTTGCCCCCAGCCACCTCTGACTTTGAGGTCAGTGACAAAAGTATTAGATTTTAAAAAATCCTCTCCTGTGACTCGCCATGCAGCGGAGAATGCTGGGAATACCCCATATCGGCTATTGATACCAAATCTTGATGCTCCATCTCTACGCACTGTAGCTGACACATAATATCTGTCATTAAGATTGTAATCCAATTTAGAGAATAAAGATTCAAAATTTACACCGCTGAAAAGACCACTGTTCACTACCGGACTTTGTACAACATTCAGGTTTACATAATCCAAATCGGTAGAAAAGGGATTCAATCCGGAACCATTGATAAATCGGCCTTTACCGGTATTCAAAATTTCAGCACCAGCCAATATATTAAAATTGTGTTTACCTAATTTCAGGTTATAAGTAGCTGTATTGGTATTAACCCAACCAAATCCATTTGAACTTCCTTCGCTGAACGAATTGCTCGCTTCAGGCTCCGAGTCACCGAGATATCTGTAATTGTAATTTTTGAAGAAGGAACTAAAGTAGTTACCTCCAATACTAGTACGGATCAACAGGTTTTTTAAGAGATCAAATTCTAAATATAGGTTTCCAAATCCACCTGCGTTGTAGCTGCGATCATCTTTATTGTTTAAATCTAAAGATCGAACCGGATTTCTAGGATTGTTAAATCCGCCAGCTTTGGTACTAGCATATTGGCCTAATTCATCCCGAATTGGGATTACGGTTGGCATCCTGTAAGCGGACAACACTTGTGATTCATCATCGGCTATACCAGCTCCACCGCCATCACCTTGTTGTGCAAGCACTGATCGGTATGTAAACTGAAGCGTCTGACCAAATCTCAATTTATTGGTCAAATTAAATTCCGTATTGGCTCTAAGGGTATATCGTTTAAATCGATTTTCTATCAAAATACCCTCCTGATCCTGAATACCTAAAGACATATAAAATTTACTGTTATCACCCCCACCTTGAAACCCTAAGGTGTGGCGCATGATACCAGCGGTCCGGGTGATAGCATCATACCAGTCAGTACCTTCTTTATTGGGTTTAATTAAAAATACAGTACCTGGGCTAGCGGCTGCTGCAGCTTGGATAGCTGCTAAATCTACAGAACCTCGTACCCCATTTTGACCATTAGCATGGAGATAATCAGGCAACGTGGCTTGTTTTGATGTTCCGTACTGCGGATGATTATATTTTACAGCAGTACCATTGGCAGCAGCATTATTTTCATATGCTATGTGGGTCCAATCCGCTTGTTGTTGAGGGGTCAACATTTTAGGCGCACCCGCTACATTTGGATCTGTGGCTCCAAAAAGTCCTTCGTACGTGATATTGACTTTCCCTTTGTTTTTAATCCCTTTTTTAGTAGTATAGACTATGACTCCGTTGGCAGCACGTGCTCCATAGATCGATGCTGATGCAGCATCTTTCAGGACAGTGGTGGACTCGATGTCGTCAGGATTCAAAAAGTCAGTAGATCCTACAGGTACTCCATCTACTACATACAGTGGTTCATTACCTCCAAGGGCCCCAAAGCCTCTGACCCGAATAATACTAGTAGTACCAGGCTGACCATTAGTCACAACTGTCACACCAGATACTCGGCCTTGTAATTGTTGTTCTACGTTGCCAGAAGGAACAGCTTTTAATTCAGCAGCTTTCACAGTGGATACAGCACCAGAAAAATCTCTTTTCTTGGTAGTGCTATAACCTGTGACGACCACTTCCTCGATCTGGACGCCTTCATCGAGAGTTATATTCAACACAGCATCTGTGCCTACAGCTACTTCAATGGCTGTAAATCCGGTGTACGATACCATTAAGACATCGCCAGTCTTAGCAGCAATACTGAAGGTACCATCTACATCCGTGACTGTACCAGTTGTGGTTCCTTTAATCAATACTGATGCCCCGATCAAGGGATCACCTGTAGCCTTGTCTGAAATCTTACCTGATATTTGAGCATAAAGCCCAGAGGTCATCAGTAAGAAAACAAACAACAGACCAGACTTTGAAAGTCGGTCTGTCCATCTCTGAGAGAGTTTTGTTTCCATCATACAAATTGAGTTTCTAAAAAATTATAAATAAGGTTTAAATTTCATGATTACTCCAGTCGATGTTGGTATGTGTTTAAATGGAAATGAGCCTATTTAATAGAATGAATCGACTTTTAGCACGTTTTTATCATAAAAACAACAAATACTGGTCTTAATTCGGCTCGGTTTGGTGAACAAATATATAAAATGAATTTTAAACTTTATCAAATTATTAACTTTTTTTAAAATTTTCATTTTATAGCCTTTTTTGTATATAGTGCTGATTATTAATTACTTGCCAATAATTATTGATTATTAGCTGCATTTTATTTTGTTATTGTGGGACTAATCCATCCTTTATTGCATTTTCTTTTGGTTAAAATTTATCTTCAGATGCTAATATTGGTATTAAATATTAACTAGCTATAAATTACAAATTCTGCAAGTATTAGAGGGGTAATTATGAACTATATAAAGTTAAGCATGTATGAATAAATTTTATTCAATCGGAAAGTCAAAACATATGAGCTGAATACACGGTTATTCGATGAACATGAGAAATTTTGATATTAATAAGCTCCATTTTAAGATGTACGAAAGGATAAATAGGATGAGTGAAATATTATATACATAAATAATAATATATGTATAATGTTTAATATCAATTACTTGGTAAAGTACATGATTAGGTAGTCAAATTCATTTAGTACTATGTATCACCAAATACTTGCTTTTACCCATATATTTGTCGGATGGATGGAAATACATTAAACATAGCCAACAGCAAAGCACAACTTCGTAAAGGGGTACTAGAGCTTTGTATCCTTGCTATCATCCATGAGCAACCGGTCTATCCATCAGATATTATCAAAAGATTGAAAGAATCGGAGCTCATCGTGGTAGAAGGCACATTGTATCCTTTGCTTAATCGGCTGAAGGATGCTGGGTATCTTGAATATAACTGGCAAGAGTCTAGATCTGGCCCACCTCGCAAGTATTATCAGATCACAGATCATGGTAAACAGCTGTATCAGGAATTAAATGAGTCCTGGAAAGAATTAGTCCATAGTGTTCATCAAACTACAAATAATAGACAATGAATAAGATTCATACCATAAATTTAGGTGGCCACCCATATACGGTGGATGAGGATGCCTTAGAATATCTACAGGCTTACGTTCGTAGCCTCAAAAAACACTTTAAAAACTCAGCGGGTTGTGAAGAAATCATAAGTGATATTGAGTCGCGACTTGCCGAATTGCTAGGAGAGCGAATGGAAGGGAAACAGATCGTCACATTGCGTGAGGTCAAAGAGGTAATCTCTATCATGGGTTCGCCAGAAGAATTTGGTGCCGAGCCTATCGACGAAAAGATCATTGATCCATCCAGAGTAAGAAAATCCCATAGCGGGAAAAAATTATTTCGAGATCCAGACGATAAAATAATTTCTGGTGTGTGTAGTGGTATAGCTGCATATTTTGGTATATCAGATCCTGTATGGGTGAGGCTAATATTTGGTGTGATGTTGATCGGAGGAGGGGTAGGTCTACCATTATACATCATCTTGCGCATCATCATGCCCAAAGCTGATACTGCCGCTGATCGATTGGCCATGAAAGGTGAAC
>JANOWJ010000073.1:0-8526 GCA_031417835.1 Saprospiraceae bacterium | reverse complement strand
GCCAGGGCGCGCACCACCGTGCTGCCGGTGATGGCGATCGGGGTGGTGTAGACCTGGCCACGGTCAGGCGCCGGCAGGCTGCCGTCGAGGCTGTAGCGGATCACCAGACCGTCGGGGGCGCGCAGGTCCAGGGCGAAGGCGCGTTCCTGCAAGCCTCGCGTTCGGCTGAAGATGGGGCGATCCGCCTGGCGCAAGGACGGGGACAACAGAGGCAGGTAGATAGGGTGTCCGGGCGCTGCGGCCTTCACCGCCGGCGACCGGCCGGAGACCAGGGTGAGGACGATCACGACGACCAGGCGCACAAGGCCCTGCCCCAGCCGTCGATCCGACGGTCGAGGAATCCTGCTATGTACGCGTTGGGGGGTGACCCTCATAGGGATTCCACACGCAGTGAAGGCAGCCCAAGGTCGAACGACCGGTCGGCGAAAGCCGTCCGCGGGCGCGTGCTCCGCACGGTGTTCATGGCTACCGGTGCGACCAGAAGGCGCGCGGCAGCACAGGCAGTCGATAGCGGGGGACACCCTGGCCAGGGAGCAGCGACAGCAACCCGCCCCGCACCAGATGTGCCAGGAGATCCAGGGCGGCAGCCTCATCGGACGCCGCTCCACAGGCGCAGACTTCCGTCAAGCCGAAATCGCCTGGGATACGAGCCAGGGCCGGCAAAGCGGCTTTTTCGTTTACAAATTTTAATACATCTGCGGCATTCCGATCAAACTGACGATATCTGAAGCTAACTATCGAGGCGATAGCAGAATGCAATTGATGATTAACGCTTCTGAAGGTACTGCTCGGAATGCCGCAGATGTATTAAAATTTGTAAACGAAAAACATCCTCTTCCACTTTCTAGTGGACAATCCATGGAGACATATATCCCGGCCCGGAAAATCATCATTCCTATAGATCGGGCTAGAGCCATAGCCGCAGGTATGCTCTCTGCCAATGATACGAATGCCGTCAATCAAATCGAAATTTCACTCAGTGGCAATTATATCATGAAGGACGATCTGGCCGTATTAGACATTATAGCTTCTAATATTTATGATCGACCGATCTATTTTGCGACTACAGCCAATCCGGATAAACTAATCGGGCTCAATAATTACACTCAATTGGAAGGTCTGGCTACCCGAATCGTGCCAAAACTTTTTACACCTGATGGTCGTTTTGGGTCATATGGTACCGGTGGGGTAAACGCAGAAAAGATCTACGAGAATGCAATGCAGAAGTTTAAGTGGGGTGGATTTGATAGACATAAAATGTTTAATTTCGAAAACAGTTTTAATCCAAGCTTCCAATCCTTACGTATTGCTTTTATGCGCAGTATCGATGCGTTGATCAAAAGTGGTCAAATGAAAAAAGCGGAAGATTTAAATGATAAATACTTCGAGGCATTTCCACAGAAAAACTTTGAGTATGATGCGCAACGTATGGTATTTGTAGAGTTCTATTATCAAATGTCTCAATTAGTAAAAGCAAAGGAAGAATCCCGGAAGCTGGCTATTGAAACTGCAGAATATCTTGAGTTTTACAATTCGTTGGATCCTGAGGATCTTGAGGCAGGATTTAGGGAAGATTATAATCAGTACATGACTATACCTGCTCGTTTAGCTATATTGACTAAAGAAATGCAGGACCCGGCTTTTGAAAAGGAAATCAATACGATCCTTGGCAAATATATGGCTGCCCCTGTAAAAAAATAATTGCGCATAGAATTTATAAAATCGGCCTAAATCAGTGTGATTTAGGCCGATTTTAATTTTAAGCTAAATTAGATAAGATGTAATCTAATCCATTGTAGATTTCACTCCAACAGTGCCGCACCGATTACCCCGGCACTGTCACCCAAAGCCGGCTTCAAAAGTGGGGTCTCACAAGTTCTGTTGAACATATGTTTTAAAATCTCAGCTTGGCCGTGTTCATACAATTCATCCAGCTGTCCTACCCCACCGCCGATGACGATAGCATCTGGATCTATAAGGTTTACAATATAAGAGCATGCCAAGCCAAAATTGGTTAACATGCGATCGCGTGTCGCTATTGCATGTACATCGCCTTCGTGTCGCCACGCTTGGGCTATTTCTGGCATCGATTTTTTTATTCCGGACTTTTGAACATAAAACTTTTCCAAGGCAGGCCCTGACATGACATTTTCATTGCACCCCGTGTGTCCACAATAACAGAGGATATCATTTTCTTCTGTTCGAATGTGTCCAAACTCACCTCCGATACCATGCCTGCCATGGATGACTTTGCCATCTACGACAAGTCCGCCTCCTACACCCGTACCCATGATGATCCCAAACACAACTTTGGCATGCGGCAATAAGATGGGCACTACACCTAGTGTTGCCTCTGCTATGGCAAAACAATTCGCATCATTGGCCATTTTTACTGGAAGCCCTAATTTTTTTTCAACATCCAGTTTAAATGTTCGACCATTGAGGCAAGTCGTATTCGAATTTTTATGAATATAGGTCAGGGAGTCATAACTGCCAGGTGTGCCGATACCGATAGTCGCAGGGACAAGGCCTGACTCAGCTTTTAGATCAACAAGGAGATCAGCGATCCGTTGGATAATGTGATCGTAGCCATATTGGCTTTGTGTCGGTATCCTTTTTCTGAGGATGATATCTGGCTTGGATTCATCGATTTTTAATATTACTCCTTCTATTTTGGTACCCCCCAGATCTATACCCCATTTATATTCAGACATTTTTCTTCTTTTTCTTAGTAGGCTTCTCATTTTGAGGCTTCAGTATGATCACGCCGAGTGGTGGGAGATTGAGCTCAAAGGAGTGGGACCTAAAGTGTTTGGGCTCTGATGATACAGATATAAGATCTGCGTTGACCGCACCACTACCCCAATATTTTGTGGCATCGGAATTATAGATCTCTGTATAAGCCAAGCATTCTGGACTACCCAATCGATACGCATGTCTTGGTACTGGAGTAAGATTGCAGATGACCATGAGAAAATCTTGAGGATCCTTCGCTCGTCGTACAAAAGATATGATAGAGGAATCTGAGTCATTAGCATCGATCCATTCAAATCCTTCGCTTTGATATTGACATTCATGCAATGCCTTTTCAGTACTATATAATCTGTTTAATTCCTTCACTACTGACTGCACACCCATATGTGAATGTTCGCTTAATAAATGCCAATCAAGGCTCCCTTCAAACTTCCACTCATGATACTGAGCGATCTCACCACCCATAAATAGCAACTTGGACCCGGGATGCGTATAGAGGTATGAAAATAATGTCCGAAGGTTGGCAAATTGTTGCCAATGATCTCCTGGCATTTTACTCAACAAGGATGCTTTGCCATGTACTACTTCATCGTGTGAAAGTGGCAAAGTAAAATTTTCTGTAAAAGCATACATCATACTAAACGTAAGCGTATTTTGATGGTACCGGCGATAGAATGGATCTGTCTTAAAATAACGCAACGTGTCGTTCATCCAACCCATCATCCACTTCATGCCAAAACCTAATCCACCTAAGAATACGGGTCTAGAGACTCGCGCGAAAGAAGTAGACTCTTCGGCTATCGTCTGTACATCTGGAAAAGCGGCATATACTGCCTCATTAAAATCTTTGATGAAAGAGATCGCCTCCAGATTTTCATTACCCCCAAAACGATTAGGCTCCCATCCGCCTGCTTGTCGTGAATAATCAAGATATAACATCGATGCTACTGCATCGACCCTAAGACCGTCGATATGATAATATTGCAACCAAAATAAAGCACTGGATATTAAAAAAGACCGCACTTCATTACGTTCATAGTTGAATATGAGGCTCTTCCAGTCTGGGTGAAATCCTTTGCGCAGATCAGGATGCTCGTATACTGCAGTGCCGTCGAACTTGCCTAATCCATGTGCATCTTCGGGAAAATGAGACGGCACCCAATCTAAGATAACTCCTATGCCTGCCTGATGAAAAGCATCTACTAATTTCATAAACTCTTCAGGCACTCCAAATCGACTTGTCGGAGCAAAAAATCCAGTGATCTGGTAGCCCCAGCTGGGCGTATAGGGATGCTCCATCACCGGCATAAACTCGACATGGGTAAAGCCCATATCCTTCACATAGGGCACTAATTGGTCGATATGTTCCTGATAAGTAAAGGGTCTATCTTCATGCCAGGGTCTACGCCAACTACCCAAATGCACTTCGTATACCGACATGGCCTTATCCAGTTGTTGTTTTTCCAAACGATGAGCCAACCACTTTTTATCATTCCAGTTATGCGCTAAAGGCCATATTATGGAGGCTGTGTGAGGAGGCAACTCACAATAGCGGGCATACGGGTCAGCTTTCTCGGTGACGATGCCATCATGATTAGAAAATATTCTATACTTATATTTATCACCAGCTTTTAAACCAGGGATAAAACCTTCCCAGATCCCAGAGGAGTCCCATCGTACATGGAGTAAATGCTCATCGCCTGTCCAAAAATTAAAATCCCCTATGACGGTGACGACCTTGGCCGCCGGAGCATAGACCGCAAAATACACTCCGTGCTCGCCACCATGCTCCAAGATATGGGCTCCAAAGTGATCATATAATCTAAAATGTTTACCGGCTTGAAAAAGACTAACATCGAAATCGGTGAATCGGGAAAAAGGTTTGACACGGTTTGGCATGGTCGAAAGTTAGCAAAATAGGTTGAGTGCATAAAATCCAAATTGTACGATCTGTCCTTTAATTGCAGCGCCATAGCCAATCTGTTCCAAATCACTCGGATCATAATCAAAGATGAATAGCTGTCAGAAAAGATCAAATCAGTGATTATGCCACATCATCCAATGCCTTTAGCGCCTGGACAAAATACATATCCATTTCACCTTTGTTTTTGGCGGTTATTTTGCCCCGATGCACACAAGCGACTCGATCATGTATGAGCTCAAAGGTTGTATCTGAGATGTTGATTTTACCAGCCTCAGAACTTTGTTCCATTCGGGCTGCAGTATTTACTGTGTCGCCCCAGATATCATATGCAAATTTTTTCACACCAATGATTCCGGCTACTAGAGGTCCTGAATGGATGCCTATCCGGATCTCAAAGAGCCCGCCTTGCTTGCGATATTCTTCCATAAAATCCCGGATTTCCAGTGCTGCTTTGATTGTTTTTATAGCATGATCATTGTCCACCAAAGGAAGGCCGCATACGGCCAGGTATGCATCCCCTATCGTCTTGATTTTCTCCAATCCAATGCGACCAACGATATTATCGAATGCTGTAAAACAATGGTTGATTTCATGGACAAGTTCGGTTGGCGAAAATTTTTCACTCACTCCGGTAAAGTTTACGAAATCTGTGAATAGTACAGAGGTATAATCATACATTCTCGCCTGCGATTGGCCACTTTTCTTCAATTCTTCAGCTATTTCGGAAGGCAATATATTCAGCAATAATTTGTCGGACTTTTCCTTTTCTTCGATTAAGTCTTTCGTCCGCTCAGCCACTTTTATTTCTAATACTTTATTTTGATTTAAGATCAGCTCTTCATTTTGTTGTAAGGTCTTTAAAAGTTCCTTCTCCGCTTGATTCTTTGCTCGTTTATATTCCCGGATTTTGTCCGCTAGAGCCAACGAAAATAACAACATCTCCAGCCCGGAACCAACTTCTATCAAATTGTCCGTCACACTATTAAGTGGGATCACTCCAAATAAACAGAGGGTATAAATACTAATGGATAAAAAAAGCGCACTGACAGCTATGATATAATACCGCGCAGGTCGATAGCCGTCTCGGTATATTTTTATAGCGCACCCATATAGGAATATGGTGACCGCAAGTGTACCAAATTGGTTAATAACACTAGAATAAATTTTTAAATTCACGACATCAAAAAATAATGCCGACAACATCATAGGCCCGAATAAGAAAATCAACCATTTGATCGCAAAAGGCAGATTTTTTCTAAAATCAAGAATGTGCATTGTAAATAATATCATAGCCAAACCCAGAAAAGGGGTGATCCCAGGAGTGTGGGATCTCATAAATGAAAATGGACCCTGATAGAGGATATCCATATAACCTTTCATATCTGTAATCTTTAGGATTGTCAAGGCCACATATGCTATATAAAATAGGTAATTTTTATCCCGCTCACTGTAGTAAATAAACAAGTTATACAAGACTATCATCAATAAAAAACCAATGAGTCCTCCCATGATGATGCTGCGTGACATTTGCAATTCCGTAAATCGATCATACCGAATCACTTGGATCGGATAATTCAAAACATAACTGCTGATTTTTAAATAGTAAAATTGAGTATCCAGTTGAGACAATGGAAGGTCAAAAACAAAGGTGTTGTACTTGAATTTTCGGTCCTTAAACGATGTCAACCGTCCGGATCGCTCAATGTGATAAGCGCCGGATTTTGATCGGGTAAATAATGTCAAACTATCGAGATGATGATTGTCCACGACCAGCAACCACTTGGAATGGATGGCATCAGTCTTGGATATTTTAAATTTATGCCATATCGTCGCTCTGAGATTGCCAAAACTGAAACTGTTTGTCGAGTTTCTGATAAATCGGTGATCTTGGCGCCCGGACAGGACTTCTGCTGGAGAAAACTCAGACTTGATATCTTTTAGGTAATAAATTTCGCTACTGATGTTCAACTCTTTGACGGAATCCGTCAAGTGAATCACACCTTCGCTTCCGATGCACCACAATGACGGGATGATCAAAAGACAAATATGTACAAACCGAATACCTATACGTTTTAAACTTTTAATGTTTTTAAACTCAACTGACCTATTCATCTTTTCAGTATAATCATGGATAATAAAAACACTTCAAAGTCCCATTTTTCGTACAAAATAACCATGAAACATGCCAATTGGGTCTAGCTGATTGCGCACGGCACTCCATACTTTGGACATAGGGTAATGTAAAGCTATCAAATCATGCCGGTTATATAAGTGATAGTTTACTTTCCCCCAATGTATGATACCTTTCAATTCATTCAATCCAAATACCTGATTGTGATCCAGGACCTGCTCTGCTCCATGCACCCCGTCGAGTGTGGGCATATCCACATACATTTTGGGTCCGGTATGACATTGAGATAGATAAGCCTTTGATTGAGGTACAAATCGTACTGGAAGATGGGAACTGAGATAAAGCCCATATTGATCTCTTAATTCTGCAAAATGTACGCCCAGTTTGTCGATGATAGAAACCAGATTGTTATAATCAAGATCAAACGCAAATTCCGAACTGATGCCTTCTCGCCGAATACTCAATCCGGACTGATACAAGACCCTGTAACTGCGGCTTACATAATTTCTGTCTTTACTGCCATTTATAGCCATATTTATAGATCCCGGTATTCTACTCAAATTGGCATTTAACCGCTGGATCAATATCCACATCGAAATTCCCAGATTGCCCAGGAACGTAAAAAAAATATTACGCGCCTCACTGAATGGGACATGTTTTCGATCATGTACTTTCTGTAGAGCCAGAGAGCATAATCGTACTTGCTGCCCCGTTTTTTTGTCCGTGGTATAATATGGATTTACACGAAATGAAACAAAGTCATAATCATGATCCACCCATTGTTTAAATCGACCGTCAAGTATAGCGGGCTTGAGCTCGGTGTCCCAATTGAGCACTTTACGAGTCTCTTCGAGCCAATTCTTATCATTCACTTCCAAGACGAATTCATAGATAAAACCCATAGCTCCAAGACTCAATACTGCACTATAAAATATGTCATCATCTTGGACTAATTTGATTCCGACTTGATGATCAAATTGTTTAGGGTCAGTGATGCCATGTTGCGGTTCGATCTGCCAGGTCTCACCACTAGATAAGATGAGGATAATGGCCCTTACTTGATCTTGCATGGCCGGACGATGGATGCCCGATCCGTGTGTGCCCGTTGAAATAGCCCCGGAGATAGTCTGCCAATCAAAGGCACCCATATTGTCTAGGGCATAGCCCATGTTGTAGAGTTTTTTGTTGAGGCTTTTAATGCGGATACCGGATTGTACTTTTACCAGTTGTCGTCCGGTCCTAATCGCATCACTTTTTAAAGATTTTGTATAGGTGGAGCAATCCGTCAATTCAAAAGGTTGAATCAAATAATAATCTTCCTTGGCTGCCTCAGAAAAAGAATGACCTGCGCCTACAGGTCTGATAGTTATCCCCTTTTTCTTGGCATCTGCTATGATGTTAAGTACATCTTCTTTGTTTTGGGGGGAAAAGATTCTCAAAGGAATCGATCTTACATTTCCAGTAGCATTAGACCACTTGGGATAGTCCTTTGAGATACTGTCTAGGCGATTTGAGTTGGAGTCATTAGACATAGAGTTTGGTTTGGATGATGATGCTATTGGATACCTAATACTGCTATAATTAAAGTCCAAGCTAATAAAATCGCGATAATTATCAAAGCTGCTATGATCTACGATCCAAAAATTACTATATTTATACTAATCCCATGTGTGGTCGCTCCTCTCTCACCAAAACCGAAAAAGAACTCGAAGCCCGC
>JANOWJ010000072.1:0-54356 GCA_031417835.1 Saprospiraceae bacterium | reverse complement strand
TTTCAAATTTTGCTTTTTTGGCCCATGTTTTAGGTAATAGATATGAAAGAGATAGATTTCTTAATCTAAGAAAAGAAGCATCAGTCAAAACAGCATCAGAGATTGCAATGTCGAGAGCTGCCAGCAGAGTCGGTACATAGGTGAGATGGTCCTGAAGTCGCTTGATCAACGCTTGTGGATCTTCGATGGATTGATTGAGGATTAAATCCAGATCCAGATTGTCTTTAGCTTCCAGGGTTTGTTTCGTGGAGATATGCACGACTTCGTTTTCAGGATTGCAGCTGCCATAGCCAATGATGCCATGATCCAAGATGATCCGGCAGAATAGATTTTCTACATGGTCTACGGTCTTCCAGGCTATGGTATACGGCTTTGTTAATTCTAAATTTTCGAGTCTAAAGTCAATGGCTTGGATCTTCATCTTTCGAAGATAAGGAAGAAGGTAATAATTCACTTCGCAGCTTACGTACAAACTGCTACTTTTACGCAAAAATTATAAACATGCCAAAATTACAAGATCACGAAATCGATTACAAAATCTACGGTGAAGAAATGCAATATGTAGAGATCGAGTTGGATCCGCAAGAGACCGCGATCGCAGAGGCTGGAGCATTTATGATGATGGATGAACACATACAGATGGAAACCATCTTTGGTGATGGCCGCAATCAAGACAAAGGATTTTTTGGAAAACTTATGTCTGCAGGTAAACGAGTCCTTACTGGCGAAAGTTTGTTTATGACTGCTTTCACCAATCTGGGTATGGGTAAGAGCCGCGTATCCTTTGCATCTCCCTATCCTGGTAAAATCATCGCCCTCGACTTAGATGCAATGGGTGGAAAAATGATTTGCCAAAAAGACGCCTTCCTATGCGCAGCTAAAGGTGTCGAGGTAGGCATTGAGTTTCAACGCAAGTTAGGGACAGGTTTATTCGGAGGTGAGGGCTTTATAATGCAAAAGCTTGAAGGTGACGGTATGGCTTTTGTACACGCTGGGGGGCACGTATTGAAACGGGAATTACAATATGGGGAGACCATAAAGATCGATACAGGATGTATTGTTGCCTTTACGCCTACCGTCCATTATGACATTCAGTTTGTCGGTGGTATCAAGAATACCATTTTTGGTGGCGAAGGCCTCTTTTTTGCTACGCTGAGAGGACCTGGTACTGTTTGGATTCAAACATTACCTATCAGTCGATTAGCGAGTAAAATTATAGCATATGGAGGTATGAGAGGTGGCAAAGAGCAAGGTAGTATCCTGGGAGGACTTGGAAATATCCTCGATGGTGACGGGATATGAGCACAGTCATTTAAAAATATGGGCGAAGCTCAGTTGTTGTCATTTTTATAAGATGATTTAAATGTCTAAATGGAAATATCTTATAGCCTATTTGGCGCCTGGTAGTGCTATTGCAGGTCTTTATTTTAAAGGTTGGCTAGCGCCTGGTTCAGTTTATATAGGATTTATATTGATTCCAATCGTAGAAGGGTTGTTTTATCACCAAGTCAAAATCTTAGAAGAGGAGCCTACTTCAAAAGCTTCACCCGCACTGTACAACCTTTTTTTATATTTGAACATACCTTTATTGTATTCTATTGTTTTTTATTTTTTATACATTGTGCATACTCACCAGGGATTGAAGGTATGGGAGTATATTACGATGATACTCAATGTAGGACTGATCATAGGTACTTCTGGGATCAATGTGGCGCACGAACTTGGTCATCGGAGGGAAAAGATCCATCATTGGCTGTCTTGGCTATTGTTATTGCCGGCTTTCTATTTACATTTTTTTATAGAGCATAATAAAGGACATCACCGATACATCGGTACGCTTCAAGACCCGGCTACCGCTCGCAAAGGAGAGTCAATTTATGCTTTTTGGTGGCGATCGACGCTTGAGTCTTATCAACATGCCTGGCACATTGAGCATGAACGACTGAAGCTACAAAACAAACCATTCTGGAGTAGATATAATCTGATGCTTTGGTTTCAATTAACGATCATTGTTTATCTAGGAGCGATTGCAATATTTTTTTCATGGTTCACTATGATGATGGCTATTTTAGCCGGCATAGTTGGCTTCTTGTTTTTGGAAAGTGTCAATTACATAGAACATTATGGATTGCTCAGGAAAAACAATGCCGATGGAACATTGGGCCCTGTCCATGCAGGTTTGTCTTGGGATGCAGAACAACCTCTTGGCAGGATATTTTTATATGAATTGACCCGCCATGCAGATCACCACACTCATGCAGGCATTCCTTATCAAGATCTCAAGGCACATTCACAAAGCCCCAAATTGGCCGTCGGTTATCCTGCTTCTATTGTTTTGGCTTTAATACCCGGATGGTGGTTTAATGTGATGGATAGGCGATTGACTTTAGTTGCCTAGCCTTTTGATAATAAAATTTATTCGGTCGTTTTTTATATGATAATTAGAGAAGGCACTTCTGGTCAGGAGTAGCTCACTTTATGCTAAAATCCTTTCAAAAGAAAATTCATCTGTCGAATAACGGATAAAAAAACCTGGTTTAACTCTTTCTAGTGGATGAGTACCTATATTTAAATTCTTTATTAACAGAATTATTAAAATGAAATCACGACGAAGTTTTTTATATCAATCAGGAGCATTGCTGATCGGTACTGGATTGATCCCTCCTATTGATCCCAGAAGTTTTGGGCAATTCAATACGGGATTGGACTATGCGTCTCCTGAAAGTCAAGGTGTCGCATCAGACGCTATCATCCAATATCTTAATGCCGTCAAGGGAAGTAACCTGGAACATCATGCCTTTATACTCATGCGACATGGCAAGGTAATCTCTGAGGCTTATTGGGCGCCTTTCACGCCAGATAAGATCCACACGTTGTATTCGCTAAGTAAAAGTTTTACCAGCACAGCCATTGGCATGGCCGTGCAAGAAGGAAAATTTAAACTTACTGATAAAGTAATTTCTTTTTTTCCGGATCATGTTCCGACCATTATATCTGATTATTTGGCAAAAATGGAGATCAGACATCTGCTCAACATGGCCAGTGGTCACACTAAAGATACAATGGGTCCTATGCGAGAGAACAAAACATCCTCATGGGTTAAAACCTTTTTTGAATTACCCTTAGAAAAAGAGCCGGGTACCCATTTTTTATACAATACAGGTGCCACATACATGTGTAGTGCTATCCTCACCAAAGTCACAGGTTTGAAAATGTATGATTACCTCACCCCCCGATTATTCAAACCTTTGGGCATAGTCGATTCAGACTGGGAGAGTAGTCCGGAAGGAGTCAATGTAGCTGGATATGGACTCAGAGTGTCTGCCCGAGATATTATTAAGTTTGGTCGACTTTATTTGCAAAAAGGAATATGGGAAGGCAAACAATTGATATCGGAATCTTATGTAAATGAAGCCACCACATCACACATCGCATCTAATCCCGGTGACGGGGATTGGTCTCAGGGCTATGGTTATCAATTTTGGAGATGCAAGCCAGGTTTTTATCGGGGCGATGGTGCTTATGGACAGTTTTGTATGGTAATGCCTCAATACGATGCAGTCATAGCGGTACTATCTGAAAGTAGCAATATGCAAAAACAAATGACCTTAATCTGGGAAAATTTATTGCCTGGATTTAAAAAAGATACCATTCGCGAAAACACAGCTCAGCAAACTGAATTAAAATCTATATCCAATGACCTGAACTTGAATGCAGCTATCGGTTCTGCAGATTCTATTGCTATAAAAAAGATACGAGGTAATACCTATAGACTATCTGAAAATCAATGGGGTTGGACATCTTTACTCATCACCACAGGAAAGGCAGGGGGTGTACTTACATTGAAAAAATCGGACGGAGGGCTAGCGCTACCATTTGGTTGGAATGAGTGGCAGACTACCGGCCACCGGATCACCAACCCATTTGCTGCAGATTTTAGAAGTATGGTGCCCTCTGCTGTTGCAGCTACGGCGGGCGGAGTGGGTGATGATGAGTTGAAGATTAGGTTAAAATATACTGATGCAATACATGGGGACTTATTAACCATTAAGTCCGGCGAAAATAAAAACATTGACATTTCTTTATTGAATAGTCTAGCTGAAAAGAATGCTAACATCAAAGAGAATAGGTCATCTTTGACTGGCACGCTTTAATCTATCTCTCAGACAAATAGACCCAGAATATTGGCGTTCATATTATTTTTAATGTCAACAATGACTTTTAAAAGAAGGCGATTGATGCTGTCTTACATGGTTCGAATGGAAAACGTACCGTTGGCCATTATTTTACCATTTATTTGAAGCTCTATTTTGTGTAAGCCGGGATTAAGGACCCGAGTACTAAAATCAATAAATCGTTGTTTTTTAGAGATGGTTAGGGTTTCTTTTGCTTTTAATTCAAATTCTTTCAACTTGAATACTTTTGGAGAAGACCCTCCTCCACTTTTGACATAATATACAATGTAATCTATAATAATCTTTTGATTGTTATTGGCCAAAGATCTAATCGTAAATGTAAAATCAAGGCATTCACCCGTGCGTATTTTAGTTGGGTTTATCTTAAAATATTCAACGATTATTTTAGGGTCTGCAAGCACGTTGAATACAGAAAGCGTTTTTTGGTGGCCTTTTTTAATGAGCGTACGACATCCGTGTTTGATAATCCAAGCAGTGTGATCATGATCACGATCCCATGTTGATATGAGGTTCAATAGATAATCCGGGTGTTCCTTGCTGATATCATTCAGATGGTTTGCTACGGACTTCCGTACATACAATTCGGTATCTTTATGGAGTAGATTCAAAATGGGAGCCGTCAGCTCAGGTTTTTTTATCACTACATCTAATTTAAACGACCAGGGCAGTCTAGGCCTGCTGCCTTCAGATGAGAGTCTACGGACATGATGATCGGCATCGCCAGCCCAGGTATACATCGTATGAATAGTCTGATCAAAATCCTTTAGCAGAAATTGTCGAATAGCAAACTCCGATGATCCATATCGGGTATAGTTTTTGAGTGCTTTTAAAGAGAGGGTGGGGTGGTCTAACCCATATTGGCCTACATAATCAGGAAAAACCAAAGCGGTATATCCGGTAGGCATTTTTTGAATCACCTGATCCAGTATGGTTAGAGCGGATTTATATTTATCTGGTAAATGATTTCTCAGTACAAGGGTAGTATACCGCATACGTTCATTTAATGACTTAGCGTCAAGATCCACCATCATATGATTGAAAAACTTCTTTTTGTCCAGTAGAGGATATACATCAGATACTGCACTTGTTAGTTTTTTAAAATAACTAACGTTAAACATTTCTTTTAATGGTTCCATTGGCCAGTGGTTGAGATAATCTTTTTTTAGTTATAAAAACTGTGAATTAGAATATTTCTTCAAAAAATAAGGAATGCAAACATTCGAAATAGCTAACTTTGACTTATGGCTAAAAATACTTTAAATCAGGAAACCAGAAGACAATTTATGGGTAAACTTACTAAAGCTTCTCTGGCAGCTGGCGTGATTCCAGTTGTTATCAAACCAGCTAAAAAATCAGAACTTAAGAATAATTTTATTCATCATGTTTATTTCTGGTTAAAAAATAAAGGCAATGAAGTAGATAAGATCAAGCTCATAGAAGGGCTCACAAAATTATCTAAAGTCAAAACGATTCAACAATTTAATATTGGACAGCCGGCTGCTACGCGCCGGGATGTGATCGACAGCAGCTATGCTATATCATGGTTTGTTTTATTCAAAAATGACAAAGACCAAGCTAGTTATCAGATCGATCCCATTCATTTAAAATTTGTGGAGGATTATGCTCACTTATGGGACAAAGTGACAGTGTACGACACGATAGATGCATAACGGCTTAATCTAAGGTTGTAGATTAAATCTTGATGTATCGGCATCGTCGATCCGATATTAATCGTAACTAATTGTACTAGGCTAATTCTACTGCAGTAGATCGTTGCGATTTTTTGCGTTCTTCTTCGCCCAAAACCACTTTACGTAAGCGCACATTTTTGGGAGTGACTTCGATACACTCATCACTCTCGATATACTCCATACACTCTTCGAGACTCATTTCGATCTTAGGGAAGATGCGAGCAGCATCATCTGAGCCTGAAGCTCGCATATTACTTAGTTTTTTAGGCTCGCAGGCATTGACGACCAAGTCACCTGGTTTAGTAGTTTCACCTATGATCTGACCAGGATACACTTCATCTCCTTGTTCGATAAAAAAGGACCCACGGTCTTGCAATTTGTCTAATGAATATGCAGTCGCTGAACCCAATGATTTAGCGATGAGCGCACCATTGTTTCTTCCGGCTATAGCGCCTTTATAAGGCTTGTATTCTGTAAATCGATGTGACATGATCGCTTCGCCAGCGGTCTGCACCAGGATCTTAGATCGCAGTCCGATCAGACCACGTGAAGGTATTTCAAACTCTAAATGTTGAATATCATTTCGGGTTTCCATTACATGCATTTCGCCTTTGCGCGATGTGACGAGATCGATGACCTTACCGCTGAATTCTGATAATACATCTACAACTAATAATTCATATGGCTCATGTTTTTGACCATCTATGACCTTTATGATTACTTTTGGCTGACCAACCGTCAGTTCATATCCTTCGCGCCGCATGGTCTCTACCAACACACCCAAATGTAGTATACCTCTTCCAAATACCATGAGCGTATCAGCACTATTAGTCTCTTCTACCCGTAAGGCAAGATTTTTTTCAGTTTCTTTGTTGAGTCTCTCCTTCAGATGGCGTGAGGTCACGTACTTGCCATCTCGACCATAAAATGGGGAATTATTGATTCCAAAACTCATATTCATCGTAGGCTCATCGACCGTGATGGTAGGTAATGCTTCTGGAGATTCAAGATCACATATCGTATCTCCTATATTGAATGTTTCTAAACCGACGACTGCGCAAATGTCACCAGCGACTACTTCAGTCACTTTTTTCTTACCCATCCCTTCAAAGATGAATAAGTCTTTGATTCTGGTCCTTACGATGCCATTGGCTTGCATCAATGCAATACTTTGATTTTCTTTGATCGTACCACGGCTCACCTTGCCGATGCCGATCCGGCCATGATAGGAATTGTAATCAATCGATGTTAATTGCATTTGCAATTTTCCTTCATTTATAGCAGGCCCAGGCACATACTTTAAGATGCCGTCTAATAACGGGGTGATATCTGCACTGGGAGTCAATGAGTCATTAAACCAACCATGTTTTCCAGATCCATAATATGTTGGGAAATCCAATTGGGCTTCAGTGGCATTAAGATTAAAAAACAAATCAAAGATCTGTTCATGCACTTCCGAAGGTCGACAGTTTGGTTTGTCAACTTTATTGATGACTACCATGGGTCGGAGATTGAGCTCCAGCGCTTTTTGCAATACAAAGCGGGTCTGAGGCATTGTTCCCTCAAAGGCATCCACTAAAAGAAGGACGCCATCCGCCATTTTTAATACGCGCTCCACTTCGCCACCAAAATCCGCGTGACCTGGGGTATCTATGACATTGATCTTTACACCTTTGTAAGTCACAGAAGCATTTTTGGAAAAAATAGTAATGCCGCGCTCGCGCTCCAGTTCATTTGAATCCATGATCAATTCTCCGGTCTCCTGATTGTCGCGGAAGACTTTGGTCGCATGAAGGATCTTATCTACCAATGTCGTTTTGCCGTGATCTACGTGAGCTATGATGGCAATATTTCGGATATCCATATTCTTTTGATTTTGTGCCTTAAGGCGCGCAAAGGTAAGAATTAATGACCTGGTAATCAGAATGGCTTGATTAATAAGATGTTAATTCATGCCTTTGTGAACCAGAAAATGTACCAAATCAAAGACTTATATAAGTTTCAGTTGGATTTTATTTTAAATATTTTTGGCCCCCATATCTATCGGCTAGCCATCCCGTAGATCCCTAATGGCAAAGTCACCCCACTTTCTGACTTGATGCACAACTCCTCAGCCTGGATATTCCAATTCGGAAAATGAAGTTTTAACAATTGATGGGCTATAGATTTGGAATACCCCATAGAATACATATTGAGTAAAATAAACTCGCCATCTGCCTTAAGTAGGGCACTGCATTTTGCTAATAAGGTGTCAATTTGATCTGGCAAAGTCCATTTTTCTCCTTTTGGACCTCTTCCATACGCAGGCGGATCCAGGATGATCCCTTGATAGCTTTTATTGCGATTGTTTTCTCTGGTCACAAATTTAAAAGCATCTTCCGCCACCCATCTGATGTCCTTCAATTTACTTTGCTCCATATTGGCTTTGGCCCAGGTGAGCATAGATGATACGGCGTCTACGTGATAGACTTCAGCTCCTGCCTTTCGGGCTACCAAGCTGGCCACACCGGTATAGGCGAAGAGGTTGAGTATTTGTTTTGGTTTAGTAGTCAAAGTGCAAAGAGTTTCGAGCTTGGACCAATTTTGCATTTGTTCAGGAAAGATGCCTACATGTCCAAACGAAGTGCATTGAAGTTGAATATTCAAACCCTGGTACGCTATCCACCATGGTTTAAGTGGCCCGGACTTAAATATCCAGCCACCGGGTTTATCTGGACTTGGTCGGGTAAAACTTGCATCCCAATGGAGCCAAGTCTGTTCATCTGCTTGTTTTGCCCATATAGCTTGAGGCTCTGGTCGTCGTAGGATATATTTGCCAAAGCGTTCAAGTTTTTCTTGACCGCCACAGTCTATCAGGGAGTAGTCAGGCCAATGCATATATATCTGATAATGATATAATTAAAATTCAAATTTCTACATTAACTTTGAGTAATAAAAGAGTTTAGACAAAATATAACATGCGTATAAAGAAGCTGAAATTAGAAAATTTTAGAGGATTTGAAAATATTGACATTGACTTTGATGATAATCTTAATGTTTTTATAGGCAAGAATGGATCCGGCAAAACGAGTGTGTTAGATGCTATTGCTTTCAATTTAGAACACATAACTAAAAGATTAAATACTAAAAACCAAGACGATCCATTTAATAAAAACTATTGGCCAAGACAGAATGATCTTAAAAAAGGAGCTTTAAGTGGAAAATTATTCTTCGAAATTGAAAGTAAAAACAAAATTTACGAACAAGAGTTCACTATAAAATTAGATGGTTCACATAGCTATTTAAACATGCGAGATATACCTGAATCTAAAAAAATCGATGAATTTATAAAGTTAACAAAAAAGCATTTATCCGATCAGCTGCCAGTGTTGTTGCATATAAAGGCAAATCGTAATAAAGTGGATCAATCTGACAAAGGAATAAATTATATTGATAGGTTAGAATGCTATAGTGGGGCCTTTTCATTTAATAATGTACATTTTAGTGACTTCGCATCATGGTTAGAAAGGCACGAAAATTTTGAAAATGCTGAAAGATCACGAAAACAAGACTTGAAATTTAAAACTCCTTCATTGGAATGTGTAAGGAAAGCTTTATCAAAATTTTTTGAAAGCCTGGGTCAAATTGATATTAAGTCTTTATCTATTAATCGACAAGTAGACTTGAATACACAATTCAAAGCTAAGAATGTTATTAAACCACCACAACTTGAAGTAAAAAAAGGGAATGCTCTCTTTAATATAGAACAATTATCTGATGGTGAACAATCATTGGTTATAATAGTAGCTGATATAGCACGTAGGTCCTTTCTTGCTTCGACTAATCTTGGATTAAATGCTTTTGGGATTGTATTAATTGATGAAATTGAGCTTCATTTACATCCTGGATGGCAAAGGAAAATTTTGCCTGCTCTTACCAAAACATTTCCAAATATTCAATTTATTACAACAACTCACTCGCCTCAAGTTTTAAGTAGTGTAGAAAAAACAGATAGTGTTATCTATTTAAAAGAATTTTCCCAGTATTCAATTCGCAGTCCTTATGGTAAAGATTCTAACACTATTTTAGAGGAAATGGATGTAGATGAAGGACCTTTTTCTGACCAAATTCATCAGCTTTATCGATATATTTCTGAAAAAAAAACCAAGGCTGCTCAAAAACTTCAAAAAGAACTGGAAGCAAAAATTGGTGCAGATTATGGTCATTTGATAAAGAGTAGATTGTTTATAGAAAGATTGGTTTCTCAATGAAGTTTATTAAAAAACTCAAACATGGACTGAAAGAGTTTGAGCGATGGAAAAAACAAGAAGATCAGTCTCTTCAAATTTTATATAAGAGTAAAAATTCTGATAAAGCCTGGAATCACTTAAAATCAAAACCCAAAAAGGATAAGGAACCCGGAATTGTAAATTATTCGAAAAGAGATTTAAGGAAATCACTTAATTCTGAACAAGGTTACTTATGTTGTTATTGTCAAAAAAGAGTAGGAGATACAATTGGAGACCATGATTTCGAACATTTAATTCCAAAGTCAAAAGATGTTAAAAAGTATACATTTGAATACACGAATTTAAGTATATCATGTAAACCGGAAAGTAGTAGGACCACAAAAAGAATATTGCACGATTTAACCTGCAATGCAGCTAAGAAAACCAAAACTCTTGGAATTATTCCGACAATGCCAATGGTAGAATCTTATTTTAAGTACACTGAGGATGGACAAATTTTTGGATCAAATGCTGCTAAAGATGTGATCAATATTCTAAACTTGAATTCGCCCCATTTAATTAGACTTAGGAAAAAAATTATTGAAGGAACGATCTTTGAAGATATTGATAACACGCGCTTATTAAATAAAAGAGAGTTGAAGAATAAGAAAATGAAAATAGCTTTAAAAAAAGGAGGAAAATATGAAGAATTTAGACAGGTTAGGCTCCATATTATTGAAAAATATTTGAACAATTAAATATGCTCCGCCACTTATCCATAGATGAATGGATCCAAGCTATTGACCTACCCATTTTAGATGTACGATCACCTTCCGAGTATGAACATGGTCATATCCAAGGTGCTTGCTCCCTTCCTCTGTTTAATGATATCGAACGTGCACAACTTGGTACA
The DNA here is from genome assembly GCA_031417835.1 of Saprospiraceae bacterium. GTDB lineage: Bacteria > Bacteroidota > Bacteroidia > Chitinophagales > Saprospiraceae > JADJLQ01. The sequence goes on along the minus strand of JANOWJ010000072.1, from coordinate 43,348 downwards.
ACCTATAAACAAATCGGTAAGTCCGAAGCACTGATGTTGGGGCTGGACCTGGTAGGACCGAGGATGAAAGAATTGGTACAGCAAGCTATGCTGTTAGCACCCGGTCACCAGACCCGAGTACATTGTTGGCGAGGTGGCATGCGTAGCGGCAGCTTGGCTTGGTTGCTCCATACGATGGGCTTCGATACGGTATATACATTGAGCGGTGGTTATAAAGCATATCGCAATTGGGCGATCCATCAGTTTGATAAAAAGTATAACCTTCACGTAGTAGGTGGTAGGACTGGGTCCGCCAAAACTGAAGTATTGCAGGTCCTAAAGTCTTTTGACCAATCCATAGTAGATCTGGAAGGGCTGGCTCATCACAAAGGTTCAGCGTTTGGTTGGATCGGTCAACAAGCCCAACCTACGCAAGAACAATTTGAAAATTATCTTGCCCATCAATTGTATCAGATTGGTAATTCCACATTCTGGTTAGAGGATGAAAGTGAACGTATAGGCCTGGTCCGTATTCCCAAGCCTTTGTTTGAACAATTGAGGTCAGCCCAGGTATATTTTCTGGATATTCCTCGCGTGGTGCGCATTCCTCATTTAATCAAAACATATTCACATTTTGGCGATGAAAAACTGGAAGTCAGCATCCTTCGTATTCATAAGAGATTAGGTGGCTTAAGCACAAAGACGGCATTGGATGCCTTATCGCGGCAAGATTATGAATGTGTAGCCGACCTTATGCTGAACTATTATGATAAATATTATGAAGCTGGAGTAGGACGCAGAGTACTTTGTTCCGTTATTCGAGTATCTAGCGATACTGTCGATCCGCAGATCAATGCGGCACTAATCTTAGACTATAAATTAAAAATTTCTCATGGAACCCATCAAACTTACTCAATATAGCCATGGTGCAGGATGCGGATGTAAGATCTCGCCCAAAAACCTGGAGATTATATTAAAATCTTCGCTCTTTAATATCCCCGATCCAAAACTGTTGGTCGGTTATGAATCCAGAGATGATGCGGCAGTCTACGACATAGGTCATGATCAAGCAGTCATCAGTACGACTGACTTTTTTATGCCTATTGTAGACGATGCATTTGATTTTGGCCGAATAGCCGCTACCAATGCCATTAGCGACATTTATGCTATGGGAGGCACCCCTATTATGGCGATTGCCATCTTGGGTTGGCCAGTTAATAAATTGCCTTTGGAAGTAGCTCATCAAGTGATAGAAGGAGGCAGGGCAGTGTGTCAAGCCGCTGGTATCCCCTTGGCTGGTGGACATAGCATCGATAGTCCTGAACCTATTTTTGGATTGGCAGTTTCTGGTATAATTCATAAACACAAGATCAAACGCAACGATACGGCCCTATGCGGAGATATATTATTCTTGACCAAACCACTGGGTGTAGGTATTCTGAGTACAGCTCAGAAAAAAGGACTCCTGAAGGCGGAAGATGAAAAAATAATGATCGAGACGATGTGTACACTCAATAAAGTCGGTGAGGAATTAGCCCGTGTCGAGGGTGTGCATGCTATGACCGATGTGACCGGTTTTGGATTATTAGGCCACCTATTGGAAATGGCTCGGGGTAGTAATTTTTCTGCCAGGATTGATTTTCATCAACTAGCCTTGTTGCCTAATGTCCAGTATTATCTTGACGCAGGTGCCTTCCCTGGTGGTACTACTCGCAATTGGGACAGCTATGGCCTCGATGTAGAGATCGATATGGACAAAGTCACCATGGAAGGAAGTATGACTTATGAACATGCTAGATTGGTACTGGCTGACCCACAGACTAGTGGTGGCTTATTAATTTCGGTAGACCCCGCCGTCCAGCAAATAGTGATAGCTATCCTTCAAAAAAATGGACTTTACTCGACATCTATTGGTGAAATCATTGAAAGTAGTGCAAAAAAAATATATGTAAATTGAATACACCATGCAGTAGATTTACGTGCGACCAAATTTGTTTCGGTGGATAAAATATACGCAATAAATTTCGGAAACTGGAATGAGCTTATAGTCGAAGTGGTATAAAATGTGGTTGGGTCTGCATCCTATTTCGATTCATTTTTCTCAAATTCCTTTGGCTGCTTATCTTCACCTTATGAATCCGATTAATACAGCATTATGTTCCTTTGGTATGAGTGGCTGGGTCTTCCATGCTCCATTTATTACACTTCATCCTGGATTCAAATTTTATGCAGTATGGGAACGATCCAAAAATCTGAGTCAGTTGCACTATCCAGATGCCACCATTTATCGCACCTATGAGGCCCTGTTAGCAGACCCAATGATTGAGTTGGTTGTGGTCAACACTCCAAGCTATACGCACTATGAATATGCTAAACAGGCTATTCAGGCGGGCAAACATGTCATTGTTGAAAAACCTTTTACCGCCACCTCTGCCCATGCCAGAGAGTTAGTAGAGTTGGCTTCGGCCCGAAATGTAAAAATTACAGTGTTCCAAAATAGAAGATTTGATAGTGATTTTATGACGGTGCAAGACATTATACATCAAGGCATATTAGGCGATATACTGGAAGCAGAGTTTCATTACGATCGATTTAATCTGGCATTGAGTCCCAAAGCCCATAAAGAAACCCCAGGCCCTGCCGTAGGATGTTTATATGATCTTGGGCCTCATTTGATCGATCAGGCTTTGAGTGTGTTTGGTTGGCCTGATCGACTGTTTGCCGATCTTATGATGACTCGACCGGGGACTTTAGTGAATGATTATTTTGAACTATTATTTTATTATCCTAATCGACGGGTGCGATTAAAGTCCGGCTACCAGGTGCGGGAGCCATTTCCTTCTTATGTACTGCATGGATCCAAGGGTTCATTTCTGAAATCAAGAGCCGATGTCCAGGAGCCACATTTACAAGCGCGGCGTTCACCGGCTGAATCAGATTGGGGGGTAGAGCTCGAAAAAGATATGGGGCTATTGCATACAGAAATCAATGGCGATATAGTTAGAAAACTGGTCCCGACCATACCTGGCAACTACATGAAATATTACGAAGGTATCTATCAAGCCATAAGGAACAATCACCCCCTCCCAGTCACCAACGAAGATGCGGTCAATGTCATTCGCATTATTGAAGCTGCTCAACTGAGCAATGAACAGCGCCAGGTGATTGATTTATAAAACAAGACTTGTATGCTTGGGCTACGGTTTGTTTTTAAACTTATAAAACAAACAAAGTATCATTATAAGCAATAAGACGATCCTCAACCACAACATACGGCCTAATACAAATTGATTGATCAGAAGGATAATTAAACTTGATACCCCTATTATATCTATGATTTTTGACTTGTTGATTGAACGGTCCATTTCAAATTAATATATATCCTTCATTTTTATCGGGTTCATTTATACATACTTGATCCTCTCAGATACTTATACACTGGCTCAGGTACTAAATATTGTACACTCAATCCCTTTTTAATATTTTCTCTGATAAATGTGGCTGATAAGTCTAGTAAGGGTGCTTCGACTATTTTGATTTTGTCATGCAAGGCTATCGGCCCAAGGTCGTACGTGGGCCTTTTATAAACATAGATGGTATATTGATCTAATATTTTCCCATAATTTTTCCACTTGTGTAGTGTAGCCAGATTGTCACCCCCCATAATCAATACAAATTCATGTTCTGGATGTTTCTCGTGTAGATAAAGGAGCGTGTCAATGGTATATGATGGCTTGGGTAACGAAAACTCAATATTGCAAGCTCTTAGTTTGGTGTTTTCCCCTATGGCCAACTGTACCATATGCAATCTATCATAATCATTGGCCAAAGATGAGGCAGGCTTTAATGGATTTTGAGGTGATACGACCAACCATACCTGTTGCAAGTCGGTATGATACGCCATAAAATTGGCTATGATCATGTGGCCGGTGTGTACCGGATTGAATGATCCGAAAAATAGCCCAACTTTCATTTAAAATAAGTTATAATCGCAAACACATAGTCGTAAGTTGTACTAAGATGGCTGACGACATTAGACTGGGTAGGGACCAATTTAATGCGGTTGATTGATCAATACAGGCATGATCAACATGAGTAAGTCCTGACCTTTGATCTCATCAGCTGGCGTGACGATACCCGCACGATTGGGAGTGGATAGTTTTAAACCGATTTCGTCATTGACCATCACACTGAGCATTTCAATTAAAAATTTGCCATTGAATGCAATAGTCATCGGATTGCCTTTAAATGAGCAGGCCAATTGTTCGGTTGCTTCATTCGAAAAGTCTAAGTCTTGGGATGAAATGGTAAGGCTTCCATCGTCTACATGCAGGGCCACCTGATTGGTTGTTTTATTGGCATAGATAGCGATCCTACGTAAGGATTGTAAGAGTTGGGCACGGTTGACCGTGAGTACATTTGGATTGTCTACAGGGATCACGGCGTTGTAATCAGGGTATTTAGCATCGATGAGGCGACACGCCATCAAGGTGTTGCCAAAAGAGAAAAAAGCGTTGGATTTATTGAAGGAGATCTCTACTTCTGTATTGGCTGGCAACACATTTTTAAGCATGTTACAAGTCTTTTTGGGTAAGATAAATTGGGTCGCAACATCATTGGAGATCCCTTGAAACACATATTTCACAAGCTTATGTGCATCTGTAGACACAAACAAGATCTTATTGAAATCCAATTGGACTAATACACCCGTCATAGCTAATCTCAGTTCATCGCTGCTCGTTGCAAACAAAGTCTTATTAAAAGCTTCATGCAAAATATCCGAATTGATCTTGACAGTATCTTGGGCAGATGTGGACGGAAAACTAGGAAAATCACCAGCATTTTCGCCCGCCAGACGATAGCGTCCATAGCTCGAGGTGATCTCTATATTATTATTAGTGACATCTATAGAAAAGGACACCGGTTGCTCAGGAAGAGACTTCAATGTATCATTAAGGATCCTCGCAGGGATAGCGACTGACCCGTTTTGATCTGATTTGATTTCCATTTCAGTTTTTACGGAAGTTTCGAGGTCAGTAGCTGAAATGGTTAGAATTTTTCCTTTCACATGGAATAAAAAATCTTCCAGAATTGGAAGCACTGGATTGGTACCAATAGCACCAGAGGCTACTTGGATATGTTTGAGCAATTCGGCAGAGGATACACTAAATTTCATGGAACACGGATTGAAATATGATTTTGAGGTGCAAAAATAGGCAAAAGCTTGTTAGTGGGTCTCAAAACTTCGGTGGAGTTTAGGTTAGATTGTCGGGCCAAAATAGGATTGAGATACATTTTGATCCACCCTTATTTCTTACTTTTGACCACGTTTTACCCAAAATAATGAATTATATACCCGGCCATCAAGAGTACCTCACCCCTGTCCCAGAAATTAACAAAATTGATCTAAAAAATGGAGCAGAATTGTTCCTGATTCGTAGAGGTACGGTGCCTGCTGTCAAACTCGAACTTATGTACCCTGCAGGTAGACCATTTGAACGCAAAAAAGGCCTTTCATCAGCTACCCTCCAATTGCTTAAAAGTGGAACCACTAAAAAATCTGCTACTAGATTGGCCGATGGTTTCGATCACTGGGGCTCGTCATTAAATTTGGACTTTTACATTGATAATTGTGGCGTAAAATTGTTTGCTCTAGAAAAATATTTACCGAAAGTTTTGCTCTTGCTCCATGAGATGCTCACTACACCGTCCTTTCCGATCACGGAGCTCAAATTATACCAACGACAGCAAAAAGAAAAACTCCGAAGTGACGAAGCCAGAGCTGATGTACTAGCCTACAGGATGTTCACAGAGTATTTGTTCGGAAAAAAACATCCTTACGGCTACAATAGTAGTGTGGAAAGCATCGAAGCTATTCAAAGACAGGATTTAATCCAACATCATAAGTCTTGTTACGATATCGCCGGTGCCAAAATATTTTTAGCGGGCAGCTATACAGACCATTCCCTGTCTATCGTTTCGGATATACTGTCTAGTTTACCTACCCAAAAGAATAAATCCAAAAGTCCAAAAACAACTTCAAAATGGCCCATACCAGGTCGATATCACATTGCTAAGCAAGATGCCGTGCAGTCATCCATCCGATTGGGTCGGAGAATGTTCACCAGAAATCATCCCGATTTTGTGCCTTTGTTTGTATTGAATACCCTTCTGGGCGGATATTATGGATCCCGATTGATGCAGAATCTACGCGAAAAACGAGGTTTGACCTACCATATTTATTCTACATTAGATACCTTTCTGTTGGACGGTTATTTTTTGATCTCTACAGAAGTGGATAAGTCCAGAAGTGCTTTGGCCTTAAAAGAAATCTATAAAGAGCTGGCCCGACTGCGGGACGCCCTCATCAAGCCTGCCGAACTCAAGACTGTCAAAGCTTATCTTAAAGGAAGTTTCTTAAACTATTTTGAAAATGTCTTTGCCCAATCTGAGTTGATCAGGACCCTTTCTCTTGAAGGTGGTGTACAGGCTTATACGCAATTGGTCACTGGAATAGAGTCGGTTACATCTGCAGATATCCAGATGGTGGCTAATAAATACCTTCGCGAGGATGCATTGACCTTAGTGACCGTAGGCTAAATGTTTTGATTTTCGATGAAACCGATATAAAAAGCGGAAAAATGCTTTTCTTCAAGCCTTCCCGACACGTAGACAATTTTTAACTTAAAATCCTGAAAATAAATTTATTACCTCTGCACTTTATTCTAATATAAATTGTTTCCTTTGCGTTCCAATTCCGTGAATTAGTATCTTTTTAAATTTTAGGCAAGGTTATTGTATTAACATTTCCTCATACACGGATATAAGTATAAAGAATGAAGTGGTTTAATTTTTTCTCGCAGGAGTTGGCTATCGACCTCGGTACGGCCAATACATTGATCATGCAAAATGATGTCATCGTCATTGATGAGCCTTCTATAGTAGCTATAAATCGAAAAACAGGCGAGACCATCGCGGTGGGTTCCAGAGCTATGCAGATGCATGAAAAAACCCATGAAAATATCAAGACCATCAGACCATTAAAAGATGGGGTGATCGCTGATTTTCAGGCCGCTGAAAAGCTTATCGAAGGACTTATCAATATGATTGGGACTAAGCGCAGCTTTTTTACACATCTTAAAATGGTGATTTGTATCCCTTCAGGCATCACTGAAGTTGAAAAACGAGCCGTATTTGACTCGGCAGATCATGTTGATTCTAAAGAAACGTACCTCATCCATGAACCAATGGCCGCAGCGTTGGGTATAGGTCTGGATGTAGAAGAACCAGTAGGCCATATCATCATCGATATCGGTGGCGGTACTACAGAGATAGCAGTGATCGCCATGTCTGGCATCGTCACAGATCAATCCATCCGTACTGCTGGTGATGAATTTAATTACGATATTATGGAGTATATGAAGCGAGCGCATAACATCCTTATCGGTGAGCGCACGGCTGAACAACTCAAAATAAATGTGGGCTCTGCGCTTAAGCAACTAGAAAATCCTCCAGAAGACTATCCGGTCAATGGGAGAGATTTGATGACCGGTATCCCAAAACAAATCACCGTAGGCCATACCGAAATCGCAACAGCGTTGGATAAATCTATTGCCAAAATAGAAGATGCTATTTTAAGAGCATTAGAGTCAACCCCACCGGAATTGGCAGCAGATATTTATAAAAATGGCCTTTATCTCACTGGTGGTGGAGCTTTATTGAGAGGACTAGACAAAAGAATCTCGGCCAAAACCAAACTCCCGGTGCGAGTGGTCGATGATCCATTAAGAGCCGTGGTGCGAGGTACTGGATTAGCTTTAAAAAATTCTGATCGCTATTCTTTTTTGATTGACCGCAAAAGTGTCTGATCTTTGATGCCGGATTATGCAAAATCTTTTTGCTTTTTTTTACCGGTATGCCTTTGTTTTTCTGTTTCTGATGTTTGAGTTTATAAGCATTAGGCTCATTATCAATCGAAATGAAAACCAAAGAGAGATTTTTCTCAACTCATCTACAATCATCAGTGGACAAGTCTATAGTCGTATAGACCGAATCAAAAAATATTTTGGCCTCCAAAAAGTCAATCAACAATTGTCAGCTGAAAATGCTGCTTTAAGGACTCTTCTGGCCCAATCTCAAAGGACATTTAAGCCGGATACCATACTCGACACGTTGCATCATCAGCGTTATCAACTTTTGCCCGCTGAAATCATCAATAATTCGATTGAATTCCGTAATAACATGATCACTATAGATAAAGGGTCCAATGATGGGGTTCGCCAATATTCTTCGGTCATAGAGCGGTCAGGCATAGTAGGTTTCGTCACCCATGTTGGTCGTCAATACTCTACCGTGATGTCTGTCTTGAATAGTAAGTCAAGAGTCAGTGTCAAAGTCCAGCGCAATAATAGTATTGGTAATCTGGTGTGGAATGGTAACTCTCCGATTCTGATGCAAGTAGAAGCGATACCCAAGCACGGTGATGTACGGCTAGGAGATACTATAGTTAGTAGCGGTTATTCCAATTTTCCCGCGGGCCACCCTATAGGCATAGTAGTCAAAGCTCAAGTCGAACCAGGTGAAAATTTCTATTTTATAGAAACCAAATTATTTAATGACCTCTCCAGAACCGGTCAGGTGTATGTCGTCAATGACATGCATAGAAATGAAATCGATAGCCTCACTTTGAAAAGCGTTCAAAAATGAATTCAATCTGGCTAAAGCAGGGATTTCGGCTGGTCTTTATCTTTCTTTTTCAAGTATTGGTTCTCAAACAAGTGCACCTCGATTGGGGTTCATTCAATTATATTTCGTTGATCATCATCCCACTTTGGATGATGTTACTCCCGGTCTCCACTCCTCGATGGTTATTGGTCAGTGTAGGGTTTGTAGTCGGTCTTATGGTAGATTGGTTTTATGATTCACCAGGTGTTCATGCCAGCGCATGCACTTTTCTTGGATTTGCACGGCCTTTTATCTTAGGCTATCTCGAACCCAAAGGCGGTTACAATAGAATCCCAATTCCCTCCAAATATCATCTAGGGCTCAATTGGTTTATTAGCTATGCTTCCATAGCTTTATTGGCCTACCTTTTGTTTTATTTTTCAATGGAAGTATTCACGCCTTCCTACCTGGGCACGATTTTAATGAAGACCATATTTAGTTTTAGTCTTTCCATACTATTAGTGCTACTCTATGTGTTTATATTCGACCCTGAGTGATTGAGAGAAGCTTTCGGTTTATCTGACCTTTATGTTAAGTCTACTTCTTTTTATGGTTATCTTTGATGCGGTATGAAATTCGAGACTAAATTTATCATTCAAATTACCATCTTAACACTGGCAGGGATCATCCTTTTCCAGTCATTTTATATTCAATTTTTAGATAAAGATATTCGTAGTAAAGCCAAGTTTGCAGCCCTTGAAAAAGCGGTAAGTTATCCTGCTCGAGGTACCATCTATGACCGGAATGGTAAAATCCTGGTTTATAATAATCCGGTATATGATATCGAAGCTACTTATCGAAAAATCGATAAAAACATGGACACTGCTCGATTTTGCGAATTATTGGGCATAGATCGGGCTACTTTTATTCACGAGCTCGATAAAGATTGGTCTAGCAAACAATATTCCAAAAATAAACCCTTTCGATTTATTCCCAGAGTACCTGTTGCCCAATTTGCTGGTTTTCAAGAGATGATGCATGAGTTTCCAGGCTTTTCTGCAAATCTACGATACATCCGAGGGTATCCCAGACCGATTGCAGCCCATGTCATGGGTTATATCAGTGAGGTCCAGCCCTCAGAGATCGAAAAAGTAAATTCGGTATATGAAAGCGGAGATTACAAAGGAGCCACGGGTATTGAGCGGGTATATGAAAATCAACTCAAGGGTGTCAAAGGCTGGAAGTATCTCCTCAAAGATAATGTCGGCGTCACTGTGGGTTCTTATCAAAATGGAGCCCAGGATTCAGTTGCAAAAAGTGGTGACGAAATCATGGTGTCTTTGGACGCTGATCTACAGGAGTATGCAGAAAAACTAATGGTCAATAAACTCGGATCTGTAGTAGCTATCGATCCGGCGACCGGTGAGATCCTATGTCTGGTCAGTGCTCCTACATATGATCCTAATTTGCTTACAGTAGACCGAGATAGAGGCAAATATTTTCAAGCATTATCTTCCGATACCTTAAAGCCTTTATTCGACCGGACGGTTATGGCTAAATATCCACCCGGATCGATTTATAAAACCGTGGTCGCATTAGCCGGATTACAAATGGGAGTTATCAATCCTGAGTCCGGTACACATTGCAGTGGATCTTATAATCTGGGTAGAGTCTATAAATGTGCTCACGTGCATGGTCATATACCCAATCTTCAGGAAGCGATAGGCCATTCCTGTAATGTCTATTTCTATCAAAAGATCCAGGACATCATGAATAAATATGGGTCGGATAAGCCCGGTAAAGGGTTGGACGAATTTGCAGAATATATGCGTCAATTTGGTTTGGGACGCACTTTGGGTATGGATTACCTCAATGAATCCTCAGGCACTATTCCCACTGATGCCTATTATACTAGGACTTATAAGACGCCTAATTGGAAAGCTGCCTACGAAATATCTATAGGTATTGGGCAAGGTGTCATCCAACTCACGACAGTACAAATGGCCAATCTCTGTGCCGCTATTGCCAATAGAGGCTATTGGATTACCCCACATTTTTTCAAAGGCGTGGTCAAAGACAATAAGGTCTATCCCCAGAACAAATTTGTAGAAAAGCATAAAGTCAATATAGACCCTAAGCACTTTGATGTGGTGATTGAAGGTATGGCCATGGCCGTTACCTCAGGTACTTCCAGGATAGCGGCTATCAAAGATATAGAGGTATGCGGCAAGACAGGTACTGCTCAAAACCCGCACGGCGAAGATCATTCAGTATTTTGTGCTTTTGCACCCAAAGTCAACCCCAGGATCGCAATAGCAGTAATAGTTGAAAATTCAGGCTTTGGAGCTACTTATGCAGCACCGATAGCCAGTCTATTGATGGAGCGGTATATCAAAGGATCGGTAGATTCCACTAGAAATTGGCTAGAGCAACGGACTTTTCAGCAGGATTTGATTCATAAAAACCGTGCCCCGACTAAGCCTTGAATTATTAAATGGATCGAATGAAAGTATCATGTATCGTAGCTGTGGATCAGCATTTAGCTATTGGATCTAGGAGTCAAATCCCCTGGTATCTGCCAGCTGACCTCAAATACTTTCGAAAGACCACCACCCCTCACCATGTGATTATGGGCCGGCAAACGTATGAAAGTATTGGTAAGCCATTACCTAACCGGATCAATATCATTATTACCCGTGACCCTTATTATCTCGCTTCGGGCTGTTTGATCGCTCATTCTATCGAAGAAGCGTTATCTATCGCAGATGATCACGGAGAAAAAGAGTCATTTATCATCGGTGGGGCTCAGATCTACGCAGCTAGCGAGCATTATTGGGACAAAGTGTATATGACCAGAGTGCATACCATCGCAGATCAGCCAGATGCTTTTTTTCCGGAGTTGAATGATAAAATCTGGGTAAAAGCAAGCTCTACTTCCATGAAACAAGATGAGAAAAACAAGTTTGAGTATACATTTGAAGTGTATACCAGGAGAATAGCGGAATAAAGACTGACCTTGGTCGGAGCAAGGTAAATGAAGTAAGTAACGCTCGATATTCTTTATAATATTTTCATATTCAATTTGTTATAACAAATATAACCAACGATTTCTGACCTAAAAGTTCGCGGGTTCAAAAAACTTAGCCAGTAAGTCTTTTTACAAATTTTTAAAATTTGTTAGCTAGGACATAATGCAGTCGTACTGTGATTAGATCACTTTAAATGACTATTATGAATCAGACTGATTTTATACTCTCGGAATCACCCTAATAATCAAAAAAAAAGCAGAAATTTGCCCCACTAAGTGTAAAGTATATGTCAGTTTTTGAATTTAATCAGCTTCTTCCGGTTTTATTCATGTTTCTCGTTGCCATTGGATTTGTTGGAGTCACCATGATTGTCACTCACCAGCTTGGACCTAATCGCAAGACCAAGATCAAGCTTGAATCCTTTGAATGTGGCATAGAATCCAAAGGCAATGCGCGTATGCCTATACATATCCGGTATTTCCTGGTCGCCATTCTTTTCGTTTTATTTGACATCGAAGTGATCTTTATGTACCCTTGGGCTGTTAACTTTAAAGAAATGGGTATGCAGGGTTTTATAGAGATGCTGCTATTCATCGGTTTGTTATTCATTGGATTTATCTATTTAGTCCGCCGAGGGGCTTTGACTTGGACCAAATGATGGATCATAAATCTTAACTAGAATTGGAAACACTGACATCTGATATAAAAGTAGTTGCAAAACCTGAAGGGCTTGAGGGAACGGGCTTTTTTGCAACGAGTCTGGACAAAGTAGTAGGTCTAGCCCGCAAAAATTCAATCTGGCCCCTACCATTTGCTACTTCTTGTTGTGGTATAGAGTTTATGGCCACGATGGCTGCCCATTATGACTTGGCTAGGTTTGGATCAGAGCGATTGAGTTTTTCGCCCAGGCAGGCTGACCTCCTCATGGTGATGGGTACCATCGCTAAAAAAATGGGCCCGGTGCTCAGACAAGTTTACGAGCAAATGGCAGAGCCTCGGTGGGTTATCGCAGTAGGCGCTTGTGCAAGTTCTGGTGGTATTTTTGATACCTATAGTGTACTCCAAGGTATAGATCGGATCATCCCGGTCGATGTATATGTACCTGGCTGCCCGCCTCGACCTGAGCAGATTATCGATGGCATCCTTCATATACAACGATTGGTGGAGACAGAATCTCTCCGACGCAGAGATTCTCAGGAATACAAAGACATGCTAAATAAATACGGGATTGAATAAATTGAAATGACGGACTTAGCTACGGACAGAACAGTAAGTTTTTTAAACGAAAAGTTTGGTGACGCCATTCTTGGGCAGGAGACCCAATATGATTTTCATGTAGTCACTGTGATGCCCTCTCATTTGATAGACATCTTAAAAGAATTGTATTCCAATCCCGAGTTTTCTTATCAATATCTCACCACACTAGCGGGGATACATTACCCTCTTGACCAAAAGATGGCAGTGATGTACCAATTACACAGCTTGACTAGCAATCAACGCTTGCGCATTAAAATATATATTTCTGACGATCAACCGACAGCGCCTAGCATCACTTCTATTTTCAAAGCTGCCAATTGGCTGGAACGAGAAACTTATGATTTTTACGGAATTGTGTTTGAAGGCCATCCTGACCTCCGGCGCATTTTGAACGTGGATGACATGATTTTTTTTCCGATGCGAAAAGAATTTCCACTGGAAGACCAGACTCGGGAGGATAAAGAAGATGAAATGTTTGGTAGATAAATAAAAAGATGAACCTAGTCACTGAAACATTTAAAAATACGAATCCCACCTTACCCGGTGAGGAAAACTATTCTACTCTCAATCTAGGACCTACGCACCCAGCCACGCATGGTATCTTTCAAAATGTGATGACGATGGATGGTGAACGAATCGTCCGGTCCGAACCCACCATCGGTTACATTCATCGGGCCTTTGAAAAAATTGCAGAGCGCAGACCTTATTATCAGATCACCCCACTCACAGATCGACTCAACTATTGCTCAGCCCCTATAAATAATATAGGCTGGCATATGACTGTAGAAAAATTAATCCAGGCTGACATCCCCAAACGAATACAATATCTCCGGGTCATTCTCATGGAACTTGCTCGAGTGACTGATCATCTGATTTGTAATAGCGTATTGGCAGTAGATACCGGGGCGTTGACTGGTTTTATTTATTTATTTGAATATAGAGAGCTCGCATACGAGATCTATGAAGAGGTTTGTGGGGCGAGACTTACTACCAATATGGGTCGCATCGGTGGCTTTGAACGTGATTTTACTCCTGCCGCTTGGTCCAAACTCGAAAAATTTCTTAAAGGTTTTCCTATCGCTTTGAAAGAATTCGAAAAGCTGATCATGCGCAATCGAATCTTTATGGATCGTACCATCGGGGTAGGAGAGATCACCGCAAAGGATGCATTGAATTACAGCTTTTCTGGTCCCAACCTTCGGGCGACTGGTGTAGACTATGATGTCCGGGTTATGAATCCCTATTCAAGTTATCAGGATTTTGATTTTAAAATTCCTGTAGGTGAAAATGGCGATACCTACGATCGATTTATGGTGCGACAACGCGAAATGTGGGAAAGCCTCAGTATCATCCGACAAGCCATCGACAAACTTCCGGAAGGTCCATTCCATGCGACAATACCCAAACATTACCTTCCGCCGAAAGAAGAAGTGTATAACAATATGGAAGCCCTGATCTACCATTTTAAGATAGTAATGGGCGAATCCGATGTGCCCAAAGGTGAAGTATATCATTGCGTAGAAGGTGCCAATGGTGAATTGGGTTTTTATCTCATCAGCGATGGTGGTCGTACACCGTATCGATTGCAATTTAGAAGACCTTGTTTTATTTATTACCAGGCTTATCCGGAGATGATCAAAGGGTCGACTATCTCGGATGCTATCCTGACGATGAGCAGTATGAATGTGATCGCAGGAGAGTTAGATGCATAATTTTATGAATATTTAAATTAGAAGAAACAAAGCAGATTATTGTTGAATGAAAGTGACCTCCTACCATACGACCACGGATATACCTCCGATTTTTAATCAAACTTCTTCGGAAAGGGTAGCTACGATTATCTCCCGTTACCCAACTGGCAAAGAAAAATCAGCCTTAATCCCTATTCTACATTTAGCTCAAGACGAATTCGGAGGTTGGCTCAGTCCTTCAACCATGGATTATGTAGCTTCATTACTCAATCTGAAGCCGATAGAAGTATACGAGGTAGCTTCTTTTTATTCTATGTTCAATCTTCGACCGGTTGGAAAATATGTACTTGAAGTATGTCACACAGGACCTTGTAGTCTCAATGGATCCGATGATATCATTCAGTTCCTCAAAAACAAACTCAATATTAATGCAGGCGAGACGACTCCAGACGGCATGTTTACGCTAAAGACGGTCGAGTGTCTCGCATCTTGTGGTACTGCACCTATGATGCAGATCGGCAAACATTATCATGAAAAATTAACACCTGCATCCATTACCCAATTATTGGATGATCTGCGTGCTAAACATCCCAATGCTTGATATGGGTCAACAATTGCTTTTAAAAAACATCAACGTACCCGGTATCCAATCCTTGGAAGTGTATGAAGCCCAGGGGGGGTATCAGTCATTGCGCAAAGCGTTAAGCTCTATGAAGCCAGAGCAGGTTACAGAAGAAGTCAAACTCTCCGGGCTTAGAGGGCGCGGTGGTGCAGGTTTCCCCACAGGAATGAAATGGACTTTCCTAGATCGCAAATCGGGCAAACCCATCTACCTTGTTTGTAATGCGGATGAAAGCGAACCTGGTACATTTAAAGATCGATTTTTACTCGAACACATCCCACATTTATTGATTGAGGGGATGATCATTTCAAGCTACGCTATTGGTGCTCATAAAGCTTATATCTATATGCGTGGCGAGTTTGCGTGGATCTTCCCGATCCTTGAAAAAGCACTCGACGAAGCGTATAAGGCTGGATATTTAGGTGAAAATATCTTGGGTTCAGGATTTTCTTTGGATTTATACGCCCACCCAGGGGCAGGTGCCTATATCTGTGGTGAGGAAACGGCCTTGTTAGAATCATTAGAAGGGAATAGAGGCAATCCACGATTAAAGCCTCCTTATTTCCCAGCAGTCATGGGTCTATATGATTGCCCCACCGTAGTGAATAATGTGGAGTCCTTAGCTGCCATAGTCCCTGTACTTGAGCTGGGTGGAGAGAAATATGCTTCGATTGGCATCGGCAAAAGCACCGGCACTAAACTTATCTCAGCTAGTGGCCATATTAATAATCCCGGAGTTTATGAAATTGAACTTGGCCTGCCTGTCGAAGAATTTATTTTCTCCGATCAATATTGTGGAGGGATACCAAGAGGTAAAAAATTGAAGGCCGTCATCGCAGGTGGATCTTCTGTCCCAATACTGCCTACTGCTCTTATCCTTAATAAAGCGAATGGCGAACCACGATTGATGTCCTACGAATCCTTAGCAGATGGTGGATTTCAGACTGGCACTATGTTAGGTTCCGGTGGATTTGTCGTCATGGATGAGACTACTTGTATCGTTCGCAATCTCTGGACTTTGGCTCGATTCTATCATCACGAATCTTGCGGCCAATGCTCCCCTTGCAGAGAAGGTACGGGCTGGATGGAAAAAGTTTTATATCGGATCGAACATGGTTTAGGTAAAAAAAGTGATATTGACTTATTGATCGATGTAGCAAAAAAAATAGAGGGCAAGACCATTTGTCCGTTGGGGGAGGCTGCAGCCTGGCCAGTGTCGAGTGCCATCCTGCATTTTAGAGAAGAATTTGAATATCATGTCCAATTCCCCGAAAAAATATTAAATCCAAAACATTTTGAGTTCGAACCGTTTGTTTCACAAAAAAAAGAAGTGAGTTTATCCTAAAAAGAATGATCGAATCATGGCAAAAGTAACCATAGACGGAGTGGAAATAGAAGTGCCTGCAGATACCACCATACTCAATGCAGCAAGGATGATCGGTGGCAAGAGTGTACCTCCTGCTATGTGTTATTATACCTCGCTCAAAGGTAGTGGAGGCAAATGCAGAGTGTGTCTCGTCAAAGTAGCGCAAGGATCCGCAAAAGATCCACGGCCCATGCCTAAGCTGGTAGCTTCTTGCTCTACCAATGTCCAGGATGGTATGGTTGTACAAAATGTATCTTCTCCAGAAGTACTAGAAGCCAGAAAAGGCATTGTAGAGTTTTTGCTCCTCAATCATCCTCTAGACTGCCCGATATGCGATCAAGCCGGTGAGTGTGATCTTCAGAATCTTGCTTACGAACATGGCTTGGTCAAAACCAGATACGAAGAAGACCGTCGAACATTTGAAAAAACTGACTTAGGGGACAAGATCAAATTGCATATGACTCGTTGCATCTTATGTTATCGATGCACTTATGTAGCAGATCAGTTGACTGATGATAGAGTTCATGGGGTCATGAATAGAGGCGATCATGCTGAGATCAGTACCTACATCGAAAAAGCTATTGATAATGATTTTTCGGGTAATATGATTGATGTGTGTCCGGTCGGTGCCTTGACCGACAAAACATTTAGATTCAAAAGCCGGGTATGGTTTACCAATCCGCTGGATGCACACCGCGATTGCTCCAAGTGTTGTGGCAAAGTAGTCCTTTGGACCAAAGATGATGAAGTGCTGAGAGTAACTGCCCGCAAAGATCAATATGGTGAGGTAAAAGAATTTATTTGCAATGAATGCCGCTTTGAGAAAAAACAATTGACCGATTGGTCGGTCGAAGGTCCTCGACACATTGATCGGGATTCTGTGATTGGCCAAAATCATTACGAACTTTCAGATATCGAAACCTTAAAGTTGGAAGTGGAACGCCAACTTCGATTTCAAAAAGGCAGACCGTTACCGACACCTGAAAAACAATTGCCCTCATGATAGGATTTATAGCTTTTAAGGTGGTATTGGTCCTTGGCGTTTTTACCATGATGTTGGTAGCTGCTTTATATTCCACCTATGGAGAGCGTAAAATTGCGGCTTTTATTCAGGATCGCATCGGACCTAATCGGGCAGGACCTTTTGGACTATTACAACCTTTTGCAGACGGGATAAAAATGTTTATGAAAGAGGAGATTATCCCCACCATGGCCAATCGCACCTTGTTTATATTAGGACCTTGTATAGCTATGACTACGGCGGTCATGGCAGGTGTAGTTATACCTTGGGGGGGCACGATCACTACATCCTCCGGGACTTATGAATTGCAGATTGCAGATTTGAGTTTTGGAGTTTTGTATTTATTTGGAGTGGTGTCAATAGGCGTATATGGTATCATGATAGGCGGTTGGGCTTCCAATAATAAATTTTCACTCTTGGGCGCTATCCGGGCATCAGCTCAGATGATCAGCTATGAGCTTGCGATGGGCTTGGCTATTATTTCTCTCATTATGACGACTGGTACGTTGAGCCTCAAGGAAATCGTACTGCAGCAAGCCGGTGGCGTGGGTGGAGATTGGAATTTCTGGAATGTATGCACTCATCCCTTGGGGTTTGGTATATTTTTGGTTTGCTCATTTGCAGAGTGTAATCGTACTCCATTTGACTTACCAGAGTCAGAGACTGAGCTGGTAGGTGGTTACCACACCGAATACAGCAGTATGAAGCTGGGATTCTATCTTTTTGCAGAATACATCAATATGTTTATTTCCTCGGCAGTGATAGCCACATTTTTCTTTGGAGGATATAATTTTCCGTTCATGCACGATTTAGGTCTGAGCCCTAATGTGATCACTGTGCTTGGTTTTTTTGCTCTTTTGGCCAAAATCATTTTCTTCATATTCTTCTTTATGTGGATCCGATGGACCTTGCCCCGATTCCGATATGACCAACTTATGCATCTTGGCTGGAGAATCTTACTACCTTTGGCCTTATTGAATATTTTGATTACTGGTTTACTTCATATCCTATTCTAAATATCAACCGGACCACTATGCAAGCATTGACAAATCGATCGGTCAAAGTCTCCAATAAAAAGATGACTTTTTTGGAGAAAATTTACTTGCCGGCTATTTTAGGAGGAATAAGTATCACCATCCGACATTTATTTAAGAAGAAAGCCACTATATCTTATCCAGAAGTGACGCGCGACTTTAGTCCTATCTATCGAGGACTTCATGTGTTAAAGCGTGATGATAACGGAGCTGAGCGATGCACGGCCTGTGGTCTTTGTGCCATAGCCTGTCCCGCAGAGGCCATCACCATGGTCGCTGAGGAACGCTTGAAAGGCGAGGAAAATTTGTATCGTGAAGAAAAATATGCATCGACTTATGAAATCAATATGCTCCGATGTATATTTTGCGGCTTATGCGAAGAGGCCTGCCCCAAAGAGGCTATTTTCTTGACAGATCGTATCGTAGAATCAGATTATCACAGGGGGGATTTTATATATGGTAAAGACAAGTTAGTGGAACCGTTGCATGCCCCTATTGATGTTACTAAACGCCAAACTCCTGAGGTGCAGAAATTTAAAACGATCTCTGGTTTGGCTCATAATACTTTACAATCTCCCTTAGATCACAAGGTATTATGATAAATACGGCCTTCTACGTAATTTCTTTTTTGACCATAGTGAGTGCACTATTCGTGATTTTTTTAAAAAATCCAGTGTACAATGTCATATCATTGGTTATTACATTTTTTTGTATTGCCTGTCATTATATGTTATTGGGAGCACAGTTTCTTGCAGTATCTCATGTCATCGTATATGCGGGCGCGATCATGGTCTTATTGCTTTATGTGATTATGATGCTCAATCTTAACACCTCCGATTTGAAATCAAAGCCTCCGATGTGGCGGATCATCGGCACTATATCCGGTGGAGTTCTCGCAGTTGTTTTCTTTGCTACGCTCCGCATTTTGGATAGTCAGTCCGCGCCGATGCAGGGTACCAGTGATCTAGGTACAGTCAAGATGCTCGGTAAAGTGTTATTGAATGAATATTTATTTCCGTTTGAGGCTGTGTCTATCCTGTTGATTGCAACCATGTTAGGTGTTGTAATGTTAGGCAGATCCAACGAAACCATATCCTGAACATTCCATAAATAAACCATGTAAAAAGCTTAACTTATAAATTACTAAGTCGACCTATATGAATGAAGTCTCTACAAATATTTTACAGGGCATTACGATCAATCATTATCTTCTATTGACGATCATTTTGTTTTGTATCGGAGTTGCGGGAGTATTGATTCATAAAAACATTATCATCCTCATCATGTGTATCGAATTGATGTTGAATGCAGTCAATCTTTTATTAGTAGCTTTTGCCTCATATCATCATGACTCCAGCGGCCAAGTATTTGTATTTTTTATTATGGCGGTAGCAGCCGCAGAAGTTGCAGTAGGTCTGGCGATTTTGATTCTGGCTTATAATCATCTTAAGACCACTGACATTAGTTTATTCAACAAACTTAAATGGTAATGCGTGAAAATTCCATCATAGGCTTGGTACCGCTGCTCCCAATCGTAGGATTCGTCTGCCTGGCATTCTTTCAAAAATCAATCAGTAAGACACTTGCAGCAGTCATAGGTTGTAGTACAGTATTCGTCTCCTTTGGGCTTAGTATATTCTTGTTTATGAGTCTTCGATCAGGTGTGGATCATGGACTTCATTTGCATCTTTTTGATTGGATATCAGTTGCATCATGGCGATTTTCATTTTCATTTTTAGTGGATCCACTGAGTGTTCTGATGATGTTGATAATCACTGGAGTCGGATTTCTCATTCATGTTTATTCTGTAGGTTATATGCACGATGACGAGGGGCATAATCGATTTTTTGCATATCTCAATTTGTTTATATTTTTTATGCTCCTATTGGTTATGGGATCCAATTACCTGATCCTATTCATCGGATGGGAAGGAGTGGGTCTGAGCTCGTATCTATTGATCGGATTTTGGTATAAGAACATGGACTACAACAAGGCCGCCACCAAAGCATTCATCATGAATAGGATAGGTGACCTTGGCTTGATCTTAGGTATACTGGTTATTCTGATACAATTTGGTACATTAGAGTATAGTGAAGTCTTGGCACAGGCTGAGTTATTACCTTCAGGCTCTACTCTGGTCACGACCATCACCTTATTATTGTTTATTGGTGCTGTAGGTAAAAGCGCACAGATTCCATTGCATACCTGGTTGCCGGATGCGATGGCAGGTCCCACTCCGGTTTCAGCTCTTATTCACGCGGCGACGATGGTGACCGCTGGAGTATACTTAGTCGCTCGCAACAATATATTATATACGCTGGCACCGTTCACCACTCAGATCATCCTGATTGTAGGTATTGCTACTTCACTGATGGCTGCTATGATTGCCCTTAGACAACATGATATTAAAAAAATACTTGCATATTCTACAATTAGTCAGCTTGGACTTATGTTTGTTGCACATGGGGTCCACGCTTATGCTTCCAGTATGTTTCATATGCTTACCCATGCTTTTTTTAAGGCCTTATTATTCCTAGGTGCAGGCAGTGTCATCCACGCTATGCAGGGCGAGCAGGATATTCGTAAGATGGGCGGTTTGAAAAAACACATGCCGGTGACTTGGATTACGTTCTTCATAGGCACTTTAGCTATTGCTGGCATTCCTCCACTTTCAGGCTTTTTCTCGAAGGATGAAATTCTGGTTCATAGTTTTCAACAACATAAAATAATTTGGATCTTAGCTTCAGTGTCCTCTTTTCTAACAGCGCTATACATGTTTAGATTGTTTTTCCTTACGTTTTGGGGAGATCGGGTTCGAACAGCCGTGCATCCTCACGAGTCTCCCTCCACGATGACCACACCGTTGATCATATTAGCCGCATTGGCAGCAATCGCAGGATTGTTAGGACTACCTTCAGCGTTAGGCGGGGGTCATATGCTCCAACATTTTTTAACACCAGTTTTTGAGAAGTCAGAACAAGTACTTTCCTTACATGAACCCTCCCATCAACAAGAATATTTGTTAATGGCATTTGCGGTGGCCTTGGCATTGATTGCCATTGGACTTGCATACAACCTTTTTGTAAAAAAATTGAATGTTAGTCGATTATTTGATGGCCCTGTCAATGCCTTTCAAAAAGCCATGGATCATCGTTTCTTTATAGATGAACTCTACGCAGCGGCTATCGTAAAGCCATTGTATGCAGTATCTTCTTTTTTTTATAAAATAATAGATCACAAAGTCATCGATAGTACTGTCAATGATTTTGGGTTTGTAGTGAATGAAAGCAGCAAAGGCTTGCGTTTTTTTCAATCTGGAAACATTGGATATTATATACTTGCTATGGTCATTGGTACGATAGGCTTATTGATTTCATCAAAATTGATTTTTAATTAAGATGATCACGGCGACATTGATAGCTTGGCCTTTAGTGGCGGCACTGATCACTCTCTTACTTAGTCCAGGTCAGGCTAAGAGGTTTGCTATACTGGCATCTGTGGTGGAGTTTGCCATTGCAACGTATGGATTGATTCAATTTAAGTTAGGAGCAATCTCGGGTATGGAGATCAATTGGCCTTGGATCTCTACACTGGGTACCCAATTGCACCTGGGCATAGATGGGATCAGTTGGATTCTAGTCTTGTTGACTACACTCATGGTACCATTGATTATTGCATCGGTCCCGACCCAGGAGATTACCTCAAAGTCTTCAGGATTTTATAGTCTCATATTGATAATGGAAATGGCGCTGCTTGGAGTTTTCTTGGCCAAGGATGCATTCCTATTTTATATCTTTTGGGAGTTGGCATTGATCCCGATTTATTTTATTTGCCTCAGATGGGGTGGTGATCGTCGAGGACCTGTCACTCTTAAGTTTTTTATTTATACGTTGGCAGGCAGCTTACTGATGCTGGTAGCATTTATATATATCTATTATCATACCCCATTACCCCACAGCTTTGATATCCAGACGATCTATCTGACGGCCCGAAATTTATCGGCGGATGATCAATCTATAATTTTCTGGGCACTGTTTTTTGCATTTGCTGTCAAGATGCCTTTGATCCCGTTCCATACTTGGCAACCTGATACGTATCAGACTGCACCCGCTCAGGGTACTATGCTGTTATCTGGTATTATGCTTAAGATGGGTACATACGGTGTACTCAGATGGTTATTGCCTTTAGTCCCTTTAGGTTTATTGCAATGGGGTAAGATGGCGATCATATTATCTGTCATCGGAGTCATTTATGCCTCATGTATTGCTTTGGCCCAAAAAGATCTTAAACGGTTATTAGCCTATTCCTCAATTGCCCACGTAGGTATGATATCGGCTGGTATGTTTACAGGCTCTCAATCTGGTATTCAGGGAGCATTGATTCAAATGTTTAGTCATGGGGTCATCATAGTTAGCCTGTTTTATATAGTTGATATCATCTATCAGCGCACTCGTACAGCAGCTATAGATGAATTAGGTGGTATTCGATTATCAGCACCTATTTTTGCTGCGGTGAGTTTAATTATATTATTGGGTAATGTAGCCCTCCCTTTGACTAGTGGTTTCGTCGGAGAATTTTTGTTGATGAGTTCTATATTCCAATGGAATCCATGGTGGGGAGCCATGGCCGGCATCAGTATTATTTTAGGCGCAGCATATATGTTGAGGGCCTATCGCAAAGTCATGTTAGGAGATCACGCCATCCGTTTCGATGATTTATCGCTCAAAGAAAGAGTAATTTTATTTTCATTGGCCAGTATGGTATTGATCATTGGAGTATGGCCCTCATTGGTGCTTGACATATCCGAGCAAGCAGTCGAGGAGCTGGTTAAATTAATTTCTTCACAGAGCAATTAGTCAAATAGTAGATGAATACGATATTGATTATTTCTGGACTTGGTATCCTCACTCTCTTGGGAGAAATTTTTAAATTTCGAAAAGCTTTGGCTCCAGCCATACTCATCGGTTTAGTGATAGCTCTGGGCGCCTCCCTCCTGCAGTGGCAGACAGGTACTTTCTATTATAGCAATATGCTGTATTTCGATAAGTTTACCCACATTTTTTGTGTCTTGCTTTGTTCTGTTGGCATTTTTTGGTTTTTGTTTTTTTACCAGGACCTTCAGCAGGATGAATACATCACAGAAAAATTTTCTTTAATCTTATTCTCTATCGTCGGTGGCTTATTTATGGTCTCTTTTAATCATCTAGTTATTCTTTTTTTAGGTATTGAGATCTTGTCTATTCCACTGTATGCTCTTGCCGCCAGCAACCGGGAAGACAGTCACTCCATAGAAGCAGGACTTAAGTATTTTTTGATGAGCTCCTTTGCTACAGGATTCTTATTATTCGGTATAGCCCTGGTCTATGGAGCTACTGGCACATTTTATTTGGATCAGATCAGTCTCAATAATCCGTCGACATTATCTTCCTTATTACCACTAGGCATTGTACTGATGTTTATGGGCCTTAGTTTCAAAGTTTCGATTGTGCCGTTTCATTTTTGGACGCCCGATGTATATCAGGGTTCACCTACCATGATTACTTCTTTCATGTCCACCGCGGTAAAGATCGTGGCATTTGCCGCATTTTTTAGATTGGTGGCAGGTATAGCTCCCGTCGCTTTGGGAGGGCATACTTGGATTCTGGTAGTTTGTTCTGTATTATCAATTTTGATAGGAAATATTTTGGCCGTATCTTCCGTATCGGTCAAACGAATGCTAGCCTACTCGAGTATAGCACAAGCTGGTTATTTGTTTATCACTTTATTTCAGGCCAAACCCGAATCTCATGCCATTTTAGTATACGGTCTTACAGCTTATAGTTTGGCGTCGATGACTTTATTTGTTATTGTACACATTCTTGAACAAAATGGACTTGCTGACTCAATCCAATCCTTCAATGGTTTGGGTAGCAGACATCCTCTCCTGGCAGCTTGTTGTAGTATTTGTTTGTTTTCATTAGCAGGCATTCCGCCCGTAGCAGGCTTTTTGAGTAAATACTTGATATTTACCCAAGCTATCACAGGAGGCTATCTTTGGTTAGTTTTATTGGCAGTATTGACTTCTTTGATAGGAGTTTATTACTATTTTAAGATTGTCATTGCAATGTATTTTCAACCTGCCACCTCAGATAGGCCAAAGCTTAGCAGCATTGTCACCATCGGCATACTTGTTCTTACTGCTGGCCTTCTTCTGTTTGGACTTTTCCCTGACTTTATACTTAGGATTTGAGGAGTTTCATATTTCTGATCCAACACTATATTTTGAAGTAATTTGCTAGATTACAATAAATGATTACATTAGGATTAAATTATTTAAACCTGCGGTCATGACTAAAGTCAAAGATATATTAAAGTCAAAAGGTAATGAGGTATACTCTGTCGCTCCGGATATAAGTGCCTATGATGCATTACAGATCATGAGTGATAAGAATGTGGGTGCTTTACTGGTCACCGAAAAGGGTAAACTGACAGGCATTTTTTCAGAGCGTGATTATGCCCGCAAGGTCGTACTGAAAGGTAGATCCTCCAAGGATACCACAATCGCTGAGCTCATGACCATCAACCCCTTCGTAGTGAGCCCGGATCATACCATTGAAATGTGCATGGGTATTATGTCCAATAAGTCCATACGCCACCTTCCGGTGGTCGAGCATGATGATCTGGTAGGAGTCATCTCCATCAGCGATGTAGTGCGTACGATCATCGAAGATCAAAAATACACTATTGACCAATTAGAAAACTTCATTAAAGGGATATAGCAATCTTAGCTTAAGGCTAGTTTTAAATTTTAAACTTTCCTTTAAAATGTTGAGGAGATGCTAACTCGTCGTGCGTGCTCGCATTACTTTTATTTTAGATATTTCAAATCAAGGCCTGAAACGGTATCACTCAAATTTTGAAGTAAGTTACATGTTTGGCTTATCTGCCATATGTAAATAATTGACCTTGACTATTTAAAACCGGTTTCTTCAGATCATTTTTGAATAGTGCAAATTATTTAAATTTCTTTTTCCAAGTTTTTTTCATTTATTGGATTTCTTTTATAGTTTTAACCTTAAGTTTAGAAATGTTAAGAAATCATAAACAAAAAATAGTTTATCTGCGAACCGCCAAAACGCCAAAAATTTACATCATTAGATCTGTAAACCAGTTTTTTTGATGAAAATTTAATAGTCTGTAAACAATTAAATCAATCTTACTTTATCAACTTATTAAATTAAAAAAACGAAAATTTATGAGTAATCAAGAAAACGAAGTAGTAGCCGCGCCTAAAGGTTCGAGTAACTTCAGCACCATTTTTGCCTCCATTCTAATTCCTATTTCCCTGTTAATTGGTTGGGCAGTGTTCACCTACATTTGCGGAGACCCTGTTAATTTTGAAGGTGGCGACCCTAAAGGTCATCCTATTCCTGGCAATTATCTTGGCATGATGTACAAAGGTGGGGTCTTAGTGCCTATTTTGATGGCATTGATGATCATCGTATTAGCCGTGATCGTTGAGCGATTTTTTACAATTTCAGCTGCGACTGGTAGAGGTTCTATCCCAAATTTTGTACGTAAAATAAAGGGTATGTTAGATCGTCGGGAAATGTCTGAGGCTATCGTTGAATGTGATCGTCAGCGCGGTTCAGTAGCTAATGTGATTCGTGAAGGGTTGCATAAGTATACAGAAGTAGAAAAAATAAATGGAATGCCTAAGGAGCAAAAAGTGCTTGCAGTGCAACAAGAAATTGAAGAAGCTACTGCACTCGAACTTCCAGCTTTAGAGCGAAATCTTATCATTTTGGCGACTATTTCATCTATAGCTACTTTGATGGGATTGTTGGGTACAGTGTTTGGTATGATTCGGGCATTCTCTGCAATTGCGACTTCCGGTGCACCAGATGCAGTAGCTTTATCTACAGGTATCTCAGAAGCTTTGATCAATACAGCACTAGGTATTTCCACCTCAGCTATAGCCATTATTGCTTACAATTATTTTACAGTCAGGATTGATAAGTTGACCTATGGTATAGACGAAGCTGGATATAGCATCGCTCAAAACTATAACACAAATCATTAATCACAATGCCAAAAGTTAAAGTACCCAGAAGAAGTACAACAGTAGACATGACCGCCATGTGCGATGTGGCTTTTTTGCTGTTGACTTTCTTCATTTTGACTACCAAATTCCGCGCTAAGGAGGTAGTACAAATCGATATCCCTTCTTCTACCGCCCAGATCCCGATCCCTGATAGAGACATCCTTATGTTTCAGTTGGCTCCGGATGGCAAGGTCTTTTTTGGCTTAGATGATCAACCGACTCGATTGAAATTACTCGATAGACTTTCTAGTGAATACAAACTCTCCTTGTCTGAATCTCAAAAAGACGCTTTTCGTTTATTAGAGATCTGGGGTATGGATATCAATGATCTGCCTGCATTCCTTGATTTGCCAGCAGAAAAAAGAGCCATCGCGCCTCAAGCCGGTTTGAAAATCGATACCACCGGTGGTGGACATCAAGTGGAAGATCTCATTTTGTTTTCGCGACAAGAGAATAATAACTTGAGAATAGCGATCAAAGGAGATAAATCTACAGAGTACAGATCTTTTGCAGTGCTCATTACAGCCTTGCAAAATCGAAAGGTCAATCGTTTTAATTTGATCACCTCCGCTCGAACCGCAAAAGAATGAACAATTTATTTTTTAATTCACCTAAAACCAATTAGACATGGCTGATATGAATACTTCTGAACCTGGTGGGAAAGGCCATGGTAAGAAAAAAAGAAGAGCAAAAAAAGCCTCGACTCGAGTCGACCTCACAGCAATGGTGGATCTTGGATTTTTATTGATCACCTTCTTTATATTAGCGACTACCTTTAGTAAACCTAAAACTATGGAGGTGAACAAACCGGCTAAAGAAGATGATAAAAAAGTAGAGGAACCACCGATAAAAATGTCTAAGACTGTCAATTTTATGATGGGCAGTGGCGATAAATTGTATTGGTATGTATCCCCGGATGCAATTGATGAAAATACAACTATCGAAATGGATAGTATCGATTACAGCCCAAATGGGCTGCGTAGGATTATCAAGAAAAGACAATCCGAAGTGGCTGCTCAATGGGGCAATCAAGATGATCTTTTTGTCATGATCAAACCTTTGCCTGCTTCTAATTTGAAAAACACGGTCGATATGTTAGACGAAATGACAATTAATAATGTAAAACGTTATGCGATTCTGGAACCTACAGATCCTATAGATTCCTTAGTAGCAGTGCGAGTGGGACAAAAAGTGAAATAATTAACTTATTAAATAATAATATCATAGCATGGAAAACAATCCAGATTTACCTTGGTTGAAAAATTCGATCGATGATATCGTATTTGAAAAACGAAACAAAGAATACGGTGCTTTCGTCCTTCGAAGGATATATGATAAACACATGGCAAGAGGCATGCTGATTGGAACCATATTTTTCATTCTGGCTGTTTCTACTCCTAATATCATTCGATTCATCAAAGGTATCCTTCCAGTAAAGGTGGAAAAATTAGAGATGAAAGAAGTGGTCCTTGCAGATGCACCGCCCATTGATCCTAAAAAACCGCCTCCACCGCCCCCGCCACCGGTGGAGCCTCCTCCGATAAAAGATCAGATCAAGTTCGTACCACCGGTGGTTAAGAAAGATGAAGAAGTCAAAGAAGAGGAACCACCTCCACCAAAGATCGAAGAGTTGAAAGATAAAGAGATCGCTACAGAAACAAAAGAAGGTGATGAAAGCGGCATAGATGCATCCCTGGTAGAGCCAGTGGCACCTCCTCCACCTCCCCCTCCTGTGATTGAAGAAGAAAAGGAGGAAGAACCGCTTAAATTCGTTCAACAAATGCCAGCTTATCCTGATGGTGAAGCTGCATTATTAAAGTGGCTGGCAGAAAATATTAAGTATCCCAATATCGCTAAAGAGAATGGTATTCAAGGTCGGGTAATTTGCCAGTTTGTGGTATCCAAAACCGGAGCTATCTCTAATGTGAAAATTGTAAGAGGTATCGGTGGTGGCTGTGATGAAGAAGCAGTCCGGGTACTCAAGATGATGCCTAATTGGAAGCCAGGGAAAAACAATGGAAAGGAAGTCCCTGTTACATTCACGTTTCCTGTACTCTTTAAGTTGCAGTAAGTAGGTTTATATAATTGTACTTCTAATGATAAAAAGACCCAATGAGATTAAATCTTATTTTTTGATCTTGTTGGGTCTTTTATATATTATCCTTGGGCTATACATATTTACAACACGAAAAAACCTCACAGAAAGCCCGTGGGGAGAACTTTTAAGCCTTTTGTTTATCTTATATGGGGCGTGGCGTATATATCGTGCATTTAGAAGTCCGCCACAAGAAATTAGTCAATAACTACGGTGCTTATTTTTGAATTATTAAATCCGCACGACTATGGGCATTCAATTTTTTCTTCCTTCGTTCAAGCACCGATCCTTTGGTTCATATTGTAGTCTGGTGATCATATGCATCATATATGGATGTAGCCCTCCTAACCCACACGAACTAGTTAGTCCTACTACCGGTCAAATTAAAATTATGGTCGATGAAAACCTTAAAGACCTTATCGAACAAGAACGACAGGCATTTGAGGCTACTTATAAATATGCTAAATTAGACATACAATATCTTCCGGAAGTGGATGTACTCAATGAGTTTTTTGGGGATAGTATTACAGTCATATTTACAGCAAGGGATCTTTCAGCATCTGAGCTCGATTTTTTTAGCCAAAAAAAATATTTTCCAAGAAGAACTCACTTTGCAACGGGTGCTCTTGCATTCATTGCTTCTAAAAACAATAAAGATAGTGCCCTTACGTACGAGGTCTTAATAGCTCAGTTAAAAGATTCGACACTAGGTAAAAGGTTTGTTATAGAAAATGCCCGCTCAGGCATCTCTAACCAAATGCTTGAGATCCTCGGTGTAGATCGATTGCCTGGTCATTTTTTTGCTCAACAAACTAAAAAGGATGTCATTCAATATGTCTCATCCCATCCAGATGCGATAGGAATCATCGATTATAGTGACATCAGTGATAGCGATGCTGCATATACTAGGTATGTACTCGATGCGGTGAGCTTGTTGGCTATTTCAAGACCCAAAGATTCTGTGCAAATGGGCTATTTAAAACCTTTTCAATACAACTTGCAAGACAAACTTTATCCATTCACTAGAAAACTTTACAGTATTAACAAAACAGGATTAAATGACCTTGGAGCCGGATTTAGTGCTTATGTAGCTGGACATATTGGCCAAAAAATCGTTTTAAAAGCAGGGTTATTGCCCGAATACCAATCTGCGAGGTGGATTGAGCTCAAATCAGGACCAAATCCGGTAGTAGAAAAGTAGATAAAATATAAAAAAGTATTTGGCATGTTTTTAGTCAGACATTAATAGGAAGAAACATGAATGAAAAAAACTTTTTGTTGGTTTGAAGATGAGATTTACGCTCTTGAAGCAATTTAATATCGACAGGACAACAAATTAGTTAAACAAGGTATATGTTAATTTTAAATCAAGTCAGTTGAACTGGAGAATGGAATATCTTAGATGAACAGTACAGGTATCCTTAATTGAATCAAAAACCTGACCCTGAAAATTTAAAAATAACAATATTTTAAGACTAAAGAAGCTTATTTTTACGATCGTATTATATAATTATCAGTGAATATGAAAAAATTAACTTTTTTTGTCGGTATGGTTTTATTGCTTCAATTGCAATCCATCCAGGCTCAAACCATAAGTGAAGGTCTCAAGTTTTTTGAAAATGAAAACTTTACTGCTGCTCTTAATACTTTCAAAACTTTAGCGACACAGGAGCCTACCAATCCAATACACCAATATTATATTGGCGAGGTCTTGTATGCTACTGAAGATTATGCAGGTGCTGAAAAAGCATATCTGGAAGGAATTAAAATCAATAGCAAAAGTCCCGAATCCAACATTGGATTAGCTAAGATCAAATTGGATCAAGGGAAGGCTCCTGAAGCTCAACTCATATTTGATGCAGTTGTCAAAGCAAATAAAAAGAGTGCGGCCGCTTTAGGTCTGATTGGACATACCTTGCTCAATAGTAAAAAACCAAATGCAACAAAGGCCTTAGAATATTTGATCAAATCGAGAGATATGGATCCTAAGGTAGCTATCACTTGGTCTGATATGGGTGATGCTTATAAATTGAATCAAGACCTCGGGAATGCGATGACCAGTTATGAATCAGCTGTAGAAAAAGATAAAAACAATCTTAAGGCGTTGATGAATATGGCAGAAATGTGGGCTGCGTCAAAACAGGTAGATCTTGCAATCAAAAAGTTAGAAGATGCCATGGCTTTATCACCGGACTATGCACCAGCGTATAAGAGTCTGTATGAATTATATATCCGCGCCAGGAAATTCAGCAAAGTGACTCCGCTATTGGATAAATATGTATCTCTCGTGGGTACCGATGTAGATGCAAGAGTGCGCTTGGTAAAATTCTTATGCTTCCAGGCTAAAGATTATGATCGCGCGATTTCTGAAGGTACCAAAGTATTAGCATCTAACCCAGAACAATATACCTTGCACCGTTGGTTAGCTTGGGCACATTATGAAAAAGAAAATTTTCAAGATAGTTACGATCACAGCAAAAAACTTTTTGCTGCGGCTGAAAAAGAACCTACTCGCAAACTTTTTCCTTCCGATTACGAGTATTATGCTAAAGCCACGTACAAAATAGGAAATTTGGATGAAGCTGCGATTGCATACGAAAGAGTTTTACAGGATGAACCCAATAAGGCACATGACTATTATGGTAACCTGGCTAAAAGTTATTTTGAAACAAAAAATTATGAAAAGGCTTTAACGTACTATGGCAAGAAAGGTGAAGTCAAAGCTTTGAATATTGCAGATTTATACTACACAGGCCTTTCGCAGTTTTATAGCAATCGATTTGTAGAAGCTGATTCTAGTTTTTCAATGGTATTGGCTGCCAATCCAAATTATCCTCAAGGGTGGTGGATGAAAGTCAGAATTGCCAAAACATTGGATACCACTACGGTCAATCGGACTTGGTTGGCGAGGCCGATGTTTGAAAAATATATCGAATATGCGTCTACTGCATTCACCAGTGACCCTGAAAAGAATAAATCGTATAGGACTAATCTTCTGGAAGCTTATAACTATCTATCTTATTGTTATGTTCAGTTAGGTGATTTTGAGCTAGCAAAATTGTATTACAATAAGTTGTTAGAACTCGACCCTACAAACACCACTGCGGCAGATAATTTGAAAATCCTTACCAACATGCCGCCGCCTAAAAAGACGAATTAGCGACGCAAAAGTTCTAATAATACATTAAACCCAGCCAGCCGATTGTACTATCGACTGATTGGGTTTAGTGTTTTATTAAACAGGCGTAGTCGACCTTATATTACAAACCCTATCTTTGCTCCTTAATGCATTACCTTACTCTCGAACACGCCAATAAATCCTTCGGCGAAAAAGTATTATTTCAGGATGTAGATTTGATGATCAACAAAGGGGAAAAGATCGCTTTGATTGCCCCCAATGGTAGTGGCAAAAGTTCGCTGCTCCGCATGATAGCCTGGATCGACAAGCCCGAAGGAGAATCAGCCACATATTTATTATCTAAAAGCATCAAACTGGCGTTTTTAGATCAAGACCCTGGATTCGACCCGGAAGCTTCGGTCATAGATAGTGTACTCGATGCCGATGTACCTGCCATCAAAGCAGTCAAACGATATGAGCTAGCTCAACTTCATGCCGAAGAAAATCCCAAAGCCTTAGAAGATGCACTACATGATATGGAAATGCATAAA
Source organism: Saprospiraceae bacterium (assembly GCA_031417835.1). GTDB lineage: Bacteria > Bacteroidota > Bacteroidia > Chitinophagales > Saprospiraceae > JADJLQ01. The sequence goes on along the minus strand of JANOWJ010000072.1, from coordinate 10,838 downwards.
GCGTGGGATGTAGAGTCATCGGTCAAAGAAATTCTATTTAAGCTTAACCTTCAAGATCTGGAGCAGAAAGTAAAAACGTTATCTGGCGGCCAAGTCAAGCGGCTAGCTTTGGCTCATGTCCTTCTAGCGCAAGCAGATCTTATCATCCTGGATGAACCAAGTAATCACCTGGATCTGGATATGATCGAATGGCTGGAGGAATATTTAAGCCAAGACGCACTTACCGTGCTTATGGTGACCCATGATAGATACTTCCTGGACAATGTATGTGATACGATCCTGGAGTTGCATCAGGGTCAACTACACCGCTATAAAGGCAATTATTCTGAATTTTTAGCCAAAAAAGAACTCATGCTTGAGAATGATTCTATAAAGCATGATAAGCTCAGGCAACTTTATAAACAAGAGCTGAGTTGGGTAAGAAAGCAACCAAAAGCCAGGACCACCAAAGCAAAAAGTCGAGTCGATAAATTTAATGTCATCGAGACGGCGCTCAATGCAAGCAAAGAAGAGCAAAAATTAAAATTAGAATTTTCTTCAGCCCGTTTGGGAACCAAAATCCTCGAATTACATTATATCAACAAATCATTTAATGGCAAAGTACTGATCAAAGACTTCCATTATATGTTTAAGAAAGGCGAGCGTATCGGTATCGTTGGGCCTAATGGAGCTGGCAAATCTACTCTGCTCAATATACTCATGGGCAGATTACAGGCCGATCACGGTAAGATTGTCACAGGGTCTACCGTTAAGTTTGCTTATTATGAGCAATCCGGGATGCAGATGGATGGGGATAAACGGGTCATTGATGTCATAAGAGATATTGCCGACAATTGGAAATCTCCTGATGGCTCGGTCATCGGCGTAGCCCAATTACTGGAACGCTTTATGTTTGATCGCAAAAAGCAACAAGTCTATGTCAGTCAGATCAGTGGTGGTGAAAAACGTAGGTTGTACCTATTGACCATTTTGATGCAACAGCCAAACTTTCTGATTCTGGATGAACCTACAAACGATCTCGACATCTTTACCTTACAAGTCATCGAAGAATATCTCTCCGAATATCCTGGCTGCTTACTGATAGTATCCCATGATCGATTTTTCTTAGACAAAGTGGTCGATCACCTTTTTATTTTTGAAGGCGATGGCGTCATCAAAGACTATAATGGCAACTACACACAGTACCGTTTGGAACAAGAGTCAAAAAAATACGATGATCTTAAACCCAAAGAAACGGTATCGATCTCCGCTGGTAAACAAGATCGCGAAACTCAAAAAAACCTAAGCAGGGTAGAGAAACAAATCGAGCAACTCAATAAAAAGAAAACAGATCTTCAATCTAAATTTGAGCATCCGGATATCAAGACTGATGATCTCATCAAATGGTCTTCTGAATTGAAAGAGGTGCAGTCTCAACTGGAGTTGAAGGAGGATGAGTGGTTGGCATTACATTGAACTTTGATTACGGTTGAAAAATGAACAATGATTGGGGAATTATTAATCCAATATTGTTCATTTTAAATATCGGGATCCCGCAGGACAGAAAATTCGATTCCATTCGAATTTTCTAGGTTAAATAGTTATTCGTTTAATTATCGAACGTTCTAAAACAGATCATCAACATGTCAATAAGCACACAACACGCCACTCGAGAAGAAGCCTCTGCTTTATTGCAACTGTTTAATTATGTTTACCCGCTCAGCGCCGGTACCCAGAACTATTTATTGGAACACCTTTATCCTATGAAATTAGGCAAGGGCAAAATTCTCCATAAATCAGGATCGATTTGCGATATGATTTATTTTGTCAATAGAGGCGCCATCCGAGGATTTATCAGAGAAGGAAAAAAGGACTCCACCACCTGGATCACAATAGAAAACGAAATGGTTGCAGCTATTTATAGTTTTATCAAACAAGTGCCTAGTATAGAAAATATGCAAACCATCGAAGATTGTGAGTTGTTGGCGATGAAGCATAAAGATTTACATACTATGTTTGAATTATATCCCGAGTCTAATATACTGGCGAGACGGATATATGAAAAATATTATGCAGATGCAGAAGTAAGAGCTTTGACGGCTCGCCTTAGTAATGCTGAAAAAAAATACGACTATTTCCTCCAGACCTACAGCCATCTTGCCAATCGCATCCCCTTGACCTATATTGCATCCTTTTTAGGGATTAGTTTAGAGACTTTAAGTAGGGTAAGAGGGCAAAAGAGGCACCAGAGTGAAAATAAAGTTTGACATTTGTCAAATAAATACCCTTTTTCTAGGATTTTAACCTTCAAGCATCCTTCATTTTATAGTTTTATTCTACCAACGATCTTTCCTGCGAGTAATGTACTGACCCCAAACTTTAGATTATTCCACTCTTGAGGGTATTACTGGACGATTTCAATTTGATCGATTTTTAATTTTTGAAAAATTTAGCCATGATGATAAAAAGGATAGAATGTATCCGATTAAGTTTTCTAATTGTATTGTTTTGCTGTGCATTTGGCATTCAAGCTCAACGCGATCCTGCTGTGATGGCCAATGCATCCGGAGAATCCAAGTCGCAAAATATCATCCTGCAATGGACATTAGGAGAGATGGCTATCCAAACAATTCATACTCAAGATAGATTATATACTGAAGGATTTCATCAGCCTACTATTATCGTCAAACCAATTTACCCTTTATCCAAAGCGAAGCTGGAGGTGGCGATTTCACCAAATCCCACCTCTTCTTCCATTCAAATCACATTTTATTTGTTGCCACTAACTGATATCCACATGGAACTGATAGATATCAAAGGCAGCAGTCTGATCCAACTTACACATAAAGCAGGAAACTTAAAAGCTGAAATGGATCTCCAACATTTAAATTCAGGGATGTATTTTTTAAAAATGAGAACTACGGACCACCAACTTTCTACGACTTCTAAAATTATTAAACTATAAACCAATAGTATGTATCAGAAATTATTTACCACCTTGCTATTCATGCTTTCCTTGAGCATTGCTTATAGCCAGAACATGCCAAAAGGCATGAATTACCAAGCGGTAGCTCGCAATCTCAAAGGCGAGATCCTGCCTAATGAACCAATTTCACTTAAGATTTATCTGGTCAGCAATCAGAATAGGGATCGTAAGGAATATTTTTCTGAAATTCATACCGTCACGACCAATGATTTAGGGCTTTTCTCCCTGATCGTCGGTGAAGGGTTATTAGAAACCGGAAATTTTAATGAAGTACCCTGGGCTACAGAAAACATCTGGATGGAAGTGGCGATCAAGGATAAAACCCAAACTAGATTTAATACCATCAGTAACAGTAAATTGTTTGCTGTCCCATATGCTTTGCATGCGTTTACTGCCAATACATTAATAGGTGACCCTAATCAGATAAAGGATCAGACTCAAGCTCCGATATCTTCATTTGCACCTCCAGGTATTGGTGCTATATCGACCAGTTGGTCGGTATTGGGTAATCAAAAAACGGATGCTAGTGGTAATATATATCGCCTCAACTCGCTAGGGACGACGGATTTCGTAGACCTTTTTCTGATCACTGATAATGTAGAGCGAATGCGGATTACAGCCAGTGGTGATATTAAGACAAAACTCAATTTTGAAGTAGGTAAGAGTGTTTTGCTCAATGCGGTCAGTGGATCTACAATCAATAACGGCCCATTTACAGTCGATAAAATGAGCCCGACCATTTTGACAGGTACCCTTAGAGTAGATAAATCATTTAAACTCAATGATTCATTAGTGGTCAATGGTATGAAGCCCACAATCCTCACCGGTACATTGAGAGTAGACAAATCTACCAGGCTCAATGATTCGTTGACCGTGACCAATATGAAACCGACTTTGCTGACAGGTACACTTACAGTGGATAAACATACCGACTTGAATAGTACCTTAAATGTAGACAAATCGACTACATTAAATGATTCACTCACAGTCACGGGTATGAAGCCAACTTTGCTTACTGGGACATTGACTGTGGACAAAGCTGTCGATCTTAATAACACGCTCAATGTCGATAAATCTACCAAACTCAATGACTCACTTACGGTGACTGGTATGAAGCCAACTTTACTCACCGGTACACTGACAGTAGATAAACCTGTTGATCTCAATAGTACATTGAATGTAGATAAAGCTACTTTTTTAAATGATTCACTTACAGTCACAGGTATGAAACCTACACACCTCACAGGTAGCCTCACAGTGGATAAAGAATTGTTTTTATCCAGACCTGCTGCATTTAGTTCTTCGCTTGCGATAAGTGATACACTACGGGTGTTGAATATGGCCCCATCCATTCTGACTGGCAAACTTCGAGTGGACAAAGCAACCACGCTAAATGATACTCTTACTGTGACTGGCATGAAGCCTACTTTATTGACCGGTACATTGACGGTAGATAAACATACTGAGCTCAATAGTACCTTGAATGTAGACAAAGCCACCACACTCAACGATACCTTGACTGTGACGAGCTTGAAGCCTGTCTACTTCACAGGCAAACTAAAAGTGGATAAACCAGCTACATTTAACGATTCTGTCATTGTCAATGGTGGTATTTATGTGAAAAAAGATATACCCGACGGAGGTTACGTGGCTATTTTTGAAAATACCAATGCAGGTACTGGTGATGGTATTAAAATCAGACTCGGTAGAGATAAGGCAAGTTATACCATACCAAGCTCCAAAGACACCCTGACATCAACTCAATTGACAAAAATAAAGTCACTATTAAATTGTAGTACCAGCCTCACCACACGCGGCAATCTGCTTGGTGAGATCGTGACGGACGGTCTTTTGGAGGATCTAAAATTGGTAGGCGGACTAGCAGTCGCAGTTGGTAATATGTTGATAAATAAAATAAACAGTGGCATCGGTCTCCCCTATAATATATCTACACCGATAAATTCTGGACTAAGTCTTCCTTTGAATATCTCTACGCCAATCAATAATGGCATTGGACTGCCATACAATTTTGCTACACCGATTAATTCAGGCTTAGGACTTCCAATTCCTTTTGGACCATATTCCATTCCCAAAATAGACTTTCCAAAATTAGCAGTACCCGGATTTGTAGTCGATGTTCCCGTTATTCCAACTTTTACGTTGCCGGGATTTACAGTGGTTGAAGCATTTACGTTAGTACCCAAATTAGACCTTATTCCTAAATTTGATATCGTACCAAAATTACCTGACATTACAATTCCTGCAATACCCAATTTCGCTATTCCGGCTTTACCAACATTAACTATCCCCGCCATCCCCAATATAGATTTGACCTCCATTGGGGTACCTGAAATACCTCTAGGTGATCTGGACTTTTGGGGTGTACCTTCAATCTGTATGATTGATGAGACCACCAATCCATTAAACAATGAAAATGTGTTTATTCGGTTTACAGATAAAGCAGATTTAAAATTGGGTTCTATCCGGGCAGTATCAGTAGTGGATTGGGCAACAGATTTTTTAAACCCGATATTTTTGTATGGATTGAGGGAAGCTTTCACCAGCAGTGTCGCAGACAAAAAACACGCATTATACCATGTAAAATATGAGGCAAAAAAAGCCCTCAAAGCGTATGCAGAGATCGGTGTAGAATATAGTTCTGGCAATGGAGACTATGCAGAATGGTTATGTAGAGTAAACCCTGAAGAATTTATAAGTAAAGGGGATATAGTTGGCGTCATCGGTGGTAAAATCACCAAAGATCTTACCGCTGCAGAACAAGTCATGGCCATCTCACACAATCCTATTGTACTGGGTAATATTCCTGCCGAAGGCAAAGTAGCCTATGGAAATAATGTCGCTTTCATGGGTCAAGTTCCGGTGAAAATACTCGGTCCCGTAGCTACTGGAGATTATATCCTTGGCAATGCAGCTACACCAGGCTATGGTATCGCTAAAAAACAAGCGGATATGACCATATCTGATTTTAAATACGCAGTAGGAAGATCTTGGGAAAATAATAATTCTACAGGTCCGATTATGGTCAATACGGTGATCGGTGTACACAATGGTGATTATCTCAAAATCTTAAAGAAATACGAAGAAAAGTTTGAAAAAACAGAGTCCAGATTACACTCTCTCGAACAAAAAATAGAGGTGTTATTGGAAAAATCGAATAAGTAGTTAACGTGCGCTGGAAACTTATTCCGGCGCTAACTTTTTCTGTGGACTATTCGTTATAACCAAATGTATACATCGTATTTGAAACCAGTGATATACTTGGCTATAGGTTTGTTGGCCTTTAAAAGTATTGGTCAATCTACAACTTCAAAGCTCGACACCTCTTCCGAAACCTCTATCCTTGCTTGGATCAATGACCTATATGCGGAGGGAGTCAAAGTCACCAATGACTCTATCATCTTATCCGATGAAACGAATAAGATCCTGCGGGATACAGTTTATTTTGCACTGATTTTTCCAAAAACATATACTTGGGAGCCCGTAGTCAAATTTATACAAAATCAAGACCTAAAACCAGCCATCTGGTATCTTATAAATCTTTATCCACTCAACGAAAAAAATAAAGATTTGGCCGTTAAATTCATTCTTTCATATGATGCCATCTTCAAAATGGATAAAATGTTACCCTCTGTATTTGCTACGTATAGTATCCTGGATCCCGAAATAGGCAGCATCCACGATGGCCATTCAGAGATTACAGCACCTCATATCCTCGAAAAGAAATTAAATGTTGTGAAAGAGTTGATGTATTACGTAGAAAAAAACCGATCGTTGATCAAGAAATAACAAGTCTTGTTTTGATCCATTAGCTCCCGATATAATCAGGGCGACTTCAGTCGATGATTGACCCTGTAGCGGCGACTTCAGTCGCTGACTTGAATTATCTGTAGCGGCGACTTCAGTCGCTGATTTGATTACCCCTTTATCACCCAAAAAAGCTTAATTTTATACTTACTTAATTTAAACCTATCATGAAATCGATTTCACTTATCCTCCTTTGTATAGTTTTCTTTTCTCTTGAGTCGTTATCAGCACAGACCAATGTCGGAGTCCAGCTCTACAGCTTCCGCAATCAATTCAAGACTGATGTACCAGGCACACTACAAGCCATCGAAAACATGGGTATTCGGATCCTAGAAGGTGGTGATAGTTATGGCTTACCGATTAAGGACATTAAAATGCTTCTTGATAAGAGCAAATTTAAAGTAGTCAGCGTTGGGGCCGATTATAATGAACTTGTCAAAGATCCTATGCAGATTGTAGAAAAAGCCAAGGCATATGGCGCATCGTATGCCATGTGTGCTTGGATACCTCATGCTGAAGGTCCACTAACTTTGGAAGGTGCTTATGCGGCTGTCAAAGTATTTAATGAATCCGGAAAAGTATTGGCCGACCATGGTATTAAATTGGTCTACCATGCTCATGGTTATGAGTTTTCGCCGTATGATGGCGGTACCATTTTTGATTATATGATGCAATATATGGATCCTCGATATGCCAATTTTGAAATGGATGTATTCTGGATCAAGCACCCAGGTCAGGATCCTATCGCATTATTAAAAAAATATCCAGGTCGTTTCCTCTTGATGCATCTTAAAGATCGTCTCCCAGGTACACCCGGCAATCAACTCGGCCGTGCTGATGTCGATACCAATGTAGTGCTTGGCAAAGGAGACTTGGGCATTGCAGAAATCTACAAAGCAGCCCAAAAAGCTGGGGTCAAATACTTTTTTATAGAAGACGAGTCTTCTCGATCTATGGAGCAAGTACCTCAAAGCTTAGCATTTTTGAAAGGCGTGAAATAACATTATCAAAACCCTGCGTTTACCAATCGGCTTATACAATAGCTTATATGAAATTCTACTTCGGGATGGCTTGACACGGTATTTTCAAATAATACCTTGACTTTCAACTCATTTTACTATTTTAGCAGCGATTTTATAATTTCATTATTTACTAACAGAACCGATTAGTTATGGCATCAGATTGTACTCTACCAAACTTTAGGTATTTCACTTTTATTTTTTTGCTTCTAGCTTTAATTAGCCCATTTGATCAAAGCCATGCACAGTGCCTGTTGGTTTGTAACGACCATGTGCATGCTTCTATGCCTATTGATATTTGCGAGAAAAGTTTTGATGCCGATGATTTTGCAGAAAACATTCAATGTCCTGCTAGAGTTGACATTGTCCACCCGTTCGGTACCAACCAGGATATTCCAGGAGACCGTGTCGATAGAAGCCATTTGGGTTATACGATGATTTATAGTATTTTGACGGAGTCAGGAGAAAAATGTTGGGGTTATTTGACCGTTGAAGACAAATCAGCTCCAGTGGGTGGTTGCCAAAGTCGCACCATTTCCTGTTTTCAAGTCGCTGAAATCAATAAAGCCATAGAAGGCATCACCGATAATTGTTCAACTACTTCCAAAGCTACATTTACCAGATTAACCTTTGAAGATTTTGGTTGCAATGACACTTTAGGGCTGGGTCGAGTGATACGATCTATTCTCACCAGAGACAGTTGGGGTAATGCTGCTACATGCTCAGATACATTGACCATAGAGCGCGACTCATTGGAAAATGTGGTATGCCCTCCAAATATCACTCTGGATTGTAAAGTCTCCTGTCTCAAAATTAATAATGGTCAAGCAGGTACTGACCCCACTACGATTACCTTTTCTTCTAAAAGCACTGATCCCACCTACCCTAGTCCGCAATTCTTATTGGATTTACAAAACAATCAAAAGTGGCAGGATCCTTCTTTCGGGGGGGCATCTTGTTTGAACAGCAACATTCTGGCAGTGCCTGTTTTAGGTGATTGCAGAGTATTGAATTTTATTAACCAAGCATCTGTAGAGACATTTGTCGACGCCAATGAAGATGAATATACTGCGGAAATGTGGTTCAAAACCAGCGACCAAAATTGTGGAATTTTTTCTTTGGTCTATTCACTAAATAGAGGCAATCATGATCGTCATATTTTTCTTGAGAATGGAAATATCGTCACCAGAGTATGGGCTAATGAAGTAATCAGTACCTCAGGAGTGAATTATGCAGACGATCAATGGCATCACGTAGCTCATGTGTTAGGTACATCGATCAATGGCAACCGTATTTATGTGGACGGGGTCCTTAAAGCTACCGGATCCAAAACTTCCTCTGATTTCAATTGGCAGGACATGGCAGTCATAGGCTATTCAGTGGATGCAGCAAATCCTTTTTTTACTGGTAGTATGGATGAAGTCCGTATTTGGACCGTGGCCCGCACCCAACAAGAAATTGTTGATAATATGAACCATGAAATACCTGCTCAGGCAAACCTCCAGGTTTATTATAAATTTAATGACGGTGTGCCGGGTGGTGATAATACAGCGCTTACCAATGTATCAGATGATTCAGGCAATAACATTACGGGTGCATTATTAAACTTTATTTTAAAAGGTAACTCATCCAATTTTATTCAGGCTTCAGGTCGAGGCTGCGTGCCTATGTACCCGGCGCTGGGAGGCTATTGTAAGACCTTAGTCAGTTATAAAGATGAAGTCTTAAACCTTTGCGGGACAGGATTTAAAATCCGCCGCGAATGGTTGATCGTCGATTGGTGTACGGGCTTAGAAAAAACATGTGTACAATACATTTCGGTAGAAGATAAACAAGCTCCTACGTTGGTGATGGAAAATGGAGGTACCACTCCCAGAGACGACCGCAGAAATTATACGGTTTATGCTGGGCCCCATGACTGTTTTGCAACGGCCAACCTTCTAGCACTAGTCACGGATGATTGTTCCTCAGTGAAACAAGAGTATACTATCAGCTATCCTGATCAAGGCCATCCAGGTACCATCGTAGTGCTCAATGGCACTTTACCGGGCAGGATTAGTCTGCCGCCGATTCCAGGTATCTATGGAGCTCGATGTTTTACATTAGATGTTACATTGACAGATGCATGCTATAATTCGACAGCGACTACGATTGATATCTGTGCATTAGATGATACTCCTCCTAATCCAGTATGTGATGAAAACACCCAAGTCACCGTAGATCCGGCTACTTGTTGGGCTAGAGTCTATGCACGTGACTTGGATAATGGCAGCAGGGACAATTGTTGCAATGTGTTGCATTTCTCAGTCGCCCATATGGACAGCATCGAGGTTACTCGCAAGCAGGTCATTGATGCGGTGATCGCCCAATGTGGTAATGCTGGGTATTGGCTACAGAAAGCTTACTACGACTTTTATGCAGAAGACTATATTAATTCTTATGTTTTTAAAGATTATATCGACCTGACCGAATGTGGCTTGAATCAAGTTGTGCTTCGGGTTTGGGAGGCGTGTGGGATTCCTAGATTTGACCCACATATCTGGCCATGTTCAGAGCACCAATGGTTCATGTACAATATAGGTTATCCCAGAAGTCACTATCGTGCTGATCATAATATTAATTTTGGTTTTTCAGTTAATACGGATTATACCAAGTTTGCCGCACCAAAAGATTGTAATTGGAGGTATGCGCTCGCATTTTGCGGAGGATTATCTTCTTACCAAAAAATTGTTGGCCAGGATGATAATGAAACATATTATCCTGGGGCTGCTGCTCCGGAGATTTGCAATTTTGATTTTTATTACCCTAGGACTGGTCAGATGACCTCCAATAATGATTTTGATCCTCAAGCCCCGGGAAACACCTGCTCCAGATTTAATTATAGTTCCTGTATGATCAACATTTTAGTTGACGACAAGACCCCACCGGTGTGTGAAGATCCATTAGATGTCTTCTGGTATTGCGATAATGTCGGCGGAGTCAATACAACATCTGATGATCTGGAATATGCATCTGATGCTTGCGACGAT
>JANOWJ010000071.1:0-25775 GCA_031417835.1 Saprospiraceae bacterium | reverse complement strand
ATTATAGAATAGATCTTCGAATCCGGAAGTTGGACAGATTCGAAATCGAAAATCGAAAATCCGAAATCCGAAAGATCAGGAAGTATGGTTGAATCGCAGTGAAATGCAAGCCATAGGTATCATGTATTACAGTTTTGAAAGCCTGCCTACCGGACAGGCCGGTCAAAGTTTCAAAGCGGTCAAAAAAATGGTAATCATCGAATAACTAAAAACATTCAGACTAAATAGTCAGCAGCGACATAATAAAATCAATAGCCTCTCTGTGAAAATGGAGAGGCTATTGATTTTAACCGTATTGGAGTAAGGATGTGATAAAGCATTGTCCTTATTCAAATGAGCTGCCACGGTTCCTATTTAAAAACTCCCGTGAACTGATTCGGATTGCACCTGAAATAACGAAGCGTAGCAAATCTAATGTAAAAATTTATTCCAAAAAACACCATCAATTCACTTTAATCCTTATATTTGAGTCATAAACATATATCATTTATTCGCAATATGAATCAACTGACGGCTAGATTGCATGAATGTATCTCGGCACTTTGCGCCCAGAACAAAGTGCAATCCTTTAGGCAGTTTGCTCACACCATCGATTATCTTCCTGAAAATCTGGATGATATACTCAAAAGCAATTTAGAGATCAACCACGATGTCGTGCGTAAGTCTTGTAAACTTTACGATATCAATCTCACTTTTCTGCAACATGGTACTGAACCTATGTTTAATAGTGAAGTAAGCAGAAAAGAACTGCGCATACTCACGATCGTCACGGATGTGCATAATGAAGAACGAATCGTCCATGTTCCAGTACCTGCGCAGGCTGGATATGTAAGTGATCTTGCAGACCCGGTATTTTATAGCGAACTGCCTACCTACTCACTACCTGATTTTAGATTTAGCCAAGGCACCCATCGTTCATTTGATGTTTCGGGGAGCAGTATGGAGCCAACACTAGAAGATGGGGATATAGCAGTATGTAGTTTTATAGAGCCCAATCACTGGATGTATGGCATCAAAGATGATCATGTCTATGTCATCGTGACTACCACTGATATCGTCGTCAAGCGAGTTAAAAATCAACTTCGGACCAACCAATGTCTGCAATTGATATCTGATAATGAGTCTTTCAGATCATACCTGCTTCCGGCAGAAAACATACGCGAGGTATGGTATATCAGGATGAAGATTTCTCCATTTTCACATGCCAGATCCTATAATCCACTAGAAGAGATAATACAATCCCAGGAAAAGACTATCCATGAGCACCACGAAATGATCCGATTTTTAAAGCAGACTATCGAAAAATTTTCCATCGCCCAATAAAGGCCCTTTCTTTTGCGGTATGAAATCCATCAAAATCACCGGCGAAGTGCAATATATCAATCTGGCCACCGGGTTTTGGGCTATCGTCACAGACGATGGAGTCCAGTATAGGCCTGTTCATATGCCTGATCAATTAAAGACAGAAGGGAAAAAAATAACTTGCCGTATAAAACCTATCGATGAAGAGTTTTCTATGATGATGTGGGGCACGCCCGTACGAATTGTAATGTTTGAGACCTAGTTGCACGGCGAAAAGGTTTATTTATGCGTACTGATACTTTGCCTTCTCAACACACTGATGGAGAAAAATTTATTTCCAATATTTCGAAAAAGCGATCAAAGCACTATTCCTCTAGCTTGAGCATGGTGTACGAACCATACACATCTCCCGGCTCGAGGATTACGGAAGGGAATGAGTCAATATTTGCTGCATTTGGGAAGCCTTGAGTCTCGAGACAGAGCCCTGCATAAGGACCGTACGCTTTGCCCTCTTTTCCATTCAGATTGAGATGATTACCACTGTATACTTGTATGCCGGGTTGATCTGTATAAACAGATATTTTTCTGCCGTTGATAGGACTTTTTAAAATAGCCTGTGGTGTGTTATCGCTTGGTGAGGAGAGTATATAATTATGATCATAACCTTTTGCGATATGAAGAAAATCATGATCCGCCCCAATTTTAGATCGCAAGAATGAGGGCGTAGTAAAGTCAAATGGGGTATTGCTTATCGGTATTATTTCGCCAGTAGGGACTAAGTCCTGATCTACTCCGGTGATGGCATGGGCATTTATCCATAGTTCGTGATCGAGGATATCCTTTGACCCATCTAGATTGAAGTACCCATGATTGGTCAGGTTGCATATAGTTGCCTGATCTGTAATCGCAGAATATTGGATGGTAATCTCTTGATCTTCATTGAGGGAAATTACAGCCGTTGCAGCTAGATTTCCAGGGTATCCTTCTTCCAGATGGCCGCTGAGATAATGCATCGTAATAGACGCGGTCTGACCATGCACTGCAGGTGTGCCTCGCCACGTTTTTTTATTAAATCCATTCCAGCCTCCATGCAAATGATGTGGTGGGATGTTGGCACTGAGTGAGTATTCTAACCCATCAATCTGTGCGACTGCCCCTCGGATCCTGTTACAACAGCGGCCGGCGGTGCTCCCAAAAAAACTTTGATCGTCTAGCCATTGTTCAACAGTATCGTAGCCCAATAAGATGTCGTCTTTGCCACCCTGTTCCTTTGGCCATAAAATAGCCAAAAGAGTACACCCAAAATTGCTCACATGTAGCTCAAAGCCATTATTGTTGATCAACCGGTACTCTTCTATATAATACCCGTTTTCGATAATCGGTGAGCGGTTTACCTCGATTCGCATGAGGTAAATGTATTAATATTGTCCATTAAATTCTCGTGCTTATGCTAAGGATAAGTTTTTTTACAATACTGATAGTTACCTGTTCATGCTTTCATGCTTTTACGCAGCACTTATTGCTTCAACCTGACAGGATATTCGATGGGGAGGAAATCCAAGAGGGATGGCTGGTCCTCATAGAAGGTTCCAAAATCAAAGCTGTAGGTCCAAAGCTATTGGCACCTGCCGGCACCCCTATTAAAGTACTTAAAGGTATGACCTTGCTACCGGGATTGATCGAGGGCCATAGTCATATTCTATTGCATCCATACAACGAAACAACTTGGAATGACCAGGTGCTTTTTGAATCTGAAGCTGAGCGTGTCATTCGTGCCCATCAACATCTTAAAGCCAGCTTGAATGCGGGATTCACTACGTTGAGGGATCTTGGTACTGAAGGTGCCCGATTTGCTGATGTTGGTATTAAAGAAGCGATGCATAAAAATATTTTTGTGGGTCCTGATTTAATCTGCGCCGGTAAAGCAATAGTTGCCACCAGCAGTTATGCGGTCAAAAGTGCTGCATTTAAGTTGCCTCAGGGAGCTGAGGAAGCCGATGGACCTAACCTCATCCGGATAGTGAGAGATCAAATAGGACATGGTGCCGATGTCATCAAAATTTATGCTGATTATTATTGGGGTCCATTTGGTCAAGCAATGCCGACTTTTACGGAAGATGAAATCAGGCTGGTGGTGCAGACTGCAGCCAGCAGCGGCAGGATGGTAGTAGCCCATGCCACTACCAAAGAAGGCATGATGCGATCTACACGAGCAGGCGTGAAGACGATCGAGCATGGTGATGAAGGCGATCGGGAGGTTTTCGACCTTATGAAACGAAATGGGGTTGCCCTCTGTCCCACCTTGACAGCTAGTGAAGCAGTATTGTCTTATCGTGGTTGGAATAAATCTACAGATACCATTCCAGAACGGCTCCGACTCAAAAGGCTAAGCTTTACGCAAGCTTTGCAAAGTGGAGTGGGCATCATCATGGGCGGTGATGTAGGAGTCTTTAAGCATGGTGATAATGTCCGAGAGCTCTTATTGATGCAGGAATATGGTATGACCGCGAAACAAGTCTTAATGTGCGCTACTTCTGGTAATGCCGATATACTAGAATTAAAAGACAAGGGTAGAATAAAAATGGGTAGAACTGCAGATTTAATAGCCTGCTCCGGCAATCCACTAGTACGCCTGGAGGCCCTCAAGGATATAAAGTTTGTGATGAAATCAGGACAAGTGATTGTCCCTTAAGACAACCAATTTTTGATATGACTATGCCTGTCTTTTTGGCAGTCATAAACGAATTGAGGTGACAATGCCGTCTACTTCATGTCAATATTAGCCTTATTGAACCTATTTAACCCATTGGCATATCTATTGATGTTGAGTACTTCGTAACATCAAAAGAAATTAATAACATGGGAAAAATAATAGGAATTGACTTAGGGACCACTAATTCGTGTGTGTCGGTCATCGAAGGCGGCGAGGCGACAGTCATAGCTAATGATGAAGGAAGAAGAACAACCCCTTCGATCATAGGCTTTATGGACAATGGCGAACGGAAAGTAGGGGATCCTGCTAAACGACAGGCAATAACCAATCCAACTCGTACTGTATATTCAATCAAACGATTTATGGGTCGTCGATTTGCTGAGGTAGCTGAGGAAATGAAACGAGTGCCTTATAAAATCGTGCGTGGCGATAACGACACCGTCCGCGTGGACATCGATGGTAGATTCTACACTCCTCAAGAAGTCTCTGCTATGGTCCTTCAAAAAATGAAAAAGACCGCTGAAGACTTTTTAGGACAAGAAGTGACCGAAGCCGTGATCACAGTACCTGCTTATTTTAATGATTCTCAGCGTCAGGCTACGATAGAAGCCGGTGAAATTGCCGGACTCAAGGTAAAGCGGATCATCAATGAACCTACTGCGGCAGCATTGGCTTATGGCATGGATAAGAAAAACAAAGATATGACGATCGCAGTCTATGATTTAGGGGGAGGTACGTTTGATATCTCCATCTTGGACTTAGGCGATGGTGTCTTTGAAGTAAAATCTACTAACGGTGATACTCACTTGGGTGGCGATGATTTTGATGCAGTCATTATTGATTTTTTAGCCGAAGAGTTTAAAAAACAAGAAGCCATCGACTTACGTAAAGATGCTATGGCACTGCAACGGCTTAAAGATGCTGCTGAACGTGCAAAAATTGAATTATCTTCTTCATCGGAGACCTCCATCACATTGCCATATGTCACCGCAGTCGATGGGGTACCAAAACACTTAGATGTCAAACTCAGCAGAGCCAAATTTGAACAACTAGTAGACAGTTTAGTGCAACGCTCTATCAAACCGTGTGAGCAGGCATTAAAAGATGCAGGCCTGACTAAAAACGATATTGATGAAATCATCTTGGTCGGTGGTAGCACCCGTATCCCCCGGATTCAGCAAGCTGTAGAAGACTTTTTTGGTAAGAAACCGAATAAAGGAGTTAACCCTGATGAGGTCGTGGCTGTAGGTGCAGCTATACAAGGTGGTGTCTTGACCGGTGATGTCAAAGATGTCTTGTTATTGGATGTGACTCCTTTGTCTATGGGTATCGAGACGATGGGAGGAGTATATGATGTCGTGATCGAAGGAAATACTACCATCCCAAGTAAAAAATCTAAAACCTACTCTACAGCAGCTGATAATCAGCCATCAGTAGAGATACATATACTACAAGGTGAAAGATCCATGGCCAAAGACAATAGAGCGGTAGGTCGTTTTATCTTGGATGGCATCCCACCTTCGCCCAGAGGAGTGCCTCAGATCGAAGTGACTTTTGATATCGATGCAAATGGTATATTACACGTGTCAGCTAAAGATAAAGGTACCGGTAAAGAGCAAAAAATCAGAATCGAGGCATCTACAGGATTATCCAAAGAGGAAATCGAACGTATGAAGCGAGAAGCTGAACTCAACTCTGATGCCGATAAAAAAGCGAAAGAGCAAATTGAAAAAATAAATATTGCAGATTCGTTGATCTTTCAGACCGAAAAACAATTGAAAGAATATGGCGATAAACTTTCTCCTGACAATAAATCGAATATTGAAACCGCTTTGGCAGGTTTAAAAACGGCACATGCGTCTAAAGACATTGAGCAAATCGACAAAGCAACTGAAGGACTAAACTCCGTATGGCAAGCAGCCAGTCAGGAAATGTATAAAGCTCAAAGTGAAGGTGCACAACCTGGGCCTGATGCCGAAGGCTCTGCTTCAGGTAATGGCCAATCTGGTAATGCTGGCACCGATCAAGTGACTGATGTAGAATTTGAAGAAGTTACTGATAAAAAATAATCTGAAAAGTATTATAGATATTTATCGCAGGGGTTGCTGAAGAGTGACCCCTTCTTTTTTTTAATCAATATGCAGAAATGAATAAATCAGACCTCCTCACAGAACTTAGGGATAAACAGTACGTTATGATTAAACCATCGTCAGTGCATGGAATCGGAGTATTTGCAACCAAAACGATACCTAAGGGTTGCAGAGATATTTTTTCTCCAGAGGTGCCTGGAGATTGGGAGCGATTCAGTTTTACCGAGGTGGCCTCCCTTCCTCCAGAATCTCAATACATGATCGAGACTTACTGTTTGTATGACGAAACACATTATTTTGTTCCTGCTAATGGTTTCAAAAAAATGGACCTTGCCCTTTATTTGAATCACTCGGATAAGCCTAATGTAGCGTCTATTGATGAAGGGGCAGAATTTGAAGCGTTGCGGGAAATTTTACCCGGTGAAGAGTTGCTGGTAGATTATGGTACGCTGGTGGCGTGGGAGTAAGGTGCAATAGCACTTTAACTAAACAAAATAAATTGCAGTATGACTTTAGTTTAATTAAAAAAATAACCACCCAACCAGAAAGCTCCTTATACGAGACTACGACCTGACTCCTAATGCTTTAAGATGCATCAAGTGAGAATAAATAGCACTCACTACCGTTGGGAATTCATTATAGGCAACATTAAATTCTTTACAAGTTTGTTTCACGATTTTGCTGATAGCAGGGTAGTGGATATGGCTGATACGCGGGAATAAGTGATGCTCGATCTGAAAATTCAAGCCACCCCAAAACCAATTATGCCATCGTTGCTTAGTAGCAAAATTAGTCGTGGTATTAATTTGATGGATAGCCCATTCATTTTCTATAGTAAAGGTTTCGCCAACCGGAGCCACAAACTCAGTCTCCTCATTGACATGGGCCAATTGAAAAACAATAGCGATCAATAAACCACACACAAAAAGCAGCATACCATAACCCAATAATGTCTTCAACAATCCGATTTGCCAAATGGGAATGCCCACAAATATTGCCAGATAACCAACCTTTGTGCTCCAAAACTGTAGATTTTGTTTGAGCGTCATTTTAGGTATGACGACACTATGCGCCACTCTTCTTCTAAAGTATTTTTTGAAATCATTGATATAGATCCAAGAAAAATAAGATAACCCATAAAGAAAAAAGGAGTATATGTGTTGAAATTTATGAATGCCCAGACGCTCCTGTTTATCATTAGTCCGCATCAGTGGTCGGATGTTGATATCCTCATCCATGTCTTCGATATTTGTAAAGGAATGATGTGCGACATTATGTTTGAAATACCACATTAGACTGCTGCCACCCATCAAATCCAGCGAATAAGACATTAATTTATTCAACCAGGACTTATCTGAATAGCTGCCGTGAGCTCCGTCATGCATGACATTAAAACCAATGGCAGCAAAGAAGAATCCCATGGTACCACAAAGCAATAAAGCCAATAATATGCTCGAAGGTGTGAAAAACACCAACCAGGTATAGTTAATCACTAAAAAAGTAATTAAAAGAGCTGTTTTGAAGTATAATTTATAATTACCAGTGCTAGCGATCTTGCGCTCTTTAAAATATTCATTTACTCGACTTCGAAGGGTCGAAAAAAATTGGGCGTTATTATTAGAAAATTTGACAGTTGGCATAGTAAAATTTTAATGTATAAAGATAAACATTATATTTTTAATTTAGTTTGGCTACCGCTTCTTTGATCCGGCGTGCGGCCTCCGTGATCTGAGCTTCACTGGCTGCATAGGAGATTCTAAAACAATTGTCGTCACCAAAAGCAGACCCACCGACCGTGGCAACGTGAGCATTATGCAGTAGAAATAGTGCAAAATCATCCGAATTGCGAATTGTTGTTTTGCCATCTGATTTTCCAAAGTAATAGCTTATTTCTGGGAAAATATAAAACGCTCCAGTAGGGTAATTGCATTTGAATCCTGGGATACCTTTGAGCAACGAAATAATCAATTCTCGCCTTTTTTTGAAGGCAGCTACCATATCTCGAGTAGGTTGTAAATCAGAATTGAGCGCTGCCACTCCTGCCTTCTGAGCAATAGAGTTGGCTCCGGAAGTCACTTGACCTTGGATCTTAGTGACAGCCTCGGCTATCACTAAAGGTGCCGCCATATAGCCCAATCGCCAACCTGTCATAGCAAAAGCTTTAGAAAAACCATTGATGACGATCACCCTATCTTTTATTTCTGCAAATGAAGCTATGCTCACATGACTGCCTTCAAAATTGATATGCTCATAGATTTCATCAGACATAATATAGATGCCGGGATGAGGGGCTACGACATCCGCTATAGCTTTTAGCTCCTCTTTAGAAAATACGGAGCCCGTAGGGTTGCAGGGACTGGAGAACATTATAAGTTTAGTGCGGTCTGTGATCGCTTCAGCCACCCTTGCAGCAGATACTTTAAAGTCTTCATCTACAGATGCAGATAATATAATGGCTTCTCCTTCGCACATTTTGACAATATCGCTGTAGGATACCCAATATGGAGATAAGATGATCACCTCATCGCCAGGATTGAGCATAGCCATGCATAGGCTGGCAATATCTTGTTTAGCTCCATTAGATACTACGATCTGATTGGGTTTATAGTCAAGGCCATTTTCGCGTTTGAGTTTTGAGCAAATTGCCTCACGCAGATCCAAATTGCCAGCTACAGCCGTATATTTAGTATAACCTTGCTCCATCGCCTTGAGTGCTGCGTCCTTGATATGTTGCGGAGTATCAAAATCAGGCTCGCCCAAGCTGAGTGTAATGACATCAATGCCTTGTTCTTTCATTTTCCGGGCCATAGCTGCCATTTGCAAGGTGGCAGATTCGGTCATATTGAGTACTCGGTCACTGAGGATAGAGGATACTACTAGTTCTGACATATTATTGTTTAGTGTTATGAATCACAAAATTAATAATATCTTCATTACTGGAGAATCAATCATCCAAAATGGGCAAGAAAGAATCAGATAAACTACGATCACTAAAGGACTTAGCTTTTGCAGGCGGTGGCCCGGATCGTATCGCTTTGCAACATAAAAAAGGCAAATTAACTGCCCGAGAGCGCTTGGCCTTATTATTAGATGATCACTCTTTTGAAGAGATTGGGTTGCTCGTGACTCATCGCAATACTGATTTTGAGATGCAAAACACAGTTTATTATGGTGATGGAGTAATCACAGGTTATGGTACAATATCTGGTCGCAACGTATATGTCTTTGCTCAGGATTTTACAATATTCGGCGGTTCATTATCCGAGACTCATGCTGAAAAAATTTGCACCATTATGGATATGGCTCTAAAAAACAAAGCTCCATTGATAGGACTTAATGACTCCGGAGGTGCGCGTATTCAGGAAGGCGTGGATTCACTCGCAGGATATGCAGATGTGTTTTTTAGAAATACCTTTTTATCTGGAGTAGTTCCTCAGATTTCTCTAATTATGGGCCCTTGTGCCGGTGGCGCGGTTTATTCTCCAGCCATTACTGATTTTACGATTATGGTGGCTAAGACCTCCTATATGTTTGTCACCGGACCTAATGTCGTCAAGACCGTTACGAATGAACAAGTCACCAGTGAGTCACTCGGGGGTGCCCATACTCACTCCTCGATATCCGGCATATCTCACATGATGGCTCCGCATGATGTTGCTGCTATAGATCAAGTAAAAAAACTATTATTTTATCTGCCTTCACATCATGAGGAGTCAAGTCCGACATATCCATATGTAATGAACGATGAAAACAGACCGGCCCTCGATCAGATCATTCCTGAATCAAGTCAAACACCCTATGACATGAAGGATGTGATCAAAGAAGTGATGGATCAGGATTCATTTTTCGAAATTCATGAATTGTTTGCAGGTAATATCGTGGTAGGTTTTGCTACCCTGGCTGGTAAATCAATTGGCATAGTCGCCAATCAACCGATGGTACTCGCAGGTGTGTTGGATGTCAATGCATCTCGAAAGGCTGCTCGATTTGTGCGAACCTGTGATGCATTTAATATTCCCTTGATCGTATTTGTGGATGTACCTGGATTTTTACCTGGCACAGATCAGGAATGGAATGGAATCATCAGTCATGGCGCAAAATTACTATATGCATTTAGCGAAGCGACAGTACCTCGCATGACTGTCATCACACGCAAAGCATATGGCGGAGCCTATGATGTGATGAATTCAAAACACATAGGCGCTGATTTTAGTTTTGCATGGCCCTCCGCAGAGATAGCGGTCATGGGAGCAAAAGGTGCGAGCGAAATCATCTTCAAAAAGGAAATAGAATCTGCTCCAGATCCGAAAGCCAAAGCGTTAGAAATGGAAAAAATATATGCTGACACTTTTGCACACCCATACAGAGCAGCAGCGCGAGGCTACATCGATGAAGTCATCGAGCCTGCGGTCACACGGCATAAATTAATCAGAGCATTAAACAGTCTGAAGGATAAACAAGTCACCCCGCCTCGCAGAAAACACGGCAACATCCCTTTATAGCATTGATTTTAATTTGTATTTACTGGTTTAACAATAGCGACCATTTCGTTTTTTTTGCGCTTACCATTCGATAAAAGCCATCGTAGGTAAAAGGTCTTTCTTTGCGTCTTCGCCTCATTTTCACTTAGATGAAGGCCAACCCTCATGATACATTGTGTTTTGCCTTTGAGCGACTTTCCAAGCGTCTGCCGACCGGACAGGCAGGTCCTAACGGTGTATGCTCAAATAAAATATTATTAAAAAATATAATACGACCTCGAAATTCATCATTTTTGCTCCATGCGAATTCATGTCATAGCGATGGGCGGAGCCGTCATGCACAATCTTAGTATAGCATTACACTTAGCAGGACATCACATCACCGGATCAGATGATGAAATCTACAATCCAGCTAAAGATAGACTGGAATCTTACAACTTATTGCCGACTCCTGGTTGGAATCCAGATGTATTAAACAACTCGATCGATTTGGTCATCGTCGGAATGCATGCCAAAAAAGACAATCCTGAACTCGCCAGAGCTCGAGAATTGCAATTGAAGATCATGTCTTATCCCGAGTTTATAGCTTTACATGCCAAGAATAAAAAAAGAATCGTAGTAGCGGGTAGCCATGGCAAGACTTCAACCACATCCATGATCATGCACATTCTAAAACAGAGTCACATTGATTATGATTATTTGGTAGGAGCTCCATTGGAAGGTTTCGATCTTATGATCCGATTATCAGACGCGCCATGGATGGTGATAGAAGGAGATGAATACCTCAGTGCACCTATGGACCCCTTGCCCAAGATTATGCATTATCATCCGCAATATACCATCATCACCGGTATAGCTTGGGATCATATCAATGTATTTCCTACCCACGAGACCTACATCCAGGTATTCAAAGATTATGTTACAAGTTTACCATCGGAGGCCGAAGTATATTTTTATGATGGGGATTCGGATTTACGCCATATTGTAAATTCCATGGAACGGCAGGATCTGATCCTTAGACCATATAAGGCCTACCCACATACCATTCACCAGGGCGTTGCTGTATTATCACATGATGGCGTATCGTATCCATTGCATGTATTTGGTAAACATAATATGGAAAATATTCAAGCAGCAGTTCATATTTGTCTGCGTCTAGGCTTGACAGAAGATGATATCCTGCAAGCATTAACAACATTCAGAGGAGCAGCCAAAAGGCTACAACCTTTATTCCTGTCAGATCAGACTAAAATATATCTTGACTTTGCGCATGCTCCGTCTAAAGTAAATGCGACCGTTAAAGCTATTAAAGATCAATTCCCAGGATTCCGGTTGATCACCATCCTAGAGTTGCATACCTTCAGCAGCTTGAATAAAAACTTTTTGCCGCAGTATGCTCAGGCATTAGATGCCGCTGATGAGGCAGTGGTATTTTATAATAAACATACTTTGACCATCAAACAGATGCCTGACTTGGATACCGAATATATTAAAAATGCTTTTTTAAAACCTGACCTTAATGTATTTAATCAAAATGATCAATTGGAAGAATATTTAAGAAACATTCATAAAACAAATACGGTAATCCTTTTTATGAGCAGCGGCACATTTAATGGTGTCAATATTAAATCGTGGGCTGTTTCTTAAAGTGTTTTTACAATACAAAGATTGTAATTATCTTTAGCTAACTGTTTACCTTCAAAGAATATTTGGAAGGTTAATTCACTTCATAGGAATGGAAATATTAAATCAATAAATGATGAAAAAATTCAAGTTAGTGTTAGTTTTCCTATTGACAATACACCATCTTATGAGTCAAAACAAACACATCGGAAAGATCTATATCCTGCATCCATCGGCACATGAGCTTATCGATGTCAAAGCACCCATCGAAGTGCTGGCTGATGGTTACGATTGGGCGGAAGGCCCTGTATGGTGGAAGGAGGAAAAGGCTATACTTTTTAGTGATGTACCGCAAAACACAGTATATATATGGCGCGATAATGGCGATGGAGCCATGCCTTACATCAGACCATCAGGCTTTACAGGTGTGGGTAAGTACAGTGGCGAACCCGGTAGCAATGGTCTGACTAGAGACTTGTCCGGCAATTTATTATCCTGTGAGCATGGAGATCGACGAGTTTCCATGATGCCCTTAGGCGCACCAGGAGGTAAGCGTACATTAACAGATCATTTCAATGGTAAACGGTTTAATTCTCCTAATGATGTCATTGTAGATTCCAAAGGCCGAGTTTATTTTACAGATCCTCCGTACGGTATGCCGTTGCAAGAAAAAGACAAGATAGAAACTGGCGTATTTGGAGTGTATATGTATGATAAAGGAAGAACGTACTTGATTATCAAAGACTTGACCCGACCGAATGGCTTGGCGCTTTCTCCGGATGAAAAACACTTATATATAGCTCAATCTGATCCTGAAAAAGCCATCTATATGAAGTACCCAGTGTTAGCCACTGGATTAGTAGGTAAAGGATCTATATTATTTGATGCAACTCCAATGTTTAAATCAGGTCTTAAAGGATTGCCTGACGGCATCAAAGTAGATCATAAAGGTAATATTTGGGGTACAGGGCCCGGTGGAGTTCTAGTACTATCAGCCAAAGGCGAGTTATTAGCACGATTGGATACAGGCGAGGCTACAGCTAATTGTGGTTGGGGGGAGGATGGTAGTACCTTATTTATTACAGCTGATCGATATCTCTGCAAAGTACAGACTAAAGTACGCGGAGTACCATTCAGATAATAAGATTAAGGCTGTTTTCTAATCAAGATGATCGCTAGAAAAATTCCAGCCACTCCAAATAAATGATTTATACTTAGCTTTTCGCCAAACACCAGCCCCCATGCAATAGCGACTACGGGTATAAAATAAGTATTGGCACTCGCAAATAATGCGGATGAAATACTGATGAGATAATTATGTAATATGATAGCTATGGCCGTACCCAGTAGGCCTAACCCCATCAATGCATATAACGAAGTGCAGGCTTCAGTTGAAAAGGCAAAACTCTTGATATCCGGTAAAAAAAAAATCGTCGTAGCCAAAAAGCTAGCAAAAACAACGCTACAGGTACTCACAGCCAACGCAGGCACTTTGGCCAAATGGTTTTTCACCAAATTGATATTGATGCCGTAACAGATAGTGGCGAGAATGACCAACAGTACATGACCATTGATAGCCCAGCCCGACTTTGAAGCTAACATGCTTAAGTAGATGGATGCCCCTAATCCCAGGATCAAGCCGATGATTTGATTGGAAGAGTAACTGGTTTTATACCACAACACAGCTATCATAAATGTAAAAGTAGGTGTCAATGCATTTAATATACCTGCTACAGAACTGGGGATATATTGCTGTGCAAAACAAAATAAATAAGCCGGCAAAAACATGGCTAAGAAACCGGAAAGTGCAACATAGCGCCACTTTGACCTTGGAATTTTTTTGAATTGAAACAAGGCGAATGGCAATAACGCTAATCCCCCGGTCATAAGTCGGATCGTAGCTGCTTGGATATAACCAAAATGTTCTAAACCTTTCTTGATCAGGATAAAACTGCTACCCCAGATGAGGGAGAGTAGGATCAATAATATCCACCGTATAGGTAAGGAGGATAACGTGCGCTGCATGAATTGGGTAAAGTTACAAAATCTGGATTATAAAGCATTCAACCATGCATCGGGATCTGACAGCTGTTTGAATTCATCAATTAGTTTTAACTCATGGTCAGCACTACATAGTCGCTGCATTTCTTTGATTTGACTTGACCAGCCATTGCCATCAAAAAATTCTACGGATTTAAAATCGCGAATTTTATACAATGACTTTTCCAAATAACCGTTACCCAAATAAATAAATTGTTTCTCTACGGTTTTTGCTATGTGAATACATTTCCACATCAACCATTTTCCGAGTGGTATCCCTTGCTCCAGTGCCTGAGTGTCGTAAAAAGCAAACCAATAATGGAAACTTTGTGGTGCCAGCACCGCGAGTACATAACCGATGACTTGGTCATGTGAAGTAAAAGTAAGAATATGGGTAAGATACTTTCGTTTTGTAATATACTCTATTCGTTGTAAAGGCATTTTATCATCACCTATACGCTCCTCGCTATACTGTTTTGCAAATGTGTAAAAAGACTCCCACTGAGTAAACTGCTCTATAGGAGTGATCGTAAATTGAATTTTTAGGCCTTCTGCTTTTCGATCTACTCTTCTGTTTTCACTTGAATCTTTAAAATTTGCCAGATTAATCCGTATTCCTCGTGACTTATAGTATAAATCATGTTTTAGATTGAGATTGCCCGTAAAAGGCAAAAATCCATTGATATATAACGTATCTAAATCCCCGCTCGATTCATACAGTCCATACATGGTATAGCCAAAGGTATAAGTAGAATAGTCGTGTCGATACTCAGATAAAAATAATTTCATAGAAATATTCTGGTCGATATAACGTACTTCATAAAGAATAAGCTGCTAATCGCAGTTCTTCCACATCCGAGATAGACTGAGGAATAGGGTCACCAAGTACCCGTGGACCTTCTGCTGCTACCAGAATATTATTTTCTAAACGAATACCGCCAAAGGGTATTGCTCTCTCTATTGCGTTATAGTCAATAAAGTCTTCAAATTTATGTTGCGATTTCCAGAGGGATATTAATTCTGGTATAAAATAAATACCGGGTTCTACGGTGATGACCATGCCGTTCTGCAATGATTTGCCTAGACGAAGGGCACTCAGACCAAACTGGGTACTGCGCAATGTGTTTTCATCATAACCGGTATATTGCTCACCGATACCTTCCATATCGTGCACATCTAGGCCCAATGGATGGCCAAGACCATGCGGCATGAATAACGCATGAACTCCTTCCTGGACCATTTCTTCCGCATCGCCTTTGAGGTAACCCATCTCTATCAACCCTTTGGTAATATTTAGGCAGGCGTTTAAATGCACTTGAAGATAAGGCACTCCGGGTTTAATCGCCTGGATCGATTGTTCCAAAGTTGTCAGGACCAGAGTATAAATATCTCGTTGCAATGAAGTAAATGTCTTGTCGACTGGGATGGTACGAGTGATGTCCCCGGCATAATGCATAGGTGATTCCGCTCCAAAATCTCCTAATAGTAATTGACCTGATCGTAAGGAATTGTGATGTCCATGATTGTGTAGTGTCTGGCCATTGATCGTAAGAATCATACCATATGGAATGTCAACATCCGCTTTTATACATTCTGCCCTCACTAATGCAGCCACATGCGCCTCCGTCATACCTGTGCGAGTGGTGGTCATCATCGTATGGTGCATGATCCCCGACAAATTGATGGCTTTATTTAATTCGCTGATTTCTTGAGCTGATTTAATTTCTCTCATTTTGACGACCTCTGCTGCCAACAATCTACTGTAGTTAGCAGCTATTTTTTCTGGGGATAACCCCAAAAGGTCGGCCAATCTAAAGGCATGGTCTCCCCGGTATATAGGAAGATAATGGATAGGTACCTTATGGGCTTGAAGTCCTCTGATCCAATCAAGTCCCTGAGCTGTAGAGATCACCCGATCGATAGCAGCATGATCTGCTAATTGTTGTAGACTCGGCACTGGTCCGGTCCACACGATGTCTTCGATCGAGGCTTCATCACCCATCAAAAAACTCTCACCGGTCTGGCTATCAATCAAGAGGTTCAACCCTGGTCGATCGATGCCACAATAATATAAAAAACTCGAGTCTTGGCGGAAAGGATATGTGTTGTCCTTATAGTTTATACCAGCTTCCTCATTAGACGGGATCAATATCAAACCAGATTGAATGGCATGGGCTAGAGTCGATCTGCGGGTGTGGTAGACGGACTGTTCAAAAAAATTCAATTTCATAGATTTACTTTCAAGGTCAAATTAACGAAAAACCCATCAAAAGGTTGTCTAAATTTGCAATTTCATAGATTCTAGCGCATGAATGTATTGTTTAGGTTTTTAAAAGTCCTGGGAATAGCTCTTTTGATGGTATTAAATGAAAACAAAGAGAAAGTATTTGGAGAACTTTCGATCCCTACCCATTTCATAGGCAGTTTGATAGGATTTTTACTCTTTTTTCTGGTGGCAGAATTGTGCAGAGATGTATTAAGATACTTTTATCGAAAGCGAAAAAAAATGGGTCTGACCTCCACGGACAATGTCATTGTGGGCATAGACAATACGTATTTTCTGATCTTGACCGGAGCTTTGCTCTATTTTTTATTGCACCTCTTAAAACTAAAGCCAAAAGATTTTTTTACAGGTCTTACTTTAATCTCTGCAGCCCTGGCGATCATCATGAAAGATTATGTATCCAATATCATTAGCGGGATGATCATGGCTTTTTCTGATAAACTTAAAATAGGCCACTATGTCCAGATCGGCAAACACACTGGAGAAATTATCGATTTATCCTTGACCATGATCTCATTGCGCAATGATGATAATGAAATCGTCTATATACCGACCAATCTTATCTATAGCCAAGATATCATCAACCACAGTACAATGGAGCAAGATGATAATACGGTGACCTTTGAAGTCAATCATAAAATGAAATTGCCATTTGAGGAAATTGAAGGGTATATCCACACTGCGCTACAACCGTACGCAACTTTATTCTCTGGCGAGACCGGTGAATTATTGATTCATAGCTCTAATCAGGAAACTACGACCTTCAAATATCACTATACACTTAAAAAAATAGATCTACAGACCTCTAAAAAGATCAGACATACAATCCTGAAGGCTATATATCATGTAACACCGATTATAAAAAGCCCTGAAATAACAAAGCCCCTTTGATGGGGCTTTGAAAGTTGAAGTCATCTTGCCTTTTGATGAATCTATAATTCTTAATTTTTGAATTCTATTTTAGAATAGCAATAATTATATTACGAAGTTAAGGAGTTTATTGTATTATGCAAGTTTTGTATACATTTATTTTAGTGATTAGAGATGAATGAACTAATTAAAAATCGTAGTACAGTATGACAGACTTCAAAAAAACAAATTTTGTCATGTATCATTATTCATATTTTCTACCACTGCGATCTACAAAATTGCTTCCGGCTTGTTGATTGCCCATCACCAGTATATCTTGAATATTGACATGAGTCGGCCGGGATGCAGTAAAGTAGATGATCTCTGCCACATCAGCCGATTTTAAAGGATTGAAATTTTCATAGATGCTAGCTTTTTGAATATCACCGTGAAATCGAACTTTGGCAAATTCTGTTTCCTCCACCATGCCCGGTGCAATTTGACTGACACGTATACCATGGGTATAAAGATCTAGCCGAATGCTTTTGGTGAGCATATCCACTGCTGCTTTGGTCGCACTGTATACATTGCCTTTAGCATAAGGGTCTTTGCCGGCAGTAGAGCAAATATTGATGATATGTCCGGATTTTCGAGTCACCATATCAGGAGTGAGTATCCTGGTGATATATAAGAGTCCTTTTATGTTGGTATCGATCATAGTTTCCCAATCTTCTATATCGCCTTCATGGATATAATCGAGACCACTGGCGAGGCCAGCATTATTTAATAATACATCGATCCTCACAAAGTCCTGTGGCAAGGTCGATATACTTTGCTCAACATCTTTAAATGACCTAATATCAAAACATAAGGTAAAAACTGGAACAGGATATTTTGATTGAAGCTCCAACTTCAAAGACTGAAGTCTATCATCTCTTCGACCACATAATATGAGTGCATGGCCGTGTTTTGCAAATTCAAAAGCTGAAGCCTTGCCTATGCCCGAGGTGGCCCCTGTGATGAGTACATTCATTTTTGTTGGTTTAAAAGCGTTTGAATAGTCAGTTCGAAATCTTTGACAAAATCCAGGTACTTGCTGGTAGCTGGGCCATCGAATCCAGTATGAATTTTATAAATCTGATTGTTTTGATCTAAAAAGACCATAGTGGGGTAAGCCAGAATAGAATCTAAAAATGGAAGTTGCAAAGAGGTTTGTTTTTTATTTGTGGTAGTGGAGGCCAATAGTACATCATAAGGAATATCCATTTTGGACTTATAGATATTCAATGCGTTCAAAGATTTTAATGTATCTCGATACCGCTCACAAGCTAATGCGATCACATCAAGATTCTGATCCGGATGATCTGCGAGATATTTTTTTAAGAACCTCGTTTCGTCATAACAATTGGGACACCATGAGCCCATGACCTGAAGTATTTTTGCTTTACCATGATATTGCTCTAAAGATTTTAAATTTCCTTTATGATCCAAAAATGTAAATTCTACGAGCCGTCCGGTTGATTTAGTGAGATGCTCTGGCGAAGTCAGCGCAGCACCCGCATCTTTAGTTGCCTTCCACATCGATGTAAAATGTTTACCGGAACGGAAAGTACCGACTAAAGAATCCTGGATTATTTTCCCAAAAAATAGATATGCATGCGAGCCATCAAAACAAGACATGTAAAATTTATTGGCGGTCACTGTTCCTTCTAAATATCTATAGTCGCCACTTTCTGTCCTGAAGGTGCCCGTCAATAGTGACCCTTTTTGGGTAAATTCACCAATTGCTTTAGAGGGATTTGGAGTATTGATATCAAAGTCACAATCCCAAGTTCCAGTCAAATCAGCCACAGGGGTCGCTGGCAAAACATCAAAACGATTTTTTTTACCAAAATGAGCCGCGAAAGGTATCCTGTAATTTGGTTTGTTGCGTACGATCCACTCACCCTGTATGATACCCTCCTTTAATCTGCCTTTGATATGAGAATCATATATTGGAAAATCAATCCATACCGTATCTTCTGCAGTATTCCTATTCCTACCGATGCGTACATCCTCCACCTTGATTCGCTCGGTACCATTGATGATCTCGAGATATGGTTTATTGGTAGTCAAATCATAAATTACCTCAAATAGGAAAGGCAATTCATCTTCAATGACATACAGGGGTAGTGTGCCTTCTTTCTCGTATCGCTCAATCTCATCCTTCAGCAACGGTTTTGGCTCAGGATTGAGGTAAAGTACGCCTTTCCAAATGCCCGGTGCTAAAGAATCATAGCCTGATTTGGGCCTTATGCAAGAGCCGATGCAGGCTAGAGCAATTATGAATAACATGTACTTCATCACAATTCTGATTTTTCGCCCACAAAGTTATCCTCTTTGTACTTAAATAAGATGTTGAATGTAGTCAGACTGCCATAGATCCGGGTTATGTATTGCTGCATGTCCACTTTGTCCGCGTCTGTCAATTTGCTATGGCCATTGATCTTTTGCTCTAATACCCGTAGTCGGTCTCTAACCATCACTATTTTATGAAAAAACGATTCTATAGTAATTTCTTTTGGTTTCAATCCAGGCTCAGGTGATTGTAATATCATCATTCCTTTATCCCACCGATCGGCTATTTCTGTAATCGATGTGATATCCGACCAATGCTTAAGTATACGAATCAAGGATTTCTCTGCTTCGGTAAAGGTCACATACTCCTCAGGTACGATCCGTTCTATTACCTCCCATTGCGCATAGTCTTTTCCAACGGGTTTCACCCCATAATGCATAAAACAAACTTCATATGCTACGGCATGTAGCCTAATGATCACTCCCTCGCCATAAGCAGGATGTTTGATTCTGCTACCGATGCCTAATAATTTATCGAGATCCATAATTGAAAAAGTTATTTTTGCACAAATCTAAACATCCAATGAAAACTTATCGGATTAATTATACTCTAATATTATGTCTTTTGTTGATAGGAGGATTTCCTCTATTTGGTCAGAAAATAGTAAAAAAAATCAATAAATCGGTCAGTGTAGTTCATTTGACTAAAGACATGCAATATATAGCCTCTGACCAGTTGAAAGGGCGTAAGACTGGGGAACCGGGCAACCAAGCAGCGGCTCAATATATAGCAGAACAATTTAAACAAACCGGTGTACAGCAAGTACCGGGTATGCAAAACTATTACCAAAACATTCCTTTTCAGAAATTTATTCCGCCGACTAGTGGCAGTCTTACTTTGGCAGGTAACCAGTATAATGTAGGGACTGATCTGTTGATTTTGGATGGGGGGAAGATCCAAAACAAGGCTGTAGCAGTGTATGCCGACTTTGGGTGGATAGATGCGGGACAACAAATTGATGATTACAAAGATCTCGATGTCAAAGGCAAATATGTTATTGTGCAAGGTGGTTTGCCCCATGGAGGGACCCCAGTGGAAGTATTTGATGCTATGCCTAAAAAAAGAGCCTTCGCCAAATCCAGAGGCGCACTAGGGATTATTGAAATTTACAACCTAAGTTATCCTTGGAATTTTTTCAGAAATTATTTTGCCAAGGAACGGTTGGAAGTCATGGATAAGGTCACCGAAAATGCAAGTTTGTTTCATGCTTGGATTCAATTGCCATCCGGATTGAATAAACCAAATTTTGTAAAGGGTAGACTATTTGAAATGGATCTCCAGACTTCTGGAGCAGTGACCTCTGAGGTCGATGCTGTCAACGTAATCGGTTGGATACCAGGGAAGAATAAAAAATTAGCAGATCAATACATATTACTTAGTGCTCATTTTGATCATGTAGGTTTAAATGCTGGGCAGCCGGTACAAGGTGATACGATATGGAATGGGGCTCGCGATAATGCCTGGGGTACTGTAGGAATCTTGGCAGCAGCACGATTTTTTACTAAATACCCTCCGGAACGATCCGTTTTACTAGCTGGTCTGAATGGTGAGGAGATGGGTCTCCTAGGGTCAAAATATCTTGCCAGCCATCCAGTGCTACCATGGAATAAAGTGATTTTTAATCTAAATTCTGACGGCGCAGGCTATTCGGACACAACGATAGTATCCGTATTTGGCCTCAATAGGGTCGGAGCAGCAGATGAAATTAATCAATCCTGCCTGACATTTGGCTTGACAGCCTTTGGAGATCCGGCCCCGGAGCAAGGCCTTTTTGATCGATCAGATAATGTATCTTTTGCCCAATTGGGTATACCTGCACCTACTTTTGCATCTGGATTTAAAGCATTTGATGCAGCTGTTTTTAAATACTATCACCAATCTATAGACAATCCGGACAATATTAGCTACGGATATTTACACCGCTTTACCAAAGCTTTTATTTTATCGGCGTACCAAATAGCTAATAAAAAGGAATTGCCCAGATGGTCTGTCGGTGATAAATATGAGGCAGCCGGCAAAAAATTATATGGCTACTGATTTCAGAGCTGGTCCTTTGGAAAATCAATTTATAAATCCTTAAGGTCAAATTGTACTAGGACTGCAGCCTAATCTTCTGCCTTTTAACACATCAATCAGACTATACTTTGTTATAGTCTCGTTAACACATTGAATTAATATTTCATTTGCGAGCGAACTCCCATTTGCTGAATGAGCGTGTTTTTAGCACGATTTTTGAAGTTATATATCATTGAGAATCAATAAAATGATATTTTAACATAAATCATTGTTATTCATTAATAAATATATTATAAATTAACTTAATATAAAAAGATGGGATCGTTTCATCGACACTTATTTAACACTGGGCTTTTAGTTTTGGCAACTTTAACTTTTGGGAAGTTGGAAGGTCAGGACTTACATTACAGCCAATTTTACAATGCCCATGTCAACATCAACCCTGGCCTGACAGGTATTTTTAACGGCGATGTACGAGTAGCAGCCAATTTTCGAAATCAATGGCATGCAGTCCCGGTGCCTTATACTACACTAACCGGAGCCTACGATATGAAAATATATCGTAAACCGAGCCGGTCTGATTTTTTTGGTGGGGGGTTGGTCATTAATTACGACCAGGCGGGAGATTCAAAACTCACCTTGGCAACTATCGGATTTAATGGCTCATATAGCCTTCCCGTCAACAAAAGCAGTTTTTTAACCTTTGGTACACAGCTGGCATTTTCCAGACGAGCTTTTTCATTAGATGATCTTACATTCGATGAGCAGTGGGATGGTCAGCAGTTTGTACCCACTCAGATCATTACAGAATCCTTTGACCGTAGAGCTCTGCTGGTACCTGACTTATCAGTTGGTATTAACTACAGAATTCAAAAATCTTCCCGCACTAAGGCAGACATAGGTGTTGCTGCTTTCCATGTAAATAATCCAAGAAATCCTTTTTATACAGATGATAAATCAGTGAGATTGCCCGTACGTATGGCATTTAATGCTTTGGTGCAAGCCAAATTAGGGGGGGCTTTAGATATAATGGTACATGGAATAGCACAATTTCAAAAACCATATCGTGAGTTTGTCGTCGGAGCCGGACCTAAACTTTATATCAATCAAAAAAAAGGAAAAAATTATGCTTTAGGGCTTTATGGCATGTATCGAATAGGTGATGCCTTTGCACCTGCTATACACATCTATCTTAATGAATTACAAGTAGGAATGAGTTATGATATCAACACATCTCCATTCAAATTAACTACCAATAATAAAGGCGGGCCGGAGTTTTCTTTGATTTATATTATTACGAAAGTCAAGCCATTGAGTCAATTTAAAGCTTGCCCTATATTTTAATCCATAAAGAGAGAACAATTATGAATCTAAATAAATTAAAAGCATCTTTCTTCATCTGGCTCTTCAGTTCTACGATGGTCATAGGCCAAACCTATAAGGCTTATGTAAAGGCAGCGGACGAAGCATATGCTAACAAGGATTATTATTCAGCACTGATTTATAACATCAATGCACTCGAATTTGACAGCACCAAGATCGACCGGATTCACGCTGCCGCGGAAGCTGCGCGAGGTTTGAATTCATACAAGGTGGCAGAGACCTTTTACCAGAAAGTGATCTCGCTGGATAAAAAAGACGCGTATGCCACGGATAAATTCCATCTCGCAGCGGTGAAGCAGCGATTGGGCAAATACGAAGAAGCTAAAGCGATTTATAATATGTACATCGCAGAAAATAAAAATGAAGACGCTTATCTCACTCAAAAATCTGAGAAAGAAATCAAAGCATGCGACTGGGCCACATTACAAGTCAATCAAACCATAGAAAGTGTAAAGGTCACTCGATTAGGCGAGGAAGTAAATACTCCATATTCTGAATTTGGTGCTACTCGAGTGGGGGATAGTATTTATTTTTCATCTCTTCGATTTGAGTTGCCAGATGATAAATCCTTTCCTAAAAAAACATTTTCCAATGTCTTGCTTTCTGTAAAAGGGCAAAATGACGAATCGATAAAACAGATTAATAATCCACTTGGCCACACTGCGCATACCGCTATCAATGCAGCCAACAATCGTATGTATTTTACACTTTGCGAATATATCAATGCATGGGATATCCGGTGTGATTTGTATTATCGCGATTATACCACTAGCGCTTTTGGAGATGCTATTCGATTGCCGGACACGATCAACATCAAAGGGTATACTGCGACGCAGCCAAACATCGGGTACGATGTGTCGGCTAAAAAAGAGGTCTTATACTGGGTGTCTGACCGGACCGGAGGTAAAGGCAAGCTGGATATCTGGTATACACATATCCAAGCAGACGGGACATTTGGAATGCCTATAAATCTTGCTGCTGTCAATACCGCAGAAAACGATATCACCCCATTTTTTTATACAAGTGCCAATGAATTATACTTTAGCTCGGAAGGTCGCACAGGCATGGGAGGTTTGGATGTGTATAAATCTGTTCAAAAAGGCAGCACTTGGATGGAACCCGAACATCTCGGTGTGCCTATCAACAGTAGCTTCAATGATATGTATTATACCCTGGCAGCAGATGGTAAGACTGGCCTGATGTCCTCTAATAGAATTGGATCACTCTATTTGGATGCCTTGCAGGAAGCATGCTGCTATGATATCTATGCGATCGAACAAGAACCTACTCGGGTGGAGTTGGTAGTGACCACATTTGATAAAAACACCCTGGCAGAATTATTAGGAGCAACTGTTCGACTTAAAAATCTTACAGATCCCGGTATACAGGATATAGTAATCACATTACCCGATGTCAATGATTTTCATTTTCCCTTAGAACGCAACAAAGACTATCTCATCACAGCTGAGAAAGAAGGCTATCGATCAGATACTGTCAATCTATCTACATTTGGTATCAGCCACTCTCAGAAGATCGAGAAAAAAATGTATCTCGAAACAGACAAGATCGATTTGAACGTATTCACCTTTGACGAGAAGACTCGTGCAGCGCTACAAGGTACTGAAGTCACATTGATCGATCTCAGTGACAGCAATAACGTGGTAAGTAAAGTGAATATCAATGGCAATGATTTTCATTTTCCATTGATCAGAGGTAGACAATATCGCGTCATAGCCAACAAAAAAGGGTATAATCCTGCTACTGTCATGATTGATACCAGGGATGTGAAAGCAAACACTATCACAGAAAACATGTATCTCGGCGTAGGCGATATTTATTCCTTCTTGCCGTTGATCTTGTTTTTTGATAATGATCAGCCGGATATCAGGTCTTACCAAAGTAGGACGGATAAAATATATAGTGAAACATTCCCTCCTTATTATGCTCGTAAGGCGGAGTACAAAGATCAATGGGCTAGCAAACTCAAGGAGGAAGAGATACTCACCTCTGACCAGGCTTATGAGACTTTTTTTAATGATCGATTGAAGAAAGGAAATAATGATTTATCTAGTTTCTTGGACATTCTGATCAGTATGCTGGAACGAGGGGATAAATTCGAAATATTTCTCAAAGGCTATGCAAGTCCTAGAGCTAGCAATCAATATAATCTCATCTTGGGGCAACGTAGGATATTTAGTGTGAAAAATGAATTTTTGAAATATCGTGGAGGAATCTTAGCAAAATTTCTTGATAGTAAAAAACTGACTATTTCTGAAAAATCATTTGGAGAAACTTCTGTACCTCGGGGAGTACCGGATAATATCAAAGATCAAAGATTGTCAGTTTTTGGACTAAATGCATCTCAAGAGCGTCGAGTCGAAATCGTAGAAGTAAAACGAAACAAATAGGAAGCACCCATGAACAACAATATATATAAACAGATTATGTGGAAAAATTTAAGGGCCGTATTAGCCTTTATCCTGTTTTGCATTGGGATCAAGGTACAGGCCACCCATATCGTCGGAGGCAACATCACCTACAAATGTCTATCAAAAGACATCTATGAAGTGACGGTCGTCGTCCGTAGAGATTGTTT
>JANOWJ010000070.1:0-75425 GCA_031417835.1 Saprospiraceae bacterium | reverse complement strand
AACATTTATGAAAGTATCCGACAGCCATTAAAAAATTTTGGCTTTGGATTGGCTGTTAAACTGGCTGTCGGTATACTTTGCGTTGACCGAATGCTGAGGCTTTGCTCGCCAGAATTACCGTGGCTTCGCTCAGCACAAGAGCAAGTGCTAAGAACTATATGGTAAAAAGTAATTTGGTGATTGGAAGACATTTGTGTTTGATTTATTGGATACAAGGAAAGAGAATATGGAATGTGCCATTTATGCCTATGATTTACAGATAAAAATAGAATTTGTTTTTGAATATTTTAAATAAAAAAAAGAAAGTGCAAAGCGTTGCCATGGCTACAGGTAGATGTAACAGAAAAAATTAGGATTTTATGATGTACTAAATAAGATAAGCAGAATCTTTAATCATCTATCCATCTGAGAAAGTCCCGCTCTGGTAAAGTATTGCAATTAATACCAGCGTCGATTGTTGACAGTGAGGGCAGATGGAATGATCTGTTTTGTACTTTTCTAATAGTCTGACATTCCATGGTACTTTAACTTTTCCAGGATGGGCAGGCAGGTTTAATGAGACCAAGATCTGAGTAATATTGGATTTTTTAGTTCTATTACTAAGATATCCGTAGGATCGGATCTTAGTAAAATGTTTTGGCAATACATGCTGTTCAAATCGTCTAATAAATTCATCAGCCGATAGCTCCATCTGTTTGATTTTATTCTGATCTGAATAGTCTTTGTATTCAAATGTGACAGAATTCTTTTCTGCATTTATAGCTTTTATTCTGTGGTTAGAAATAGCTACTTTGTGAGTATACCTACCCAAATATTCTATTACTTGTTGCGGGCCTCCA
This sequence comes from Saprospiraceae bacterium, assembly GCA_031417835.1. Taxonomy (GTDB): domain Bacteria; phylum Bacteroidota; class Bacteroidia; order Chitinophagales; family Saprospiraceae; genus JADJLQ01. The sequence continues at coordinate 74,586 of JANOWJ010000070.1, read as the reverse complement.
AAAGGCTTTTTGGCGTATACAATCCATTCTTTTTTGTATAGATTATTAAAGAACTCCTTAAGATCTACATCAGATATAAAATTGATAGCTTGATTTGTAATAAGATTCTTTAATTCTTGTATGAATTTTCCTCTGAAGACAATAGCCATAGCTTTGACTGGAAAAAGGAAATCATCTTTATTGCGAGAAGCATTTTTCCAGGTGATTTGATCGTTTTGTTTAGTTATACCACCACCACTCACAATACAATGTATATGCGGATGAAAACTGAGTTGTTGTCCCCATGTATGCAAAATGGATAGTATACCAGGTATGGCGCCTAAATGTTTGGGAGTTTTAGCAAATTCCATTAATGTTTGTGTAGCTGAATAAAATAGGAGGTTAAATAGAATGGTACGATGACCAAGTACTAAACTATTCAATTCGTGAGGTATAGTAAAGACCACGTGATAATAATTTACCGGTAGTAGCTCTTTCATTCTATCTTCTATCCATTGATCCTTTTGGAGCGAACCGCATTGAGGACAGTGACGATTGCGACAGCTGTGGTATTGGTATTTGTATTTTTTGCACTGGTAGTCTGAGCATTTGTATAAATGGTAGCCTAATACTGAAGTTCTACAATTTTTCAATTGATTGATTACATGATTGACATGCTGATTGCCAGAACTGGAGTGATACTGAGATAAAATATTTTGAATACTGGCTACACGATAAGATGTAGCTGGTATCATTTATTTTTAATTGAGTTTGTATTCATTTGGGTTAACAATACATCATAAGGGTTTGCTGTTTGCTGAAGCCTTTTCGTACTTAGATGTAGATATTGGATAGTCTGAGAGAGTCGACTATGCCCCATTAATTCTTGTATGATTTGCAAGTCAGCTCCATTGTCTACAAGATGAGTAGCAAAGCTATGCCGTATGGTATGAATAGAATATTCTTTGCTTTGCAATCCCGCTTTTATAAGTGCCTTATGAAGTATATGCTGTATAGATCTCGGTGAAAACCTACTTCCATTTTTATAGCCATTGAATAAATAAAGTGTAGGCTTGTATGATTGATAATATATACGAAGTTGTTCGAGTACTGAGTTTGAAAATTGAACGTATCTATCTTTTTTTCCTTTGCCAGATACAATCTTAATGCGCATTTGTTTACTATCAATATCTTCAATCTTTACATTAGCTATTTCACTTAATCTCATACCTGTACTGTATAAAAGTATGATCACGGTCTTGTGCTTGAGGTTGGTGATCGACTGAATTACTTCTTGCATTTCCGAGACCTGCATTACAGGAGGTAGTTTGCCACTATGTGCTGCAAACAAAACGCTCGGTACTTTGTATGGTTTGTTTAGTGCTTGTCTAAAGAAAAAAGCAAAGCTATTAGCTGCCATCTTTGACTTTACTCTGCTACAGCCAAGAGTTTTATTCAAATATATAAGATATTGTATCGTGTCTTCGTACGTAATTTGTGATGGCCGGATGTCAGCATAATATGAAAATAGGTACCGGAGCTCTTGTAAATAACTTCTTATAGTGAGTGGGCTATACTCACCTAGATTGAGCAGATCTTGTGTGCGTTGTAATGCATTGTTAGCATACTGTGATAAAGTTTTTTTTCCATGATTTTATTGTTTTAGTCATGGAAGATAGTGGATAAATCGGAGAGGAAAACCCGTTGCGAAGCAATGTTGGTTCAACTAGTAAATATACGCAAGTTACCTGTTCATTTCAAAAAAGCACAATTTGGACCATTCCTTTGATTTATAGGCGATTATAAAGTGTTAAAGGACAATTGCGCATAGAACTATTATTCCTTAGACTTACACTCAATGTAAATTGCGATAATGCGATAAACTAAATTTTTCCTCTGCTATCTTTCAGATTGCACTCGGAGAACATCGGGATCAGGATGTGATCTGGGTCGGGTTTCGTAAGGATACGGAATTGATCAAAAGGTAAAGGCGCTAGGATCATCGCCGATCATCACCATTGCTGATATTAATCTGTATGCCGTCGCGTTGCTTTTTGAATCCTCGTATCGAATATGCCATACCCAACATGATATATCTACCTAAAGCATTGGTCCGTTGGAGCTCCAAGTAATTGAGTTGACTGTTTCTGCTGATGCCCTTATTTCGGTCCAATATGTCGAATACGGTCAGCATAGCTTTGAGGCGCTGATCTTTACCCAGATATCGAGTCAGGCTCACCTTCCATAATGGCACAACCAGTTTATCTGTTTGATTGGATTGGGTATAAGAGAGATAGTCAAACTCACTATGGATAGCCCAGCGCTCATTGGGAGTATAGGTGATTTCGCTAAATAAATTGGTCTCTTTATAGGTTTGATTCAAGGCCTCTTGTTCAGAATAGTTAGTCTGGCTACCACTTAATTTGATCCCTACGAGCGCATCTATTTTTTCTTTGCGCCGATTCTCTAGCGACAAAGTCACTGCATTACCAAATCGGTTGACTTTATTTTTTTCACTATTGATAAAGAGGATACTATTGGCCAGCTGAGACCTCCATCTTATTTTGGTGACTATTTTGAGAGGCCGTATCGGAGTGCTGAATTCTAAATTGCTACGCAGTGCTTTTTCATCTTTGACATTGACGGGTTGTATAATCCGACGATACAGACTATCAATCTCTACCAAGTCGGTTATTTTGTTTTGAGTATAACTGGCGCCAAGACTTCCAAAGATGGATGTAAACGTAAATTGTTCGTATCGGAAGTATGAAGAATTTAGAATGTGTTGATATTCTGGTCTAAGTGAGGCGTTTCCAATATAGATATTCAATGGGTCGACATTGTTGCTAGTAGGCTGGATTTGTTGTAAGGAGGGTTCCTGCACCCGAGTCGAGTAATCAAAATTGATATGATGTGCCGTGCCAAGTTCATATTGCAGATTAGCTTCCGGCAGCAGCCGGGTATATTTCACTTTGATGGGATTTTCGGCATCGATGATTCTACCTTGTAGCAAGGATTGTTGTAACATCATGCCATAGGAAAAATGATATTTCTCCCGATTTTTGATCATACGCAGGCCGGTGCCCAGCACTTCATACCCACGATTGTAACTAGTGGAGAGCAGATTATTTTTAAGTGTAATACCCGGATCGGTGATATCATAAAAATCCGTGATGGTTTTATTTCGGTTATTCGATGCGTAACCACTTAACTCTAAAAATTGTTTTTTACCTAAAGGCTCCGTATAGGATATTCTGGCATCCCACTGCGTGCTTCGATCGGTATAAAGTTGATCTTGTAATAGCGTATCGATGTAGGGTTGACCTATATAATATTGATTGAGTGCATCGAGGTGACCTTCGCGGTCCATCAGACCTTTTTTTCCAGATCCAGTCCAACTGATAGATCTACCCGCTTTTCTAAACTTTCTTTGCCAGGTCAGGGAGGTATTAAAACTATAACCAAGCCCGTCCGCAAAATATTGTCGCATGCTTTGATTGACAGGATTGTTTTTGGTCAGATAGGTCAGATTGTTCAAATCGCTGTTGAATCGATTGTCGTTCCAGGATCCCGTACCCCGCACGATCAAATGTTGAAAAGAATCCAACTTTGATCGCAACCTGAAGGTAATATTATGGCCATCGTTATTGCTGATCCGATCTTCATCTTCGTCACTATTATAAGCTTGCTCACTCAAGAGAGATTGGCGCTCGGATGATTTGACAAGGTGATTTTTCATACTATTCAACAGATAGCTGGCATTCAATTCTGTTTTGGCATTTAAACGCTTATTAAAATTAAGGCCTCCGGCCAGAGACCGTTGTATTCCCTGCACAGCTCCGCCCCCGATAGGGAGTCCACCACCACTTATTTCCAACTTCGTACTGTTGCCACCTCCTGACATCATAGATCCTATACCTCCCATAAAATCGATGTAGTTGTTCATAGAAAAACTCTGGTCATTGATATTATTCCCTAAGCCGATGATCGACATTCTGGAGTCACCTGAAAACTTATTGAGATTAAATTTTGATTTGAACCGATCTGAGGTGCCCCCTGCCAATTCGGCTGTCCCGAAGTAACCATTTTTTCGATTGGCTTTCAATTTGAGGTTGATTGTTTTTTCATCACGACCATCATCTACTCCGGTGAATTCTGCCATATCCGACTTTTTGTCAAAAACCTGTACTTTATCGATAGCATCGGCTTCCAGATTTTTAGTTGCTATTCGGGTATCCTTTCCAAAAAACTCTTTTCCATCGACTAGCACATTTTGAACATCCTCACCATACGCTTTGATAGAGCCATCGCGTTGGACCTCTAACCCCGGTAGTCGCTTGAGCAGATCTTCTACTACTGCACCAGGTTGCACTTTAAAGGCTTTAGCATTATACTCTACCGTATCCCTGCCTATTTTCATGAGATCATATTCGCCCAATACTTCGAGGGTAGGCAGTAGCGTATTGGTCGGCATCATGATGATGGTGCCAAGGTCTAGTACTGCATTGCCGGTATAAATTGCTTCCCAGACGGATTGCAGGCCCAAAAAAGTGATCTGAAGCAAATATCTTTTTTCACGATCCGCTTTTAGTCTAAATAATCCACGATCATCGGTACTTGCAAATTCCTGCATCACCGAATCTTTTGCGTCTAACAGCAATACCGTTGCTCCAGGTAAAAGCTCCCCGGTAGAGTCTTTTACAATGCCTTTGATCTCAGACTGTGAAATACTTTCGTTAAAAGAAATTAAGAATAAGGCAAATACTAGATATCTCATTAAATAAAATAATAAAGTTGTTTTGAAAAAAAGTATCGAAAACAATTTTCGGACATACAAATGCTCATCGATAAATACTCCATGTCAAAGTCAGAAAAAAATACTTGTACTTTGCCCACTAGCCCTTAATAATTGTCGTCAATCCCCAAGGGGTCAATTTACATGGGAACAGATCAATGTCGCTCTTCGCGGATCATAATCTTCATACCACCTTTGCCCATTGTGGCACCCATCTCTTTCATTTTTTCAGCTTTTATTTTTTCAAATTCCTCCGGGGTCACTTCTTTTCCTTTGTCTGGCTTGGTGATTTCATCTGCTGCAAGGTCTCTCATCGTAATGCTAGTAGCTGTGATCATACGCTGTCCATGATCGATATCCATAGCCAGGATCATACCCGGGAGTCCTCCGTAACCATTTGGGCCCATATTGGCTGGAAGGTTGGTGGTAAACCAAGCACTTACTATACTGGCGGTATCCTGCAATAAAGCTTTTTGACAATTATAATCTAACACTTTTTGTTGCTCTCCGGTGATTTTCCATTTGTATTTTTTGCCAGACCCTTTGATCAGGAATTGTTTTCCGAATAATTCTTGGGCATGCACAATCTCATTGGCTTTGACATGAGAGTATAATGTACTTTCCGGAGTTTTCATCACTATTTTCATTTGACGGCCATCGCCATCATCGTTATTGAGCTCCAGATCCTTATTGCCTTCATAGTTTTTATACAAAGATTCATCTTTGTTGAATACCAACATTTTTTTGATCGTATGGGTTTGAGGTATGTTTTTCATTTGTTCTGCATCTGCGCCTTCCAATTGCAATTGCAGTTTCACGACTTCTGAAAAATTGACCACACCGGATTGTGCCCAAATTCCTATGGTCCAAAAGCACAGTCCAATTAATAAAAATTGTTTCATATAAATTTCTTTAAAGGTTTGAAAATAATGCTACAAAAATAGTTTAAAGCACATCAATTGAGGTTAATCAACGTGGAAGGAAGGTTAATTAAGGTTAACAATTAGCCGGTATCTACTTTTTTCCAATTAATTTTGATCGGTGAAGAGCAGATTAAGTGATCGATGGATGTCTTTATTGATGTGGCCGAGTATGATCGTGCTGACTACGTTTTTAGGTATCTATTTATACAAAGCGTATCAAACTGAACAAGAAAATCTTAAAAAAGAAGTTGGCTATCTTTTTGTCAATGCCGTAAATACGCTGGAAGGTGAACTGATCAATCATTTGATACTCAAAGGCGATACATTACGGAAAAGAATAAACATTAGAAGAAATCTCAGTTCGGATTCGCTAAAAGTCATGGTGATCGGCACACATGACAATACAAATATTGAATTTAACGCTACGACGATGCATACTCCTGGTCCGTCCCGTACAGCAGCCCGGATGTCGCCTCCCGATAATGTAATTTTCCATCGACGAATCAAAGAAGAAAAACGGACCCTCCAGCAAACAGAAGGAATGATTTCATTAATCTTTCAATCTGAAGTCGATAGTACCATGGGTGATACTGCTCTTGGCCGATGGACCATATCGACAAACCTCACCGATAGCCTCAAAGACAAATTTGATGACAATCTTAAAAAAGCAGGACTTAAGATCACCTATACGTTGAGACAATATCAGGATAACTCAGAGGGAATGGGAAATTCAATAGATAGGCCCTATCAAGACCAAACGGTAGCTGGCACTTACCATGATCTTGCCTCCGGAGAAAAATACGATGTTCAACTACAGTCCTATCAAGGATTGATTTTTAAAAAACTTCTTCCAGAGTTTGTGTTAGCTTTTTTATTGTTAGGTTGCTTAGGGTTAGCATTTTACAGTATGGCCACTACGATTCGCAAGGAAAAGGACTTATTGGATGCCAAAAGTGATTTTATCCAAAACATGACGCACGAATTGAAGACTCCGATTTCCACAGTACGAGTAGCTTTAGAAGCCTTACATCAATTTGATGGTTTTAATGATATCAAAAAAAGAGACGACTACCTTCGTATTTCGCAAAATGAATTGGATCGATTATCCTTATTGGTAGATCGGGTACTTTCCATATCTCAGATCGATAAATCACTTCCAGCGGCTCAAAAAGAAATGATCAACCTCACCGAATTAGTACTACACATCAAAGACACTTTAAAACTGCAAGCAGAAAAACAAAACACCAAAATTCAAATCCATCCATCTGAACCCAATATCAATCTATATGCAGACCCCCAGTGGGTATCCGGCATCATATACAATCTGATTGATAACGCTATAAAATACAGCGACAAAGACGAACCCCTAATCGAAGTATTTATTCACAAAAAAAGTGACCAGATCGAACTCAACGTGAGGGATAATGGGCCGGGTATCGCCAGGGATCACCAGACAAAAATTTTTGAAAAACTTTATAGAATCCCTCAGGGCAATGTACACACCATCAAAGGGCATGGGCTTGGTCTCGCCTTTGTCCGGCGTATCATCCGGGAAATGGGTGGTAAAATTAGTATCCACAGTGAGCTGGGTAAAGGCTCTTCTTTTAATGTAATCCTGCCAACATGATCAAACTATTGTATGCAGAAGATGAGCCTAATCTGGCTAAGATCGTCAGTGAGACCCTGAGTAGCCGACAGTTTGAAGTAAAGTTGATTACCCGAGGAGATCTGGTATTGACAGCATTCAATGAATTTCGTCCCGATCTATGTGTATTGGATGTGATGTTGCCCCATCTCGATGGATATGCAGTCAGTAGACTTATTCGCCAGCACGATAAAAAAGTTCCAATCATTTTTCTAACGGCCAAAAATCAAACGGAAGATGCCCTGGATGGATTTAGCAGTGGCGGCAATGATTACATCCGTAAGCCATTTAGTATGGAAGAACTCATCGTGCGTATAAAAAACCTGCTGGCGCTGACCAATAAACAGGAAACCACAACATCAAAACTAGACCATATACGTATAGGGCAATATCAGTTTTTTCAAGGTCGGCAGGAACTTTTGATTCACGATAAAATAAAAAGATTATCGCATCGGGAAACAGAATTATTGTCCATGCTGTTGGCCCAAAAGCAGGAGACGGTCCTACGTAAAAACATCCTGGACAAGATCTGGGGTGATGACTCATTCTTTAATTCGCGCAATCTCGATGTGTACATCACAAAACTCCGGGATTACCTCAAAGAGGATGATCAGATTCAGCTCATCACGTTAAAAGGAGTAGGCTATCGATTGGTAGATTAATCATAGCGCTCGAGCCGAGCTGCTCCAACTTTATCGTTTTGTTTAATTTTGAGATTTACTTCATTGGTATTTCTTTTTATATTTAGAGCCTCAACCTGGAAGTGTTACAGAAGAATGCTTTGTAAAACTAAATCATTAGCTACTGCTCAACATCAGGGTCATACTTAACAAATATGGAAAATACTAAATCAATCATCACGGTCGAAACCACAATAGCTGCACCGTTAGCAAAAGTGTGGTTTTATTGGACCACTCCAGAGCATATCATCCAATGGAATAATGCATCGGCAGATTGGTGTACACCCCATGCATCAAATGATCTCCAAGGTGGGGGTCGGTTTTTATATCGAATGGAATCCACTGATGGAAGTATGGGGTTTGACTTTGAAGGCACATACGATGAAGTTCTTTTCGAAAAATCAATCGTCTATACCATGGATGACAGCCGAAAAGTGACTATTTTGTTTTCAGCCGATGGCCACGACACTAAAATAACAGAGTCTTTTGAAGCAGAACAAACGAATGCTGAAGAGTTGCAACGAGCTGGTTGGCAAGCCATATTAGACAACTTTAAACGACAAGTAGAATCAAACTAAATACTATCATTTATTAAAATTACTAAATTTGAACATCATGTATAAATTATCTTTCTGCTTTGGATTCGTGTTGATTTTGTTGTTCTCAAATTTTAAATTTCAACAAGACGATGCTTCTGAGCCGTTTAAAGATAAAGTAGGATTATTTGACTCGGAAGAGGTTTTGGCTATTACCATCCGTGGAAATCTAAAAGGATTGTTGAATGATCGTACCGGAGTTCCTGCAGATTTTCCAATGGAATTAAGTTATCAGATGGAAGACAAAAGTATAAAATCGCTACCAGTAGTGATGAAAACCAGAGGCCACTTCCGTCGAATAAAAGAAAACTGTAAGTATCCGCCATTGTTGATTCAGTTTACAGATCAGAGTGACCACAAGAAGACTATATTTGGTCAGCAAAAAAAGCTTAAACTAGTCGTACCCTGTAGCGGGGATGAATACATCATAAAGGAATACATGGCGTATAAAATGTATCAGCTTATTACCCCGATGAGTTTCAAAGCCCGATTGGTGCAAGTGACGCTGGAAGATGAAAAAAACAAAAAACCACCAGTTCCTTTTTATGGCATGTTATTAGAAGAAGAAAATCAGATGGCGGAGCGTAATCAAGTCGTGGCGTTCGAAAAAAAACTACAACCTCAACAAACGCAACTCAAACCGTTTTTAACCGTTGCCGTATTTGAATATTTAATTGGCAATACGGATTGGTCGGTGCAATATCAGCAAAATATAAAACTCATAGCCACAGATTCCAATGCGATGCCTATCGTCGTACCGTATGATTTTGATCATGCCGGCATCGTGCAGGCACCGTATGCTCACCCGGCTCCAGAGCTCCAGCTTACCAATACCAGAGAGCGTCGATACCGAGGTTATTGTATTCAATCTTTATCTGCCTTTGATGAAATCCTAGCAACCTATAAAGCCATCAAACCGCAACTGTACGCCTTATACACTTCCAATACCTTATTGGACGAAAAATACATTAAGTCGACCATAAAATTTTTAGATGAGTTTTATACGACGATTGACAACCCCAAACTCTTGCAAAAAGCTTTACTCTATCCTTGTGATAAAAATGGTACAGGCAATGTCGTCATCAAAGGGCTACGCCAGGATTGATGGTGTCTAATTGTAGATGACCACATATGCATTCAATGAGGTAGCAATCAACAGCCATATGATGTAAGGCAATAGTAAAATGGACTTCATTTTAAGTTCAGGATAGAAACGAAAAAACAGGTAAGTAACGACTATAGTCAATGCCGTGATGACGAATAATCCAAGTACGATGAAGTGAAATGTAAAAAATACCGGATTCCAACTGACATTCAGAATCCATTGAACTACCATCAACCCCAATAATAATTTTTGATGTCGCACCGTGGCCCAAGCATAAGACATGTACCAGGAGAAACAGATCATGATAGTAGTCCAGGCAGCGCCAAATACCCATCCAGGAGGGGTCCAGGGCGCTTTATCCAGACCAAGGTACCAGTCGCCGATGACCGCCTTAGAGGTAAATATACTGCCGATAGCCAATGCTCCGAAATTAAGAAATAAAAAAACAATTAATCGGACTAACATTACCAGTAAACAAAAATGTTGGGGATTTGTTCACGGATACAACTATTTATTTGATTTAACTTTACGGATTAGTTTAGTTCAATAATATGGTAACCGCCACGCATCCTATACTTAATACTGATTAAATTTTTTTAATGCGTATTGATCGACTTTTACATGGTATAAAGCAGTACCTTCTCCTATTTAAAACCAGGCTTGCTTCTTTCTATTTATCAAAAATTAGTATACCTTGACCGAATAATTTTAGTACTTGAAAAAATCAAACGTTATAGTGGGGTTAAGTCTGGCAATACTGCTTTATTTTGGGTATCAGGCGTTCAAAAACAAGGACCATCTCACTGATGAACAAATCCCAGCCACTGTTGATTTTAATATTCATATCCGGCCTATTTTTTCAGATCGCTGTTTTAAATGCCATGGCCCTGATGCGAATAAAAGAGAGGCTGGCCTCCGCCTCGACATAGCAGATAGCGCATATGCCGAGCTCAAAGAAAATCTTGGCCATTCTGCCATCATACCGGGCGATGTCGTCCGCTCAGAAGTAGTCCGTCGAATAACCTCTACCGACTCTACCCAGGTAATGCCACCCGCAGATTCCAAATTAAAGCTATCTACATTTGAAATCGCCTTACTTAAAAAATGGATCGCACAGGGAGCCGTGTATAAACAACATTGGTCTTTTATACCGCCGACGCCGGTGGAAGTGCCACTTAAAAATGATCCCTGGGCAAAAAGCGATATCGATCGGTTTGTATTGGCTAAAATGAAAGAAAAAAAATTAGCTCCTAACGAAGAAGCAGATAAGGAACGACTATTGAAGCGGGTCTGTATCGACCTCATCGGTCTACCGGCAAGTTTAGAGTTGCAAGATCGATTTTTAAACGACCCATCGCCCAATGCCTATGAAAAACTAGTGGATACATTATTGTCTAATAAACATTATGGTGAAAAAATGGCGTTGCACTGGCTGGATGCAGCCCGATATGCGGATAGCCACGGATATCAGGATGATGGCTTACGCACAATGTGGCCCTGGCGCGATTGGGTCATCCATGCTTTTAATCAAAACTACTCGTATGAAAAATTTGTAACGTGGCAGTTAGCCGGAGACCTCATGCCTAATCCCACAAAGGAAATGCTCCTGGCTACAGGGTTTAACCGAAATCATAAAATCACCCAAGAAGGTGGAGTCATCGATGAGGAGTATCGTCTGGAATATGTCTCTGATCGTACCAATACCTTTGGTAAAACCTTTTTGGCGATGACCATGGAATGTGCCAAATGTCACGATCACAAATACGATCCTATCTCTCAACAAGCCTATTACAGCACCTTTGCTTTTTTTAATCAGCTCAATGAAAAAGGACTTGTGGGCGATATCTCACTGGCATCGCTAGGCGATCCGCCCAACATGCAGATATCCACGGCTGAGGTCAATAGCTTAATGAGTTTTATCAATAAAAAAGATACCACACCGGTGATCGTCATGGTCATGAAAGACAGCTCTGTGACTCGACCTACACATATATTGAGGCGTGGGGTCTATGATCAACTGGGTCCGGTGGTCACTACCAACACTCCTCCCAAAATTTTTCCTTTTGACACCACTTTATTGCAACGCAATCGGTGGGGACTAGCTCAATGGTTGTTTGATAAAAAACATCCCCTCACCGCCCGGGTTTATGTAAATCGCATCTGGCAAGAATTTTTCACCCGAGGCTTGGTAAAAACTGCAGGGGACTTTGGTATGCAAGGTGAAATGCCTACTCATCCCGAACTGTTAGATTGGTTGGCATTGGACTTTATGAATCATGGTTGGGATATCAAACGACTGGTCAAACTGATCGTCATGTCGTCTACATACCGCCAATCCTCCATGATCCAGGATAAAAAGTATGCGGTCGATCCAGAAAATGTCTATCTAAGCAGATCTGCTCGCACTCGTATGCCAGCCGAGCTGATCAAAGATCATGCTATGGCCAGCAGCGGATTATTAAATGATGAGATCGGCGGACCAAGTGTAAAACCATACCAACCCAAAGGCATCTGGGAATCTTCTACTTCAGGTCGTGGTCAGCTTGCAACCTATATCCAAGATCATGATGAAAAACTCTATCGGCGAGGAATGTATACATTCATCAAGCGCACCGTACCACCTCCCTCTATGCTTACATTTGACGCGTCCAATCGGGATCAGTGTGAGGTGCGGCGCGTGATTACCAATACACCATTACAAGCCCTGGTATTGTTAAATGATCCTCAAATGTTGGAGGCCTCTCGAGTCCTGGCAGAAAAACTAAGCCTCGAAAATACAACTATAGAAGAAAAAATAAATCAGGCTTTCCGACTCATCGTATGTAGAAAACCAGAAGCAAAAGAACAAGAAATTTTATTACCTTATTTTCAATTACAGAAAAAAGAATTGGAGCTTTCGCCATCCAAGGCAGATCAATTATTGAATATTGGCGAATCCAAGCACCAGGCCAATGTAGATAAGATAAATGCAGCAGCACTGATGCAAGTGATCCATACCATCTATAATCTGGAAGAAGCTATCACCAAAACTTAAAAGCAATCACATGGCCAACGAATTTTTTGATCATAGAATGAATATCACCCGAAAACATTTTTTGGGAAAAGCTGGACTAGCACTCGGCGGAATGGCTTTGGGATCACTATTAGTCAAAGATATTTTTAATGGTGCGGGGGGTGAGCCTTCTTTACCCATCGGATTACCACATTTTGCACCAAAAGCTAAACGCATCATTTATTTATTCCAAAATGGAGCCCCATCTCAACTTGAATTGTTTGATCACAAACCCAAACTCCTCGAGATGCAAGGTCAGGACCTTCCTGAATCCATCCGCAATGGCCAGCGACTCACTGGCATGACTGCCAGTCAGGATAAATTTCCTTTGATTGGTTCTCAGTTTGCATTTAAACAACATGGCCAGGCAGGTACCTGGTTTAGTGAGATCATACCCAATATAGCCAAACTGGCGGATGATATCTGTGTGATCAAAACCATGCAGACAGAGGCTATCAATCATGACCCGGCACTTACGTTCATCCAGACCGGCGCTCAACAAGGCAATAGACCCAGTATGGGCTCCTGGCTTAGTTATGGACTCGGCAGTGAAAACAAAAACCTACCGGCGTTTTGTGTATTATTATCCAGAGGTAAGGGCAATGGTCAGGGGGTATACTCCAAACTATGGACCAATGGGTTTTTAGACAGTATCCATCAAGGGGTGCAGTTTTCAAACAGTGATGAGCGGGTGCTCTATCTCAACAATCCCAATGGTACCGACAAGGTGGATCGTCGCAGGATGCTGGATGAACTCGCTAAACTTAATAATATCTCTTTGCAAGAGTTTGGTGACCCAGAGATTAAAACCAAAATCGAACAATACGAGATGGCTTATCGGATGCAGACCGCTGTGCCCGAGCTCACTGACTTATCCAATGAATCAGATCTTACGGTCAAGATGTATGGACCCGATTGTTTAGTACCTGGCACTTACGCTGCCAATTGTTTATTGGCGCGCAAACTATCCGAGTCCGGGGTTCGATTTGTGCAACTCTATCACCAAGGCTGGGACTCTCATGGCAATCTGATCAACGAGATGAGGGGCCAGGCTCAGGATACCGATCGATCTTCCGCTGCATTGATCTCCGATCTCAAGCAGCGTGGACTATTGGACGAGACATTAGTGATCTGGGGTGGAGAATTCGGTAGAACCAATTATTGCCAAGGCAAGCTCGATCCAAAAAATTACGGTAGGGATCATCATCCAAGATGCTACAGCATATTTATGGCTGGTGGGGGTATCAAACCCGGCACTTCTTATGGCGAGTCTGACGAATTTGGCTACAACATTGCCAAAGATCCAGTGCATATCAATGATTTTCATGCTACCGTCTTACACCAGATGGGACTGCGCCACGATCAGTTAGTATACAAACATCTGGGTCGTCGATACCGACTTACCGATGTCGCCGGTGAGATCGTCAAAGGAATTATCGCATAATGTACGCATGAAAGATTTTATCCGGATTACAGCTCATCTCAGTACGATATTGGCAGCCATGCTGCTATTTTTATTTTTATTTCAAAACAAGATAGTGCTGCCACCGGTCTTGCAGTCAGTCGGTCGCATGCATCCATTATTATTGCACCTGCCTATAGGTACCTTCATGCTTTCTAGCCTTTTCTGGCTTTTTAGAAAACAACTAGATGCGATATCTTTTCAGTCCATTTTTGCATTTACTTTGACCATATCTGCTTTCACCGCTGTACTGACTGCTTTGATGGGTATGTTTTTATCCAAAGAGGAGGGTTATGGCGGTGATACATTATATTGGCATCGCACCCTGAGTGTGATATTCGCGATTGGATCTTATATTCTGATGTTGTGGTGTCAGTCTACAGATGTACCAAAAACAGGGTTACCGGTTTTTCTTTTTTCGTTGCTGTTCCTATTGATTGCAGCCAGTCATCAAGGTGCGAGGTTGACCCATGGCGATAGATTCATCTTGCAACCAGTTCAAAAGGACAGTACCGCTGCCTCAAGTCCGATCACCGATTCGAGCAGTTTATTTCAAGCGGCACTCATGCCATTATTTCAATCAAAGTGTGTGACCTGTCACAATCCTCAAAAGGCCAAAGGAGATCTTGACCTGACTTCAGAAGCCGGTATGGCCAAAGGGGGTAAGCATGGTCCGGTCTGGATCGCTGGTGATGCCCAAAGTCAAATCCTACTAAATATAGATTTACCACTCGATGATAAAAAGCACATGCCTCCCACTGGCAAACCACAACTGACCTACGAAGAAAAAAATTTAATCCGGCAATGGATTTTGTCTGGTGCGGATCTAAAAAAACAAATTAGAGCTTACGATCCTACGGATACTTTAATGCTACTAGCTGCGCCATTTATACAGCGGACAGAGATTACGATAAAGAAGTACAACTTCCCCGCAGCCGATGCTACATTGATCCAAAAAATGAATGATCCATATTGTGCGGTATTCCCATTGGATCAAAACACGCCTGCACTCCAAGCAGATTTTTTTGTTCGGGAAAAATATAACCCCACTAAACTGACTGAACTCTTAAAGATCAAAGATCAGCTCGTCGTACTCAATATGGATAATATGCCGGCAACAGATGACGACATTGCTTCATTAGGTAAATTTATCAATCTTGAAAAACTAATTTTAAATCACTCGAGCATCACCAATAAAAGTGCCTTGGTGTTAAGTACTTTGCCGGCATTGACATCGCTGGCTATAGCCGGAACGGCTGTAGATGCAACCATTTTAGCTCAATTGCAAAAATCGCCGCTGTTGCGTGAAGTGTTTTTATGGAATACCAAGGTGACGCCAGAGGATCTTAAGTCGCTGGATCCTAAGGTTAATAAAATTCGATTTAATCTCGGATATCGCCCGGACTCCACCGAAATATTGCCGCTCACCTCACCTACTAAAATCAATGAATCTGAAATCCTTACTCTCCATGATTCTGTCGGACTCAAACATCAGATCCGTGGTGTAGTCATACGCTACACGACAGATGGGTCCGTACCAGACAGTGCTACTGGTCCAGTCTATTCATCTCCGATCGCTATCAACAAAGGCTATACATTGATCAAAGCCCGGGCAGTAAAAGAAGGGTGGCTCTCCAGTCCCGTGATCGAGTGGCCATTTTTTAAACAAGGGATCATCGCACAAAAAGCTGAGTTGCTCAGCACACCAGATGAAAAATATAAAGCTAAGGGTGGACTCACCCTCATAGACGGCAAGAAAGGGCCAGCAAGTAATTTTAAAGATGAAGCATGGATTGGGTTCAGAGAGCAGCCCTTCAGTGCCCTGTTCCAGGTGGATACGTTCCAGCCTGTATATAATATCACGATGAGCATCAATAAGAGTGTATCATCTTATATTTTACTCCCAGCTGAAGTCTTAATCTATGCCGGCCACAGTCCATCGACACTTAAATTACTAAAAAAAGTAAATCCTCCTGCACTTACCAAAAAAGAATTGGGAACTGTAAAGAATGATGTAGTTCATATAGATCTTGGAGGAGTCAAGTACCTTTATTATAAGATCAATGCCAAGCCACTGCCAAGGCTTCCATCTTGGCATCCCGGTAAAGGCGAAAGGGGATGGGTGTTTATAGATGAGGTATTTTTTAATTAGAGGCGTTTTAATTATCCTGCTACTCCTTTCAAAAAAAATCCATACCCTTTTAGGCTATTTCTATAGTGACTTCAATAATTTGTATTTTTGTTTCAATATGATACCTATGACATGACGGAAGCAAACATTTTAGAAATAATCAGTACGGGCGAAACCAGCAAGGTCCAATTTAAAGTAGATCTGCCTCATAAGGAAAGTGTAGCCCAAGAATTAGTGGCCATGTCTAATTCATTAGGTGGTGAGGTATTAATCGGCATAGAAGATGTGACTGGTGCCATTGTTGGAATTTCTTTAGAACAAATAGAATCGTATGACAGAATAGTCTCTTTATTAGCTGACCAGATTAAACCTCCGGTATATGTAACAACTGAAGTTGTAAAGACTTCAGGAAAAAAAATACTCATTATACACATTAAAGAAGGCGTTAACAAGCCGTATAAAACCCCAAAAGGCGAAATTTTCATCAAACAGGGATCAAATAAAAGATTGTTGACCGATAATGCTGAGATTATGCGACTATTTCAAAGCAGCGGCAATCTTTTGGCCGATGAAATGGAAATATTTGGGACGGGCATGGTAGATATTGATGAGAAAATATTTGCAACGTATTTTAAAAAAGAATTTGATACCACATTTGAAGAAAAGGGCTTGACATTTGAACAAGCATTAAAAGCAAAAAAGGTATTAAGGAATAATCAATTGACACTGGCCGGACTCTTGTTTTTTGGCAAAGAACCCCAAAGCATTAAACCTGCTTTTACAATTAAAGCTGTTTCCTATTTTGGTAGCGACAGTGCAGGCAATGAATATCGAAGCAAGCCGAAAGATTTGACTGGTACTATTCCGGAGCTTTTTAATAAGGCCATTGATTTTTTGATGAGTAATCTTCATCATATTCAATCCGGCGAAAACTTTAATTCTCCGGGCAAATTAGAAGTATCTAAGATTGCCTTGATCGAACTGCTTCAAAATGCTCTAGTGCACAGAGATTATTTTAAAAATGCGTCTATCCGAATATTCATTTTTGATGATCGAATTGAAATTATAAGTCCCGGCAAATTACCCAATAGTTTAACGGTGGAAGATATAAAGTTTGGTAACCCTATCATTCGAAATAATCAGTTGGTAGCCTTTAGTGTACATACCTTACCTTATAGTGGTTTAGGATCTGGGGTGAAAAGAGCGATAAAAGAACAGCCAAATATTGAACTTATAAACGATGTGGAGGGTGAACAATTTATTGTTAAGATCCCGCGTAGGCAACAGAGGTGAACAAGTTCAATTCTTTTTCATTGAGAAACTTCATTAGGTGTTTTCAGCTATTATTCTTTTTAGGCCTTTTGTCCTTTATATCATGTAAGACATATTTTATTCCCCTAGATAGTTTTAAAAATCAATTTGTAAAAATTGATTCGATTGACCTAAAGGAAGTTCAAGTTCAAGGTCCCTTTTGGGAACTAGGTACAGTTATTTAAAAAACAATATTCAAATTATTGATTGTATTGATAAAAAAGGAAATATCAGAAAACTAAAAAGCAGTCCTTCAATTGAAACTAGAATTACTTATGGGCAAAATAACAAAAAAATTATTTATTATTTTGATAGATTGTTCGTAACTGATACAAGCGTAATCGGAGTCCAGTCTCGTTTTTTCCCATTAATAAGAAAATCAATCTTATTGTCTAGCATAACTAAAATTGAAATACAAGACGGGAAAAAAGCATTTCGTTACTTATATTGATTTTTTAAAAATTTATAGAATCCTCACGCAATTCACTACTTTTAATTTCATGAAAAAACTTCTTCTGCTTTTATGCTTACCCTTACAGTTAGCAGCTCAACACATTCCATTTGAATCCTTCAAAAAATACCCTTTCCCTACAGAATTAGTCGCTGCTCCTTCGGGATCCAAAATAGCCTGGGCTATGATGAACAGGGTCGACGCAATGTCTATGTCGCAGAAGGACCTGATTACAAACCTAGAAAACTTACGAATTATACACAGGATGATGGCCAGGAGATTACCAGTCTTAGTATTTCAGATGATGGGCAGCAGGTGGTATTTGTGCGCGGTGGCGAGCATGGTAGCAATTGGGAAAGTGGACTGCCAGTCAATCCGGCGGGCGATCTTTTCCCTTTTACTGCCAAAATCGGCAGCATCCCTTTTCAAGGAGGCGAGGTCAAGTATTTGTCTGAAGGAGATGAGCCAGTTATTCATCCAAATAGTAAGATGATCGCATTTATTAAAAATACCCAGGTGTGGACTTCATCGATCGATAGTATTCAATCGGCCAAAAACCTTTTTGCAGTCAGAGGTACCGTCAATTCTTTATCCTGGAGTCCTGATGGCACCGAGTTAATGTTTGTATCAGTCAGAGGAGATCATTCTATCATAGGTATTTATTCCAAAGAGCGTTCATCGATCCGTTGGATTACCCCGTCATTTACATTTGATAGTTCTCCGCGTTGGTCGTTGGATGGTAAAAAAATAGTTTTTGTACGGACGCCAGGATTAGGAGGGGCACCGGATTCAGTGTTGATCAAACGGCATCGACCCTGGAGCATTTATATCGCCGATATCGCCACCAATAAAGAGACATTGCTCTGGAAAGCCCCAAAGACCTTAAGAGGATCTTTACCCACAACACATGGTGGTACCAATCTGCATTGGGGTGCAGGAGATCGTATCGTGTTTTTATCTTATCACGATGGATGGCCTCACTTGTATTCTATATCGGCGAGTGGTGGTCAAGAGCTGTTATTGACTCCGGGTAATTTTATGTGCGAACATATCCGCATCAGCAGCGATAAGACACAATTGACATTCAGTGCCAACACAGGCCCTGATCCATTGGATATCGAGCGACGACATGCCGCGCGAGTCAGTGTAGCCAAGGCTGATCTCCAAGTCTATACTCCCGGTACAGGATTAGAATGGGCACCTGTGCTGGTTGACAATGGCAATGTCGTAGCATTCATCCATGCTACAGCCAGCCAACCTCCATTGCCAGCAATCTTAAAATTAGGTAGAAACCAACCAACGGTACAACGCTTAGGTAATGAATTGGTGCCAAACGATTTTCCATTAGACAAACTCATAACTCCTACACAAGTGGTCTTTACCGCGCCAGATGGCATGAGCGTACATGCCGATTTATTTTTGCCGCCGGGTGGGGTTGTAAAAAAACCAGCCATAGTATATGTACATGGGGGTCCACCCAGACAGATGTTGCTGGGATGGCATTATTCAGATTATTACTCCAATGCATATATCTCAAATCAATACTTGGCTAGTTTAGGTTTTGTGGTTTTATCTGTCAATTACCGCCTGGGTATAGGTTATGGATATGAATTTCATCAGCCTGCTCGGGGAGGCATATTCGGAGCTTCAGAATATCAGGATATCAAAGCAGCCGGAGAGTGGTTGGCTAGACAGTCCTATATAGATGCGAAAAAAATAGGCATCTATGGTGGATCGTATGGTGGTTATCTTACTGCTATGGCTTTGGCCAAAGACTCCAGACTTTTTGCTGCTGGGGTAGATATCCATGGTGTGCATGACTGGGGTGTCAATGCCTCGATCATAGCGGCTAATATCAATAAAATAGAAAAAGCTCCTGATTACGATAAATCGGTGCAAACAGCATGGCGATCATCCCCCATAGCTTTTATGGATACCTGGCGATCGCCGGTACTCGTCATCCATGCAGATGACGATCGTAATGTGCGGGTCAATCAAAGTACAGACTTGATCAATCGTCTGGCTAAGCGCGGTGTTCCGTATGAATCCATGCTCATCGTAGATGACACTCACCATTGGATGAAGTGGGCTAATGCCGTCAAAGTCCATAGTGCCGTAGCTGATTTTTTTGTACGAAAACTAAAGTGAAGAAGAGTGAGAATCAGAAGTGAGAGTCAGAATCAGATCTGAGTCTGAAATCTGAGTCTGAGTCTCACTTCTGAGTTTGTACCTGTCTGCTCTCCGCCTTTACCGAACCAAATCCTTTACTTGCGCCATTGTTCTTTTGAATCTAGGAATGGACTCATTCAACACATACGGATTATCCGGGTGATGTTTTACATAGTCCTGATGGTAATCTTCTGCCAGCCAATACTTGGCCATAGGCAATACCTGAGCTGCAATTGGTTTTTTAAATTTGCCGGAAGTGGTAAGTCCTTTGATATAATCTTCTATAATTTTTTTCTCCGCATCATTTTTATAAAATGCAATTGATCGATACTGGGGTCCGTGATCTGGTCCTTGACCGTTGACCTGAGTCGGGTCTTGAGATGCAAAAAACACCCGTACTAAATCGCTATACTTTATAATCGTTGAATCATACGTGACTTCGACCGCTTCTGCATGACTCGTCTTGCCTCCGCCTACCATTTCATAAGTAGGGTTTTGTTCCGATCCTCCTGCATAACCTGATGTGACCGATAGCACTCCTTTGATGTTTTCAAATACCGCCTCAAGACACCAGAAACACCCTGCTGCAAATACAGTCTTTACTGCTGCTGCTTTGCTTTTTATATTTTCTTTTTTTACAAACTTCATGGCTATACCATTCATACAATATCTAAGTCCGGTGGGCTGAGGTCCATCATTGAATACGTGACCCAGATGTGCATCACATCGGGCACAAGTGATTTCATCTCTGACCATTCCCCCGGAATTATCCATCGATACATGCACACTCCGGGCATAGTAAGGGTCATAAAAACTGGGCCATCCGGTTCCTGAATTAAACTTAGTCTTTGAATTAAATAAGGGATTGTCACATGACAGACAACTGTAAATGCCTTCATCATGGATATCATATAAAGCACTGCTGAATGGGCGCTCCGTGCCCTGCTCTCGGGTGATGTGATATTGGTCCTGGCTCAATTTTTTTTTCCAATCATCTTTGGACTTTTGCACTTTGGTGGTCCAAGTGGTATCTATGTAAGTAGCTTCCAACTCTACAGACTCTACCATCGGTAAAGTAGCCATTTTAGTATTAGTACATTGCGAGAGATTCGCAAAAAGCAGGATGATTAATAACATTTGATTCATAGCTTATCTTTTTATATTATTTTTTAATCGTATAAAGGTCGTGGCAATTTATCACGCGAGTATCACAGATCGTTTTCTAACGGACATCAAATCGGGTTAAATAAAAATTAATTTGGCAAAACCGTGATTTTTTAGGGCCCATTGTATCAGAAAATTTGGTTAAACAGCCACAAGGTAAGCAAGGGTAGTGTCCTTTAGATTTTTTCCCTTTGGTGGTACGAAGCCCGGCCACGGACTGGAGCAACATGAATAGTCTGAGGCACGCCAAAGGTACTATTATTGCCATTTTTTGATCTTTTATTACGTGACTATTTAACAATTAAAGCAGGTTATATTTGGTGTCAGGACCATAAAAAACATATTAATTGCCAGTAAACTAAGGGATGCAGAAGTATTTATACAGCTTTAGACCCAAACGTTGGTTCCATTGCTAAAATGACAAACATTCGAGACAACCTGTAACTATAGGTGTGTCCTTTTGTTAAAAATTTTGGCACTGACAATCTTCCGATTAAACCTTTTTATAAAAATACTATCAAATCAATAAAACTAAAAGCATGAAAACATCGTATACAATCCTACTTTCCTTTCTAATTATCGGGATTGTCTTTTCGCAACCCAACTGTGTACAAACTTCGGTGGGCTATATACCAATAATTGATTTAGGTACTGGAATTTCTCCGCAAACCGGAAAAATGGGTGGGCTCTACCCAAACGGACATAATTTTCCTCCCCCTGTTCATAGGGCAGCTGGACTTTCTTTTACATCACAGGTTCAGTGTCTTGATAAAAATGGAAATGCCGATGCAGTGAACGGAAGAATTGTATGGATGAGTATTGGGGTGTCAAACACCACACAAGAAACTCAACAATTCATTCCGATTGCAAATGCTTTTCCTGGCAAAAATCCCAAACTCACTTTAGTTGACGGTGCACTTGGCTCACATCCGGCAGAGGTTATTTCATCACCAAGCGATCCCGAATATACTGAGTACTGGGACACTGTAAGTGCTCGCCTCACAGCAGCCGGTGTAACTACTAACCAAGTGCAGGTGATTTGGTTCAAATCAGCAAACCCAGCAGAAGGCGGTCCTATAAAAGCGTATCATGATTCTCTCATAGTGCAATACAAAAGAATAATGAACGAAATTAAAACACGATTCCCTAACGTAAAGTTATGTTATATGGCAAGTAGAAGTTATGGAGGATATGCTTCTACTGCACATAATCCGGAGCCGTATGCGTATTTGCAAGGGTGGGCTGTAAAACAAGTTATTGAGGACCAGATAAATGGAGATGCTCAATTGCAATATTCCGGAACAGGAGCCAACGCTCCATGGCTTACCTATGGAATATACTTATGGGCAGACGGTACAACTCCAAGAAGTGACGGACTTATCTGGAATTGTCCGACAGACTATGAGTTTGATGGAACACATCTCTCTCTTATTGGCGAGAAGAAAGTTGCCAATCTGCTTTTGAATTTTTTCTCTACCAATCCTACTTCTACGCCTTGGTTTATGGGAAATAGATGCTCTCTTGCGACAGGGATAGAAAATAGTATTTCTAATTCCAGCTCTGTTTTTCCCAATCCTTTCTCCAGCCAGGCAACTTTACAGTCAGACTATTTTTTCAAAAACGCAACGCTCATAGTTTACAATACTTTCGGGCAAACAGTAAAAGAATTAAAAAATATTTCGGGGCAGACAGTTTTTCTCTCGCGGGACCATATTGCAAGCGGACTGTATTTCGTGAAGCTTACACAAGACAGTAAAGTAATCACAGTTGACAAATTAGTAATCATCGACTGACACGTGGACGACCAAAAAGCACTGGCACTACCAGCACCTTGACAAAAGTGGCGGTTCAATGCTTCCTAGGATAATTTTGTGGTTGTATAAAATTTAGTGTTCCGTATGAAAGGGAGTGCTGAAAATTTGCCACATTCGCCAAGCGCCAAACCGTTGCACCAACAGGGTTTAACTACCAATTTTGGCTTAAAAAACGAGTACCATCTTGAATAAATCCGAAAATAAAACGAATAGTAAGATAGCGTTATGATTACCTTCTTGCCTACATTGAAAATAGTTAACCTAAAAATTACATTTTACATTGAAACCAATTAATTTTAATCCTACGAGCTCCTTGCTAAAATGAACATCAGCACACTAAAACATTCAAAAGATCCTCGGTTTTGTTAGCTGCTCACCCGTCACATAGGTATGGCCTTTTTTTAGCAGCTATCGGATGCTTTTATAATCGTTATGCCCAAAGAGGGATCAGCTTCTTACTAACAAAAGATATTTCTAAACTTGACAAAATCTTCTCCGACCACAATTAAAAATTGACACTTCAACTTAAATGACAGAACGAAAAACTGGTTAGAACAAGGGGGGTGCCATTGCGAACTGCCAATATTTTTCAATAAGTTTGCAATCTATGAGTATGATACAAACGATGCGCTGGTATGGACCCAATGATGTGGTTAAGCTGAGTGATATCCGACAGGCTGGTTGTCAAGGTGTGGTGACGGCACTCCATCAAATACCTGTTGGCGATATTTGGACAATAGAAGAAATCAATAACCGTAAGGCCTTGATCGAAGCCGCAGGTATGACCTGGACAGTCATAGAGAGCCTTCCCGTCAGTGAAGACATCAAAAAAAGGTCCGGCAACTTCAAACAGCATATCGAAAACTACAAAATCAGCATTGCCAATGTAGCAGCCTGCGGGCTTGAAGTCATTACCTACAATTTTATGCCGGTGCTGGACTGGATCCGTACCGATCTGGAGTATCTGATGCCCGATGGCAGTAAAGCTTTGCGATTTGAACGACTGGCGTTTATCGCCTTTGATTTGTTTATGCTTAAAAGACCTCAAGCTGACAAAGACTATACTGCTGAACAAGTCGATCAGGCAAAAATCTGGTTGGACCATGCCAGTGAAGAACGTAAAGCGGAAGTATCTTTTAGTTGTATGCAAGGTCTCCCGGGTAGTTCAGTAGGATTTACATCCGAACAGATTTTGAGTCTATTAGAATCATATGCTCATATCGATAGGGATACCTTAAAAGCCAATCTGAAATATTTTCTAAGTGAAATCATTCCGATAGCTGAGGCTCATGGAGTAAAAATGGCCATCCACCCTGATGATCCCCCATATCCGGTATTGGGCTTGCCTCGTATCGTATGTTCAGAATCTGATGCAGCAGATTTGATCGCTGCGGTACCCTCCCGAAGCAATGGTTTATGTTTTTGTACCGGCTCTTATGGAGCTCGATCAGAAAATGATTTGGTACAGATGATTAAACGATTTGGTGACAATATTCATTTTTTGCACCTACGCAATACCAAACGAGATACCAATGGCGATTTTTTTGAGGCGGATCATCTGGCCGGAGATACCGACATGTATGCCGTGATGAAAGAAGTCGTGTTGCTACAACGGCGTCGCAACATATCATTGCCTATGCGCCCTGATCATGGACATCAAATGTTAGATGACTTAAATAAAAAAACCTATCCCGGGTATAGCGCAATAGGAAGACTACGTGGCTTGGCCGAATTAAGGGGCCTGGAATTGGGCGTTGTGCGATCGATTTAAATTAATTACATTCATTTTTTATCCTAACCTATGCAAGAAGGAGCTTCAAACCAAGGCCACTCAAATTCTTTTTTTAGCAAATTGACCGAAGATGGTTGGGCTATATGGATTAGTGCAATCCTGTTATCGGGTGTTGTGATTTTTGCACTGCTATTTCCGGATTTTAAATTTCAAGCCCCTAAGTACACATGGTCAAATGCCATAGATTTATCCAAAACGGTATGTGCTTGGTCCAATCTGAGTATACTGGCTGGTATCATGTTGATCTATATTTTAATTTCACAATTTTCTATTGGAGGCAGAGTTAGAGATTATATATTCGGATTCTTTGTTTTGTTTTTACTAGCAGTTTTTTCACTGGTCATCGCCGGGAATAAGTCCATAAATAATTTAGGTATAGAGTATGTCGTGTTTGCGTTAGTGCTTGGGCTACTTTTGAGCAATTTGAAACTTGCTCCGGCTTGGCTTTTGGCCGTAGCCCGATCAGAGTTTTTTATCAAAACCGGATTGGTGATATTGGGTTCTAGTGTCCTATTTACGGATATCATCAAGGCTGGTGTGCCAGGCATACTACAAGCTATACTTGTGGTCTTGGTCGTTTGGTTTGTTGCATTGTGGTTTTGCCGCAAACTAAAAATTGATGATGAATTTGGTGTAATCATAGCATCAGCAGTATCGATATGTGGCGTATCAGCAGCCATTGTCGCCAGTGGTGCAATCCAAGGGGATAAGAAAAAACTGTCTTACGTGACGACCTTGGTATTACTAGTAGCTATACCGATGTTGATCATTCAACCCTGGATCATCCGACATTTTAATATTCCTGAGTTGGTCGGTGGTGCCTGGTTAGGAGGTACACTGGATACCACAGCGTCAGTGACAGCTGCTGCAGCATTGGTAGGACCGGTTGCGCTCAAAGCGGGTGTCATTATTAAATTTTCTCAGAATGTGTTGATCGGGTTTGCTGCTTTTTTTATCGCTACCTGGTGGGCCTATAAAAAAAATACGACGCGAGAGATGACTGGAGCGCAAGGCAGAAAAGTGATTTGGGAACGGTTTCCAAAATTCGTTTTAGGATTTATAGCAGTCTCGCTATTGTTTTCTTTTGTGATACCCTCTGAAACTGGCAAACAAGTGAGTGGGTTTTTAAATAGCCTCCGCACGATTTGGTTTGCCCTGGCATTTGTGTCCATCGGACTCGAGGCTAAGGTGGGTGAATTATTTAAGTTGGAAGGTGGTAGACCTGCATTGGCTTTTGTAGGTGCTCAGGTATTCAATATCCTTTGGACTTTACTTTGGGCTTATTTATTGTTTGGTGGAATATTGATGGCGGTGCCGGATATACAATGAGCAACGAATGACGATTTGGATCGAATGACGATTTGTCATTCGAAATATTGTCCCCTACTTCCATCGCAATGCAAAATACCTGCAGGGTTTATTACCTATGTTTTTAATGCTATGCACTTCATTGGATTTGATGAGATAGAGATCACCTGCTTTTCCTTTATGAGATTGTCCATCGATCAATACTTCGGTCTCTCCATCTATGACCAGTATTATTTCTGAATCTATATGACTGTGCGCTTCATGGCTCAGACCCGGTCGATCGAGTTGAGTCACATGCATTTCATAGTTTTCATTCATGGCGGTGGCGCGATTAAAATAATTTAATCTGCCACCTTTATCGGTCTGATTAAATTTTAAATCATCCGCATTGACAAACAATGCACCGCCCGATGCTATACTGCGATCCATATCCATGGGCTTTTTACTACGAAACATCAATACATAGTAAGTCAAGGGCCCATTGCCTATGTTTTGCAGAGCTTGCATAGCAAAAGGCGGTATTAAAATGGCGCTGCCCGGGCCTAATATGGCCTCCTTATCATCCATTGTAAATTTCATAGTCCCCTCTTTCACCAGAATCAATTCTTCCAAATTATTTTGTGCATGGGGTGGGCGCGGCACTGCACCTTTATACTGCGTAGTAGCATGTATCTCCAGGTATTCATAGTGGGTGGTCTGACCTTCCATCAATTGTCTGGCCTCGCGATCTGGACCTTTTTTTGCCGGGAAACTATCCCAGGCGTAAATTTGGGATTTTAGAAGAGGTAATTGTGCATTTAAGCTCATATAAAGTAGGGTTGATACTAAAAAGACAATCGGTTTCATTTTGTTTTTATATTTGTGTCAGCAGCTACAAGATTACCAGATTTTTACCCGTAGACTATCTGGTCTATACATCGCTTCACCTGGTTTAACATTAAATGCTGTGTAAAAAGATTCCAAATTAGCAAAAGGTCCATTGACCCGATATTTAGCCGGTGAATGTACATCACTGAGGATAAGATTGCGTAAAGTTTCATCTCGGGTATGGCCCAACCAACCTAATGCATAACCCAAAAAATAACGTTGTGTCGGGCTCAAACCACTGATCGATTTTCCTTCTTGATATTGTTTCGTTTTTTTGAAGGCCTCTAAGCCCAAAACTATGCCACCTAAGTCAGCTATGTTTTCCCCTAAGGTTGCTTCGCCATTGATTTTATATCCCGGCAGTGGTTCGTAATTTGAAAACTGATCAATCATCACCTTTGCGCGTTTATTGAATTCAGTCTCATCTGCCTCGTTCCACCAATTGGTGAGATTACCTTTTGCATCATACTGCCTACCCTGATCGTCGAATCCATGGGTGATCTCATGACCTATCGTACTTGCTCCTCCATTGCCATATACTACAGCGTCATCCATCTCTTCATCCCGTAGGCCGGGTACAGTAAATATACCTGCAGGCAACACGATTTCATTATTGCTTGGGTTGTAATAAGCATTATAGGTCTGCGGGGTCATGTCCCACTCGGTACGATCCACTGGTTTGCCGAGTTTAGTCAATTCATACGTATTCCACCACAGATTGCCTTCGATCAAGTTTTTGAGATAACTCTCTCTTGAAATTTTCATAGCTGAAAAGTCTTTCCAGCGATCGGGATACCCTACTTTTTTAGTCATAGCAGCTAACTTAGCATAAGCTTTTTGTTTAGTACTATCTCCCATCCAGGTGAGTTGTTTTATTCGATCTCTCAAGGCATCTCGCACCGCCTCTGTCATAGTTTCATATCTCAGTTTAGCAGCGGGTGTAAAAAATTCTTTTACATACAGCTGGCCCAAGATCTCCCCGATTAGGTTTTCTTGACTAGCCATCACTCGCTTCCACCTTGGCCTTTGTACACTCGCACCGCTAAATAGTCGATTAAATTCAAAAGCTGCACTTCCAAACGTATCAGGCAATGCACCACTAAAATCGCTCACCAGATTAAATGCTACATAATCTTTTAATACAGATATTGGGGTAGACTGTACGACTTCATTTAACGCTTTGATGTATTCCGGCTGACCTACGATCACAGAATCTATTTTTTGTACACCGGCATCTTTAAGATGTGCTGCAAGATCGATGACTGGAGAAATTTTGGCTAAGCTGGTTATAGCCATTTTATTGTAATTGGCATAAGGATCCCTAAGGTCCTCCATTTTGCGACTTGCTTTCGCCAGTTTCGTTTCCATGCTTAAAATGTCTTTGCCGGCTTGTACTGCAGCATTGTCTTCTTTGCCAGACAGTTGCAGGATGGTACTGATATACGAGGCATACCTATTGCGGATATTAATGGTAGCCGTATCAGTTTTAAAATAATACTCTCGTTCCGGCAACCCAATACCGCCCTGGTATAGAGTGTAGATCATAGCCTCACTGTTTTTATCATCCTGGGTAACAAAACCTGCGAAAAAGGTATTGGATCCAATTTTTTTAAATTCGGTGACTAACTTCATTAAGGATGTGAGATCCTTTACATTATTTAAGCGGTCTAAATAAGGTTGGATGTGTTTTATACCATCTTGTTCTATCTTGGCGCTATCCATACCGCTACTCCAAAAATCGCCGATCATTTGATCCGGGGTGCCGATAGATGCACTGTTTTTAGCTGCGGCAGATTCACTGATCTCCCGGAGGCGTTTGATATTTTCTTCTTGTACCAAATGGCCAATGCCCCAACTGGATTGATCAGCGGGTATAGGATTTTTTTTCATCCAGCCTCCGTGGGCATATTGAAAAAAGTCTGTTGCAGGGTTGACAGAAGTATCTAGATTCTCAAAAATAAAATCAGATTTGGAGGAAGGCTTGGCCAGGTCACCATCAGATGGTTTACAAGAAAATAATATCGAAAGACTAATCAAGGATAAATAAAATTTGTGTTTCATAATCGAAAAAAAATGGTGAAAATGGAGCGCTCTGCCTAGAATTGAAAAAAATAAAATTACGAAATATTTATACAATGATTAACACTTGAAATATCCCTTTGAGGTGATTTATGGGTTAATTTTATTTGAATTATGAAAATAGTCAACATCCTCTTTTTTGGCTTTTGTTCAGCATTCATTTGCACTGCGCAAGTCACCCTAATAGGGGGAGCTTGCGAAGGTTGTGAAGCCATCTTTGAAAACAAAACGCCGTTTCAGAATCTTACACATGAGTTAACTTTACCGACCGGTCATTCCAATCAAACTCCATTGACTATCACCGGAACAGTATATGCTCGAGACGGCAAGACTCCCGCATCCGATGTTATCTTATACGTATACCACACCGATCAAGCTGGAAGATACACTGCCAATGCAGGAGCAACTGGTTGGGAAAAAAGACATGGATCAATCAGAGGCTGGCTTAAAACAAATAAACAAGGAGCATATGCTATTCACACCATCATGCCGGCACCTTATCCGAGTGATGATATAGCCGCGCACATCCATATCTTTTTGAAAGAACCTAATAAAAATCCCTACTGGATAGAAGAATATGTTTTTGAAGGGGATCCATTCCTCAAATCAACAGATAAAAACATTCATAATCCGCGAGGAGGTTCAGGCCTGTTAAAAGTTGAAGTCAAGGATCATCAACAGAAGGCGCGCCGCGATATCATATTAGGATTGAATATTCCAAATTATAAGTAATCGTATATAATTGAGGATTTTTTACTGATTCTTTAGTTTATTCCGTGTCAATAGATAACTTTATGAATGCGATGGCTTGTTCTCCTAGGGTTATTATTGTTCCTGTTTTATGATTCATCTGCACAACCTCAAGCTCACCACAATTTAAAATTTGATACGCTGACGAAGCGATGGGATGATGGAATGCCACTAGGCAATGGCGTATTAGGCGCATTGATTTGGCAAAAAAATGATAAACTCAGAATATCGTTGGACCGTGTAGATCTTTGGGATGATCGTCCGATGCCGGAGATCGATCGACTCACTTTCAAGTGGGTAGCTCAAAAAGTCCGTCTGAATCAATACGACTCTGTCCAACGCATAGGCGATGAGCCTTATGAAAAATATCCGGCACCTACCAAACTGCCTGGTGCAGCCCTTGATTTTGCTTTGAATAAATTGGGTAAAGTCGTATCAAATGAACTTCAGATCAATCAGGGTCTGGTTACGATACGATTTGATCAGGGTACCGTGTTTAATCATTATATAGATGCTACTGCTACAGTGGGTTATTTTGGTTTTGAAAAATTATCTCAAAAAATTGCACCTGAGCTCATCATACCTGATTATGTATCCGGAGCAGCAGGCACATCTGGTAATAGTGTCGAAGGTCAAAGTCTAGAACGATTGGGTTACAAAAAAGGCAATATCGTCCGCACGACCCATAGTATAAGCTATCATCAACCTACCGGCCATCATACCTATTATGAAGTCCTGGTGCAATGGTTTGACTTGCCTGGAAACAACATGATAGGCCAGTGGACAATCAGTCAAAACAAAAAAGCAAGCTTAAAAACACCAAACTTCAATAAAAAGGAACCCACCAACTGGCCGGCACATCTAGCTTGGTGGCAAGATTATTGGGCCAAGTCTTCTATAAAGTTACCTGACCCATTATTGGAAAAACAATATTACCTGGAGATGTACAAATTTGCCTGCGTTGCAAGAGCTCACACTCCGCCGATCTCGCTCCAAGCGATATGGACTGCTGATAATGGCAACCTACCACCTTGGAAAGGGGACTATCATCATGATTTGAATACACAATTGAGCTATTGGCCGGGTTATACCGATAATCATCTTGATTTGACCTCTGGTTATACCTCTTGGCTATGGAAGACAAAAGCCATACATAAAAAATGGACCAAAAATTATTTTGCTGTCCCGGGATTGAATGTACCGGGAGTGACCACGATCAGTGGCCAGCCTATGGGTGGATGGATACAATACTCCATGAGTGCGACGACATCAGCGTGGTTGGCGCAGCACTTTTATTGGCAATGGAAATATAGTATGGATGAAGGGTTTTATCTTACCCGATTCAAACCTTATAGTCAGGAAGTAACTCTATTTATTCGACAGCTCTTAAATAAATCAGCTTACCCGGATCAGTATATCATCAGCTCTAGTCCAGAATATCATGACAATAGTGTACAGGCTTGGTTCAAATCATGGACCAATTACGAATTGGCATTGATGCAACATCAAATCAAACTAGAATTGTTATCACTACAACATAAAAATGTGGGAAGCCAAGATATTGATATGATAAAAGCGCTGGAAAAAACTATACCTGACTTTGATCAAAACGCGACCGGGCTCACGATCGCTCCAGGCCACAATGCTGACGCGTCGCATCGACACCTCTCCCCGTATATGGCCATACACCCGCTGGGCTTACTAACTATCCAAGACTCTAGTGATGCCTCATTGATCCGGAGATCCTTGCGATGGCTAGAAGCAAAGGGCACCCGGCAATGGACGGGTTATTCATTTTGCTGGGCAGCTTGTATGTATGCCCGAGCCCTAGAAGGAGATCAGGCATTGGCTATGCTGACTAAGTTTACCACCAATTTTTGTTCCATCAATAGTTTCCATCTCAATGGGGATCAACGCGGCGGTCAGTATTCCGATTTTGTATATAGGCCATTTACCTTGGAGGGCAATTTTGCATTTGCACAAGGTATCCATGAGCTCTTGATACAATCTCATCTACATTATATTCAAGTATTTCCCGCGATACCCACATCCTGGCGTGATGTTTCCTTCCAATCTTTGAGAACAGAAGGAGCTTTTTTAGTATCTGCATCGAAAGAAAATGGTGTACCTGTCCGAGTCAGTATTACATCAGAAGCAGGAGGAATCCTAAGAATAAAACTTCCATTTAGGACCTGGATTGTAGATGGTATAGATGACAATGTCATCGAGCATCATTCAGATCATATAGAAATGAAAACAATAAAAGGACAAATAATTACTTTTAATAATGGTTATGAATAATAGAATAATATGGATCGTGATGATGATCCAGCTATACTGTAGTGTTGCTTTTACACAAAAACAAATCTTACCAAAACCCAATAAACATCAATTGGCCTGGCATGAAATGGAGTTTTATCTTTTCGTTCATTTTGGTCCGAATACATTTACAGGTTTGGAATGGGGTCATGGAGATGAAGCGGAGGCCATTTTTAATCCTACACAACTTGATTGCAACCAATGGGCCAGGACAGCTAAAGCGTCAGGAGCCAAAGGGATCATCATCACTGCAAAACATCATGATGGTTTTTGTCTTTGGCCGAGTCAATATTCCAAACATACTGTAAGAGAAAGTATTTGGAAAAATGGTCAAGGTGATGTGCTTAAAGAATTATCCGAGGCTTGTAAGTCTCATGGCTTAAAATTTGGAGTGTACATCTCACCCTGGGATCGCAATCATCCAGAATATGGTACGCCTAAATACAATGATATCTATATCAATACCATGAAGGAAATCTTTGACCGATATAGTCCGATCTGGGAATTGTGGTGGGATGGTGCCAATGGTGAAGGACCCAATGGCAAAAAACAAGTTTATGATTTTGCGTTATTTGAACGAGAGATGCGTAAGATCTCACGCTCTACGGTGATCTTCAGTGATATCGGCCCCGACATCCGATGGATAGGCAATGAGCGAGGCATCGTAGGTGATCCCAATTGGAATTATCTGGATACTACGGGATTTAAAAGAGGCCATGGCGCACCACATGTGGATACCTTGAATCATGGCAATTATAATGGTCGACATTGGATCCCCGGAGAATGTGATGTCAGCATAAGGCCAGGTTGGTTTTATCATAAGGAAGAAGATGATCGAGTGAAATCAGCCGAACAATTATTCAACCTATATCTCAAATCGGTAGGCCGAGGTGCAAATTTATTGCTCAATGTACCACCGGATCCCCGTGGCCTGATCCATACCACTGATTCGACAGCCCTTATTCAATTTAAAAAATTAATCGATCAATCTTTTGCTCAAAATTTATTGCAGACTTCGATGGTGAAGATGGATGGAGATCGAAAGACTCGTGCTGCTTTCTTAAATTATAGCAGCTTTCTTCAAAAAGCTAAACGTGTAAACAGTAATATGCCGACATTACGTTTTGAATTAAAAAAAGAGGCCTTCATAAATTGTTTGGTCCTGCAAGAAACCATCATCGACGGCCAATTCATCAGATCCTTTAAAGTTGAGTTATACCATAGTGGTGTACTTATAAAAACGGTTGAAGGGTCCAGTATTGGCAGAAAAAGAATACTTACATTTCCAGGTGAACAAGTAGATCAAGTGAAAATAATATGTTCAGGGACCAGTGACCAATTGAATTTACAAAATGTAGCGGCATATCATATTGCGGAACAACTCCTTGAAAAAAAATAATGTAAAAGGCAGGTTCAGGGAGTTATTGAAAATAAAAGACCTAGAACCCTAATTCGCCATTAGGCAGGCTTCTAGGTCTCGTTTGTTGGATGGATTTTAATCCATTAAGCTACAACAGCTATTTTGGCAGGGCGACCACGTTTTTTCTTAGCGGGTCTGCCTCGCTTTTTCTTTTCGATGGGTGCATTTAATTCGCTACCAGGGATGACAGGTTCTATTTTAGCAGGGCGCCCACGTTTTTTCTTAGCAGGTCTGCCACGTTTTTTCTTTTCAGTTGGAGCATCTAATTTGATGCCATTGATCATCTTAGCGGGATTAGCGGGTCTGCCTCTTTTCTTTTTTCCTTGGGCACTTATGGTTTTTGGTTGTTCATTTGAAAATCTACTTTGTAAAAAATCAGAAATTCGTTTGGCGGATGCATTATCCATGCTGTCTAGGATTTCTACGAAAATAGATAGTACGTTCAGATCTTCAGTACTTGACATGTTTTAAAATAATTTTTGAATAATAAGATTAAAAATATAATTGATGCCGCAAAAGTAAGGAAATAAAAAAGAATTAACATGAATTTATCCAATCATTAAAGAGAACAATCAAATATAACGTTTTAGTAACGTATTAAAATGGAATATATTTTACATTAATGAATGTAAACAATATATTCTATACTTAAATCCTGTTTTTTTACTTTATAATTTTACACCATAATCTTCCGGCATTGATCTCCAGATCGTATGATAATGGTGTAACCCTTGATCTCGATTGGTAAACTCTACAATCCATCCAGGAGCGATGATGCTGTAATAATGCAGATCCTCAATGGAGCCACTACCTAACCATGTAAATCTGGATAAGGCAATAGACTTCAACATGTTTAATTTTTTTGTACTGCCGATGGCCTGATGAAAATTATCTACCCAGGCACTGATGATGTCAGTAATCATTAATTGTTGACTTTTATTCATCTCCAGATATTTTAGTCCCTTACCATCGGAGAGGTGAGGTTCTTTACCCTGTTGTGTACGCACATCGATCGTCAGTGGGAGGGTATCTACATGAGCTTTTTTACGTTGTACCTCATTTAGCAATTTAAATAAATTTTTCCCAACTTCATTTTCTCTATACATCACATATGTACCAGAGGTAATCCCTTTGGTAATCAATCCGGGATTGATGCCTGTAAAATGAGGTGTACAACTTATGCCTTTTGGGGAAAAAGTCATATTGATGGAGATGTGATGTCCTTCAAATTTAAAGCCCCATTTTTCGAACTTTCCTGGATTGCCGAAGATCCAGGTCCAATATTTCTCTTGGCCATACCTGTGGGCAATAGGACTTTTGGCTGCCTTCAATCTATTATTAGTCTCTTGATCATACTGCATGATGAATAAAATTTTTAAATACCCTTGATCGCTTAATACAGTCCTCAGCAGTTGATGTATGCCTTGTCGTTGTTCCTCATTCATTTCATCTAATCGCAGCCCATTGCGCTCCACTTGCTCAAGTGGCAGATTTGACCAACGAGTACGATTGGTATCTGCCATAGTACGTATGGCTATCTGTTTTTGGCCATCCGATAGGGAACTAATGAATTTATATACTGCATCTATGGTAGATGTCTGATCAAAGGATTGAGCCTGGATCAAATTTCCAAAAAAGAAAAAGATCCCTCCTAATACCAATCGGTTTTTCAAAATACAAGTAGTCATCATAATCACGAAATAAAATTAAATGTAATTAAAATTATCATCTCCGATCTGATAAGATAGATTTTATCCGCCGAGTACTATAAATGGATAATTTAAGTATGGTCTGCAGAAAATGGCTTAATCATTGAATTGTAATGAATTCAAAATTGCCCTTGTTTAAATTATATAAGTACTAACATAACAGTACTTATGGCAGTTAGTTAGGGATGATAGATGTCTTTTTGATGTATTTCCATCCACAATTCGGGTTGAGCTATTCTACTCCATCCGGATTGTTCATAAAGTCTGTGCGCATCACGAGTGAGTAAGATCCATCTGCGCAAGCCTTGAAGATTAGGGTGCGCTCTGATCGATTGAGTCAGCCATTTAGCGAGCCCCTGCCCTTGATATGCAGGTAAGATAAATACATCGGCTAAGTATGCGATAGTAGTGAAATCGGAAATTACCCTGGCGTAGCCTATTTGTTGATCATGATGATATATTGCAAAACACAACGAGTTCTCGCTGGCTTGTTGCACGGTTTCATAATGTATGCCCTTACTCCAATAGGACTCCGTAGATAAATATCGATGTACTGCTTTCAAATCTAATTTAGCAGTATCCGTAGACAAGAGATAATCGCCTTTGTGTGCTTCGAAGATTTGTTTTTCCATGGGTTTTATGAATAGATACATTCAAGTCCCTGACCTACTGGCAATACTGATGCAATCACCGCTTCTTCTATGGTTTCGCTAAATGTTTTGCGGATACACCATTTTAGTAAATCGATTGCAGCGAGGCACCCTGCTGCCGTTGCGATATTGCCATGTACGACCAGATGTTGATCTTCTATAACCGACACGCCCATCTCTTTGAGTGCATCTATAGCAGTGGGATAGGTGGTGGCGGTGATACCTTTTAATAGTCCCAAGCCAGCTAAGATCAAAGCTCCTGAACACATGGAACAAATGATTTGCCGCTCCGGATTCAATTCGAACCGATTTAAATATTCTTGATCTCGATATAAAGTGCGTGTACCTGAGCCGCTAGCAAAAAATACGATGTCGGCGGCTTTGGCTTCCGCTATAGATCCATGCATGGTGAGGTCAATACCACATATCGATCGATGGGTGGGCTTTGTACCGATGAACTTGACCCTGCAATCTTTTTCAATCAATCTTATGCGATTGAATAAATCCCATGGCAAAAATACATCGATGTCTGTAAATTGGTCAAAGACCACTATTGCTATTGTTTTCAAATTGAAGAGTTTAAAAAACCGCCGTCTATGATGAAGAGTTTGACGGCTTGTATAGTGCGGGATCGATGGGTACTCAAGTCATCAGATACGATATAAGTCATACCTGCTTTGAGCATGTATAATTCACCGGATTGCATTTCAATGCCTAACTCACCCTCCAGGCAATGCACCACATGGCCCAGACTACACCAGTGATCTGCCAGATATCCGGCGGAGTACTCCACCAGTCGTAATCGCAAGCTTGATATTTGTTGAGTCTGCCAATGAGCAGTGCCTGTTTCGCCGGCATGTTTTGTGATTGGTATTTGTGACCAATCTATGGTCTGAAATGGTATCATCATGATCTTTTAATTTATGCAACCCAGCATCTACCTATTGAATATGTTATTGCCATACCACCGATCCATACCCTATCGTTTTTATCGGTGCACCATAATTTTCCTACTCGATCAGATATCTGGAGTGCGACCATTTCTTTTTTATCTAAGCGCTCACTCCAATACGGTATTAAAGTACAGTGGGCAGATCCTGTAACCGGATCTTCTAGTATGGCTGACTGAGAAGTAAAAAATCTGGATACAAAATCACATTCATCTCCGGGAGCTGTGACAATGACTCCTCCCGGGCTCAAATTGATCTGATCAAATATAGCTCTGTTGAATGCAATGTTTTTTATATCTATTTCTGCATCATAGACTAAGACATAATCTCTGGCCTTCAATACTTCTTTTGGTTGAATATTGATTGAAGATTTTATAATGTCCGGTAAAGATGCCGGTACCGGTTTTCTTGAAGGAAAATCTAAAATATAACGTTCCTGTTCTATGAGTACAGACAGATCACCGCTGCGTGTGTGGAAGATCATATGGTCTGAGAGATGATGGAGAATACTTTTGAGTACGTGTGCAGTAGCCAACGTAGCATGTCCACATAGATCCATTTCATATTCAGGGGTGAACCATCTAAGATTAAAACTGTCTCCATTAGAAATAAAATAAGCGGTCTCCGCTACGGCATTTTCTTTGGCTATTTTCAAAAGCAGATCATCTGGCAACCAACTAGTCAGTGGGACCACACATGCCGGATTGCCGCCAAAAAGTCTGTCTGTAAACGCATCAATTTGATAGAGGTCTAATGTCATAATCTCAATACTATTGATTTATAGATCTAATAATCTTCTGTGATAATTAATCTGGCCAAGATGATACGATAAGTGCCCTGACAGATGGACCAAAAAAAACTCGATACTTGTTTTTTCTTTTAACACTACCCCTGGATAATCTTGGCTGAGTATGGATTCGGACAAATTGGGTAGTACAGTAGCTATCATCCCGATCGTGTCATCGATCATTTTTATCAACTCCTCTTGAGCTATTCCTTTTAGTAAAAACTCTTTTTCCCGATGCCGGATGTAGCCAGTATGACCTAAGGTGGCGCCGATATAGGTATTCAGATTGCCGACCAGGTGTAGACATAAATTGCCAGCTGAGTTGGCTATTTCTTTTTCAATATGCCACAGATTGGCCTCCTTTTTATAGGCCTGGATCTCATACCGGAGTTTGCTGAGTTCTCTATGCAATAGGGATTGAATGGTGGTTAACAACATGGTAATTAAATAGTAAGTTTTCCTTCGAATACGATGACAGCCTGGCTGGTTATAATAACAGTATGATCATCAATCATATCCAGCTCCATCGAGCCGGAGCGAGCGGAAGACTGAAATGATTTCATTTTTTTCTTGTTCAATTTTTTAGACCAATAAGGTGTTAAAAAGGTATGCGTACCTCCTGTGACCGGATCTTCGTCAGATCCGCTCCACGGCCAAAATAGTCTGGAATGAAAATCGTAGCCATCTTCTTGCGCTTGGGCCGTGACTGACACAGCAAATAAGGAAGCATGGGATTTGACTAAAGCTTTAAAATCGGGAGTCAGAGCTGCGAGTTGACCAGTATTCGCCACCTCGATCATAAGGATATTGGTTTCCTTATTGTACCCACTATATAGTACTTCCGCTATGCCTAATGCATCTAGGAGTGCGGTAGGCGCAGTCATGGGTGCTAATTCATAGGCTGGGAATTGCATTTGTATGTAAGGAGATTTTTGAGTAATCTTTAGATCCAGTCCATGATTTGTTTTGAACAAAATCTGTTGTATAGTGGTGTCTTGAAAGATTACTTTGGCAGCGGCTAGCGTAGCATGACCGCACAAGGGCACTTCTGTCTTTGGAGAAAAATAGCGGATACTATATTGTCCGTCAGATGTTTTTTGTACAAAGGTCGTCTCCGATAAGTTTAATTCCTGAGCGATAAACTGCATGGTATGTTCAGCTATGCGATGATCCAACATACATACTCCCGCAGGGTTGCCTTTGAACGGCTCACTCGTGAATGCGTCGACGATATAGGTTTTCATTTAATTTCTTGTGTTAAAGATCTTTGGTCATTGGACATGTACGGGGCTAACAAATTTATTTTTAGGTCTACAACCTAATTGTGATACAAACATCTTACCATTTCATGAACCAATACAGATACAATTTTATTAATTTTGACCCATACAGTTTAATTTATCCTTTCTATGAAATCTGTCCGATTAAACATTAAAGAGCATTTATATCAAGGTATAGCTCGCACGATCGAACATCAAATCGATCATGAAGTTTTAAAGATCGGAGATAAACTCCCATCTATCCGGATGATCTGTCGCCAACATGGAGTCAGTATGTCTACGGCTCAGCAAGCTTATTATGATCTGGAGCGAAAATCCCTCATTGAGTCCAGGCCCCAGTCGGGATATTATGTAGCCCAGTCTCTACGCCAATTAGCGATACCCACTACGAGCAGGCCTGTGGTCAAGACTCCGGGTAATAAATTGGAAGATATTTTTCAAAGTTTACATTGTAGTGCAAATCTCAAAGACATGACCCTTTTTTCGACTGGTGCTCCGGCCAAAGAATTATTGCCTATACCCAAGCTCAATAAAGCCTTGATCCAGGCGATGCGTGAAATGACTGGTAGCGGCACTCGATACGATCCGGTCCAGGGCAATGACAAACTTAGAAAACAGATCGCTAAATGGTCTTTTCTCTGGCAAGGCCGCCTGACTGATCAGGATATCGTGACGACTGCAGGTTGTATCGCCGCCATCTCCTTATGTCTGACGACGCTGACGCGTAGAGGTGATACGATAGCTGTGGAGAGTCCCTGTTTTTTTGGCACTTTACAATTAGCCCATTCTTTAGGCTTGAACGTGGTGGAAGTGCCTACTCATCCACAGACCGGGATCGAGCTCGATGCCTTAAAAAAGCTGGTGCATCATAATAAAATCAAACTTTGCCTGCTCGTCAGCAATTTTAGCAATCCCTTGGGTAGCCTTATGCCTGACGAACATAAAAAGGAAGTCGTGCGATTACTGGCGCATCACGATATCCCTCTTATAGAAGATGATCTTTATGGCGAGCTTTATTTTGGCAAAAGTCGTCCAATCTGCTGCAAAACATTTGATGAGTCCGGGCACGTATTATGGTGTAGCTCCGTGTCCAAGACCTTAGCCCCAGGCTATCGGGTGGGATGGTTAGCTCCAGGTCGGTATAAGGACCAAATCCTGCGAACAAAACTCTACCACACCTTATCATCACCCAGTGTGACGCACGAAGCCATCGCTAATTTTTTAGAAAATGGTAGATATGAGGCCCATCTCCGCACATTGCGCCAGCGCCTACACACCACTTACCTTAATTACGTAAGAGTCATTGGTGAATCTTTTCCAGAAAACACAAAATTGAGTCGTCCGCAAGGAGGGTTGTCCCTGTGGCTCGAACTTGATAAAAAAATAAACACGGTAGAGCTGCATCATCTGGCACTCAAACAAAAAATCAGTATTTCACCAGGTAGTATGTTTACACTACGAGATCAATATCACCACTGTACCCGTCTTGCATATGGCTTGCCCTGGAGTGAATCACTGGAAGGCAAATTGAGACAATTGGGTAAATTAGTCCGAACTTGGTAGTACGTGTCCGTATCTCCAAAAAGTTAAACACTTAACATACCTTTGCCGACTTTAACATAAGAAGTTGTACCAAAAAAAAATGAATATTTACAGGCATTATCAAACACTGTCAATGTTATCTGCGTTGTTAATACTATGAAACAAATGAAATACTATTTTTACTTTTTAGCCTTATTTCTTTTATCCTGTACCAAAGACTCTCCGGACTCCAATCCCGGAGATCTCAATCCATCACTATACCCGGGATGTAGACTGGATATGATGTCACAACCCGTGATCAACTCTTCTATAGTGGACCAAGTCAACTACAAGTTTGAATACAATGCCGAAGGTCAGATCGTGAC
This sequence comes from Saprospiraceae bacterium, assembly GCA_031417835.1. Taxonomy (GTDB): domain Bacteria; phylum Bacteroidota; class Bacteroidia; order Chitinophagales; family Saprospiraceae; genus JADJLQ01. The sequence continues at coordinate 33,491 of JANOWJ010000070.1, read as the reverse complement.
TGCCAAAGTACAAAACCGAACTATCGACCGCAATCAATTGCCTTTTGAATCCATCACCACCTTCTCCTACATCAATGGTCGGATCTATCGTCTGGCTATCGGCAATAATGATCATGTGGAGGCATATGATTATACCGGCGCAGCGCTACTACGGATTTCAGTGCCTAGGACCACTACTCCGGATTACACCGGCTACTTTATCCAGATGACGACAGATACCAGTCGACGGATTATTAAAATGGTTGATAAGCCGGGTTTTGTGACCGACATCATACGTGATAACAAGGGTAATATCCTTGAAATCAAAAAAACGGATCCCATCTCTAAGCGGGTGATCTATAGTATGATCATCACAGGCTATGACAATAAAAAAAGCAAATACGAACTATTAAGAGGTATACCCTTTGATATCTTTCAAGATGTAGAAGAGTACATGGAGCGACCACTTTTTTCAGTAGGAGCTGGTGGCAATCCCCTCAAAGCCAAAATATACCGCGATAATGTATTAAAAGCGGACCTAGAATATCTTTACGAATATTCCACTGGAGGTTACCCAACCAAGATAGTGACTAAAGATCTGTTGAAAAATACAGTGCAGGAGGAGATTTTTGATTATTTGGGGTGTAATTGATTAGGGATGGCCATTCTACTATTTGATGACAAACAGAACCGAACTTCTTGGGTTCTGAGCCAGAGAAGTGGAATGTGTCAATTATATTAAATGAAGTTCCATTACCAACTCGACATTCATTCGTCATTTGCCTAAACAAGGTATTGAAAATCTCGAAGGGAATGGTTTATTTGTAGTCTGAATAATTCAGGAAGAAACATTATTCATTTCATACTGCGGAAAAACGAAAATGCATTCAAACGAATTCAATCATTCCAATCAAGACAGTAGTTTTGGTTATGCGGCCATCAATGGACTTCATATGTATTACGAGATCCATGGCTCCGGCACGCCACTGATTTTAGTCCATGGTGGGGGTTCGACCATTCAGACTTCCTTCGGACGAGTTATACCAATTTTTGCTAAAAACCACAAAGTCATAGCGGTAGAACTGCAAGCGCATGGCCATACAGCAGACATAGACAGACCATTGAGTTTTGAGCAAGATGCCGATGATGTAGCCGCCCTTATGAAACACCTCAACATCCTTAATGCAGACATCTTTGGTTTTAGCAATGGTGCAAGTACAACCCTTCAATTGGCTATACGCCACCCGGCATTGGTCCATAAAATGGTTTTAGGATCTACTTTTTACAAAAAAGATGGGGCGCAACCTTGGTTTTGGCCCATGATGGCTAATGCAACATTTGAAGAAATGCCACATCCATTTAAAGAGGCTTTCTCGGACATCAATCCTGACCCGACAGCATTGGCAAGGATGTATGCAAGAGATGTAGCACGTATGCAGTCGTTTCCTGATATACCAGAGGTGCTGATGAAGAACATAAAAGCTCCGGTATTCATCATTATAGGCGATGCGGATATTGTGCAACCGGAGCATGCCGTTGAAATGTTTCGTTTGTTATCGCACGCTCGATTGATGACTTTACCTGGTGGTCACGGAGACTATATCGGAGAGATCACTACACCGCAAGACGCACAGTTGATTTCGCTCACTGTTGCTATCATAGAGAGGTTTTTAAACGAATCCGATACAAAATCGTAAACATAAAGCCTGTGCAATAAAAAACAAAAATTTTTAATGATTCAAAAATTCCAAACCTATCTTAAAGAAAAAGCAGGCATCACAGATGAACAATTTTATCTATTAGCGGAAGTATTGAGTACTAAAACTTTTCCTAAAGGGCAATTGATTCTAAACAAAGGAGAGGTTTGTAAACATTCATTTTTTGTAGAGCAAGGTTTGCTACGGTCTTATACGATAGACGAAGGAGGAAAAGAACATATTATTCAGTTCGCTTCCGAAGGCTGGTTTATGTCTGACCGGAGTAGCGCCTATTTTAATCAACCATCCGATTTTTTTATTGATGCGGTGGAAGAAACGAATGTGGTTTTAATAGACCAGGATTTCATAAAACGAGCATCCACCATGAGCCTTTCTTTTTTACAGTTCAATGAAAAATTATTACAAAACCATATTCGTCAGTTGCAGAAAAGGGTAAACTTCCTATTGGCGGCCAGTGCTGAATCCCGATATCTTAATTTTATTCAACTTTACCCTGACATGACATTAAGGGTACCACAATGGATGATCGCCTCTTATCTTGGCATTACCCCCGAAAGCTTGAGTCGGGTAAGAAAGGAATTAGCTAAAAAGAACTTTACACCCCGCTAAGCTCTTTTTTCTTACCATACATCAAGGTGTCCATTTAAAACATCCCATAATTTTGTGGCATCATAAAAAAAACAATTATAATGTCAATAAAAAATATTGAGTTGGTGGTCGGCCCACCAGAAGCCCATTATGTAGGTAATGGATTTAGGGTTCATAATTTTATTCCGAGTCGTTACCGTTTGGATATGATTCGCATGAGTCCATTTATTTTGTTGGATTATAATTCAAAATACTATTTTCCGCCTTCAGACCAGCCCCGGGGTGTAAGTGTACATCCACATAGAGGGTTTGAGACAGTGACCATTGCGTACAAAGGTAAAGTGGCACATCACGATAGCAGTGGTGGCGGCGGGGTCATAGCTGAAGGCGATGTACAATGGATGACCGCCGCGGCAGGTATCTTGCATAAAGAATATCACGAAGAAAATTTTAATAAATCCGGAGGTGATTTTCAAATGGTACAATTATGGGTAAACCTGCCGGCAAAAGATAAAATGTCTACCCCAAAGTACCAGGCGATGGCTCATGCCGATATTCATAAATTTTACTTGCCAGATGACGGCGGGGTTATAGAAGTAATTGCAGGACAGTATAAAGAGGTGTTGGGCGCAGCATCTACGTTTACACCGATAAATTTGTTAAACGCCAGATTAGTAAAAAATGCGAAAGTCAATTTTTCATTCCATGCACATCACAATACCGCATTATTGGTGATTGAAGGAAATATTAAAGTGAACGATTACGAAATTGTACCAACAGACCATTTCGTTTTATTCCAGAATGACGGTAAAGATATCAGTATAGAAGCGTTAGATGATGCGATCGTGTTACTATTAAGCGGAGAACCTATCAACGAGCCTATAGTTGCTCAAGGCCCCTTTGTCATGAATACTAAACAGGAAATAACAGAAGCAATTTGAGATTATAATTTGGGCAAGTTTGGTTATCTTGAAGAATAGGTTTTATAAAAATCACATCGATAATTGATACCGATGTGATCAGTACTTCGTAGGAATGTAACACGACATATCAAGACCCTAAGGTCTGGGCTTGGGTATATCTACATTGATTTTTTTCCATACCGGCCCCACTCCAGCCTCCCACAGACTCTTATTGATGACGGGCAGATCTTTATCTAAGATCTGTTCTGCCCTCAAGAGCAGTCCATTCCATTGTTGATCTAATTCTTTTTTTAAGTCCAAAGACGCTTGATTGACTTTAGGGATATCACTTTCTGTCTGATTGATCAGAAATAGATAATTAGCAGTGAACTTGTTGGTAAAGTTTTCTACATCATCGTACGCTTTTGATTTACGTTGGATCATCTCCTCATCCCAGGTTTTCATGCGACCTATCAGGGCTTGCCCTTCTTTTTTAATGGCTTCGTACTTCGATTCTGTCGGCAAGAAGTTTAATATAGACTCCAGTTGTGATCGTTTGTCCGCCATATCATTGACGAGAAGGTGCATTCTATTTACCTCGGTCTCCATCGTCTGCATGACTCGATGATACTCTTGATAGGTTTCTTCGTCTGTAGTATACAATGGATTGGGGAGGATTTCCGCTTCACCGGTTGTGGTCTTATCACCTATTTTAATCTCGACTGTATACTTGCCGGGAGATGCTTTGTGGCCACTAAAATTGCTTTCGATATAGGTGCCGGGTATCCCGGCCATCGTAGCGTAGCGCATATTCCACACAAATCGATTAAGCCCTTTTTTCTTTGATAGAGTAGGGTCTGCTGATGGACCACCATCCCACGGTACAAAGGTACTGTCTGCTTTTGAAGTAAATTTTCTGACTACATTACCTTGTGCATCTTTGATTTCCATAGTGAGCAGATCTCCTGATTTGGCCTCTGGCAAATAATAATACAATACGACTCCGGAGGCAGGATTGACGCCTTGTAATTTACTCGAACCATTAAAATCTGCAGAAGATCTGTCCAGATCAGATGATGAATTGATAAGGATGGCAGGTTCAGGCTGAAACAAAGTCATAGTACTGGTATCTTGTTTGAATTGTCGGATTAAACCGATGTCATCCAACATCCAAAAAGCTCTGCCTGAAGTAGCGGCAATCAAATCGCCTTTGTGAATCCGAAGGTCACTGATCGGAGTGATCGGTAGATTTAACTGAAAAGGAGACCATGATGTACCCCCATTCCAGGAGATATAAACCCCCAATTCTGTACCCGCAAACAATAGATCTTTACGTACATCATCTTCTCGCACCACACGAGTGAATGCATTATTGGGAATGCCCGATGAGATATTGGTCCAAGTTTTACCATAATCCGTAGTTTTATACAAAGCCGGAGTATGATCATTGAATTTGTATCGGGTAGTTGCGATATATGCAGTGGCTTTATCATGAGGTGACACTTCGATCGCATTGATAAGACATTCTTTCAATCCTGCAGGTGTTACATTTTGCCAAGTGACTGCATTATCTCGAGTCACATGGACAAATCCATCGTCACTCCCGGTCCAAATCACACCTTTTTCATGTGTCGACTCTATCACATAAGCTAGAGTACCGTAGTTTTCTGCTCCCACAGCCTCATTGGTAAACGGCCCACCTCCTTTACCTTGCTTTTCTTTTTCATTGCGGGTGAGATCAGGTGATACTTCTGTCCAGTGGACGCCCATATCGCGGGTGCGCAATAGTTTATGGGCCCCATGATAATAGGTGTTTGGTTCGTGTTTGGACCAAATGATCGGTGCATTCCAATTGTATCGATACCTCATGTCTTTGGCATCCATACCCAGATATTGTATGGGGGCACCCATGATATTCGTAGATGCTTTTGCCTTATTATCCAATATCTCGATTGTACCTTGATAGCTACCTCCTAATACATATCGTGGATCGTCCGGGTTGAACGCCAAGAATGCACTTTCACCACCAGCGGATGACTGCCAACTGGCTGGGGAGATACCTCGACCACCCAATTCCCGATGTGCGATGGACACGGAGGAATTGTCTTGTTGACCAGCATAGATCCGATATGGAAATTGATTGTCTACATTGATTCTATAAAACTGACCCGTAGGCATCGTATGTTGAGGAGTCCAGGTCTTGCCCTGATTTAATGTAATGGCAGCACCACCATCATTGGAGATGACCATATTTTTTGAATTTTTAGGATTTATCCATAAATCGTGATAATCCCCGTGTGTACCCGACATGTTATCAAATGTTTTGCCGCCATCGATAGACTTCAGCGCGGGAGCACTGAGCACATAGACTGTATTTTCATTCAGCGGATCCACAAACACTTCGATATAATACCAGGCTCGCTGAAGTAATTCATGTTCGGCATTTATGCGCCGCCAATTTTTGCCGCCATTATTGGATACAAACAATCCTCCCAATTCTTTTTCTGAATCACTTTCTATCAAGGCGTATACTTTTTCTGAATTGGATCGACAGACTGCGATAGCCATCTTACCTAATTCTTTGGGCAGACCATCATGGATTTTTTCCCAGGTAGCACCTGCATCCATTGATTTATACAGTCCGCTTCCGGGTCCACCACTGATGACTTTCCAGGGTAGTCTACCATGCTCCCACATCGCTGCGTATAAGATGCGCGGATTATTCATATCCATAGATAATTCAGAACAGCCCGTTTTTTCATCTACGGATAATGATTTGATCCAGGTGACTCCTCCATCAGTAGATTTATAGACCCCTCGGTCCGGAGATGAGCTATACAAGGCACCTTGAGCAGCTACATAGAGCGTATTGGGATCTGTAGGATGTATTTGAATGCGAGAGATGTGTTGGGTGTTTTCGAGACCCATTCTTTTCCAGGTTTTGCCGGCATCGGTAGACTTATAGACTCCATCACCATGATGCGTCATGACTCCTCGTGGGGCATGCTCACCCATACCTACATATACTACATTGGGATCACTTTCTGCGACGGCTACTGCTCCTACTGATCCTGTTTTGAAAAAACCATCTGATATATTGTTCCAAGTCAGTCCTAAATCCTCCGTCTTCCATAGTCCGCCGCCGGTTGTCCCCATATAATACGTGGTGATATCCCCTACCACACCAGAAGAAGATACTGATCTGCCGCCCCTAAAAGGACCTATGCTGCGCCATTTGAGTGGCTTGAAATAACTATTATAATCGATAGGTGCTGGTGATGAAATCAACTTAGGCGGTGGCGGCGGTGGCACCTTAGAAGCTTTTTTATTTTGAGCGCCCAGCGCTGTTATGAGCGTGATGGAAAATAGGAGGATTAAAGCTTTTTTCATTGGTGAGGGTTATTATCGTGGAAATATAGGACTTAATTTTAAAATATTGGTGCTAAGTGCTTTTTATGAATTCGAATATTAAAGAGCCAGATGGATATTGCTTATACCACTTATCTCTTTTATTTCAGAGCAATATTCCATATAGGTTTAGCACCCAATAAATGCTCTACAAAATAATTCCATTTCTTTTTGGTGAAGTATTCATTATACGCACCTTGATAACCATGGCGTTGGCTCGGGAGTATGAGCATATCAAACTCTTTGTTGGCCCGGATCAATGCCTCTGCTAATTTAAAGGTTGCAGATGGGTTTACATTTTCATCTATACCACCATGGGTTATCAAAAGTTTTCCTTTCAGATTACCAGCCATCGTAATGTTAGATACCTGATGATAGGTGGAATCTACGGGCCAACCCATATACATCTCAGGCCACCAATCTTTTTCCATTCTAAAATCATGATCCGCAGAACTTGCCACGGCTACTTTATAAAAATCAGGATACTCTAATACGGCATGACCTGCATCATAGCCCCCTGCGGAGTGACCAAATATCCCTACCCGAGTGCTATCGACCCAAGTATACTTTCGGGCCAATTGAAGGATGGCTGATCGATGGTCTTCAAGGTTTTTACCCATATTTTTATAGGAAACATTGTGGAATGCCTTGGATCGATTGGCGGTACCCATACCATCGACCGTGATCACAATAAAACCTAGTTCTGCTAAAGCCTGATTGGACCTAGCGATAGAGCTTACAAAATTTCTAGGATACATATAGGTATGTGGTCCGGTGTAGGACTGATCGATCACCGGATACTTTTTGCTAGCGTCAAATCGACTAGGTTTCCAGATGGCTCCATACAATGTTGTGTGGCCATCCCGACCGATGGTTGTAAAAGAAATCGGCGCCTTATAATCTAATGAATCTAATCCGGTGATATCAGCACGACAGAGCTCCATGGCCATCATGGGATTTTTATGGAGTGCCTTTAAAACAGTCTTTGTCGGAGACTGTAAGGTCGAAATATTATCTACTATATAATGGCCATCCGGCGCGATAGCCACATCATGATTGGCATCTTCCGGCGTCAGCAGTTCGACTTGTTTACTCTCGAGCTGTATGCGATAAAGATGTTGATGATAAGGATTTCGACCCGGTTCTTTGCCAGAAGCTGTAAAAAGAATTGTTTTCTGAATCGTGTCAATGTGGACGATATCATTGATGTAATATGCACCTCCGGTCAATGACTGCAGTTGTTTACTTTTAAGATCCAACAGATAAAGTTGTCTCCAACCATCTCGTTCTGAAGTGATGAGGACTTTACCCCATGGCTCTATGATCCTTGATTCGTAATTGTCTATATTGGTACTGCTGGTTTCATGGTACAATAATTCATCAGAGTTGGTGTTGAGATTGTACCGATGCATAGATACTGCCTGATACCCCCGTTGAGCAATCTCCTGATAGATGATACCAATTTCCTTGGACCATTCATAACCTATAGGATTGGTATGTGTACTTGGAAGCTGGGATTTTATAATTTCCTGTCCCGTAGTAATATTATAAAATACCGGCGTCATCTTCACCATATCCGTGTCGCCGGGCGATCCACGGTAATAGGATAATAACTTCGGCTTGTATAGGCTATCGATACTCCAATCCAGCAGATACATTTTTTTTGCATTCCGCATATCCGTGATATAGGTCTGGATCCATTTGGAATCCGGCGACCAATGGACAAATAGTCGCTGAGGTCGTTCGCCATTTTCACCATCGATGATATCAGACCAACCGTAGTACGTGCCATACTCGTAGTGGCGCACTCCTGACTTACTCAATTGTTTTTTAGTACCATCCGTGGTAGATTTGACATACAAATTATACTGGTCGGTATATGCTAGCCATTTTCCATCAGGAGATTTTGATTCTAGAATATTACGATCAGCAGGAGTTTTTTTAGTCAATTGATATTTTTCCAGATTCAGTTCATAAGCAGTCCCGCGCAGATTGAATTCAATATGATTTAGATTTTTATATACCAAACCCTGGATCGGTAAGTCAGTAGCGTTGATAGGAGTTTTTAAACTATCCGTAAGGAGCTGAGCAACTCTGATATGATCAAAAAGGGGTTCGATCCTGTTGTTTGAAAAAATCAACCTATTAAATACTTTTTTGTTTTTATCCTGAGTTATAAAAGCCAAGCCTTGGCTTTTGCCTAGACTATCAGAGAGCCAGATGGGTTGAATATTGGCATTGAATACTTTTTTATTGACCAGATTGGACCAGAGGTAAGAGACTGCTCGGTTATAATCCTGCAAGGTAGGGCCTTGGGGAAGTTCTTGAGCTTTTGTAAGAAAGGGTATAAAAAACACGAGTATTATAATTGAGTTTTTCATGCTTTGAAAGATATGCATAATATGATTACAATATAAAGTTATAAGTTATATCGAAGTGTCTTAAAATGGCATAATATCTATATTTAATTGAAAATCAATAATATATAATAACGATTGTGCTAAGTTATACCACAATTTTGTCACCTGTTTTTAGACCTTTTAATGGTGTTATTTAGAGCCTGACTGCCATTCAATTGTTGATTCAATTTTTCCATGAATCTTCCCAGAGAATACTATTTATAAAATCACTCGGAGTTTTAAATTATGGATAATACAAACAGTCATGGAATTTTCAAATTTGAATCTTCATAATGACTTATATTTTAAAGAGAAAATCGTTTTTATCTTTAATCAAGTCAATAGTCTTAAGATTATAAGCTTTAGCAATGTCACATAATTTTGAATCTATTGAAATCAAGGTGTGGCCCTGTTCTTTTATCCACTCTAATAATAATGAATCCGTTAAACCAAGGTCATAGATAGAATCGCTTTCAAAGCCAATACTTGATGCCAGGTAATTTTCTTTTATCTCTCTGGCTAACTCTTTGCAAATCTCTACATACTTATTTTTAAATTCGCCGACTGATCTATTCATTGAATTGTCCACTTCCGTCCAAATGTTGGGCAAGATGATCAGGTTTGAATGATGCTTGATGATCTCTATTAATTTGTAAAAATCAGCTTCATCGAAAAGTGATAGTACTTTGTGCTTGGAAATTCTTTTGGGGTCAATCAAGCCAATTACAAATAATAAAAAGCTATTGGAGTCAAGAACTATCAATTGGGATATATCAATATTCCAACCAACTTCTTGTCATCTGTCAATTGAATAATTTTATAAATTCTTTCATAATCGTAAAATAAATTAGAGACTGTACTAACACTTTTAAAACCAGTTGTTTTGGGTGTCCGTTCGACTAAGTAAGACACGACCATTTCATTGATGTGCGATTTTTCATCCTCCTTAAATTGTTCAAAGCGAAAATCAATCGGTTCCTTTCCAAGCACTTGCTTTATTTGTTCGAAAGCGGTTAGATACATCTCTCTCAATTCAATCATAATGTTACAAAGTTACATTCAAAATTTTAAAATTTTAAATAGAATTGTCAGTACTTTAGCCACACAAAATTCCTAACTCAAAATGAAACATTTAACGCTCCTCACGCTCTGTTTTTACAGTATCCTCTCGATAGCCCAACGGGACATAAACAAAGACCCATTCCGCCAACTCGATCAGCAACTCGCCACGCCCAATGACTACCGCAACGCCAGTGGAGCGCCGGGTCATAAGTACTGGCAGCAACAAGCCGATTACAATATCCAGCTTGAACTCAACGACGATAAACAAACGATCTCAGGCCAGGAAGTCATCACATATAAAAACAATTCGCCTGATGTCCTCACTTTCGTTTGGTTGCAATTGGATCAAAACCAAATGGCAACAAATAGCCAGACCTACGAATTGCCCTCTGAAAAAGTAGAGGCCAAGATGACAGCCCGCCAAATAGACAATCTGGAGCCCACCTTTGATGGCGGCTTTAAAATCGAATATGTAAAAGATAATCTCACTGGGGCAGAACTTAAAAAAACAATTAACTATACGATGATGCGTGTAGAGCTACCCAGACCTTTAAAGACAGGCGAATCCTATGCTTTTAAACTTAAATGGTGGTATAATATCAATGATCGCATGAAGCTCGGTGGTCGATCCGGATATGAGTATTTTCCGGAAGATAAAAACTATCTCTATACCATAGCTCAGTTTCATCCTCGGATGTGTGTGTACAATGATATTGAGGGTTGGCAAAACAAACAATTTCTAGGTCAAGGAGAGTATACCTTAGGATTTGGCAATTTTGATGTGGCTATCACAGTACCTGCTGATCATCTGGTAGCAGCGACCGGTGAAATTCAAAACACCGGCGAGGTATTGAGTAAAGAACAATTGGCTTTATTGGCCAAAGCAAAAAATGAACGCGTACAACCCGTCATCATCGCCTCGCAAAAAGACGCAGAAGCCCGAGAGCAAAATAGAGGGACGACCAAAAAGACCTGGAAATTTAAAGCCTTGAATGTGCGAGATTTTGCATTTGCTACTTCGCGAAAATTTATCTGGGATGCTATGGGTGTGCCGCAAAGTGATGGCCGTATCGTGATGGCTCAAAGCATGTATCCCAAAGAGGGCAATCCACTCTGGGAAAAGTTCAGTACCAAAGCAGTGGCCCATACTTTAAAATGGTATACCCATTACACGTTTGATTATCCCTACCCATCGGCCTGGAGTATCAATACGGCTAATATCGGTATGGAGTACCCCATGATATGTTTTAATGGTGGGCGTTGTGAAAAAGATGGTACCTACTCAGCGCGGACCAAGTATGCGACTATCGGTGTCATCATACACGAGGTAGGACATAATTATTTCCCCATGATCGTCAACTCTGATGAGCGCCAATGGACTTGGATGGATGAAGGCCTCAATACTTTTTTGCAATCTCTGACCGAAGCACAATGGGAAAAAAACTATCCTCTCCGTAGGGGCCCCGCCAATCAGATCGTCGATTATATGAAAATGGACCAGAAATTTCTGGAGCCTATCATGACCAATAGTGAAAGTGTACAACAGCTTGGATCTAATGCCTATGCTAAAGTAGCTACCGGACTCAACATCTTACGCGAGACCATTATGGGCCGCGAACTTTTTGATCTGGCCTTTAAAGAATACTCCCGACGCTGGGCATTTAAACAACCCTACCCTGCTGATTTTTTCCGTACGATGGAAGATGCCTCCGGTGTAGATCTCGATTGGTTTTGGAATGGGTGGTTTTATGGTACAGACTACTGCGATATCACGATGTCGGATGTCAAGTGGGTCAAGGTCGACCCCAAAGATCCTACCAAAGTAGCTGAAATGAAACGAGAGCAACAAGCAGCCGCACCGCAGAACATCACCAAAATCCGTAATACAGAGACTATCAAAAGATACTATGCAGATGAGGACACCACGATTCGGGATTTTTATAGTACGTACGACCCTGTCACGCCAGATGCATTGGTCAATGAGGAATATGATAAATATCTTAAAAGCCTGAGTGAAGAGGAGAAAAAACTTCTAGGCACCGGTGATAATTTTTATGAAGTAGCTTTTGAACGGAAAGGTGGACTGATCATGCCCTTGATCGTACAACTTCAATATGCCGATGGCACTAACGAAGACTTCCGATATCCTGCTGAAGTATGGAAAAAGCTACCGGAAAATAAAATCACTAAAGTATTCCGCTCCTCAAAAGAAGTCACCAAGTTCATCCTTGATCCTTATCTGGAGACAGCAGATATCAATACAGAGGACAATCAATATCCCAGAGTAAAAGCCGAACCATCAAGATTTGAAGTGTTTAAAGGTCAGCAAAGTGGTGGACCGGGTAGTCCATTTGGTGGTGGGGAGAATGAGATGCAGCGGGCGAAGCGAGCTAAGGCGAAAACGTAAGCGGAAGTCAAGTTTGTGTGCAGCACGTGCTGTAGCTCTTGACTTCCTCGCAGCCAAGCGGAAGTCAAGTTTGTGCGTAGCAAGCGGGTAGCTCTTGACTTCCTCGCAGCCAAGCGGAAGTCAAGTTTGTGTGCAGCACATGCTGCAGCTCTTGACTTCCTTGAATGTAAATAAACAGAATATATACCATGCCTATCAACATCAAATATCTTGAAGCTTTTCAAGAAAATGAATTTATGCATGTGATAGCAAAGGCAGTAGGATTAAACGTACTTTTCAATACAGACGACAATAAAGTTTATTTTATAAATCAATATTTTAAGTATTTATCAACCTATGTAGATACCTATTGTTTTTGTCTTTTAGATAATCACGTGCATTGGTTGATCAAATGTAAAAGCCATGAAGACTTATTGGATAATCTGAGCAAGCTAAATTTAAAAGATCGTAAAAAAAATCAACAAGATTTTTTGGAAAACAAAATCTGTTTTGAACGTGCAATGGAGTTTCAATGGAAGGATTTTTTCATAAGTTATGCTTTGGCTTTCAATACAAAATTCAACCGGAAAGGCACTTTATTTGTTAATCCATTTCGGAGAGTTGCCATTAAAGATCATGCACATCTGATTCATTTGATTATTTATATCCATGCCAATCAAATAAAACATGGTTTAGAAAAAAAGATTGAACAATGTTCCTATACATCTTATTCATCCATACTTGGAACTCAATCCACAAAATTAAACAGAGCTGAAATTTTAAATCTGTTCGGCGGCCGAGATTCTTTTATTGAACTCCATCAAAACACAATAAATGTCTACTATGCACATGGGAAGAGCATGGAGGATTAATCGGTCCCGGCAGCCAAGCGGAAGTCAAGTTTGTGTGAAGCACGTGCTATAGCTCTTGACTTCCTTGCAGCCTAGCGGTCTCAAGTTTATGGAGTATCACGTGCCGTAGCTCTTGACTTCCTTGCAGCCAAGCGGTCTCAAGTTTATGGAGTAGCACGTGCTGTAGCTCTTGACTTCCTTGATTTCTCTGATGTCACTCAAGAAATTTAAATATCCTAAAATTCTTGAGCTGACCAACATCTTTAACTTATGTGCTATTGTGCTTTGCTTTACGAGGAAGTCAAAAAGCTAAACACAAGGCTAACCCACATATTTGACTTCCGCTCTGCAGCTTCAAATTACTTACTCCCCTCCACCGGGAAGTGAACACAGATCTCTGGATGCATCGTATAGAGTCTATACTGCACGCCATCATGGACCATGATGCCACTTGACTTGTTTTCTACAAGGATCGGATTACTCGTATACTTCGTCCAATGGATAAGATCATCCGATACGGCCACATTGGTATTCCAATCACTCCAGTTTTTCACAGGAGTGTGCCATGATAATACCCATAGTATTTATCCTGATATTTGATCACTTGATTCATCGCTACCCCATATCGATCATATGGTTCCGGACCTTTTTTGAGCACGGGTTCATCTTGGAGATTGGTCCATACCTTTAGATCCTTACTGGTCGCCAGCCAGATCGCTTCATCATTGCGCTCATAATACAGATACCAAATGTCATTCTGGATATATACCGTCGGAGTGCCATATGGTCCTTGGCTCAGCGGTAGTCCATCCGCGTATCTTATATCCAGCGGACCCTGATCTTGCCAATGGACTCGATCCAGTGATGTTAGTCGATGAGCGATATCATTTTTACCTTCTGCAAACATATGGTAGGTGTCTCCGACTTTGATCACCATCATATCCTCGGTCCATAAAGAGTCATAGATCGGATTTTCAGCATATCTGGACCACATCATCCCATCCTGCGAAGTAGCGTAGCCAAGAGTCATCATTTGATCATCCCCATCTTTATATCCCGTATACCATAGATGATAGGAGCTGTCTTCGTAAAGGATAAAGCCCCGCTCACGGATGTTTTCATCCCAGTCTGCAGATAACCCTGTACCCTTGAAAAGAGGATTGTTTGAATGGGCTTTGAATTGGACGAGATTTGCAGGAAAAATTATTTCTTCTTGTTTTTTGTGCGAAGAAGAATCACAACTTAATACAAGGAGATACACGGATACCATTAAAAACAATCTGAAAGACTTCATACTACGAATGTAAATAAATAAACCGGTGATGAACTCCGGTCCGTTTTGCGTCTGTGCTTCAAATTCATGTAGTCAAACAGGTGATATCACTGTCAAAACCGTCACTTGTAGATCAATGGACTTCCTGAATTTATATAAGAAACGACACATTGAAGTATAAGATGAATGCGAGAATTGTAAAATCCATGATTTACTGTTGCGACGACTTCAGGCGCTGGCGAGCCCATAGGGATCGCTTTTTTCATTCATGCCATAATATTCCAGTGCGACTGAAGTCGACCCCACTTTCTAGTGTTCATGATCCAATGAATCGTTTTTGCTTCTTTTAGAATAGATTTTTAACATTGGCTTTTCAATTGAAGCAGTGCGTAAATAAAGAAAATAAACCGAACTATTGTACTTAATTTTGTACAATGCAAATAACAAGTTATTCGAAATTCAGATCTAACCTTAAATCCTACATGGATGATTGTATTTCAAATGAAGAACCAATTATCATCAATCGAAATGCTGATGACAGTGTAGTTTTATTGCCTTTAAAAAAATATAAAGATTTGGATGAAACAGTTTTTTTAAACAGCAATAGTGAATACGGGGTACACCTGGCTACCATTTTTAGCAAAATGAAACTTAAATCTAAAAAGATATTGGGTCCTGAATCATTTAAGTCTCGAGCTAAATGAGCAATCTTGACCAGGTAATTTTTTCCGATGTAGCATTTTCAAATTTTTGTATTTGGATGAGAAATAACCCTAAATTATTTGACAAAATTGAATCATTAATAATTGATTGTTTAAAACATCCATTCACTGGTTTGGGAAAACCAGAGGCGCTCAGAGGTAATTTAAAAGGATGTTGGAGTCGTAGAATTAATGATGAGCACAGATTAGTCTATTTCATCACTAGTGATGGGGTCCACATTGTAGAATGTAGAAATCATTATTCAGATTGATCTAATCTGAGATTCAAAAAGCAATGACCTATAATAGTAAGGCAATATGTTGGTTGGAATAAATTGTACGATTTACTGTAGCGGCGACTTCAGTCGCTGGCGATCCCATCGGGATCGAATAATATAATATTCCGTTTACGCCCTTTTATTCCAACGACTAAGATCGCCGCTACAACACCTTCGCCACTCCGATCCCTACCTCCACTCCTTCTACCAATTCCATCTTCTCCATCGATCCGGTATTCATAGGTTTCAAATGAATATCATCAGCCAAGACTTCATTCTTGATGTAGTCAGAAAATAAATTGAGGGCCGGTAGTATAGTATCCGTTTGTTCCAGATACAAATGGATGCGATCAGTCACTTGCAGCGCACTGGACTTCCTGATATTCTGTACTCGATTGACGATTTCGCGCGCTATACCTTCAGCTATAAGCGCATCATCTAATGTGGTATCCAGTGCTACAGTCAAAGAACCATCGTTGGCTACAAACCATCCTGGCAAATCTTCACTGCTGATTTCTACATCTTCCAGTGTGATGGGATAATTGTTTTCGACAATCTCAAGAGTGTAAACATTGTTTTTTTCTAAAGATCGGATAGCATCCTGATCCATTGCATTGATCATTTCTGCCGCAGCTTTCATGTCCTTGCCGAGTCGTTTGCCGAGGGTCTTAAAATTTGCTTTGATTTTTTTATTGATCAAGCCACTGGTGTCGGTGATGTACTCAAGGTTTTTGACATTGACTTCTGACAGGATCAGATCTTTCACTTTATCGATCTGAGCTATAAACCCTTCATCCAAAACCGGTAGCAGAATCCTACTCAACGGCTGACGCACGCGCAATTTTTCTCGTTTCCGCAACGATAGTACCAGTGAACTTATACGTTGAGCATAATCCATTCGTTCTTCCAGGGCGATATTAATATTGGCGATTTCGCTCGATGGAAACAAAACAAGATGCACGGATTCTGCCGCTTCCAGTTGAGTAGTTGTATTCAGATTCCGGTATAACCAGTCCGCAAAAAATGGGGCTATCGGCGCCATGAGTTTGGTGATCGTAGTCAGACATTCATACAGCGTCTGGTAAGCGGCTATCTTATCCGAGGTGTGCGTACCGTCTGTATTCAACGATGGCTTCCAAAATCTGCGCCGACATAAGCGCACATACCAGTTGCTTAGTTTTTCATCTACAAAACTATCGATCAATCGTGCCGCTACCGTGGGTTCATATTCTGCATATGCTTTATCTACTGCGGCAATCATGGTGTGTAACGTAGATAAGATCCATTGATCGATCTCTGGTCGTTGCGTCACCGGTATGGCTGCCTCTTTATGATAAAAGCCATCTACATTGGCATACAAGGAAAAGAATGAATACGTATTGTATAGTGTACCAAAAAATCGTCGCTTTGACTCTTCGAGTCCATCCATGTCAAACTTTAGGTTTTCCCAGGGATTGGCATTGGAGAGCATATACCATCGGGCTGCATCAGCACCATGTCGATCCAGCGTATCAAATGGATCTATACCATTGCCCAGGCGTTTAGACATTTTCTGGCCATTTTTATCCAGGACCAGGCCATTGGATACTACATTCTTATAGGCTACAGAATCAAAACACATCACGGCAATAGCGTGCAGGGTAAAAAACCAACCTCGCGTCTGATCCACTCCTTCTGCAATATAATCTGCCGGAAAATTGACTTTAAACTTGTCCTGATTTTCAAAAGGGTAATGCCACTGTGCATACGGCATAGAGCCAGAGTCAAACCATACATCAATGAGATCGAGCTCCCGCGTCATACGCTCGCCTGTCGGTGAGACTAATATGATTTCGTCAATATAGGGTCGATGCAGATCAGAAGGAATAGATTGATTCAATCCAAATGCTGCATTTGCCTTATTGATTTCATTTTGCAGTTGATCCAATGAACCAATACATAGTTCTTCGATTTGATTTTCACTTCTCCAGATAGGCAATCCTATTCCCCAGTATCGACTCCGCGACAGATTCCAATCCTGCAGATTCTCTAACCAATTGCCAAATCGTCCGGTACCAGTACTCTCAGGTTTCCAATTGATGGTTTTGTTTAATTCCACCATACGTTGTTTAGCCGCAGTAGATTTGATAAACCAACTATCGAGGGGATAATAGAGTACAGGCTTATCCGTGCGCCAGCAGTGTGGATAGTTGTGCACATACTTTTGCACATTCAACGCTTTATTCTCCTGTTTGAGTTTGACGACAATATCTACATCTACATTTTTATATTCAGGATCATCCTTATAATCTTTGACATATCGACCTGAAAATTCTCCGACTTGCTCTGTAAACTTCCCCTGCTTATCTACCAAGGTGAGTGATCCAATACCATTGGCGCGAGCTACTCGCATATCATCCGCGCCAAATGACGGCGCAGTGTGTACCACTCCTGTACCATCTTCGGTAGTGACAAAATCACCTAGCAATACCTTGAACGCATCGCCATCGGTTGGCGACCCATACGGCAATAACTGATGATAGCGTATACCTTCTAGTTTTGATCCTTTAAAAGATTCAGATTGATCCAGAATAGGTGCTTTATGTTTTCCACCCACCCAATGAGGAGCTAATACTGAGGCTAATACCACAGACATGGGTTTGTCTGTATATGGATTGGTCGTCTTGACTTTGATGTAATCTATATTTTTACCTACAGTCAATGCCGTATTGGAAGGCAAGGTCCAGGGTGTAGTGGTCCAGGCAGCTATGCGTACATCTTCCGATGCAGATTCAAATAAATAGTTGGATTGATCATTTTGAATCACTTCAAACAAAGCAACTACAGTAGTATCGGTCACTTCTTTATATGTACCTGGCATATTGAGCTCATGTGAACTCAGTCCTGTACCTGCCGCCGGAGAATACGGCTGTATCGTATACCCTTTGTACATTAATCCTTTATCGTACAAGATCTTCAACAAATTCCAGACGGACTCGATGTAATCATTTTCATACGTGATGTACGGATGATCAAGATCTACCCAATACCCGATGCGGCGTGTGAGTTCGTCCCATTGATCTTTGTATCGTAGTACGGTCTTGCGACACGCATGATTATAATCATCTATTGAGATTTTTTTACCAATGTCTTCTTTTGTGATACCGAGTTCTTTTTCGACACTCAACTCTATGGGCAAACCATGAGTATCCCAACCGCCTTTGCGCTCTACCAATTCGCCTTTCATCGTGTGGTACCGACAGAACAGATCCTTGATCGCCCGGGCCATCACGTGATGGATGCCTGGCATACCATTGGCTGATGGAGGACCTTCGTAAAACACAAAGGGCTTGCCACCGGCCCGCTCGGCGATGCTTTTATTGAAGATGTCATTTTGTTCCCAAAACGTACGGATTTCGAGGTCTATCTCGGGGAGGTTCAGGGACTTGTATTCGATATATGGCATAAGAGGGCGCAAAGATAGGGTGGGTGGCGGGAATAAGGAAGGAAAAGGGTAGTTGTCAACTAATATTGAATCCGAAGTCAAATATGCAGATTGGCAGATCTGACAGCTGCGACATTAAAATAGTCATAATCGCGACTTCAAACAACCTATCAAATCAAACATTTGTTAACTAAAAATGCCTTTTAAATCAAACATTTTTATTTTTAAGTGGTTGATTATTAGTAACTTATAAATTTGGGTGGTTTGTAAGCTACTTAAACCAGAAGAATGGCTTTTAGAAATTAGTGGTTGTGGATGTAATATATTAATAATCAACCGATTGCGAATTTATTTAATTATTCCATTTGAGTTTAAAGCCTTAACTGAAGAATTTAATCCAGCCAATTTAGACTTCATCCTATATTTTGATTCATTGGGCCGATTTTTCTCTCCGTTAGGGTTATTTTTTATGCGGTACTCTGCAATACCCGCATGTTTGCATAACAAATAACCAAAGAGTCAAAGTCAAATGAATGTATTGTTCTGGATATTACAAACGATCAATGTGCTACTGTTAGGGATACCCCTTTGGGTACGAGCTTATTATAAAACCAGGTTCTTTGTATCCAAGTATGGTCTATATTTAATCTGTGCCGTCGTCACCGGTATCAGCATGGTCATGAAGTTTCAAAGTGAAGATGGTCCTCAGACCTTGATGATGGTAGCCATACCGATCATCATCGTAGTATCTGAAAATGTCACGGTCAGAGTAGTTAAAGCGACAGAAAATAATTTGTGATCAAAATTACTCCTGCCTGTTCAGTACAATATCTTTGACCTAATATTGTCTGATAAATGCAGGCAGAGTACATTCCATTGATAGCCAGGCAGCTTGGCATCCAAGCCCATCAGACGAGTGCCACCATGCAGCTCATCGATGAAGGCGCCACTACACCTTTCATAGCTCGATATCGAAAAGAAATCATTCAATCCCTCGATGAAGTGCAGATCGAAGCTATCAGAACGCTACATACCAAATATACAGAACTCATCAAACGAAGATTAGCCATCCTGGAGATCATCCAAGGGCAAGGAAAACTAAGTCCTGAATTGGAAAAATCAATCCGCGCCACTTGGGATAGCAATACATTGGAAGACCTTTATCTACCCTTTAAACCCAAACGAAAAACCAAAGCCAGCCTAGCTCGGGAAAAAGGGCTTGAACCCCTGGCGCTATGGATCATGCAGGAATCTCCATCTAATCCTGCACTCGAAGCAAAAAGATACCTAAGCCTAGAAGTCACCTCGATAGAAGATGCCCTCCAGGGAGCTAGAGATATTATCGCTGATCTCATCAATGAAGATAGTCGGGCTAGATCTGCGATGCGCGCTCAATATGAAAAACATGCGCTACTCTATGTCCATGTGGCTAAGGGCAAAGAAACAGAAGGTGGTCACTATAAAGATTATTTTAAATATGAAGAACTGTTGCATCGGTGTCCCTCACATCGATTGTTAGCCATATTAAGAGGTGAAGCAGAAGGCTACTTAAAATTATCCATAGCACCGGACGAAGGACTCTCGATTCAAAAATTAGAGCACCTCGTCATCAAAAGAAATAATGCGTGCAGCGAGCTGCTGCGTCTCGCTATCCATGATGCGTATAAAAGATTATTGGCTCCTTCGATGGAGACCGAAATAAAAAACCTCGCCAAAATCAAAGCCGATGAAGAAGCTATAAAAGTCTTTGCTGAAAATCTTAAACAACTCTTATTGGCCCCGCCCTTGGGTAATAAAAGAATTTTGGCTATAGATCCCGGGTATAGGTCGGGTTGTAAAATCACCTGTCTGAATGAAGAAGGTACATTGATTACCGATGATGTAGTCTTTCCTCACGAGCCCCAGAAAGAAAGGCAAGAAGCAACTTTAAAAATTAAGCATTTGATAGAACAATATGCGATACAAGCGATAGCGATAGGCAATGGTACCGCAGGTAGAGAGACCGAAGATTGGATCCGCAGCATAGCCTTGAAGTCTCCTGTAGATATCTATATGGTCAATGAAAATGGGGCGTCTATTTATTCTGCTTCTGCTGTAGCACGCGAGGAATTTCCAGACAAAGATGTCACTGTACGTGGATCAGTATCTATTGGGCGACGACTGGCAGATCCATTGGCAGAGTTGGTAAAAATAGATGCCAAATCGATAGGCGTAGGTCAATATCAGCATGATGTAGATCAAGCTAAACTGCAACAAAGCCTGGATGTCGTCGTGGCACATTGTGTCAATCTGGTAGGGGTCAATCTAAATACTGCAAGCAAAAGTCTGCTGACCCACGTATCGGGACTGAATGATAAAACAGCTCAAAACATCATCGAGTATAGGACTTCACATGGACCTTTTACTTCTCGTCAACAATTAAAAAAAGTCCCACGCCTCGGTGAAAAATCGTTTGAGCAATGTGCTGCTTTTTTAAGAATACCAGCAGCCATCAATCGACTAGACAATAGTGCCGTTCATCCCGAAAGTTATCCCATCGTAGAGCGCATGGCTCAAGCGCAGGCTTGTACAGTACAAGATTTAATCTCGAATGCAACACTCAGAGATTCGATCCGACCGGAACAGTTTATTACTACGAGTGCAGGCCTGCTGACCATCGGCGATATCCTCAAGGAATTAGCCAAACCCGGTCGCGATCCTCGAGCCTCAATCCAGCCGTTTGTATTCGCTGATGTGAAACATCCAGAGGACTTAAAGCCGGGTATGCTTTTGCCGGGTATCGTGACGAATATCACGAAGTTTGGTTGTTTTGTAGATATCGGAGTCAAACAAGACGGCATGATCCATATCTCTCAACTGGCAGATAAGTTTGTATCCGATCCTCATACGATCGTCAAATTGCAACAGCAGGTGATGGTCAAGGTGTTGGAAGTAGATATCACCCGAAAACGAATAAGTCTTTCACTGAAAAAGTAAAAAGGCAATCGCATCTCCATCGAGATTTTTTCTTTTGCAGTATGTCCCATTATGATCTCCGGTTCCGTCATCTTGTTAAATAAAGCAGAAAAAATACTATTTCGCCTAATAATTATAAGGTTATACGCGGCAACATCGTAGGATCAGCAAAAAGATGCTTACATTACCAAAATTAATAATATTTCCTTTTATATACAATTCAAAAAAGTGCGGAGTCAGCACTTTAATCACCGACAACAAACACAATGAAAAAATTTATCGTCATCTATCACGCCACACCGGAAGCTAGTAAACTCATGGCTGCAGCTACTCCAAAGCAACAAGCAAAAGCCATGGAAGGCTGGGGAAAATGGGCTCAGAAATGTGGTGAACAATTGGTAGAGATGGGTACACCCCTCGCCAATGGTCAATTGATTTCAAAAGATGGCACGGCTAAAAAAAGCAGAAAAAATGTCACTGGATATTCTATCATTCAGGCAGAAACTCTGGATAAAGCCAAAAAATTGCTCAAAGGACATCCCCATCTGAAAGGTGGAGACGAATGTACCATTGAAATCCATGAGACTATGTCTATGGAGGGGATGTAATCAAAAACCATGCATTTAAAAAAATGCAACTATTGAAGGGGGATCGATGATCCCCCTTTTTTGTTTGTGCCAACAAAACTTAGCTCCATGCTTTTAGTTGAACCAAAAGCAAGGGATTAACTTTGCAGGTTTTGTTCCGATACCTGATAAAGGCTCATTAGCCTTGGTTGATAGTTTTATGCAGGCATTTAGATTTTTCCATTTGCTTAATTATTACAAAGTAATTTAGTTCTTCCTATGCGTACCTTCATTTTCACCTTATTTGTTCTTTTTTTCTTTTCTAAATTAGATGGACAAGAGTTTGCTTTTACTATGTACTTTGTTGATGCGATTGGTCAGCGAGATAGCCTTGTCATGGGTTATGACCCAAGTGCTACTGATACAATAGATGAATTATTTAAAGAAAAAAACATTATTGATACACCATGGACTAACAGGTTGGATGTAAGAATATCTGATGAGTGGTTTTCTAGATTTAGAAACATCAAAGCTACATATCACTCAAAAAAATGGATTCCAACAAACAGTTGTGATCAAAGATTGGTTCAGTTTGGCATTAATGTTAGCTCCAAGCATTGGCCAATATTGGCATATTGGGATAAAAAAGTATTCCAAAATGAATGTCTTGAGCTGAGTAGATTTAGGAGTTTCATTTTGATAGGTGGAGATGTGGTCTTCTCAGGGGAGAGTAATTTTGATAATGAGTTTCTAAATTCGAGAGACTCAATCGTTTTTACGGCCAACTACAAAAATACATTTCGTCTTGTGACCGGATTTATTAATAATGCCGGAGATACAATTTCTAATTTTTGGGTAGAACTTATAGGGAAAAACACGATTGTACCGGTTCAAGATATTGTCGTTCAGAGCCACAGCATGAAAAGCTGGCCAAACCCGGCATCTACTGTAATTAACTTTCAATGCAATCCTTCTTTTGGAAAATTAGTCAATTTGGAAATCTATTCAATGACTGGAAAACAAATATTGACCGCAAGTAAATCCGAAGGAATAAATATTTCGACCCTATCAAATGGTATATACTTATCGATTGCGACCAATGAACATGGATGGAAGGCCATTTCAAAGTTTGTTGTGAAATAGAATGACCAAGAAAAGTGACAATTTATCCTTTCTGGAGAATGATCAAATTTACAACGGCTACCCCTACCTCAAATCTTTTATATCTTTAGCAAAAATTAAATATTCACGCGTTCATGAAATTTATTACTACAATTTTTTCGTGCATTATTTTTATACTTTTCACGGGATTCGCTTCTACCCAATCTGTGACCATCCCCATAGAAACGCAGGATTATGCATTGCTCCTCACTACGGATAAAACCAATCGACTCTTGACGACCTATTTCGGGAAGCGACTCACCCAACCCAGCGACTACATCACCATAGCGAGTCAGGTCAAGATGAATGATGGCAACGCTGGTATATACCATACGGCCTATAGTACCAGTGGTTCCACCAATTTGGTCGAGTCTGCCCTACAGATCACTCACGCCGATGGCAATACTTCCCTCGAATTAAAATATGTACGAAATGAAGTAATAAAAATAGATGCCAATGTCACCCACACAATGATCTATCTCAAAGATGAAGTCTATCCGGTAGAGGTCATCTTAAATTATAAAACTTATGCTAAAGAAAATGTCTTTGAGCAATGGTCAGTGATCAAAAACAAAGAAGCAGGTCAGATAGAGTTGGAGAAATATGCTTCTGCCAATTTATATTTTATGGCCAAAGATTATTTTCTCACTTCATACCATGGTACCTGGGCTCAAGAGATGCGTCCTGAACAAGAAAAACTGACCCATGGTATCAAGACGATAGATTCTAAGCTTGGCACGAGGGCCAATCTTTATGCAGCCCCTACCTTTCAGCTATCTTTTGACCGCCTGGCTACAGAAACGGAAGGTCAGGTTTTGCTCGGCCAATTGGCTTGGTCTGGCAATTTCAAATTGGACTTTGAAATCGATTCATACCATCATCTGCGATTGATAGCAGGGATCAGTCCTCATGCATCCGAGTATCCTTTGGCGACGAATGAAGAGTTTAAGACTCCATCATTTATTTACACCTATTCGGAGCGAGGTAAAGGTCCTGCGAGTATCGCCCTGCATCGATGGGCTCGCAAATACAGGCTCATGGATGGCAATGGGGATCGCATGACTTTATTAAATAATTGGGAAGCAACATATTTTGATTTTGATGAATCCAAATTAGTTGGGCTGTTCAAAGGTGCAAAAAAACTAGGTGTAGATATGTTCCTGTTGGATGATGGCTGGTTTGCTAATAAATATCCGCGCAATGGCGATAATGCCGGTCTGGGCGATTGGCAAGAAAATGTAAAAAAATTGCCACACGGCTTGGGTTATCTGGTCAAGGAAGCCAATGCTGCAGGCGTGAAATTTGGGATCTGGGTAGAACCTGAAATGGTCAACCCTAAAAGTGAACTCTACGAAAAACACCCGGACTGGGTGATCAAGGAAACACAACGACCAGAACAGTATTTTAGAAATCAATTGGTACTCGACTTGGCCAATCCTGCTGTGCAGAATTTTGTATTCGGTGTGTTAGATACTTTGTTTACAAAAAATCCAGGCATCGCTTTTGTCAAGTGGGATTGTAATGCCGTAATATATAATGCCCATTCCCAATATTTAGAAAAAACAAAACAAAAACAATCCAAACTTTATGTAGATTATGTAAAAGGGCTGTATAAAGTGCTTGATCGGATAAGGGCCAAATATCCAAAAGTAGCCATGATGTTATGTTCTGGTGGCGGCGGTCGGGTAGATTATGAAGCTTTAAAATATTTTACTGAATTTTGGTTGAGTGATAACACAGATCCGATAGAGCGCGTATTTATCCAATGGGAAAACTCCTACTATTATCCAGCCATCGCTCATTGCAACCATGTGACGGATTGGAGCAAGGTCAGTATGAAGTTTCGGTGCGATGTAGCTATGATGGGCAAGATGGGGTTTGATATCGTCGTAGATCATCTTAGTGAAAATGATTTAAAATCAGCACAACTGGCCATAGCAGATTATAATCGCGTCAAAGATGTCGTGATGTATGGAGATTTGTATCGTCTGATCAATCCATTTGAAAACGATTTTGCTTCGTTAATGTTTGTCAATGAGCAGCAATCTCGATCTGTGATGTTTAATTACCTGACCTCCAATCGTTTTAATTTTAATTTTACGATTACCCCAATCAAACTCGCCGGATTAGCTCGGGATAAAAAATATAAAATCAAGGAGCTCAATCTATACCCTGGTACCAGATCGACCGTGGATGAGACGGCTACTTATTCCGGGGACTTTTTGATGACAGTGGGTTATAATCCGAATATAGATCTAAGACGCCTCAGTGTAGTGTTGGAGATCAATGAAGTGAAGTGATGATTGAATTCATCTATCAAATTGATATTGAAGTATTGATATTCAGAAACAAAAGTAAGTTTGAAAAAAATTAAAATTTAGATAATTTTTATTAACTGTTCTTCAAACACGATTTGTCTATCGGCATTCGCAATTAAATTTAAGAGGAGCGAGTAGTGGGAGTCTTCTAAAATAGCGGCAAAAGGTATTTACACCTTCTTCTTTTTACTTCTCTGATTTAACATTTGTTTAAACCCTGATAATTAAAATAACCATTGTGACAAATATTTTAAATTTCATTTCAGCTGGAAGTGTTTTCAAAGTTTGAGTTTTTTCCATTACAATTGTTCGAAGCAAGGTCTATGCAGCTATCTAAATTTATTTAGTAGCGCTTTTTATATCTTCGAAAGTGCAATACAATCCAAAGGAAACAACTAAAACTAACTCAAATTTATTTCATTTTCATTTGGGCGTAATATGGATGATCTGGGTTGACTATTAGTTCCTGTCTTAATGGGTGAATAAGAACATCCATATCTTCCATCGGTATAGCACCAAGTAAAATTTCAGAGTCACCTGGCAGGACCATAGCCCTACAAGTAGTTTGTCGATTTTTAAACCTTACTTCTACCGGCCCTACAACATCGCACTCTATCAATGATTCATTCGCCATTTGTGCTTTCCTTTTTTCCAGAAAGGGAAATTGTAATTGTTGCTGTACATTTTCGTTGATAGCTAGCATATAAGATCCAGTATCGACCAACGCACTGACATGCATCCTCCGTACTTCATCTTCTCCTATTATATGTCTTCTTGCCAAGGCTAGATCGTCAGTTGATGATCGGTCACCTTCAGTTCGTACTCCGTCCATTGATAGACATCGGTACCCAGAGCACTTAGATCGACTTGTTTACCACTTACTTGATGTCGTCCCAGATGTACGGTGGCTTTACTGGCACAGCCTTTAAGCACTGATTTGAAGTATATTGTCCCCTGCTGACCAAAGATCTCGCAGAGTATAAATGGACATCATGTAGGCTCGACATCTCGCATGAGTACCCTGACTTTATAGACAAAACTATCACTGCCGACTTTAATCGAAGTAGGAAAAATAGGTCTGAAAATAAATAGGCTGAGCTTAAGTATTTTTCTGCTTCTGACTCTGCTTCTGCTTCTGACTCTGTTTCCACTTTTTTAGTAAGTTTGTATTTCAAATCCTTAATGTATGAAACACTTTTTTTACCTCGTGCTTTTTATGCTCTGCATGGTGACCTCGTGCAAAGTGGCCTATGTGCCCAACACGGTCAATGTCCCATTATTTGATGACTCTGGTCAAATTCGCCTGAGTGGTGACACCAAAGGAAATTTTCAGTTTGCGACCAGCCTTGATCCCCATGTAGGTGTGATGGTCAATGCCCTGTTGCGCCAGGATGGAAACGACACTGATCCAGTCAATGGCAAAGGAAGTTTTTTTGAAGCCGGGGTGGGTGCTTTTTCCGGAGGTGATCGATGGGTGACCTGGGAGACCTACGTAGGAGCAGGAATCGGGAAGACTAAATTTGTAGATAATGGCAAAAGTTTTGATACTCGTGGGGCTCGATTTTTTTTCCAGCCTAGTATAGGTATTCACCATAGTATTTTTGAAATAGCAGCTACTGGTCGATTGGTCGGTGGCCGATACAGTGGTTATAACACTACGTATACGACTCAAGAGTTGATCAATAATAATTTAGCAGACATTGATAAACATACTTGGCTTTTTGCGGAGCCCGCCCTCACCGCCAGAATTGGTTATCGTTGGGTAAAACTACAACTGCAAGTAGGCAAGGCTTTTAAACTTACGGATAAGCCTCTTGCGTTTGAAGAAAACTTTAGTAGCATCGGCTTGATTTTTGATTTTGGCCGTACGTATAGTTTTTAAGAAAAATACTCGGGGAGATCATATAGAATTTATCGAAAAAATAATTTCTATAGTAATCTAAGCTCTATCTTTTCAAATTAGCTACAGAATCCAAAAAAAATTTGATGTTGTACTTCCGCACAGCACGAATCTCGGATTTGCGTTTATATCTGGCTTAAACTAGTAAAATAAGCATAGTTTGAGCCAATAATAGTAAATACTTCGTTATGAGCATAGGCTATGTAGCTATAAAGATCGAGCCCAAAATTTGTTTTAACCACGTATTGATAAAATCTACACTCCAACATTATTGTAACCATATAAGTGCAACTCAAATCTCAATAAGTATAACCGATTGTTTTATACTTTTTGCATTATTAAATATCCGATAACTTTGCAGGCAAATCATTTCATCCCATGGAACGTAAAACATTTCTGCAGTCGCTAGCCTTATTGCCATTGACTGGTGTGGCCATGGATCTGGCTGACTTACACAAAGCCACTTCTGATTTGGAAGCCACAGAAAAAATGCCTGTACTCTTCCTCGGTCATGGCAGTCCTATGAATGCAATCGAAGAAAATGAATTTGTCAAAGGATTTCGATCCATCGGTAAAAACATCACCCGACCCAAGGCGATCATTTGTATCTCCGCGCATTGGGAGACCCGAGGTACCTTTGTGACGGCGATGGACCTACCGCGCACGATACATGACTTCGGTGGTTTTCCTCAAGCATTATATGAGGTACAATATCCTGCACCTGGAAGCCCTACATTAGCCAATGAAGTCAAATCAACGATCCAAAAAACGCAAGTAGGTCTCGATACCAAGTGGGGGCTGGATCATGGCGCTTGGTCAGTCATCCGACATCTGTATCCTCTAGCTGATGTACCCGTACTGCAATTAAGCCTTGATTATACTCAGGGAGCACAATTCCATTATGATCTTGCTCAGGAGTTGTCTGTGCTTCGATCCAAAGGAGTGCTTATTCTGGGTAGTGGCAATATGGTGCATAATCTTGGATTGGTCGCTTGGAATAAAATGAATGAGCCTGAATACGGATTTGATTGGGCACTGGAAGCGCGTGAAAAAATGAAAAAACATATCCTATCCGGCGACCATCAACCGTTGATCAATTTTAAATCTCAAGGCCGACCGTTTGAATTGGCTATTCCTACTCCGGAACATTATCTGCCGTTGTTGTATGCATTGGCTTTGAAAGATAAAAAAGATAAAGTGGTATTGTTTAATGATAAAGCAATAGGTGGGTCGCTCACAATGACTTCTGTGAAGATTGGCTAGGAAGGGCTCGGAAAAGTTCGCCATGTTTTATTCATTTCTTTCCCGCTAAGGACGCAAAGCACGCTAAGTTTGTTTTTTTGTTTTTGATTGTTTGTTTACTGAGAATGCTATGCTCTTTTTGGAGTATACCCTGCCTAAGATGCAGTGCGTAGTGTAAAAGTGAGACGGCATCAGTTTTTCTTGTAGTCACAAGGTGTAAAATACTTCAAGAGTTTTATTACTTTTACTTAAAGCCTTAAGTCAACTTACATCCTTTATGTCTGATCCTTTTTTTATATTATTTATAGGCATACTGATTGTAGTAGGTGGTATCATCGGGCTCAAACTTCATCCTTTTCTAGCTTTGTTGCTTGGAGCATTAATAGTGGCCATTCTTACGCCGAGTGTATATGTCGAACAATTTTATCTATTAAAAGGCAACTCCGCTGCAAGTGCATTGCAGCTTTCGCAAAAGAGTATCGGGGAGCGCATCGCGACAGAATTTGGTAATACCTGTGCTAAAATCGGGATCTTGATCGGTATGGCAGCGATACTGGGCAAAGCAATCTTGGATAGCGGTGCTGCAGAAAAGATAATCCGGTCTGTCGTAAAGTTGACGGGACTAGACAAAGCCCCGATTGGATTTATGATTAGCAGTTTTTTTTTAGGCGTACCTGTTTTTTTTGATACCGTTATCTTTTTAATGATGCCTTTGGCAAAAGTAATGTCGATTCGTATTGGCAAAAACTATCTTTTACTCGTATTGGCTATTGTAGCAGGAGCAGCGATGTCCAATTCATTGGTACCCCCTGCACCGGGTCCATTATTTTTAATCGGAGCCTTGAATATCAATATGGGACTCATGATGATCTGTGGGACTATACTTGGATTGATGACGATCACTGCCGGATATTGGTTTGCTACCTGGGCCAATAAACGATGGGCAATACCCCTTCGGGATTCTATAGATGCCAAAATAGAAGATTTGCGAAACACGGCTGAAAAAGATGAATCCAGTCTGCCATCATTGAGCATCTCGCTATTGCCCGTTTTATTTCCTTTCGCCACCATTTGTTTCTACATAGCCTTTACTTCTTATCATACCGCCGGCGAGCCTTTCTCTTCATACTCCTTATTAAACAAATTGATCGGTGTCCTGCTGTTTTTTGGAGACAAGACGATCGCTTTGATCACCGGTGCATGTATCGCATTGATCGTACTCGCCAGGCAAAAACAAAGCTCAAAGGGTGGTATGTCGACTTTCGTACAAAATGCTATCCAAGGAGGAGGCAGTATCGTATTGATTACTGCCGCTGGCGGAGCCTTCGGCGGCATGCTACAACAGACCTGCATCAGCACGCATATAGCTGACTTGACCAAGGATTATCAAATGGCTTTACTCCCACTCGCTTTTATAATCACTGCGATCATCCGCACAGCACAAGGATCTGCTACGGTAGCCTTGATTACAGCATCGGGTATACTATCGGGTATGGCCCACCAAGCCAATCTGGGATTTAATCCAGTCTATTTATGCCTGGCTATCGGGTGTGGCGCAAAAGTAATACCCTGGATGAATGATGGCGGCTTTTGGATTATATGCAAGACCAGCAACTTAAGCGAACAAGAAGCATTAAAAACGCTGGCTCCTATGTTTACGGTCATGGCGATCACAGGCCTTGTGATTATTATGATCGCTGCGACATTTATTCCTATGTTATAAAGTCCATGATATCGTATCGAAAAATAAAAATTAAATCATGAAGTCAGGACCTCGAATAAAAGAATTTAATATCACCCCGATTGCTACGGTAGACCCGCCACTCCTCAATGCTGCTGGGGTACATGCTGCCTATGCTTTGCGCACGATAGTCGAGTTGATCACTGAAGATGGCATCAGCGGGATCAGTGAGATTCCTGGCAACCTCGCTACCGATCAAGCCTTGGAAAAAAGTAAACCATTGATCATCGGTCGCGATCCTTTTCATACCAATATGATCAAAGACATCCTGATAGATCATTTTGGAAAAGATCATGCCACTGCTAGGGGCAATGCACCGTGGGATCAGCGAAAGATGGTACATATCTTTAGCGCTATCGAAGTGGCCTGCCTGGATATCGTAGGTAAAATAGTCAACCGTCCGATCGTCGATTTATTGGGGGGTCGCAGAAGGGATATGGTCCCTTTTGCTGCATATTTGTTTTATAAATTTGAAGGGGCCGGCGGCACTTGGGGCCATCGCATGGATCCCAAAGCGCAGGGCTGGGACGCGGCTCGACAAAAAAGTGCTTTGACCCCGTTAGAGATTGTGGCTCAGGCCAAAGCCATGTGCGCAGCATTTGGCTTTAAATCTATAAAGCTAAAAGGTGGAGCTTTCGAACCCCGAAAAGAAGTGGATGCTATACATGCCTTGCGAGAGGCATTTGGAGAGCAAGTTCCATTGAGAATAGATCCTAATGCTCTCTGGCAAGTAGAGACCGCGATTAAATATGGTAAAGAAATGGAAGGCGTGCTGGAGTATTTGGAAGATCCCGTACGCGGACAGGAGCAGATGGCTGTGGTGCGCAAGTCTGTACAAATTCCGCTAGCTACCAATATGTGTACTACTTCATTTGAAGAAATACCCCGCAGCATTCAATTGGGTTCTGAAGATATCATCTTAAGCGATCACCACTTTTGGGGTGGCTTACATGCATCTATACATCTGGCAGCTATCTGTCAGACCTTTGGTCGGGGATTATCAATGCACTCCAACAGTCACCTGGGTATCTCCATGGCAGCTATGGTACACCTCGGTGCTGCTATCCCTGACCTGGTCTATGCATTGGATACGCACTACCCCTGGCAATCGGAAGAAATCATCACCAGCGGAAGATTTAAATTTGAAGATGGAGCTATTGAAGTCCCTACAAGTCCCGGTCTTGGGGTGGAACTAGATAAAAAAGCATTGGCTCGGCTTCATCAAAATTATATTGCTTGTGGATTGACCAAAAGGGATGACGAAATAGAAATGCAAAAAATATATCCGGATTGGAAGTTTAAGTCCGTGCGCTGGTAAATCAAGCCTACTCCATATCATATGGATACCGTGTGTCCCCGATAGAAATGTGTGCTTCACCTAAGAATGAATACTAAAAATGAATAATTTAAAACTACGAATACAACAAGGAGAAACCGTACACGGATGTTGGATCAACCTTGGGAGTGCTTTGACAGCAGAGATCGTCGGACAAGCTGGTTTTGATTGGGTATTGATCGATCTGGAGCATGGCGCAGGATCAGAGAAAGATGTGCTACCGCAACTGCAAGCGCTAAAAAGTACAAGTGCCGCTGCTATCATTCGGGTGGAGAGCGCAGAACCCTCCAGAATATCCCGAGTCATGGATATGGGTGCTCTAGGTGTGATGTGTCCTAAAGTCAATACTGCGGTCGAAGCAAAAAAAGTCATCACCGGCTTACATTATCCCCCTTTTGGAAATCGGGGAGTAGCCAAAATGGTGAGAGCTACTGAATTTGGCAAATCATTTAATCAATATTACGAAGACACCAAGTCGCATGCCCTGGGAGTCGTACAAATAGAAACCGAAGCAGCACTCGCTCATCTGGATGAAATCGCCGAAGTTGAAGGGGTAGATGTACTTTTTATAGGACCTGCTGATCTCACGATGGATCTGGGTATCTTCGGACAGTTTGATCATCCTGTTTTTTTAAAAGCGGTCCATGATATCGTGCAAGCTGCCTCACGAGCCGG
Source organism: Saprospiraceae bacterium (assembly GCA_031417835.1). Taxonomy (GTDB): domain Bacteria; phylum Bacteroidota; class Bacteroidia; order Chitinophagales; family Saprospiraceae; genus JADJLQ01. The sequence goes on along the minus strand of JANOWJ010000070.1, from coordinate 628 downwards.
CAAAGCTATAGGCATTTTGATCTTTGACCCTGCTGAATATAAGAAGTATCACGACCTGGGTATCCGATTCATAGCATGTGGATCGGACTCTGTATTTGTGGCCAATGGTGCAGCTATGATGGTGAAAAAATTGATGGAGTTAAGAGGATAAGGTCCCGTTAAGGCCGGTAAGCATACAACGGTATTCGGCAGAACATCCTTTCCTCACTCATTATTCAATTTGAATTGTATAGTACTCCGATCTGTATTCGTTTTTGCCAATTTTAATGCAGTATGATAATAGGATTTAGAGACCGTAGCATCTATTTTTTTATATAAATCCCCGAGCAAAACGCAAAAAAAATGATTGTTGATTAGATTTAATTTCTCTGCAGCAGCGATCGCTACTTGTTTGCCTTTCACTTTTGAAAGTGCTACAATCCTGTTGAGTGCGATGATCGGGGATAGATCTATCTGAATCAATAGGTCGAATAATTTTAGAATACTGGCCCATTTTTCAAGTTGATCTTCCTTCTTAGTATGCCAATAGGCAATACAAGCCTCCAGATAAAATTTTGAAATCTCCTTCCTTTCAGCTGCTTGTTGTAAAATACCGAAAATGCTTTTCAGGCCTTATTGCTCAAATCTA
>JANOWJ010000069.1:0-7515 GCA_031417835.1 Saprospiraceae bacterium | reverse complement strand
ATTATAGAATAGATCTTCGAATCCGGAAGTTGGACAGATTCGAAATCGAAAATCGAAAATCCGAAATCCGAAAGATCAGGAAGTATGGTTGAATCGCAGTGAAATGCAAGCCATAGGTATCATGTATTACAGTTTTGAAAGTGAAAGTTTCAAAGCGGTTAAAAAAATGGTAATCATCGAATAACTAAAAGGATTTGGACTAAATAGTCAACAGCTGCACTATATAATCAATAGCCTCTCTGTGAAAATAGAGAGGCTATTGATTTTAACCGAAATAGTTCATTAGAAATTCTAATGAACTATCTGATGATAGAAAATGAATAAATTACGAAATAAGTCAACGGAAGTAATTCATTCATTTGTAATAGTTTTAATAAGATCTGACAGTTGGGTTAAATTAGTAAAGAAATAGAAACAAAATTTAACCCATTTAAAACTGTCAGAAATGAACAATTCAAAGTTAATTAAAACTAAAGTAGGGTTGATAACCTTAGCCCAAAAATTAGGAAATGTATCGGAAGCCTGTAAAATCATGGGGTATTCCCGAGATAGTTTTTACCGGATCAAAGAGCTATATGATGAAGGAGGGGAATTTGCTTTGCAAGAAGTCAGTAGACGAAAACCTAATCATAAAAATCGAATAGATCCAAGGATAGAAGAGAAGGTAGTAGATTTTGCCTATCAATACCCAGCAATGGGTCAACTACGGGCCTCCAATGAACTCCGTAAGCAAGGCATATCGGTATTCCCATGTGGAGTAAGATGTATTTGGCAAAGACACGATATGGAAACCTTCGCTAAACGGCTAACGGCATTAGAGACCAAGCTGACTCAATCGGGGTCAAGCCAAGTACTAACAGAAGCACAACTCATGGCACTGGAGAGAAAGCGAGAAAAAAAGGAAGCTATTGGCGAAATAGAAACCGAGCATCCTGGATACCTTGGAGCTCAAGACACTTACTATGTAGGTACGATTAAAGGCGTAGGCCGCATTTATCAACAAACATTTATAGATACCTATTGTAAAACGGTTACAGCCAAGCTATACGATGGAAAATCGGCTATAACAGCAGCGGATATGCTCAATGATAAAGTCCTTCCATTTTACGAAGAACAGAATTTACCATTATTGAGAGTTCTTACTGATCGAGGTACTGAATACTGTGGCAAACCGGAGTATCATGAATATGAATTGTATTTGCAATTAGAGTCCATCGATCATACGAAAACCAGAGCCCGAAGTCCACAGACCAATGGAATCTGTGAGCGATTCCATCGTACCATCCAGGAAGAGTTTTATTCGGTAGCCTTTAGAAAGAAAATTTACAATACCATAGAAGAACTGCAAAAAGACCTGGATGAATGGCTTGAATACTACAATCATGATCGTACACATAGCGGCAAATACTGCTTTGGCAAAACACCTTATCAAACTTTGATTGATTCAAAACATCTGGCGTTTGAAAAGCAAACGGAAAATTTATTCGTCAATGCCAGTACTTTTGATTTATCAAGTGAATCGGACGCAGGCTCTGCTGGGGAGCAACCTGTCAGGTATAACTTGATCGACGGAATTGATCAGGGGGCTGGGAAAATAATTCAGCCTCCTTTCTTAAACAATTTTGAAAGCATTAATTCCAGAGTTATACCTCAAAAAACCCAATGATTAATTGTGGCCCGATTGTCAGATTTTATTCCATCTATTACAATTCATTTTCAATATCAGGGTTAACCTCCTATGAGTCTGATACGACTATAGGAGTCATCAGACCTGACAAGTAATTGCTTTACAATTACTTCGTCAATCCGGAGGATAAACCATTCATTTCTAATGAATGGTTCCATCTAACTTCCTGCCATGCGTTGACTACCAATTATTAATTCATCTGCATTTATTTTCATATGTTCTATTAATTTATTGATTCTCTTCACCGTGCTTTGTCTTTTTTTCAGCTTGTATCGATCCATATCTATTGGCTTATAGGGTTGTTTTTTTGTGACCATATTCCAAATAATCACAGCCATTTTTCTAGCGGTTGCAGTAATTGCCGCTCCTCTTCCTTTTTTGTATGCTATTTTTTGAAAAAAATGAAGCAGGTAACCTGTTTTTTTTCTGCTAATTGTATTGGCCGCATTCCGTAATGTCAATGTAAATTTATTAGTAGTCTGTGGGGTCTTGGAGCTTATGATTTTACCGCCGGTTTTTTTATTATTTGGTGCCAAACGTAACCAACTGACAAACTTCGAGGCTGTACTAAATTTGAATATATCTCTTCCCACCTCCGCCAATAGTGACATCACAGTGGCTTCACTGACACACTCTATTTCCATTAGATCAACTCCATAATATTGATAACTTGTTGCGGTGACATTTAAACTGCTGCTATTTCTTGACTTTTGTTTCTTCGTCAGATTATTTTTACCAGCATCTTCTGCCCCTTGTGATTCAATAATTTGGTTAAAACAATTCTTCATTTGTTGATCACAATTTTCTATTCGAGCACGAACATACTGATATGCTTGATTGAGATCTTTCAGTATATAGAGTTGATTATCATTCCACCTTCCTTGAAGAAATTGGGCTAGTTCCTGATGACTTTTTCTGATTCGCGAATCGGCCAGTATAGCCAATTTATTTCCATCTCGTTGACCTTCTACAATTGCCTGAATTATCGATTGTCCTGTTTTGCCTCCTAAATCATTGATGGCTACATCCAGACGGATATTCATTTGTCTCAAGCATTGGCCTATTCGGTTTAATAACCTAGAACTCTCATCGATCAAATTATTCCGATGTCGATTTAATGTTCTGATTTCCATGGTTGCAGTGGATGGCAAAAAACAAGATTTCAAAAACCCATAGGTGAATAATTTTTGGATCCATTTGCAATCTTTCACATTTGTCTTTTGACTGCCGATACCTTTAGTATGGCTTCCATGCACCAGACTAACTTCAAATCCCGCCTCTTACAGTGCCAAGAATAAAGTTTGAAAATAACTCCCAGTGCTCTCCATAGCTACATGAGTTATTTTGTGGACTTTGAGAAAATCTATCATCAAATTATGATCATCGGTATTGACTCCAAATTTCATGACCTGATCATCAGACTGTCCCACGGCTACCATATGGAATCGTGACCCTACATCAATCCCTGCACTGTGAGGGTAGACAATTTGCCATACTTCTTCCTTTTTCTTTCCCATTTCCTTTTCATTTTTAAAAATTAATTAAAAATGCTCTTGAAAGAAATGTATTTTTAGAACTCATTACTATTCCATACGGGGTTCTTGATTTTCAAGACCACCATTTAATTTTCTAAGAGCCCTCGCTAAAACGAGGGCTTTACATTCCAGCCATGATTTGGGCGGGGTTTTTATAACGCCATTTAATACAAGGGCTTCTTTGTCAAGAGCTATCGATATGGAAGTTAGCTATAAAATTTTACTATTGTTTTTCAATAGTCTCTTTGATTTGGGTTTAAATCCAGAAACTACCCAATATCTAGTTGATCAACATTTCACTTTTTCTTTTTGCAAGTATCCTTTTAGGATGTTGATCAACATAGCTTCTTTTTTTTCTCGTGGTGCAACAGTAAGAAGTCTGGAAGAATAATATATAGTCGAATGAATTGTTCAGAATAATCTATTACGTTGGTTATTTCTGAATCTGTTTTTCACTTTTTACCATCTTAATTAAGCTTAGTAAGCCGCTAAAACGACGGTGAAAACAATCAATTAATTCTAATAAATGTAGGTCTGGAACCATTGTTTCAGGGGCTTTATGGCAGCCTATGTATTGACTAATCTATACCCGTATTTTAAATTACACCAAATTTACTACTCGAGAAGACATTTTTATTACACATTACATTATTTATTATATGGTGTATTTACGTTTGTTCGTTCGCGTATTATCAATGGTTTGAACCCATCCTGGTGGAATACATATTATTTTAATTTATTTTAATAATAAATATGTTTTCAATAGTGATTCAAAAGGCTATTTCTTATAATGTTTTTTTTATTTTTATACATTAAAGTTTTTTATAATATAGGATATAACTAACTAAAAAACAATTAATTGAGTTCATTTTTTGATCAAATACGATCAATGGGTCAATTTTTGCATACTGGAATATAGGTTTGGATATAAATGAAATATTATTTCGGCATAATTATTGATTTATAAATAAAAATTATGTTAGAAAATTACCTTTTAGTAAGAGTCGACTCGTCTGCTCAGCCTGTGAAATCAGTTATATTTTTAAAAAATATATATATAAATAGATTCAGCCTAATACTAAAGTCGTATTTAGAATAAAAGCCGCTCACATGAAGATTTTGAATTTGGTAAGCTTGGGATTTGAAGGATGCAAAAACTCATGGGGATTTGCCTTAATCCTGACCATGGCAAATTCTTATGAGGTAGCTGCAACAGTAGAAGCGAGCCCAACCGGCTCTTATCTGATCAATTTGGGTATTACGTTACCATCCCAAACTGTAGACAATGGTCTTAAACCCTATGGACTGGTCTATGACTTGAATAAAAATTATAATGTACCCATAAAATGGGCCATCAATCCCGCTAAAGTAAAGGATTGGATCGATTCTACTCACAATGGTATAGATTACATAAGCAGTGTATTCATCGTTCCCGCAGAATTCAGGACATCGGCTTTCAGTGCAGCCATAACTTCATGGAATGCAATGGGCGTGGTGGGAGCTACCTCGGTTTCAGTGATTAATACTGAAATTTTTCAGACTATAGATTTTATGCCCATATGGCCCCTCGATACCATAAACGGTGGAGTTGCTGAGGATTTCATGATAGACGAAAGTATTCCGGAAAATGCATATGATTTTCTGGATCCACAGTTATTATCAACCTGTTACGAATTTTTTGTAATGCTCACTCCGACTCTATTTGTGGAGATTAAAAATAAATGATATTCAATAAATTACATATTATAAAATATTTATTAATTTCTGTTTTCCAGGGCTTAAAAACTATTATTAAATGAAACCGCTTTACAATATATCGATTCCTGTGCTTTGGTTTTTAATCGAAATAATACATGCTTTCTTTCATGGTTCGCCGGCTCCAATTACCCGAGAAAAGCCAAGTATTTATAGCAAACCTGAGATCATTTCCAATAACTTGTCTTTTTTTGCAACTTGCGATGCCACAGTGGATAATGTTTATACACTCTGCCGGCCGGAAAACCCTGGAAAGTTTTATGTTGCGTTCAGGGTCAGGCGCGGAAGTATGGATGAACAATATATCGTCAAAGACCTGAATGGAAATATCGTTAATAATATTGGATTTGCAACAGATAATATCACGTTAGCAGAACCTGTAGCCCTGGTGGGCACTAATGTGAACTTAACTGTTGCATCACCCGATGAATACCGGTACTATGGCCCATTCGATAATGGGGACAATGTAAACGTAGTCATCGAATGTGCTACAAACTCCTCTATTCAAATTCCGGTTTATTCGGGAAGTTATATCTGCAATGCTTCGGGGGTATGTACCAGTGATATGGATACCGTTTCCACACCTTTTTACAATTTTAATTTTACACTCAACAACATTATAACAGATTCATTTATACATATCGAGCGTGCAAGAATTGATGCGGGGTGTTCCCCTGACGGCTGTGTGGCTGGAATGAACAAAAGATGTTTTGAATATCGGTTTACCCTGACGGCTGATATAGTGGGACTAATCGTCACAGATATCGGATCGGGTTCTGCCGGTGGAGAATTGTATTTTGGTCAATTGAATCCACTTGGAACCTTGTGTGCCCGCTTGCAAGCAAGTAATTCAAGCGGAAACAATAAACGTAGTATTTGTACCGAGGGTAATAGTGTATATGTGGTCTTATCCTGCAAACAAGGTAATAATTCAACTGCATCTATAATAACAGCTATCAGAAAACCCAGTCTTGATAGTGCATTGACTATAGAACCCTGTAATGTATCCCTTAATGTATCCAATGCAGCCAACCCTACCTGGTCCAGTCCCGATGACCCTATGCTTAGAAATTTTGTGTTTTGCAACGGAGGTACGCCTGATAGTACAGTTTGTAACTTTCTATACGATGAAGCTTTTTACGGCCTTGTTACCGATTGTGCAGGCAGAGATTTCCGGTATATAATTAGTTCAAAACCTTTAGACACAACTTGTATAGGGGATATTCTGTTAATGGACACTGGGTTGGTGACGGTGTATCCAACTTTCGATGTACAAATTGATACCATGTGTATGGGAGACTCTTTAAAACTGACAGCCAATGTATCCAGCGCTGCGGTAGGTTGTTCCTATGCTTATTTGTGGTCCAATGGAAATATGGACTCCACGATCAAAGTATTGGTCACCGATACCATGTATTCCGTCACTGTGACCAGGGCAGACCTCGACGCTTCTTTAAATAGTTGTGTTCCGGTCAGAGATACCATAGTGATCACCAAGAATTTTCAACTGGATTGTTCCTTGTTGGTAAATGATACATTTCAATGTTTAACTAGTTTACCAATCTCTGATACCAATTTAATAAGATTTACCGGTTGTGGTCCCCGGAGTGGCCGAATCTTTGTTCTGGATCAATATGCCGGCCAAGGTTGTTCCTCGGATCCACTAATCGTAACCCGCAATTATATCTGGGATTTTAATGGAGATGCTATTACAAATAAAACAGACCAGGACACTTGTATCCAGTTATTTTATTTTATTGATACCACCTCCCCTACCGGGACACTCCTTCCGCGAGACACTATTGTCGACTGCACAGCTGATACGAGTGTATCCAGTTTGGGAACTGCCATCGCTGGTACTGATAATTGCAATGGTCAGGTTTTTATTTCGCACCGAGATTCGGTAGTGCTTGGCTCTTGTCCTGGCTTAGGTTCTATTTTCAGACTTTGGATTTCATCAGACAGTTGCGGGAATACCTTAGTTCAAGTTCAAAAAATAGTCATTCAAGATACCACCCGCCCAAGCATTACCTGCCCGGGCCCAGTGACCATCAATTGTCAAGTAGCACCCACGCCAGCCAATACAGGGGGTCCGGCCACAGCGACCGACAATTGCACCGATATAGTGACCAATATTACCTTTAGCGATGGAACCGTACCCGGCAATTGTCCCGGCAATTTTATAATCAACAGGACCTGGACAGCAGTAGATAGTTGTAATAATTCGAGAAGCTGTCTGCAGGTAATCACAGTACAGGATACGACCCGCCCAAGCATTACCTGCCCAAGCCCAGTGACCATCAATTGTCAGGTAGCACCCACGCCAGCCAATACAAGCGGCCCGGCCACAGCGACTGACAATTGTACGGATGTAGTGACCAATATTACTTTCAGTGATGGAACCGTGCCCGGCAATTGCCCTGGTAATTTTATACTCAACAGGACCTGGACAGCAGTAGATAGTTGTAATAATTCGAGAAGCTGTCTGCAGGTAATCACAGTACAGGACACGACCCGCCCAAGCATAACCTGTCCGGG